>USNF01000001.1 GCA_900555985.1 uncultured Gemella sp.
ACAATTAAGATAATATAATATTAAGTTCTAAGTATTAAAAACGATAAATAATTAATAAAAAAGTTTTAGTAAAAATTTTTAAAGAATACTATAAAAATATAGCTCTATAACATTCTTTAAAAATTTTTACTAAAAAGTTGCATTTCTAGTAAAAATATATTATAATCATCTCGTAACACTAAATATAAAAAGTGAGGTGAAATATAATATGTATTTAGTAGTAAAGCAACAGATAAAACATTTAACTAAAGAAGAATATAATATTTTAAGAGAATTATGCAGAACAGCTAAGAATTTAACGAATCAAGCAATTTATAATGTTCGACAATATTATTTTCAAGAAAAACAATATTTACGATATGAAGCGAATTATTATGAAATGAAGCATCTTGAAAATTATAAATTATTAAATTCTAACATAGCTCAACAAACTCTTAAAGATGTTGATACAATGTTTAAATCATTTTTTACATTAATTAAGTTAGCAAAACAAGGTAAATATGATTTTAAACATATTAAAATACCTAATTATTTACCTAAAAATGGCTATGCAAATATAGTTATTAGTCAAATTAGAATTAAAAATAATAATATTTTAATGATTCCATTTTCTAATGCTTTTAAAAAGAAGCGTGAAGTTAATAGAATTCAAATTAAAATTCCTCCAGTATTAGAAAATAAAAAGATAAAGCAAATTCAAATTATCCCTAAATTTAATGCTAGGTTCTTCGAAATTCAATACACATATGAAATTGAAGAAAAAAATATAAAATTAAATACTAACAATGCACTAGCTATTGATTTAGGTGTTAATAATTTGTGTACTTGTGTTACAAACGCAGGAAAATCTTTTATTATTGATGGAAGAAAATTAAAATCTATTAATCAATTCTTTAATAAACAAAATACAAAATTACAATCCATTAAAGATAAGCAAAATATTAAGCGACAAACAAAGCAACAATATTTAATTTCTAATAAAAGAAAAAATAGAATTAATGATTATATTAATAAGATTTGTCGATATATTATTAATTATTGTTTATTTAATAATATTGGCACTTTAGTAATTGGTTATAATCAATCATTTCAAAATAAAATTAACTTAGGTAGAAGAAATAATCAAATTTTTACTCAATTACCATTCGGTAAAATAAGAGAAAAATTAGAATATCTATGTAAGCAATATAATATTAATTATATCTTACAAGAAGAGTCTTATACTTCTAAAGCTAGTTTTTTTGATAATGACGATTTACCTATTTATAATGCAGATAATCCACAAACATATAAATTTAGTGGTAACCGTATTAAAAGAGGTTTGTATCAGACTAAAAATAATTATCTTTTTAATGCAGATTGTAATGGAGCATTAAATATTCTTCGTAAAAGTAAAGCTGTAGACTTAACAGTCTTATGCTATAGGGGCGAACTGGACACGCCTAAAAGAATAAGGATTTCTTAGAAAAATCAAACTTCTTAATAAAGTAATTTTATATTGCTTTTAGAATCATATAATTTTAATTATATGAGGTTCAGTAGTAAACAAGAGGATAAAAATATGGTCAAAGTGTACGGCTATGCTCAAACAGTATCTGGTGAGCAAGTATATGGTCGTTTAATAGATGAACGATATATTTTAAAAGACGAATCAATTATTATTAATATTAAATTAGATTCATTTGAATCAGATAATGAAATACGAGTAAAAAAGCAAGAGAAGCAACTCTCTTTAAATAATAGAAAAGCTAATACTCAAATTAAAAAAATAAATAAATTAAAAGATGTATCATCTTTAGCTACACCAGAAATGCTTGGAAAATATTTAGCGATTATTATGACTCAATTTGCTAACGAAGGAATTCCAAGAGAAGATGAATATACATATGAATATGAAAAAGAAAAAGCATTAGAAGAGTCAGAATATAAAGAGGTATTTGAATAAATGTTAAGATTTCAATGGACAGAAGAAAATGAAGTATTCGATAATCAATGTGAATTTACTATCGAATTAAAAAATGGTTATTATAAAGAATTTGGTACTGTAGATAAAGATACAGTTGCTATGCTATTCGGAGAATTAACAAAAAGAGATTTTTACCAATCAGATTTTGAATTAATTTCCGTAGAAGAAAATGAAGAATATACGGCTATTAAAGTTGTCGGTGAAGAATTATACGATTGTTATTTCTTGATGCGAGATATAATTGGTAAAATGTCTGAAGATTTGTACACATGTTTCATCATTAATCCATTAATGAATTTTGCATATAAACATGTAGGCAAAAACTCTTTACAATTTTCTTCTAAATATGCAGTATATGATACATTTACAAAAGAATATGTATTAGTCGATACAATTAAAGAAATTGCTGAAGAAATTGGGAAATTCGCTGACAGAGTATTCTTAAAAAAAGATAAGCTAGAAACAGAAAATTTTGCTATTCTAAAAATTAATGACGATATTACGTATATTCAAGATATCGAAGATGATTATAAACGTTATGTTATTAGTAGAGAACGCCACTACCCTATTTATGAAGCAAATAAAAAAATGGATAAAGAAACGTTTATGAAAGAATTATCTAAAATGGTTGGTGAAGACATTAGTGATTTTGAAATCATCACCGTTAATGAAGATGATGTATTAGATAAAAAATAAGAATTAAATAAAAAAGTATGTGAGGTAATATTAACAATGGTAGTTTTGAAAAATAAGTTTTTCATGATTTCCTCCTCCTCCTTTGTAAAAATAGAATACAAAAAACTACTTGCATTGAAATTAATATTTGTCTATAATAGTTACGAGCTATTTTAGAAAATGTAGTTTCATTGTACACAAACCCCCACAAAATAACCATCCTGAGCAGCGACAGGGTGGTTATTTTTTTTATTTAAAAAAAAAGGAATTATATATAATATGGAACATACTATATTTTGGTATATTGGAATAATAACAATCATTATTTTTACCCTTTTCTTTTTATTAGGTACTTCAAAATTCAAATTTATTAATGACGAATATCATATTGGCTTTGTATATGAATTTAGATTATTTTTTGAAGAATCAGAAAGAAAATACAGTTTGCAGGTTGAGTATTTGTTAAATAAGTAGTATAATGGCAATATCATTTCTTTTAATCTTTATTTTTTTAATAACAGGAGAATTAAATGGAAGATATTATTAATCAACCAAAGCATTATACATCTGGTGGTATTGAAGTGCGTCCATTTATTAATGCACAAGGTTATAATTTCGATATGGGAAATGTGATTAAATATATTTCTCGTGCTGGGTTAAAAACACCAGATAAACTACTTGATTTAGAAAAAGCATTAAATTACATTAATGATGAAATTAAAAAGGGTAACAAGAAATTAAATTTTGAACCTACGGATACATTTATTTCTGGTTACGAATATATTCGCAGTCAACATCATTTAGATAGCACATTACAAAATGTGATTTCTCTTTTATCTAAAGATGAAAAAACAGATATCATTTTAATGTCAGATGTAATTTCTGCTCGTGATTTGTTACAAGAAGAAATTAATATGTTAAAGTTATAGTAATATACTCATTGAAGTTTTTATTTTTCTCTTTAAAGAAAGGAAGAAACTCCAATGAGTTTTTTACTAATGGTAAAAGAATATGTCAAAACGCACAGAGACTTCTTACTATCTTGTATTCGCAAAATCGGACTTATTGTTCTTATTATTTTGTCTTGTTTGTTTATTTATGATAAGTTTTTTGCAAGCCATGAAATAGAAAATAAACCATCTAAAGTAATTAATGCAGATGGTACTATTAATACAAATAAACATTATCAGGAAGCAACTAAAGTACAAACGAATACAATCGAAAGAACTACAATTCAATATGTACCTAAAGAAAATCCATTTGATGCAGATTTTGAATTAGATAATTCTAATAAAAAAGTCTTTGTAAAAGTAAATGGACAACAGCATGAAATAGAAAATAATGTAACAGAAACTCAAAAATTTGAAAATGGCAAATTAGTTGTTACTCAAAAAGAAGAATCTGTTATTTCTATTGCCGCTCCAAAACCAGCAAAATTCTCCGTTAGTTATTATTATGGCGGAGGTAATAATCAAGGTGTAGGATTACACTACAATGTTTCTAAACATCTTACAGCAGATGCACTATATATTAATCATAAAGCATATGCGGGTATAACTGTACCAATTGGCAATATGGATAGTTCATCTAAAAAGCAAGATGTATCTAGTAATAAGAAGAAAGAAGGAAAATAATATGCCAGAATCTCCAGCAGTAACAACAGGTACTGAAGTTACAGGTCAACCAGAAGGTAGCCATCCAGTAGCAGCAGGCGAACAAAAAGTAGCAGGTAAAGTTTTTAGTGTTATGTGCAAAGGTCATAAATATGTGTTCTCTAGTGATTTGACACCAAAAGATGATGCCATGCATGTTGTTCGTGCAACTGATGTATTAGCAAATACACTTGAACTTACATTTAAAAATAAAATGTGTGTTAGTGTGGAAATCGTAAAATAATGGAATTAATTTTTAATAATAAAACATATTCTTTTTCTGAATATGTAAATCCAAAAGAAGAAGGTTTATATACAGCTGTATTGACTAGCAGTGAAAATATTCGTTGCGAAATTGTATGGTTTAATGGACAACTTCGAGAAATTAATGAATTATTTGATTAGCAAATAAAAAAAAGAAATGACGTAGGCTTATGAACCTTGTATAATTAAGGTGCCAAGCTTACGTCTTTTTTTATTTATATTATTTATATTTTATATAAGGAGATATTAAAAATGGAATATACAGGAAAAATTAGTAGAAATATTTTCAATGATATTGTTGATTCTATTGGCCGTGTCATTCATGAAACTAAAACTAAATCAAAAAAGAAACATAAAAATTTAGATATTACATTTAGCTTTAGTGATTTATCTGAACCCAAAAAAGAATTGTTGTTATTAACAATTCGTAAGATTAAAGACATGAAAGAAGAAGATGTGTTATTCTTTATTGATTCTATTAATCAGTGTGAAAAAGAGAAAGGATATTATAATGAGTATCGTTGAGCGAGTGATTAAGAGTTTAGTGACTTATTACATTACAGGTTTTATTATTCGAGCTTTTAGAAAATTTAAATAATTAATTAGAAATTAAGGAGACAAAAAATGGATAGAGAAAAAATTATTGATGTAACAACTAAAGGTATTAACACAATTGCAGATTTAATGAATACTGCAATGGATTTTACGAAAGAAAAATATGATGCAGTAAAAGAAAAAGCTTCTTCTAAAGAAGTAAATTTTTCTAATGCAACTCAAATTCAAAAAGAATTTATTATGATGTTAGCTGAAAATTTACAAGATATTGATGATGCAACAATTATGCAATGTCGTGATATCATAACACATCAATTAGATTTAAAACATGCCATTATTAAAATTAATAACGACCAAATTACAGTTGAAAATGTTGTAGCAGAAGAGGTAAATAAATTATGATTAGTCTAATTTTTTTTGGAATTGTTACTGTAGTAATCGGCATTTATGGTGCCAAATTTATTAATAAAATGAGAGGTATCGAAAAATAATGACACAAGATATTTTAATTATGATTACAATCATTACGATTGCTCTCATGTCTACAATTTGTTTTATCGTTCATCAAGTATTTAAAACACGCCGTATGCGAATTGAATATGATGGCGGGTATACTGAAGAAGAAATTAAAGAAATTGTAGTAGAAAAATTTAAATTATTGGCTTCCAGTCAATCATTAGAGCCTAATAATTTTATGTATACTACAATTACGAAAGAAACAAAAGAACCAGAAAATAAAAAAGGGAGAAAATAATGTTTAAATATGTAGTTGGAAATATTTTAGATACAGAATGCAAATATATTTTGAATCCTGTAAATTGTGTCGGCACAATTGGTAAAGGTTTAGCATTACAAATTGCTAAAGCATACCCTGAATCTGTTGATTCATATAAAAAAGATTGTCAATATGGTAGTTTAAGTATTGGTCATTTAACTAGCTTTAATGCTAAAGATGGTAAAATAATTATTAATTTCCCGACAAAAGAACATTGGAGAAATCCATCTAAATATCGATATATTGAATCTGGATTAGAAAATTTAGCATTTTATATTGAATTTAGCGGAAACAAAAACTCTCATTTAAGCTTTGCAATTCCACCATTAGGTTGTGGACTTGGCGGATTAAAATATGATTTTGTTCATGAATTAATTCAACAATATTTAAGTGAATTTAAAAATATTACTATTGAGTTATATGTAACTCAAGAATGGTATAATAAACATGTACAACGCTAAAGATATAGCTAAATATATTTTGTTAGTTTATAATCAAAATCATATACCTATGGACGTATCTAAACTATGTAAAATTTTGTATTATATTCAAGGCATTATGTTAGTAAGATTTAATAAACCATTTTTTAAAAATGATATTATCGCTTGGAAATATGGTCCTTGTGTACCAGAAGTGTATTATGAATATGCTCATTATGGTGCAGAAAATATTTATATCCCTGATGAGTTATTATTAAATACTTTACAACTAAATGTAGAGGAAAAGAAATTAATTGCTTATGTATTATTAAATATTAAGGATATGGATTTTTGCCAAATGATTAAAAGTACAACAAAAACTAACAGTCCCTGGTCAAAAGTAGAATTAAATGCTATAATTACTCATGATTTAATTAAACAATATTTTACATGGTTTTAGAAAGAGGAAATTAAACATGAATGAACAAACTCAACAACAACAAGAAGAACATATTATTATTGACTTAGACAATTTAATGTTGCCTAAATGTCGATTTGAAGTAGTATCTTCTTATAAAGACAAACATATTAAATTGCCGACACGTAAAACATCTGGGTCCGCTGGCTATGACATTGAAGCTGCGGAAGATGTTATTATTAAACCTCATTCTTCTACTGCTATACCTACTGGTATTAAAGCATATATGGACGAATGTTTAGTATTAAAAATTTATATTCGCTCTTCATTGGCATTCAAGCAAGGCTTGATGTTGACTAACTCCACAGGTATCATCGATAGCGATTTTTACAACAATGAAGACAACGAAGGGCATATTCTTGTAGGTTTATATAATACTACAGATAAAGAAATTAGTATTAAGAAAGGAGAACGTATTGCTCAAGGTATTTTTGAAGCCTACATTGTAACGGAAGATGACGCAGAGCAAGAAAAAGAAGTTAGAACTGGAGGCATCGGCTCTACTGGTAAGTAATACGTCATATTAAATACATGGATTATATTAAATTGATGGGAGATAGCGAAGATTGGACACAAGATATTGTTCAAGACTTCGTTGACTCTCATAATAATTCTATGGAATTTTTGCTCAGAGAAATTAATGAAAAAGAATCAGATATGTTATATGAATACTATATCGACCAAATGTATAAAGATTTTCAACAATCTGGGCAAATTCCATTTTAATTAGAAAGATAATAACATATGGAAATTAAAAATACTTTAGATAGAAAATTTTTTTCTAAAATAAATATACTTTGTATTTTTGTTGCTATAGCTCTAGGAACGATTTTTAATTATTTAAAAATTGCAGGTACAGAATATGCATTATATTTACTTGGATTAGCTTTTGTTTATGAATTATTTATTATTTACATGTTATTTACAACAAAAACTGAAATATTAAATAATTTAGACAAAAATATTTGGAAGTTTTCTTTACACAATATTGAGCCAGCAGAAATTAAAGCTTTCTTATTTAGCCATTTAGTATTTTCTTTCATTGTATTGGGTGGTATTTTTATTGATACAGTTTTGTATTTTTTAAATATTTCAATGTTTGAAAATATATATATTATTTTTGTTGTGTTTCATACATTTGATTTGTTAAACCAAATTAAAGTTAAAAACTTATTAAATAAATAGAAGAGGTAGACAAAATGAATTTAACAAATTTCGAAAAAGCTGTATTAGAAAAAGCACATAAAAATGGATTGCGTTTTTTAGTACGTGCCAATGGAAAAGATATTATGTTTTTGCAACAAAATCCTGCACAAAAGAATTTAGTTGAATTACAAGATATTATAGATAGCTTAGAAAATATTATTGAAAAAGTAGAAGTTGTTTCTGATTTTGGCGAATTTAAATTTGCTAAAGTAGAAGAAATTCTTTCTATTGAAAATATTCTAGGCATTATTGATTGGTCTAAAGTTAAAAAAGATACACTCGTTAAAGTTCGGTCTGCTAACGGCGTACAACATTTCCGTTATTTCTGTCGAAAAATTGATAATGTACACGGTATTGAAGTATATCCGTTTGGTACAACTTCCGTAACAGCTCCCAATGAAGATACAGAAGTATATTATGATTTTGAATTGGTAGAAAAATAATGAAACCTACTGATATTCAAACATATACTCATAAAGATGGTAAAATTGTTGAGGCAGTTCAATACATCGGGCAACCTATTTCTGAGAAATGGTTGCCTAAAACTGCTTATGTTTTTGATGATGATGGCAGATTGTTTGTAGCTGGTGAAAGCTTTCAATATGAGGTAGATATTACGGATTATATTGTTAAAGATGGCCGTGGATTATTCTTTGCTTTACCAGAACAAGAGTTTTTAGAAAATATTAGGTAATATAAAAAATGCCAATATTAAAATAAAATAATAAGAATTAATACACAATGAAAATATAGCAATATATTTTGTAGTATCAATTATATTTTTTGTTTAAAAATAATAATTGGCCTATATAAAAAAGGAAAGTAAAAACACTATAAAAGATGTATCGGTTGAAACTATCGATTGTAATAAATTATTATTTCTTTAGTGTTCTTTTATTTTTGGAGATAAATTGAAGTTCACTAATTTTCATGTCGGCCCACGATTTATTTAGATAAAATCTAAATAATAGGAGACTGAAACTGAAAGTTAGGAGATTAATATGAGTCTTAAAAAAGTGATGTTAATGTTTATTTTTGTGTTTGGTTTATTTACTGTATCTGGTCAAGCTGGTGCTACCGAATTAACTGCGTATACGCACACAGGTAGCCCAATGGCTAATGGCGAATGGCCTTACGAAGGTGCCGTAGCATCTAATGATTATGCTTTAGGTACCATATTGAATATTAATGGATATAATTACGTAGTGGCTGACCGAATGGCACCTGGCATTCATGGAGTGATTGATATTTTTATGAATGATTATGATAGAGCAATTCAATTCGGTCGTCAATATGGCGAAGTATACGTCGTAGCGTAGTCTTGAAATCATCTTTTGTTTTTACTCTACTTCTCCCATTGTGACACTGGAATTATTAATTAATTCATTTATTTTATTTTTTAATATTAAATAAAAACGAATTCAGGTAATATGGTTAATGAGCATTTAAAAAAAATGCAATACAATTAAAACATATTTAATAAAACATATAGTGAATTGGTCTGAGGATGTTTTTCCCCTTATGTTTTTCATAAGGGGTTTTTGCCTCACTATGGAAGCTTACTCAAGTGGTTTAAGAGACTAGTCTTGAAAACTAGAAGGCGGTTAATAGCCGTGCCAGAGTTCGAATCTCTGAGCTTCCGCCATGGTAAAGTACCCAAGTTGGACAAAGGGAGCAGACTGTAAATCTGTCGCTTATAGCTTCGAAGGTTCGAATCCTTCCTTTACCACCATTCATCGCGGAGTAGAGCAGTTGGTAGCTTGTCGGGCTCATAACCCGAAGGTCATGGGTTCAAGTCCCATCTCCGCAACCACATGCTGGCGTAGCTCAATAGGCAGAGTAGCTGACTTGTAATCAGCAGGTTGTAGGTTCGATTCCTATCGCCAGCTCCAATACTTAATATAAAATAAATAGAGGGATGTTATATGTTCCAGTGTATTACTAATAAACTCAAAAATATATTCTATAAAGAAAAACATTGTAAACAATTTGATGCTTTTGTAGATATGCATCAAGTACATGAAGAAAATGTCATGCATCGGTTATCTACTATTGAAAGCAAAATTGATATTTTAGAACAACAAAAAGCTGCATTAACTGCTATTTTAGATAAAATAGAAAAATTAATTACAGAATTAAAAGAAAAAAAGTAAATATCTCCTTTTAAATAACTAACTAGGTAATAAATATAAATGAGCCAGTTAGTTATTTTTTTTGTACAAAAGGAGAGATGCTACTTATGTTTTCTCAAATGTTAAAAGAAAATGGCGAATTTTCTCTAACAAGATTTTTAGCGTTTGCTAGTTTCGTATCATTTATCCTTGTTACAATTATTATCATGGCTGTAAATTTTTACTTCGCATATGACCCAGGTTGGTATAGTACATTTGCTACTTCTACAGTAGGTGGTACTTTTATTCAACCAATCAATAAACTTATTAATAGTAAATTTAATACGGCTAAAGGTTCATATCAAGAAATGCCTATTACAGAAGGCACTCAAGAAGATATTAAAATTTCTAATAAGGACGTGAAATAATGTACAAGATTTCTGACGATGACTTGCAACAAATGGCATTAAATGCACAGGGCAAAATTAATAAAATTTATGTTCATTGGACAGCTGGTCATTATGACCAAGTATTCGATGACTATCATATTAACATCACTAAAGATGGTTCCATGTATACAGATACAGATGATTTAACTGAAATTAAAAATCATACATATCATAGAAATACAGGTGCTGTTGGTATTGGTGTATGCTGTGCGTATAATGCAACAGGACAAAATAATTTAGGCCCTGAACCTCCTACAGAAGCACAATTAACACAAGTGACTCGTGTAATTGCTATGCTTTGTGTAGATTTAGGTTTGCCAGATGATATTCAGCATGTGATGACCCATGCAGAAGCAGCCGACAACAAAGACGGCTGGTATGCTCATGAACCTTACGGTCCAGATTCTACCGTAGAACGTTGGGATTTTGATGTTGTTCATGAAGGTGATGCACCACGTTCTGGTGGTAATTGGTTACGTGGTACTGCTAGATGGCATGCGGCTCAATGGGGTTCCAATATCTAATTATGTAATAAGAAAAGACCTTTTCTCTAGTTTGAGTTGAAAAGGTCTTTTTTTTAATACATAATTTTTAATAGTTGACAAAATTATTAGAAACCTTGTATTATATTGGTGTGGCCATTGTGTGTTTCTCTCCCCCCTGTACACATAATGGACATGCCTTTCTTTTCTGTGAATAGATAGGAGCATGGTAAAAACTCCTTTCAAATAAATAAATATAAATACACACTTAGTTCAGAAATAATAAAATAATAAATTAAAATTTTAACTCCCTGTATAAATTTTAAACATAAAATGTATTTACTTTCTCACCTCATATGTAAATACAAAACCTAACAAAAGTATTCAAACACAATCACAAACAACATAAAATCTTTTTCTAGTAATAAAAAAGTTTTTCATATTATTTATTTTTGTGTTTCCTATCTATTCACATACTTGTTCTTGTAGTTCAATTAGAGCACCTTCGACTTTGAAGGAGATTTACGTTAAAGTCGTAACAAGAGCGTTAGCTATCATATTGTCGAGAGAGGTTACAAATCGACATTAAAATCCTGTATCAATATTGTAAATGACTATATTTTAGAGATATTTTAGTAGAAACAATACAATATTCGGATATATACATCGGCGAAAACCAAGCTTAACGAGTATATACGAGTACAATACGAAAATTTGAAGAGCATAAAATATCTTAGATGCCCAGCTGGTGGAAGGCCAGCATTACTTGTCCGTGTGGTGAAATTGGCAAACATGGCTGACTTAGAATCAGTTGACTTATGTCTTGTAGGTTCGAGTCCTACCACGGACACCATTATATTTTAATTGTTGTATTTTTTTACTAAAAAATCCCAAAAGCTAAACTCCCTAAACATGCGAAGGATACAGCAATTAAAATATTTTTAATTAATAATATAGCGTTAACTATTTGTTTTTTATTTTTTAAGAAATACATTGTAATAATCTGTAAAATTAAGAAGCTACATACATTATACCTTTTATTTTACATAGTTAATGCTATATTATTTTTTATTTTACGACAAAAAAGGAAAATAAAAATGAGACAATTAACTAAAAATACAACAATTGAAGATGTTATCTTTGATTTACGAAATGAAAATCAAGTTGAATTAGCCGACTGGCTTGAAGAAAACTATAACGCAATTATTGGCGATGTAGAAGCTAAATGTCAACATAGCTATGAAGTTGGTTATGAATCAGGTTACGACGATGGTTATGATGAGTGTCGTGATGAATTAGGTGAATAAACAAAGTGGGATACATTCTATATCCCAATAACCAAAAGCCTTTTCGGCATAGAATTATAAGCAGTGGTATGCTTGACTTGGGTGTAAATCGCCAAGCATCGATATCTATTCCGATGTTAAAAATAATGGAGTAGTCGTTTTTGTCGCCCCCTTTTTACGACGATAAATATTATAAACTGGGGGCATTTTTTATTTTTTTGAGTATAATTTTTATTTTTTATATAAAATAAATCGAGGAGAGACTATATATGTTATTGTTTGAAGGATATATTAAATTTAGAGGAACGAAAAAAAATATAATTAATTTTCTAAGAAAAAATTTTTTAAAAGAATCTTTTAAAGAATGTTTAGGAAGTGAAATTCCAGAATATAAAAAAGTTATTTTTGTTAGTGAAAATAATATTATTCAAAATATAGAACCAGGTTTAAAATTGAATTGTTTTAAAAAATCTTTTTTAATTAACAATGCTTTTCCATCTTTACAACAAGTAAATGATGAAGATTATGTTGTCGTTTGTAGAATTATTGTTAGTGGCAATGTTGAACTACAAGAATTACAATTAATTGCTTCTGAATATAATATTGATGTAAAAGGTCATTTAACTAATAAAGATACTTTAGTGGATTTAGATTTTGAAGTGTTACGAGATAATATTGTAAAAAGTTATATTCATACTAAATATAAAAGTATAGATGATTTTTTATGGTATAGTATTCATCCATCGTTTGGTGGTTATTAATATGAATATCGAAAAATATAAAGAAGACTTTTTAAAGAAATTAAATGAAATGACAGCGGAAGAATTAACTGCTATTTTTAAAGAAGTATTCGGTGAAGAATTAGACAAAAAAGAAGAGGATGCTAAAGATGAATGAAGATATTCGTTTTAAAATTGTTGAAGAGATTTGCTATAATTTAGAAGAATACCTTTATCAACAACATAATCAAAATTATATCGCTCCAGTACATATGGATATCTTAAAACATATATCAAAAAAAGTAGACACTATGTTAGGTGTTGCTACTGGAGATTATCAAGACTCTGAATACCAAGCTATATTAGAATCAGAAAAAAGAGGATAGTTATTATAAAAAAGGAGTATTAAAAATGGCTTTTATTGATTACGGTTGTTATGTTTGGAAAAATAATGAATTATTATTACCAACAGCTGAATTTGACAAAGCAAAACAATATCTTGATTCTTTAGAAGAAAAAGGATATGTCAAACAAAAGTATGATAATTTTTCGCGGTTTATTGATGGTCATGGAGCTGTTTTTGGTACTAATTTTGTATATTCTGTATTAAAAAATGATTGCTCTTTTTTAACTATGATTGACCATGATGGCAAAGTAATTAAAGCAGGTTACTTTGGATATGTGACTAATCAAGATACGCATATTGTGTGGAAAAAATATTGGAGCAAAAAAGAATGTACCATTAACTATGAAAATGAATATGTTAGTGTTACTATGACAACAGAAACACCTGGTATTAAAAATTATGATGGACGTTTGTGTAAACATATTATTATTGATAAACAAACGAATGATGAATATATTATTGTTGCTGGTAGTGAATATGGAACTAATGCTGATAGTTTAGAAGATATTGATGGTGCTTATACATATCCTGATGGCGAACCAGTTCAATGTGACATTTTAAGAGATAGAGTTGATTACAATAATTTCTTAGAAGTATTTAAGACATTGAAAAATAAATATGACCGAGAATATTTCTTATGGAAAAGTTGGGATTGGCCAAATCCATATTTTAGTGCCTATAAATATGTAGAAATTGAAAATTATCAATTTGGTCGTTTGCGTAATCGTAAAAAAGCATTGCGTTTGCAAAAGCATATTCGTCCATTCATGAAATATGGATGCGTACCTATTAAATTTAAATATAGATATAGATTAAGATAATAGTATAAAAAGAGGAGGAATTGACTATGTATTTTGTAATTTATATTTTAATGAGTTGTTTTGCTTTTACATTATCTTTAGTTCGTGGTCATGATGTACGCGAAAGTTATTTCCGTGCTCCTTTAGGACCATTATATATTGTATATGCGATTTACCAAATTCTTGTTGGCGATAAAGTAGTATACGATAAAAGTAAACAATCTGTTAATACACAGACATCTAATGTTGAATATATAAAAGAAAGTCCTTCTAATATGGCAGATACAGACCGTATCGTAATTAAATTTTAGAAAGGGAATATCATATGCATTATGTATTATATACATTAAGTTTTGTATTTATTTTTTTAGCTTTTTGTAGTACACTTACAGTCTTTAGATTTTTAAAAGATAAAGACTTTAAAGAAGAAATGAATGCAAATATTAAATATAAAAAATATGGTAAATTTACAGATAAAGAAGTTATTGAATATGGCTCTATTATTGTTTGTATTTTTATATTTTTAAGTTATTTGTGTTTTAAATTTATAGGTTAATTATGAATTTTTTTAAAAAAGTACACTCTGATATTCATTATTTAACGGCTAAAGAAATTGCTCAATCGTTAGGTATCTTTAATAGAAAAAATGAATATGATGCAAGTTTCATAAGAAAATATTTTAATCATTATTTAAAAGATAATGCTCAAGAACTATATTTTGTTGGTAAGCATTTAGTAAGGGTATATCCATTCCAAGATGATAGTGCATATCTGCAAGTATTTCTTAGATTATTGCAAGAAATTAGTGATGCTACCTATATTCTTGATAGTTTAAGAGGTACAGATATTATTATTGTTATAGATGATAAAGAATATTATCTGCGAGTAGATATTAAACAATTTAGACAAATGTATAATATGTTTGCTTCGCCTGTTGACAATACTAAATAATTTTAATATAATGATTTTACCGTAATCTATTATTTACTTAAAGGAGATTTAATTATATGAAAATGACAATTCGTGCCGCACTAGGCAAAAAGAAAATGTTGGATAAACAAATTGCTGCGTTCGAAAGAGAACCTGTGTTTGCTATCGTAACGCCACAAGATTTCTTTATTAATGGTATGCATAAAGATGAATGGAGTAAACATGTCGCTGAACGTGTACAATCCTTTAACGATAAATTAAAATATCGTGACCGTCTAAATGTAGCTATTATGCAAGCAAATGCAAATAATAAATTAGAAGTACCAGCATTTAATGGCTTTGACTCTACTACAGATAAGAAAGAATTTATTTCTTTTGCATCTGCTATTTCTCGTAAAAATTATTATTTGCAACTTCTTGATTTTGTTGAAAGTTTAATTAATGCTAGAAATGAATCTTCTATTCGTTTAGATAAACTAAATCAAAAAGCTCAAACAACAGTACATGAACGTATGGCTAGAGAATATGGTAATACTACAGTAGCAGTTTCTACTAATGAACGTATTAAACGTGAACAAGAAATGCTTGCTGGTATGAAGCCAGAATTCTTAGACCCAGCTAAATTAGCTGCTAAACTCGAAACTTTTAGAGACTATCTGGAAGAATATATTACTGAAATTGATGCTATTTTAGGCCATGAGACTGAAACAGTATTAATTGACGTAGAAGACTAATTTAATATACTATTGCTAATATATCGAAAAAATCTTAGATATATATTCTAGGTTTTTGGAAAAGTAATGTGCCATGAGTAATTCTAGTAAATCCAAAACTCCAATAGGCATTACACGTATAAAAAGATGACAATGGTAAATCCGATACTACAGCACAACTAAGATAGACAGATACAATTGGCGTGCTGAGTAATGTGGATTAAAGAGTTCGTGCATTGACTTCGAAAGTGCAAGTAATCATTAATCATTAATCTTTACTATTAATCTACTAATCATTAATTAATAAGTTAATCATTATAATTAATCGAACAATCCATAAATCATCAATCATTATAAAATCTCGTATCAGAGTTTTTTCTTTAATATATAGATTAGATTTTTAGAGCGAGCAGATATATTAGCAATATATCATGGAGGTCATGAGGTGAATAATCTTATGACCTCCTTTTTCTCCTCTATGATATATGAAATAAGAATGTGGTTTTCGAATCACATTCTTTTTTTGTATTCCTTGTATAATATTGTTAGTCATTCTATTTTAAAATATATATAAATATAGTTAGAAAAAGAAAGGTGTAGACAAAATATGGAAAGAGTGACGGTCTATGATAAGCTATTAGAAGATAGAATTATTTTGTTAACAACAGAAGTTAATCCGTTATCGGCTAATGACATTAAAGCAAAATTATTATATCTTGAAGCAGAAGACCCAGATGCAGATATTTATCTGTATATTGATAGTCCTGGTGGTGAAGTACATACTGGTCTTGGTATTTACGATGTTATGAATTATATTAAATGTGACGTAAATACAGTATGTATTGGAGAAGCATGTTCTATGGGTGCTTTCTTATTATCTAGTGGGACTAAAGGTAAACGATATGCATTACCTAATTCTCAAATCATGATACATCAAGTATCAGCTGGTACTCAAGGTAAAGCAACAGACATGGAGATTTCTTTAAAACATGTCCTTAACTTAAAAAATAAATTAAGTGAAATCATTGCTAAGAATACTGGTAAAGATATTGAACAAGTTAAAGCTGATATGGAGCGAGACAAATGGCTCACAGCTCAAGAAGCTCTTGAATATGGTTTAATTGACGAAATTATGGAGGTGAGAGAATAATATGGCTGAAGATATTGCAGAATTAACATGTAGTATTTGTGGTAAACATTCTGAAGAAAACCCGAATCTTGTGATGCTTCGCACGAAAGATGTAGTTATTTGTTCTGATTGCATCCATAAAATGTATGATGCGGTAACTCCTAATATTCCAGTCCAAACTCTTGAAGGGCAAATGTATCAACAAGAAGAATTAGAAGAACAATTATTTTTAGATACATTAAATATTACGCCACAAGAAATTAAGAAACATCTTGACCAATATATTATCGGACAAGATATGGCTAAAAAAATGTTAGCTACTTCTGTATATAATCATTATAAAATGATTAAAATGAAAATTAATAATCCAGATAATCAAGATATGCAGGAATTAGGTAAAAGTAACCAGATTCTATGCGGAGCTTCAGGTTCAGGAAAAACAGCTCTTGTGAAACATATTTCTAAGATTTTAAATATTCCATTTACGATTGCAGATATTACATCTTTCTCTCAAACTGGTTATGCAGGGCGAGACGTAGAAACAATTTTGCGTGATTTAGTGTCTGCGGCAGATGGTGATATTGAAAAAGCAGAAGTTGGTATTGTGTATATCGATGAAATCGATAAAATTTCTCGTAAACAAAAGAAAATTGCTACCTCTGCTGACCCAGCGCATGAAGCTGTTCAACAAGGATTATTAAAATTAATTGAAGGTTCTGTTGTAGATGTTCCTAAATCTGGTGCGAGATTAAATCCTACACAAGAAACAATTAAAGTAAATACAGAAAATATTTTATTTATTATGTCAGGAGCTTTTGAGGGTATCGAAGATATTATTAAAAAACGCCTTGGCAAAGATAAGAATAAAATTGGTTTTGGCAATAAATTAAATTCTAATAAAGAAGATACTGTAGAGGAAAAGAATGAAATTATTAATGATATCACAGTAGAAGATTTAAAAGAATTTGGTATGTTACCAGAATTTTTAGGGCGTGTACCAGTTGTATGTCCAATTGAAAGTTTGAGTGAGGAAGATTTAGTTAGAATTTTAACAGAACCAAAAAATGCATTAGTAAAACAATATCAATTGTTATTTAAAGAAGATGGGTTCGATTTACAATTTTCTAAATCTGCTTTACTACAAATTGCACATGAAGCGATTGAACGTGGCACAGGTGCTCGCTCTTTACGTGGCGTCATGGAAAGAGTACTTGGTGACGTTATGTTTGATTTGCCATCTTTAAATAAGGAAGATGGTTTAATTATTTATGTCGATACTGTCGAAGCAGAAGATGAGGATAGAACAGATTGGCATATTGACCAATTAAAAGTATTAGAAGAAAAAAGCGAGGAAAAATAAAAATGGCAACTATGACTGAGGCATTTCGTGCCTTTATTAATGAAGCAAATAAAAATTTAGGTATGGTAACTGAACCAGCCAAAAAAGCTGAAATTTGTGCATCTTTAGCACTAGCTATTGCAACTACTGGTCTTGTAACTGAAGTTTCAGAAGAAGTAAAAGCTACTGTTGAATCTACTCCAGTTCAAGAAGTTAAACCAACTGGTCATGAAGCATTAGCTAAGAAAAGTAATATTAAAGTTGAAACTAAACCTAAAGTAGTAAAAGTAGAAGAACGTGACGTAACTGTTGACGATACTTGGGAAGATGAATATTGGATTAATCATTTTGCTAATGAATGCGAATATCTACAAAAAGCAGTGGAAGAATATGGTGAAGAAGAAGTTAATGAAGCTGTTAAATTATTCTCCCAAGGTAACTATCAATCTGTAGATGACATTCAACCATTTAATATCGTTGCATTTGTAACATATTTAAAAGAGCTCACTGAAGAAGCTTAATGTATTTTTGTTTACAAGATAGAACATAATTTAGTATAATGTAGGTATACAAAAATTATGTTCTATTTTTGTACATATAATTTTTTAGGGTGAAAAGATACTTTAATTTTCACTAATCATTTTAAGTGCCCTAGATGGCAAGAAAGAGGTTTTTAAATGGCAGTACGCAATTCTGTACATCTCAATGGTTTTATTCCAAAATCTGAAAAATTCAAAATTCTTAGTAATGTAAATGAACAAGATATCCCTAAGTCTTATTATCGTGGTTTCTTAAATGTTCGTCGTGGTTATAAAAATAAAGATGGTCAATATGATTATGATTTGATGCAAATCACAGCATTTGGTTATACCGCTAAATATCTTGTAGATTATGCACATCATGGTGACCAATTGATTATCGAAGGTGAACTTCGTCGTGGTGATGATTATGAAAAAGATGGTGAAGTAGTTCGTGGTCAACTATATGTATTAGTAAATGATGTAATCGTTGCAAATAATAGTGGCAATGCATCTACAACTACTACAACTGAAAATGCACCGACAGCTCCAAAAGCTCCTAGTGCTTCTCCACTCAAAAAGAAACTTTTCGGTAAATAATAATAGAAAATCCCCTGGTCTTTATATCAAAAATATAGTATAATAAATGTGTCAGTAGATATATATTAAAAAATATCTATTGGCACATTTTTACATTAAATCATATATTTTTTAATACATAGAAAAAAGTATGATTTATTTTTTTTAAAGGAGGTAACAATAATAGATAATCAAGAATTAGAACATTTACAACAACAGATGTATGATGAAATGATTGAAGCTCCGACAATTCTAGATGAGCAAATCAATGACTTAGCAGAACATCTTGGTAAACAATTAGTGTTTAAAGAAAAACAAAAAGTTAATTTTGAATTTTTAGAACATGTATATACGATTATGTATCGTAAAGATGTTGTTAATTTTAAACAAGTTATTTTAATGATTATTGTTGATACATCAGAAATTAATCCTCAGACTAATTTGCCTCGAACATATAATATTAATGCTGAGATAGATAATAATTTATCTATGTCTGAATGCTTACGGGCAACAGTCGCATCGTTTTTGCGACATCAAACAGGTAGTCTAAAAGCAGAAATGCTTGAAGATTAATATGATATGGATTAATGTTATCCAGTGAGATACAATCCATATATTTATTTATATTTTTTAATTCTTTAAAAAGGAAAGACAAAAATGGCAGAAGAAACTAAAATTTCTGTATTGCGGTATCCAGACAACGTTCGTCTTAGAAAAGGTATGTATTTATCTTCTAAAGACCAATGTGTATTTGAAATTGTAGATAATTCAGTCGATGAATATGCTGCTGGATATTGTAAACAAATTGATGTGTCTATGCTATGGGATAATGACGATTACATCGTATCTGTTAAAGATAATGGTCGTGGTATCCCAACTAAACCATCTGATGACCCTGAATGGAAAGGTTATTCTCAGGCAGAGGTTGCAATGGTGGTACTCCACGCAGGAGGTTAATAAAAAATGCTTGTAATAAAATAAATGCTATAGTATAATAAAAATATATTAAAATATATTTTTAAATAATAAGAGGCATTTATGAATAACAAATTTGCAAATAAAGGATTAGAAAAAGATTTTATTAAGTATTATTCTGAACATAAAGATATTTCTGTAGCTGAATGCTCAAAAATAATTGGCGTATCTAACACTGTTGGGTCATATTATTTAAAAAAGAATAATATAACTCAATATTCAGAAATAAAAAAGCAAGAAAAACAAAAAAAAATTATTGAGTGTGCTAAATATTATTCTAAAAATATTGGCATTCCTATTAAAGAATGTGCTGAAAAATTTGGCTTAAAAAGATGGGACTTGTCAGAATATTTAAAAAAGAATGGTATAAAAAAGCATGAAAAAATGTTAGCAACAATAAACGGGAAGCAATATGTTATTAGTCGTAAAGGTTCTCGTGGAGCAAGAAAATATAATGTAGATGATACATTTTTTGATAATATAGATACAGAAGAAAAAGCATATTGGTTAGGATTTTTTTTAGCAGATGCATCTGTATCAGATAATGAAAATAGAATTACTATTGGATTATCTATCAGAGATTATGACCACTTACATAGATTAAAAAAATCATTGAATATGACATATCCAATAAGAGAATTTATTTCATCTAATGGTTATGAATCATGTGAAATTTCTTTTAATTCAAAAAATATCAAAGAGAAGTTAATATCATATAATGTTATTCCTAATAAAAAAGAATATGGAAAACATCCACTTTTATTATTAAATAATGATTTAATAAAACATTATATTAGAGGATTCTTTGATGGGGATGGTTCTGTTTCTGAAACAATTAGAAAAGAAAATGGCAATAAAAGATATGCAATAGAAATTGCTTCTTGTCAAGAAATGCTAATATTCATAAAAAATTTTTTAAAAAACAATAATATTGAAGTATCAGATATAAAGAAACATATGTCTATATATGAAATAAAAACTTCTAATAATCTTGAAATTATTAAATTTTTTAATTTAATATATAAAAATGCAAATATTTATTTACCTAGAAAATACGAGCGTTTAGAAAATATTAGCCGTGTTTATTCAATTTCTGATGAAGAATAAATAGGATTATTGCGGAATTAAGCGGGAAGGCTAAGTATGAAAATATATGCTAATCCGAGTTTGAAGGCTAATTTTAAAAGATTAGTCAAACGCAACGCATAGATGGTGAACCTTATTTTAATAAGAATATAATCTATCCAAGAGGCCGCAACACGTTTCAGAGTTAAAATACGTGAAAAGATATGCTGAGCTTATAAGAAATTATAAGAAGTAAAAGATAAAAAACTTTTACGATAACAAAACTGAAATTCTCCCAGTTAGAAGGTGCTTATAAAACCAACACGGGAGGCATGAATGGCGTAGGTGCAAGTTGTGTAAATGCAGTCAGTGAAAATTTCTCATTATATATCAATCAAAATAATAAAAAATATAATGCAGAATTTTCTAAAGGTGTCATTACACAACGACTTAAAATTGTTCCATTTGAAAAAAATGAATCTAAAGATTCTGGAACAACTGTAATTTTTAAATTAGATAAAGAATTGTGGACGATTGAAGAATATGATATTAGTCATATTAAAAAACGTCTACGACAATTATCTTACTTAAATCCAGGTTTAACTATTAATTTTTCTTTATTAGAAAAAGATGCTGAAGAATTTAAAGAAGAAACATTTCATTGTCCAGAAGGTTTAATTGGATATGTAAATAAAATTTCTACAGGTAAACAAAAATTAATTGATATCGTAGAAATGAATAAAAATCTTGTATATGCATCTACTACAGATAATCAAGAAAAAACTGTAGATGTAGATATTGCATTAGTATATACAGATACATATTCTTCAGATGTTAAATCTTTTGTTAATAATGTAGCTACTGAACGAGGTGGCGACCATGAAACTGGATTTAAGATGGGTTTAAATTCTGCGATTAAAAAATATATCGATGAATATAAGCCAAAAGGAATTAAAAATATTGAATCAACAGATTCACTTGAAGGTCTTTTAACTATTATTTCTATTAAATTAAAAGACCCTAACTTTAAAGGGCAAGATAAAAGTAATTTAGGTATGCTTGAAATTAGACATGCAATTAAATCTTTCGTAGAAGATTTTATCTATGATTATCTTTGTAAAGATGAAAAACGTACTAAAATTATCTTAGAAAAAATTGCTCAAGCCGCTAAAGCTCGTGAAGCAGCTAAACGTGCAAGGAATGCTGCTCGTGGTATTAAAAATGCTACGGCTAGTGGTTATGTAGAAGATTTAGCTCCATGTTCTAATAAAGACCCTGAACAATGTGAAATCTTCTTTGTAGAGGGTAAACTGCTGAATTGCTCTCTTTAAACTTATTTAATTGCGGGAAAGATTTAATATATATTAATAACTAAATTAATATGGTGACATATTAATGGCAAGGGTAATGACCAAGGTATAGTAACATCATTAATATAAAATTAATCCGCAGCGAAGTTTCTTTTGTTTATGAATAAAAAAGAAAAACGTTCAGAGACTATCGAAAAGCATATAATATATATGAACTGAGTAGAGTAGGAATTTGCATTTATTCCGAAACAATAAGATTATTTTTAATAATAAAAATAATAAGATATAGTCCACAAATGGATTCAGCTGCTGGAACTTGTAAACAAGCACGTAATAATAAGTTTCAAGCAATTTTACCTGTCTTTGGTAAAATATTAAATGCAGAAAAATCTTCTCATGATAAAATTATAAGTTCCTCTAAATTAGTAGATATGATAAAAGTACTTGGCTGTGGTATCGGTCAAGATTTCGACATCTCTAAATTAAAATATCATAGAATTATCTTGCTTTCTGATGCGGACGTCGATGGGAGTCATATTCAATGTTTACATATGACTAACTTTTATCGAATTATGCGCCCGATTATCGAAGCTGGATATATATATGCTGCGTGTCCTCCATTATTTACTTTGCATAAAAATAATGAAGTTAAGTATATTCTTAATGTTGAAGAATTAGAAAAAACTGATACTGAAGGTTGGGTTATAAGTCGTAATAAAGGGCTTGGTGAGCAAAGCCCTCAAGAGTTATGGGATACTACTATGAACCCTGAAACTCGTATACTTATACAAATTACAGTTGATGATATTGAAGATACTGAAGAAGCATTAAGCTTATGTATGGGTAAAGATGTAGACGCAAGAAGAGAGTTCATATTGGAGGAATTTAAATAATGGAATTTCTTAATTCTTTAACTTTGTATGGCAAAGTTATTTCTAATGAGAAGGAATATGAATTTGTAAATAAACTTGGTAAAACAATGGTATTTTACAAAGTCATGTTAGAATGTATTCGCAAGAAAGATAGTGAAATAGTAGATATGATTCCTATTATTTTGGGGTATCCTCTTGCTAAAACTATTCAAGTTGGCGACTTGCTTCAAGTCGATGGTTCTGTTAGTAGTCGTAAAGCACAAGATGATGATGGTAAAAACATTATTGAAACATTTGTATTTGCGAACCATATCTTTAAAGTCAATGAAGACGAGTACGAAGAATATTGTACTCGCAATGAACATTTAATTAATGGTATTGTAACTAGAGAACCAAAAATTAGACAAATTAATAGTCATAATAAGATTGCTTCATTTGTAGTTGCTATTCATAGACCACATGAAAATAGCACTAAAGTTGTTAGTGACTATATTCAATGTGTTGCTTGGGATAGTCTAGTTAATGATGTAGAAGATTTTAAAATTGGCGACGAAATTTCTTTATGTGGCCGTTTCCAATCCAGAACCTACACTACTAAAGAAGAAAAAACAAGAACTATTCAAGAAGTAGTAATTAATGAAGCATCTTTATGGAAAGAAGAAGAGGCATTAAATAATGGCTAAAGAAGTATTTCCAATAGGCAATGTAATTCAAGTGCCTTTTGCTGAACGTATGAAACAGCAATATATGGAATATGCTAAGTATGTAATTAATGATAGAGCAGTTCCTGATATTCGAGATGGATTAAAACCAGTTCATCGTAGAATATTATATGGCATGAATGAATTAAAATTGTTTTCATCTAGTAAATATAAAAAGTCGGCAAAGACTGTCGGCTATGTACTCGGGGCCTACCATCCTCACGGCTTATGCAATATTCATGTATTGTTCCAAAGTGTTGACCAATAGAAAAAAAATATTTTATAATAATTATAATTTAAAAAATAATTACTATAAAAAGGAGGCATAAAATGCCAGCAAAAATTCAACTTACTGAAGAACAAATAAAAGAAATGTATAGATTATTCTCTAAAGAAAAAAATACAATAGCTCAAATTGCTAAAAAATTTAATGTTAGCAATCAAACTGTTTCTCGAAGATTGGAAGAAACATTTAATATTAAAAATTTTTCTAACAATAAATATATTTATAACGAATATTATTTTAATGAAATTGATGACCATGATAAAGCCTATTGGTTGGGTTTTATTTTTGGCGATGGATATATTCACGAAGGCAGAAATTTATTAGTAATAAAATTAGGCGGTATTGATAAATCACATTTATATAAATTTAAAGAATGTATCCAAGCAGAAAATCCAGTGAAAATAGAATATCACAATATAACTGGAAATAAATTAGTAAAAATAGAATTAAGTGGAAAACAAATTGTTTCTGATTTACAAAAATTAGGTGTTTTTAAAAAAGAAAATAGAAAACAAGTTCCTAATATTGATAAAAAATTTCTTCCAGATTTTATTCGTGGATTATTTGATTCAGATGGTGGGATATATAAAAACCGATTAGATTTATGTGGTTCATATGAAGTATGTAAATTTGTTCAAGAGACATTAATTGAAGAATGTGGTGCGTCTCATACTAAAATATTTTTTCATACAAATACATATAGAGTACATTTTGCTGTAAATAGATTAAATATTATTCGTTATTTATATCCAGCTAATATTGATAAAAATATTTATTTAGATAGAAAATATAAAAGAGCAAGAATAGAATCTTTACATTTATTGAATAAAAAAAATAAACCGTCCATACTAAAACCATAATATAAGGTATGGATTATGAGAGCGGAATTAAGCGGGGAGGGTTTAACATCCTAATCCGAGTCCGAAGGCTAATCTTAAAAAATTAGTCAGGCGCAACGCATAGGCAATGAACCTTACTTTTTGTAAGAATATAATTTGCCCACGAGGCCGCTCTGTGCTTATGGAATATTTTATTTTTAATAAAATATTAATGCATAAAAAGATATGCTATGCTGGGTTAGAAATGACTAACCGATGAAAATGAGGGAAACCTCCAGAGGTCAAGATAAAAAACTTGGCGATAATAACAAACAGGATTCGTCTGTTTATGACGCGATGGTAAACCTAGCACAAAATTTTAATTTACGTTATCCATTAGTAGATGGTAAAGGTAATTTTGGTAGTTTAGACCGCGACCCTAGCGCAGCTCAAAGATATACCGAGTGCCGTTTAAGTAGGGTTGGGGACATTATGTTAAAAGATGTAGATAAGAATACTGTGCCAATGAAGTTGAATTATGATGAGACTGAATACGAGCCAGAAGTATTACCTACATTATTCCCAGCATTATTAGCTAATCCTACAACAGGGATTGCCGTTGGTTTAACATCATCTTTCTTACCTCATAACGTAAAAGATGTATATCAAGCTATTGATGTCATCTTTAAAAATTTACTAGAAGAAAAAGAAACTTCTATTGATGAAGTTATCGATATTATTAAGGCTCCAGATTTTCCGACTGGTGGCGAAATTTTAGGCTATGCTGATGCTATAAAAGCATATAAAGAAGGTCATGGTAAAGTAATACTTCGAGGAAAGTATCATACAGAAGACAAAAAGAATAAAATCTTAATTGTATTCGATGAAATCCCTTGGGGTATTTGTAAAAAGAATACGGTTACTAAAATAGTTGAGTTAAGTAAAGAAAAGCTTGCAGATATTACAGAAATTCGTGACGAGTCTAATATGGATGGCGTTCGAATTGTAATCGAATGCAAGAAAACAGCTAATGTGGATTGGATTATTAAAAATATTTTTAAATATACAGATATGCAATCTAATGTTAGTATGCGTCATGTTGCTTTACAAGATGGAAAACCAAGAGTTAATTTAACTTTATTAGAAATGTTAGAAGCATTTATTGAACATGCAATTACGGTAATTCGCAATAGATGCCAATATGACTATAATAAATTAGATGAGCGTTTCCATATTGTAGAAGCTATTACTAAAGCTCTCGAAACTAAAAATGTAACTATCGAATTAGTATCTAATGCTACTTCATTAAATGAATCTGTAGAGTCTTTAAAAGAACGATATGCTTTTGATGATAAACAAGCAAAGGCAGTTGCTAATTTAAGATTATATACTTTAAATGAAGAATCAATTCAAAAATATAATGAAGAATATGAAGAATTAAATACTAAGATGAATTTCTTATCCAATATTCTTCATAATGAAATGGAATTAATTAAATACACACGTTCTGAAATTCAACAAGTTGCAAAACAATTTGAAAAAGATGAACGTAAAACAGCTATTGTAGATTATGTTGATGAAAACATTGACCAACGTGACTTCATTAAAAATGAAGATGTAGTTGTAGCCATTACTCATAACAATATGATTAAAGCTGTAAAGGCAAATGAATATTCTGCACAAAATCGTGGTGGTAAAGGTGTTAATGCCAATACTCGTGAAGATGATTTTGTAACGCAATTATATTCTATGCAAACTCATGACGATTTAATTTTTGCGACTAATACAGGTAGATTTTTATTATTGCCTGCTTATAAAATTCCTGTAGTTTCTAAAAATGCATTAGGTAAATATATTAATAATTATATTCCTCTTCAAGAAGGAGAAAAAATTGTTAATGTATTATCCTATACAGATAAAGAAGACTTAATGGTTTTATTCGTAACTAAACAAGGTCGTGCTAAAATTACCTCTACTAAAGATTTGCCTACACGAGCTAGAGCGTATCGTGCTATTAAATTAAGAGATGAAGATGAATTAGTTGAATGTTCTATCGTAAAAGATTTAAATCAAGATTTAGCTTTTATTACAGAGCAAGGTATGCTAATTCACTTAAAAGCTTCATCTGTTAATATGCAATCAAGAAATTCTGGTGGCGTAAATACTGTTAAATTAAATGATGGTGATATTGTAGTTTCTTCTCTTCATGTAAAAGAAGATGGCCAAATTGCTATCATTACTAAAAATGGTATTGGTAAAGTATGTAATATCGAAGACTTTAGAATTACAAATCGTAATGCTAAAGGGTCTCGTTGTTACAAAGTTAATGAAAAGTCTGGCACTATTGTTGGTGGTGCTCCTATTGAAGATGAAAATACAATTTACATTATCACTGTAAATGGTAAAATCATTAAATTAAGAGCTGAAGATATTCCACTAAAGAAACGCACTGGACAAGGTGTTAAAATGATTCGTTTTGACGACGATGATTATGTTAATGCTATTACTGTAGGTCCTAAGGAAGAGGAGGAAGAAGCTAATGAATGAAATGATTAAACAAGGATTTATTCAATACCTTGGTTTAGCTTCTGATGATTCTCCTCTTCAAGGAGATAATGCTCTTCAAAAAGGAATTGGTGACCTATGCGAAATTTGTTTAGAAATTTCTGTAGATAAAAATAAACATGAAAGAAATTTATTTATCTTAAAACCAATTTTTAGAGCAACTATATTTTTACTAGAAGAACGTTTACAACAAATTAAAGCTATTAAAAATGTAGATACATATACACAAGTTAAACAGTACGAAAAAAATATTCAATTTTTACAAAATTTAGTAGACAATATCAAAGAGGAAGTTAATCATGAGTGAAACAAAAACATTAGCTGATAAATTAGCAACGATTGATGCTATTACAGCTAAAATTAATAAAAAATATAATAAAGCTGTAATTGGTAGGATTGCTAATAATAAAGATATTGAAAAACAATTATCTATTACTCGAATTCCTACTCCATCAATTAGTTTAAATAGTGCTATTGGTGGTGGTTTTCCTCGTAAGCGGTGTACACTCGTTGTGGGCCGCGAAGATTCGGGTTATGTAAATATTATTTGACAGGCAAAAATGATAGTGGTAAACTATACTATATAAAATATATTAAGTTAGTATAAGAGGTACCACATGGATAAAAAAATTATAAATGAAGTTATTTCATTAAGAAAACAAAGAGTAGGATATAAAAGAATAGCTAGAACACTTAATTTAACTTTTGGACAAGTATCAGATATATTAATTGATAATGGTCTATATAGTCATGTAACAATGCCAGATGAAGAAATTATAAAAGTTTTGATAGATAATTATAATAATCACTCGATTAAAGAATTATCTAAAATGACTGGAATTGGGCAAGAAAGAATTATGTCAATTTTAAAAATAAAAAAGGTTAAATTAAGACCGTTTGGTAGCCATAAAGGATATTATGAAAAAATTAATCATGATTATTTCAAAATAATTGATGATGAACATAAAGCTTATTGGCTTGGTTTTTTATATGCTGATGGATATAATAATGAAAAACTTTATCAAGTTGAAATGACTTTAAAAAATGAAGATAAATATATTCTTGAAGAATTAAAAAAAGATTGTCAATCTGTATATGATATAAAATATAAAGAAGTTAGTTTAAATGGAAAAATATTTCCATGTAATAGATTAACTTTGTATTCAAAAGAAATAAGTCAAGACTTAAAAAAACTTGGTTGTATGCAAAAAAAATCTTTAATAATTAAATTTCCAACAAAAAAACAAGTTCCGGATAATTTAATTCACCATTTTATGCGTGGATATTTTGATGGGAATGGAAGTATTTTTGATAATAAATTTATGTTAAATAGTACTAAAGATTTTTTAGATAAATATATTGAAAAGCTTAGAAATAATACAAATATTTCAAAGGCAGGATATTTTAGTATGGATGGTCAAGGTCATAGATGGTCACATGCTAGTAAAAAAGATTTAAATGAGATTTTTAATTATCTTTATAAAGATGCAACTATTTATCTTCATAGAAAATATAATAAATTTGTCAATAATAAAAATAGCCTCAATATTCAGAAATGAGTATTGATATTCCTTCAAATTGCTGGGAAATCGTAAAGCTTAATATACTACAACGTGATATCTTTATAAGATATGAGCGTGAATGTTACGAAAGTAGAAAAAAATATTAAGATGGTATATGGTTAAATCCTAAGTACTTTATAATTGATAATCAGCAGCCAAGCTCATAAGAGAAGGTTCAACGACTATATGGAGGATACCTTCAATTTAAGGTAAAGATATAGTCTAGTCCGCTAATAAATATCGGGAAACCGACGGTATAAACGAAAACCAGTCTCGTGATGGAGACAATTGCAAAAGAGCAAAGCCGTTCAAATACGTTTACGGCACTTTGGATTGAGTCAGAGCACTCCATGGACAAAGAATATATCGTTGATACTTTCGGTGTAGACCCTAATCGATTAATCTTTATTCCATTTGACCCAGAAATTGGTTCTGAAGCTACTCTTGATATGGTTCAATCTATTATTGAATCTGATAGTGTAGATTTAGTAGCTATTAATTCTTTAAAGGCTTTAATTCCTCAAAAAGAAAATGAAGCTTCTTTGACTGAAACACAAGTAGCTTTAGCGGCTCGTCAAAATGCTAAAATGTCTCGCAAATTTACAGCATTAGTAGCTAAACATAATGTAGCGTTCATTATGGTTGGACATTTGTCCACTGACATTGGAAGTATGAGTCGTGACCCACTTATCATCAGCGGTGGAGCGGCTATTCAATATTGGTCTTCTCTAACATTAGATATGAGAAAACGTTCTATTGGGCCTAGTGACCCGATTACTAAAGAAGAAGGCGTTAAGATTCATGTTAATGTTAAGAAGAATCATACTATTTCTAATCGCAACCCATATGTACAAATAGATTATTATGCTATCTTCGGTAAAGGTATTGACCAAATGCTTGAGGTTATTGAAGAAGCATTTAATTCTGGTGTGTTAATTCAACGTGGTGCATGGATTAATTGGATTGATGGTAATGGCGAAGTAATTGAAAAATTCAATGGTCGTGCTGCGATGAAAGAATTTTTCCATAATAATCCAGATAAATGGATGGAATTTAAATCTTTATTTGATGGTTCTGCTTCTGTAAAAGAATTATCTCAAGATGAAATTAAAGAAATTGAAAATGAATCTAAGGCTATTGAAGAAACAATTTCTGATGAGGTAAAAGCTCAAGAAGAATTAAAAAATAATCTTAAAAAGACTAAAAAGAAAAAAGCTGATAAAGAAGCTAAATAGTAGTATAATAAAAGCAGGATATAAAACATTATATCCTGCTTAATTATTTTAATAATTCTTTTGCGAACCTTGTATAATATGGGTATGCCATTCCTTGGCATACTTTTTATTATATGTTTCGTAGAAAGAGAGGTATTATTTGTCAGAATGCGAATGGGGACATGAGAATTGTAAACATATTGGAACTGCCAAATGTTTTGGTTGTTTAATAGATAGTCAATTATTTGAGGAAAAAGAAGTTAAAATAAAAAAGGGGCTTAATAAACGACAACAAAAACAAGATAAACGACAGGGTTCTGGTTTTGAATACAAAAATCATGTTGCTAATTCTAAGTTATTAAAAGATGATATTAGAAGTTCAATGACTCTTAATAGTGGTGCTACTGTTATAGAGAAAGGCGATGAACAAATTCGCGGGCTTATTAATGTTATGGAAGAATTAAAAACAAGAACTGTTGAACAAGCTCCTGGAAAAAAAACGTTTACGATTCAAGAAAAGTGGCTGTCTAAATTAAAAAGAGAAGCGTTAGCAGAAAATATGGATTTCTATTATTTAAAATTCTCTTTTTTTGAAACAGACCCACAAGTATATATTATTACAGAGCAAGAACAAATTATGTCTATGGTGAAAACTATGGTCGAAGATAGACGTTCTAAAAAAGTTCTTGAAAGAGACAAAGAAATTCTTCTTAAACATCAAGATGTATTAAATGCTAAAATTAATGAATTAAGAGCTGAATTAGCATTAGCTAAAGAATTAGTGAAAAAAGAGGATTGGCCATGAATGAAGAAAAAATATTACAATTAATTCAAGAGGAAAATCCAAATAATCCTTTATTATATGTTAAAAATCTTGTGAAGCCAATGATGATTAATAAAATTAATAATTATATTGAAGAATGTGATTATTGCCCTAATCGTTATTCTGGATTTAAGACAATTCCTTATGGAAATATTAATGCTAATATTTTAATAATTTGTGAACAACCTCTACAAAGTCAATTACAATTAAATAAAGATATTGTTTCTGTATTAGAAGGTACACAAGAAAAAGAAATTTTTTCTACTGTATTTGAAGAATATAATGTAAAAGAAGAACAATTTTATTTTGTAAATATGGTAAATTGTTTGTCAAAAATTATTATTAATAATGAAACTATAATTAGGCCATTTGCTTTTGAAGAATTAAATAGTTGCAAAATATATCTTGATAATTTAATTGAAGCTATGAACCCAAATTTAATTATTTGTTTAGGTAGTTCAGTATTTAATGTATTTAGCGATGCATCTTTTAATAAGAGTAAAAATAATTTTTTTAAGATTGGTTTTATAGATGCTATTGCTATTCAATCTCCTACATTTTTAATTCAACAAAGAGAAATTAAAGATGAGGAGTTATGTGAACAAGAAGAATTAGAATTTATGGAAGGCTTTAAAAAAGCTTTCGATTTTTGTCATCAAAATGGATGGCTATAGAAGACAAAGAAAGGAAATACAATATGTCTTTACTAGATAGAATTAAACAAAAACGTGCCGAAATGGAAGCTGCTCAACAAAATGCTACTGAAGCTCCTAAAACATTAGAAGAAATTGTTGAAGCAAAACAACCCAGTTCTCACGAAGAAGAAAAAGATGTACCTACTGTTGATACAAAGGAAGAATCAAAGGTTGACGAACCAGAAACTGTTGCAGAAGAAACACCAATTGCGGAAGAATCTGAACCTGTAGCAAATAATATGCCTTCTGAAGATAAAGATTATGAAACTATGCAACCAGTTGTAGCAGAAGAAGAGGAAAACGAAAATGAAATCATTGCCGAAGACACTGCATCTGAAGAAACTGAAGAAACAGTTAAAGAAGAATCCAAAACTACAGAAGAAACTATTGGAGAGGAAGGAGTAGAAGAAAAACCTAAACGTCGTGGTCGTCCTCGTAAACATAAAGAAGAAACAACAGATGAATCTACTGAAGAATCTTCTGAAGAAGAAAATCCAATTCTTAATGCTATTGAAGAAGAAATTGATAAAGAAGATAAAAAATCTAAAAAGAAATCTTCTAAGAAACATGAAGAAGTAGAAAAAATTGGTATGACTACTATTGATGTTCTTGGTGACCAAATTGATGTTAATGTATCTACCGCTGAATATTTAAATTATTTTGTTGATGATGAATGGAAAGAAAAAGAAAAATATTTCTTGGATAAAGTAACTAATATTCGTATTGAAGCAGATATGAACCCTGGTACCTTGAAATTTACATTAGCAGATTTGTGTGCATTAAATGATGAAGTCATGCCTCATTATTTAGAACAAAAGAAAATTTATGACTCTCTCGTAAATAAAGATTTCGGTTCTGCAACTGCATTTAAAATTGCTAACTCTACTGGTTCTAATTCTGAAGAACGTAAACGTAATGGTATCTTGGCATTAATGAAAGCAAAAATTAATGGTCAAGAAATTAACTACATTACATTGATTAATGCCGTACAAATGCGATATAATGCTCTTAATGAAATCATGAAAATGATTAAATATAAATCAGATATTTGCATTACAATGGCATCTGCCATTAAAACTGAAATGCAATTAGTTAATGGTTAAGAAAGGAATTAAATGGTTAAACCTTTAAAAATTGATGAGGGGCTGCAAAAGCTCCTCAGTCAACAAACTGACCCTACTTTAATTCGTAAGCGTCAACAAAGTGGTACAACATTATCTTATATCACAGGATATACTGTAGTAAGAAAATTAAATGCTGCTTTCGGATATTGCTGGAATTGGAAAGTAGATAAAGCATGGTTAGAAGATATTAGTGGTGCTAAACCTGGTCAAGTGTGTCATGTACTTGGGACATTAACAGCTATGGTTACAGATGATAATGGAAATTTAATCCCGCTATCCAAACAAGCGTATGGTTCTAAAGTATCTATCCTTAAAATGGGGGCTCAAGATAATCAAAACCTATATAAAGTAGCTTCCACTGATGCACTTAAAAAAGCAGCTTCTATGTTTGGTATTGGTGCTGACTTATATCTAACAGAAGAAGAACAAGAATTCTTAGATATGGAAGAACAAAATCCGTGGTCAGAAGAAGAAATTGAAAAATATAAAACCGAATGGAATTATATTCAAAAATTCCAAGAAAATTATCAAGTTTCTGATTCTGAATTAGACGACCTTGTTTCTGAATTTACAGAAGGAGCTGTTAAAAGTGTCCTTATGTTAAAGCCAAATTCTATTAAAGACTTTGTTGCTTATATTGAAAATTTAATTGCAACGCAAGGTGAAAGCTAATGGCTTTATTATTTGCTGAAGATTTAAATTTAGTTAAATGTAAAGAATGTAATCATACTGAATTAATTAAACGAGAAATCACTCAATTACTCAATAGCAAACATAATACATATCAGTCTATTAACAAACGAACTGAATATGTATGTAAACAATGTGGAGCTGTTGTTGTAACAATTGATGACGATGGACATTCTTACATTAAATAAAAGAAAGAATTAAGATGGAAAATAAGTTAAAGATTTACGATGTTAAATGGGAGTCTGATGCTTCTGGTCCATCTCCATATGATAATATTAGGACTGAAGTGTTCCTTGCTGGCTGTCGAATTGCCAGAGAGGGTACTCCATGTCCTGGTTGTTTTAATCCAGAGCTGTGGAAACAAGATGTTTACACAGCTCTTTCTTCTTGTACAGAAGTTGCTTATCAAATTCATAAATTCGGAAGTAAATATGTAACTTTTGTGGGAGGAGAACCATTAGACCAAGCATGGCCATTAATTGAAGTATGTGAGCGACTTAAAACATTAGGTCATCATATTATTGTTATCACGCATTATACAATTAATGATATCTATAATATGGGGTTAGAACCATTATTCGATGTATGCGATATTATTATCGATGGGGAATATAAACAAGAATTGCATCAATTTGACCATGATATTAAAGATGGTTTTACTAACGTAATTGGTTCTGGAAATCAAGTTGTATACGATTGTAAGAAAGAAATTGGAATGCCTGCTGGAATTTTAAAAGGTATTTCATTAGATGAGAAAGATAACTTGATTTTCCATATGAAAAAATAAGGAAAAATATGATACTAGCTGAGAAAAAATTTAAAGATGCAACTGTATATGTCGATGAAAAAACATTTGAATTCTTTAATCAAAAATCATTACCGATTAAAAGAATTATGCCGATGACATATCTTTTGAATACACAAGATATAAAAAATATATTTGATGAAAATATTATTGATTATGTTTATGAATATGATAAACCTAGTGAAACAGGTACTGTTATTGGTAAATTAAATAAATATAAGTTTGCTCAATCTTATAATGTTAATGTATTGGCTAATGCAGTTCTTGATACTATTAATGAACAAATGGATAGTATTGATGAAAATACATTCATTCAATCTATTAAAGACACAATTAAAAATAATATTTTACAAGAACTATTTGCTAAAGAAAATGTTATTCATCAGGATTTGCAATTAAAAGGCTTTGGATATATTGAATATAATGATACAATTTTAACCACTTTTGAAAAAATTAGTTTTGAAGAAGAAAAAATTGTATTATCAAATGTTATTTCTGATATTTCTATTAAAAGTATCGATAAAGCAGTTATTAATTTTATTCCAAACCAAAAACGATATCCTGGTCGTTATATTATTTTAGATGATATCGCTAATTATACAAGCAGAAATCATGTAATTGATTGTAAAACAGCGATTAATCTAAGTAAGAAAATTAATGTACCTGTATATGTAGAAAGAAAACAAGAAGAAGATTTCTTTACGTATTCAAAACGATTCTTACAAGAATTAGAAGAAGATAGAAATTTAGATACATTTGAATTGGATATCGATTTGTAGACAAAAATAAGAAAGGAACTATAATGAGAGATTTATCAGAACTAAAAGATTTGCTTTCTGCGAGAACTGAATGTATTTGGGTTCAGACTATTGAAGAAGCAGATTTTTTAGAAGATTTTTTATCTATGCTTTCTGGCATGGAAAAATTTAAATTCTGCAATATTAAAGAATGGTCTAATACATTAGGTGTAGTGCCAGTAGATTTAATTACTGGACCTAATTATGAAAAAGTAAATGTAGAAATGAAAGAGCCTCCACAATTATTTGAGTTAGGTATCATTCCTGATTCTTTTGATGAAGATAACGTCAATACAAAAAATATTTGGATTTTAAAAGATTTAGACCCATTGTTTCAAAATCCTAAAACTGCACGATATATTCGTGATGTAAAAGAAGGACGTAAACCTGTATCGTATACGCCTATTATTGTTGTATCTCCAAATGCAGTGCATTCTTCTATTGCTCATCTATTCAAAGTATTTGAATATACGTTACCTTCTAAACAAGATATTTTTAACTTTTTGACAGCTACTCCAATTAAGACATTAGAAAAATTAAAAAATCGAGCTCCAGAAGAAAAACGTGAAGAAATTCAATTACCAACTAAAGAAGAATTAGATGTGCTTGTTAATATGTGTTCTGGATTAACGATTAAAGATATTTCTCAATTATCTAAAGAATCTATCGTTAAATTTAAGAAGCTTGATGCTACATATTTATCTCAATCTAAAATCAATATTGTAAAGAAATCTGGTGTACTAGATTATAAAATTCCAGAAATTTCCATGAAAGATATTGGTGGTAATGCTATTTTAAAAGATTGGTTGCACGAACAGCAAATTTCTATGTCTGAAGAAGCTCAAAAAGCTGGTTTAGATATGCCAAAAGGTGCTTTATTCTTAGGTATTCCAGGTACTTCCAAAACTATGAGTGCTGAAGCATTTGCTGGTGAATTAGGTGTACCTTTAATTAAATTATCTATGGATAAAATCATGAATCGTATGGTTGGCGAATCAGAACGAAATATAGCATATGCGATGGAAGTTGTTAAACAATGTGCTCCATGCGTTCTCCTTCTCGATGAGGTGGAGAAAGCTGTGGGTGGTGCACTTTCGCAAAATACTGATGGTGGCGTAGGTGCTCGTGTTATGAAAACACTATTAGAGTTTATGCAAGATAACAATAATGGTGTATATGTAATTATGACTTCTAATGATGTGAGCGTATTACCTCCAGAATTTACACGGTCTGGTCGTATCGATGCTCAATGGTATTTTTCTTTACCTACCACATCTGAACGAGAAGCTATCTTTAATGTACATTTAAATAAAAAGAATGTAGTATTAGATGATGTTTTGTTGCAATATGCTGTACGACATACTGAACGTTTTGTAGGTGCTGAAATCCAACAAGTAGTTAAAAATCTAAAACGTATTAATTATATTCGCACTATGAATCAAGAAGATAAAACTATCGTTCTCGAAGATATTGATAAAGCTATCGAAGAAGTAATTCCTATTGCGACATCTTCTAAAGAAAAAATTGCTGTATTAGAACAATATTGTAAAGATAGAGCAAGAAAAGTGGCAGAAGATGAAGTGAAAGAAAATAAACGCAAAGCTTCTGTATTAGACCTTGATTTATAATAAGGAGGTGGAGTATAATGAAACGTGAGATTATTCAAAAATTTAAGGGCACAATTAATGGAATAGAAGTAAATGATAAAACGACTTTTTGGACATCTGATTGGGCTTTAGATTTAATTGAAGATGAATTTAAAATTGAATTACCTCAAAAATTCATTGAAGATTTTATCCGTTGTATTCATAATATTTATGAACAAGAAGGTGTTTCTGTTGTCGCTGATTTAGAGAATGATATCATGGACTCTGTTATGGGGTCTGAGGATATGAATGATATTACTACTTTAGAAATTTGTCCAGCATCTTATGATATAGGATATTATTATTTCTTAACTTTAAATCAACACATTAAAGAATGGAATACTTATTTTGTAGATAATAAATAGTTTTATTTTTAAAAAGGACTAATTATTAAGTAGCTTATTTTATAGACAAAAGTGCAAATAAGTGAACAAATATATATTATATTTCTTATTTTCACTTGCTTAATAATAGGTTTCTAGCCTCAGTGACTGCTACTATCGAAAGATATGTTGCAGATATGAACTACGTTATGGAAAAGGTTAAAGACACACCTTTAGATGTACTCGTCAGTCTGAAGCTCTGTAAGTGCCAATCAAGAAACTATGCTAATGTTCTGCATAGATAACAGAGAAACACATATACCCTCCACGACATTGGCAAGACGAAAAATTCTCCGAAAGGAAGGTTATCCAGAAATGGAAAATATTAAAAAAGAATATTGCTTTGTGGTTGATAAAAATAACAAGCCTTTAGCACCAACAAAAATGAACAAAGGATGGTATTTGATTAGAAAAGGTAAAGCAATATTAAAATCCATGTATCCAATGGTAATTCAATTAGAAAAAAAAATTAAAACTAATAAAAATGATAAAAGTTATATAGTTTGCGGTATAGATGATGGTTCTATACATGTTGGTTTAGCTATTGTTCAAAAATGTCCTACTAAAAATAAAGTAGTATTTAAAGAAACTATTGAACAACGTCAAGATGTAAAACACTTAATGGATGTTAGGCGTGGGTATAGACATTATCATCGTTATCATAAAAGATATAAACCGATGAGATTTAATAATCGTTCATCTTCTAAAAGAATTGGAAGATTAGCTCCAAGTATCAAACAAAAAAAAGATTCTATTTTGAGAGTGTTATACCAATTAAATAAATTAATAAATATTAAAGAATATTATCTTGAAGATGTTTGTATAGATATCCGTGCAATGACAGATGATTATAAACCTTATAAATGGCAGTATCAAAAATCTAATCGTTTAGATGAAAATCTTAGGAAAGCAGCTATTATTCGTGATAATTACAAATGTCAGGAATGTGGAAAATCTAATTGTAAATTAGAAGTACATCATATACAAGCAAGAAAATATAGTGGAGCAGATACTATTGGAAATTTAATTACACTTTGCTCTAAATGTCATCAAAAAACAGAAGGCAAAGAGCAAGATTTTGAAGATAAATACTTCAAAATTATTGGCTCTAAACCTAAACGGTTTGATTACGCAATGCATGTTATGCAAGGTAAAAACTATCTACGAAGTAAAATATCTGAATTAGGATTATTACATCTAACTAATGGTGGTGAAACTGCAAATAAAAGAATTGAATGGAATATAGAAAAATCTCATAGTAATGATGCTATATGTATTACAAATAGTATTCCAGACTCTTGTAACATAAAAGAGTGGACCATTAAACCGATGAGAAGAAAATCAAAAGCTAAAGCTGATAATGTATTAGGAATTAAGTATAGAGATTTAGTTTCTTATACATATAAAAATGGAGAAACACACACTGGCTATGTTACGGCTTTATATCCAAAACAGTTAGCTTTAAATTTTCAATCAAGAATTAAACATTGTAAAAAAGTAAATGCACGAAAATGCAGATTGCTTTGGCAATTTAATAAAATTTATTGGCTAGAATAATGTATATAATATTATATATTTATTTATATTTAAGTATATTTTAAAAAGGAGGACATTAAAATGTCTTGTTATCGTCGTTATACTTGTGATGTATTGAAAAATGTAAAAGTTGATTTGTTAAATAAAGCTATGGAAGCTCTTGGTGTTCAATTGGATTGGACAGTTAAATCTATTAAATTCCGTCATGGCAATGATGGTGATGCAGTAGATGCTTCTTTTGCGGACAATTGTCTTGGTATTGTGCTAAAAGGTGATGAAGAAAATCATTTGAAAGTTGTTGGCGACTTTTGGATGACAGGTCTTAAAGAAAAAACTTTTGTAGATGAATTATCTCAACAATATCAAAAATTTAATGTAATGCAACAATTAGAACAATCTGGTTATATTGTTGAAAATGTTGAACAAAATCAACAGGGCGAAATTGAAATTGGTGCTTATTGTTATTAATTAAATAATTAGGACACATAGTTCATTATGTGTCCTATTTTTTAGGAGACAAAAATGAAAGTATATATGTGTTTAAATGAAAGACAAAATATGCTATGTTTTTTGCATAGCATGCTTGCTTTTGCAAGTAGCAAGAAAGAGATTAATAATACATCTTTTTCTGTTCGATATGAATGTGTAAATACAAATGTTCAATATATTATTAAATGTGTGAATGAATTCGATTCTATGATTTGTAAGGTAATGGTAGTAGAAAATAATACATTAGAATTTTCTAGTAAAGATGATGAAATTAAAGTAAAAACTATGTTAAACCATTTTATCCCAGCAATTAAACAAGTAATGGATACAGCATTTAATATTAAATTAAGACAAGGAGAAGATTACAAATGGAAAAACGTGTTAAAGTAACTATTGATAAAAAAGGCAATATTCAAGTTGAAACACTACAAGGTTTTATTGGTCAACAATGTCATGAAGCAGTAGACCAAGTTATGCAAGTTATTAATGGTTCTATTGCAGAATCTAAAGATAAAAGTGAATTTTATATGTCTGATAGTCCAGACCAATTTTTAAATTTAAAATAGGAGATTTTAATCTCCTATTTTTAGAAAGGAGATTAAAATAAAATGAAGAAGAAAGAAGAAATTCTATCACAGTTAAATGACCAACAAAAATTACCAGTTGTGAATTACAAAGAAAACATGGTAGTTATCTCAGGTGCAGGTTCTGGAAAAACTCATACTATAGTACAAAGAGTAGCATATATGATGCTTGATAATGTCAAAGCAGAGAATATTTTGATGTTTACGTTTACTAAAAAAGCTGCTGAAGAAATGAAAGAACGCATTGTTAAAACAGTAGGCGAACGAGCTGAAAATTTGATGGTATGCACGTATCATGCATTTTGTGTAAAATTGTTGCGGAAATATTGTCATTTAATTGGATTTTCTAATCCATTTTCTATCTATGACCCAGAACAATGTGATGAGATTATTATGGGTATTTTAAAAAGAAATGAATTAGATTTTGATTTAGGATTTGTTAAATCTTATATTAGTGATTGTAGATTAAATATGTTATCTCCTGATGATACTATTGCATTAGAAGAAGAACATATTGAATATGCACATATTTATAAAGAGTTCCAGCAAATTTTAAAAGCACAAAATGCTTTTAATTTTGATGACTTAATTTATTATACGATTAAAATTTTAGAAAATTTTAATTCTGTATTACAAGAAGTTAATTCTCAATACCAATATATACTTAATGATGAATCTCAAGATTCTTCAGCACAGGACCTACGTTTTATTAAATTATTATGTGGTCCTTATTCTCATTTATGTATGGTTGGAGACAATGACCAATCGATTTATGCGTTTCGTGGCTCTGATGTAAATTCTTGGGCACAATTTATTAAAGATAATAATATAATTATATATAAATTAGAACAAAATTATCGTTCTAGTCAAACTATTGTTAATGCTTCTAATTCTGTAGTAGCTAATAATACTAAACTATTTGATAAAGTAGCTTATTCGGAAGGTGAAGTGGGTGCTCCTATTGTTAGTTTTGAATTAGATACTCATAAAAAAGAAGCGACTCGTGTAACTCAAATCGTTAAATCTTGCGTTAAACAAGGTTATAAAGAAGAAGATATTGCTGTATTGTATCGCATGTCTTATTTAGGTCGCACAGTAGAAGATTCTTTTTTAGCAAATGGAGTAAATTATCATATTGTAAATGGTTTGCCTTTTTATAATAGAGCAGAAGTGAAAGATATTATTTCTTATTTACAAGTATTCAATAATCCAAAAGATTTTATAGCTATTTGTCGTGCTCTTCAAGTACCTAAACGAGGTTTTGGAGAAAAAGCTATTGAAACATTAACATTTCATTTCTTACATAATGTAGATTCTGTTAAAGATATTGCTTCTATGAAACAAGTATTATTATCTTGTAAAGGATTATCTGCTAAACAAAAAATTGGATTAGCTAATTTTTGTGCAGTATTAGAACAAATTCAAGAAGGTAGTTCTTTTATGACACCTGCTATGTTAATTGAACTAGTAGTTGAAGCAGTAAACTATAAAGAGTTTATTAAGAAAACAAAAGACGCTGAGGAATTTGAAGCCCGTTGGCAAATTGTTAATGAATTAATTGCTATCGCTAAACAATCTGTAACGTTACAAGATTTATTGGATGCAATGGTTGTAGGTCAACAAGAATCTGAAAATAAACATGGTGGTGTAACATTAACTACCATTCATTCTTCCAAAGGCTTAGAATGGCCAATCGTTATTATTATCGGTTGTAGTGAAATGCAAATTCCTTCTTTTATGGCGATTAAATCTCATATGGAAGAAGAAGAACGTCGTTTATTTTACGTTGGTATGACTCGTGCTAAATCTCTTTTATTTCTGACTCGTCATAATAAATCTAACTCTCGCGGAGCTTGGAGAAATTATGACGAATCAAGATTTTTAAAAGAAATTGATGACAAATATATTAAGCGCATGTAATACTATAGATATGAAACAATTAGTATTAAAATCAAAAGAAGGGTCTTTCTATGAAATTGAAATTAATTCTGTTTCTAAGGAAGACCTTAATTATTTATTTTGTCTTTTTAATTCTGGTAAAGTTCAATATAATTTAGATAATAAAACTTGGATTGTATCTGAGCAAATTTATAATGAATTAGAAAATAAATTTTCTGTAGATTCGTATTTTAATTTAGGTTCTTGCATGAAATTGCAACCTTATGACTATCAAAAAGAGGTTGCAAATTTTATTTTGCATAATAAAAAGGCCCTTACTGTCCTGCCTTGCGGAGCTGGCAAGACTGTTATCGTTATTTGTTCGTATTTAGAAGCTTTGCATAAAAATGTAATTAATGGTCCTGGTCTTATTATTGTAAAAGCTAGTTTAAAATATCAATGGCAACAAGAAGTTGGTAAATTCTCTGATTTAAAAGCTACTGTTATTAAAACATATTCAGAATTAACTTCTAATATAACTAATAAAATTAAAAATAGGGAATCTAAAAAAGAAAAAACAAAAGAGTTAAAAGAAGAAATTAAACAATTAAAAAAAGAACGTAGTCAATTATTTAAAAATCAATTTAAAGGCTACGATTTGTATATTTGTAATTATGAAACTTTGTTAGATAAAGAAGTCAGCAAAGAATTATTAGCAATGAATTTAGAATTCGTTGCTGCTGACGAAATACAATATGCTAAGTCAAATACTTCAAAAAGAAATAAAGCATTAGCTAAATTTGGTAATGCTAAAATGACTATTGGAGCTACTGCTACACCAGTTCAAAATAATCCAGAAGATATTTATGGTTTATTCAAATTTATACAACCAGAATTATTTCCTAAGAAATCTGATTTTTCTTCTTTGTATTTAAAATATGGTGGTTATGGTCGTGTTATTGGTGCTAAAAATACTAAACAATTGCACACGAAAATTAAACCATATATGATAATTAAAGATAAAAAAGATGTGGCAAAACAATTACCTCAATTAGTTGTTAATCAATTATATTGTGAATTTGAACCAGAACAATTAGAAATGTCTAATAAATTATTGGATGAATTAGCTGAGTTAAAACGGAAATTAGAAGCATTAGATAAAACATTATCTCCTGCTGAAGCATTACATAACGAAGAGCGTGCTAAATTAGATGCTGGTATTATGGCTCGTCAAGCTTTTGCTCAAGAACTTGCTAATTCAGAATTATTATTGTCTGAATCAGAAAGTGAAATGGCCAAACAATACATAACTGGGTGTAAAGAAAATCATAAATTAGATTTATTAATGAATTTAGTTGAAGAAATTATTGAATCTGGTGAAAAAGTTTGTATCTTTTCTAAGTTTAGACGTATGCAAGATGTCATTACTAATCGTGTTAGAGAAATGAAATCTATTAAAGATGTTGGTATAGCATATGTTAATGGCGGTATTTCTGGTCAAGATAGATATAATGAAGTGTATAATAAATTCCAAGGTATAGATAATTATAAAATTTTATTATGCTCTGACAGCGGCGCGGAAGGTTTAAATTTACGAGCTTGTAAGTATTTAATAGAATATGAAGCTGCGGATAGTTATGCAATCCAAACACAACGACATGGTAGACTTGAACGTGCAGATTCAATTCACGATACTGTATTCGTATATCAATTAATCGTTAAAGATTCTTATGACGAAATTGGTCAAAAAATAATCAATAAAAAAAGAAAATATGATGCCGAAATTGTAAAAGGCATGTATTAATTATAGCCACCTTGTATAATACTGGGTGGCTATAATTATTTTATAAGGAGAAGATATATGCAACAAGAGCGTATTCCAAAAGAACAAATTCAAAAAGATGTTAAGAACGGTGTATGTAAAGTCATTGATGGCTTTTTCGTATACTCAGATAAAGTAGTACAACATACATCTCATTTTGGATATACAATTAATCGAGGCACTCTATATAAAGCAAATGGTATGGTTGTTACAAGAGTAACAGATAAAAAACGTTTTTCTATTGCTAGATTAATTGCCAAAGCATTTTTATTAGAACAAGAAACAGAAGACTTCTTTGTTGTTTATAAAGATGGAAATAAAAAAAATTGTTATCTTGATAATTTAGATATTCAATATAAAGCTAAAGAAAAATATTGTAAGATTTGTGGCAAAGAACTTGGTAGAGGAAACAAAACTAATGTTTGTTTAGATTGTAGACGTAAAAATGATGATATTATTGCTACAGAAGAAGAAATTTTAATTCGTAATGAAAAATTTAAGCATGCTAATTTAGATGGCGCATCTCAAACAACATTAGATAAATTACATTTATATTTACAAGGGTATACATATCAATATATTGCCAATAAATATGGAGTAACTCGTCAAGCAATTGAATATGTTTTGAAACGTTTATTAGATAAAAATCGCCGTAAATATACTAAAAAAGATAATAAAGAATTAATTGTAAGATTACAAAAAACTATCGAAGAAAAACAAGAAGAAATTGGCAAATTATCTTATCAGATTATTCAAAAACAAAAAGAAATGAATAAATTAATTCGTAAGCAAAATACATTAATTAATTAATATACATAAGAAAGGGGGAATACTATGGCTAATGATTCATCGTTTACTGGCGATGTACTTTTTTTTAATAAAACGTTAGAAAATACTCCAGAAAATAGAATTAAAATGCAAGGCTTGCTAACTGCTTATTTAGATATATCAAATAATTATTATGGTAGCTTCGAAGAAGTGTATGTTGAAGATTTAGAATTTAATTTGAAATCAGATTATGTCGAAACTATTTCTAGGTCATTTTTTAGTTCTGGTAGATGGACATATGAAAGTTCTTTTAACTATCTTTTAGATTTTAATAAAGAAAAATTTGATGATGAGATTGAACAATTGTGTAAAGCAGATAGCCAGAATAAAGAAAAATATGAAGTATTAACCTTTGATGATTTTATTGGTTTTGGCATTAGTGTAATGGGCACTGATTATGAACCTGGTTGTCATGTATTATATGAATTTTATGGAGAAAGCCAAATTATTGGTACCCAAGATGATAAAACTATATATGACGTGCCTGACCATACTATTAAAAATCTCCCATTTACTTCTGAAAATATTAATGATGCTGTTGGCAACATAGAAATGTTTGATTTCTCTACGTATTATGGCATTCGTTTATTCTTTGAAAAAATATTTACTGATTATCTTGAAGATGGAGACGATAATTATAAATATGTGATGCAATTAATGCCAGTAGCTGGCCCAATTATTATTAATTATTTAGGCTTTAATCTTGGTATATATCGTAGCGTAATTCAAATTGCTTCTTATATCTTTTTAAAATACATAGAAGATTATAATTATGAGTATTATGAACTAGAAGTAACTTTTGAAAAAGATGAAATTCATATTGGAGATGTAATATACGAAGAAGATATTGTTCCAATTTTAAAAGATATAGAAGCCGCTGTAAAAAAATATATTAGTAAGAAAGAGTTAAAGAAACATGTCTAATGGAATTTTTAATGGCACATTAATTCTATGTAGTCATAAAGCAAGAAACATAGATGTATTTATGCAAATATCGAATTTATTTTTAGATATTAATAAATTAAATATGTTAGAGACTGAAGCAACATATCGGAGAGTTGGAACTACTTTTTTTTGTATTATTAAAAATTGTAGATTGTTTCCTACTGGAATTAGTTTTTTTATCTATATACAAAATTTAATAAAAAACCTATATTATCATCCAAAAGTAGTTAAATATTTTAAAGAAAGTTTTTTGCCAAGGGATATAATTCTTGATTTATTTAGTATACGAGTATGTGGTAAATTTTTAAATATAAACGCTTCTTACTTAGAAAGAGTTTCATATTCTATTAGATTAATTGATGGTGAACCTGAAACAGCAAAAAAAGAAGAACAAGCTATCCCATTTGCAGAAGAAGCAAATAAATTTTTCTCTGATAAACCATTCTTTGATTTTAAAACTTTCTACGGTATTGAGGTTTTTCTAGCAATGTTTTTTACTATTGAATATAATGCTGTAGGAGATATAATGTCATTAGCAACAGAATCAGAATTAAAAAATTTAAAAAAAACATATCCTTTGTTATATAATATATTTGCTTCAAGCAATATAGATTTAAAACATGATATGTATTCTATTGCTATCGATACTTTTTATCCTTATGTAAAAGCTAAATATGGAGATATATTTGATTTTGGGAATAATAAAATTGCTTTAGAGAGAAATAATAATAAGTTATTTTTACAAAATGTTTTTATTAATATATCTCTCAACAATTTGTTTTCTAAAATAGAAAAAAGAATATTTAATTATTTAAAAAGGAGAATGGAATAATGTTTGCTTTATTTTTACTTGCTGTTATTTTAATACCATCATATATAACTGATGAGTATTATAAATTAATTGCATTTTGTGCGTGGTGTATATGTGTTATGATATATGGTGTCGTGCATATTATTATTAGAAAGGATAAAAAAGATGAGCCTTTTATTAAAATGCTAAAATAATACTTGTAATTTTAATCATAAGATATATTTTAGCAAATTAGTAAGTCTATAGGGAAACTTGTAGGTAGTGACGGTTTTATCGTCCAACAAAGACACTGAATTGCTGGAAACCCCTAAAGCTCAATTAACTACAATATAATCTTGAAAAATAGATAAATATGAATGTGGCGAAAGCAGAAAAAATAATTGAGATAGCATATGGTTAAATCCTAAGTGCTGTAATAATGGGCAATCAGCAGCGAAGCCTTGCGTAGCAAGGAACGTTCAACGACTATTCCTCGTGAGGGAAGTACTGCACAAGCGTGTGGGAAGTGGTGTCGCCTAAGTTTTTATTTTATAAAAATAAAAATATGGATAAGATATAGTCTGTGCTTATACGAAAGTATAAGATGCACGTAATGGTGCTGGTCAGAAGTAGCGATTCTGGCTGAACAAGACTTCTAATTGATTAAAAAAATATGGTTCTAAAATGTCCTGAAAAGTTTTTACTAAAAAGTTGTTTTTTCAGTAAAAATATATTATAATTATCTCGTAATATTAATTAATAGGAAAGCGAGGTGAAATATAATATATGTATTTAACCATAAAACAACAAGTAAAACATTTAACTAAAGAAGAATATAATATTTTAAGAGAACTATGTAGAACAGCTAAGAATTTAACAAATCAAGCTATTTATAATATTCGACAACATTATTTCCAAGAAAAGCAACATTTAAAATATGAAGCAAATTATCATGAATTAAAATACTTGGAAAATTATAAGTTGTTAAATTCTAATATGGCTCAACAAATTCTCAAAGATGTTGACTCAATGTTTAAATCATTTTTTGCTTTGATTAAATTAGTAAAGCAAGGAAAATATAATTTTAAACACATAAAATTACCTAATTATTTACCTAAAAATGGATATGCAAATTTAATCATTGGTCAAATTAGAATTAAAGATAATAGCATTTTAACAATTCCATTTTCTAATACTTTTAAGAAAAAATATAATACTAAGATTCAAATTAAAATTCCTCAAGTATTAGAAGATAAAAAAATAAAAGAAATTATAATTATTCCTAAATTTAACGCTAGGTTCTTCGAGATTCAATATACTTATGAAATTCAAGAAGAAAAAATAAATTTAAATACTAACAATGCACTGGCAATTGATTTAGGAGTTAATAATTTGTGTACTTGTATTACTAATACAGGTAAATCTTTTATTATTGATGGAAGAAAGTTAAAATCTATTAATCAATTCTTTAATAAAAGAAATGCAGAATTACAATCTATAAAAGATAAACAAAATATTAAGCGACAAACAATGCAACAATATTTAATTTTTAATAAAAGAAAAAATAGAGTTGATGATTATATCAATAAAACTTGTCGTTATATTATTAATTATTGTTTAATTAATGATATTGGAACTTTAGTTATCGGATACAATCAATCATTTCAATGTAAAACTAACTTAGGTAAAAGAAATAATCAGATTTTTACTCAATTACCATTTGGTAAAATACGAGAAAAATTAGAATACTTATGTAAACGATATACTATTAATTATATCTTACAGGAAGAATCTTATACCTCTAAAGCTAGTTTCTTTGATAATGATGAGTTACCTATTTATAATGCGGATAATCCACAAGCATACGAGTTTAGTGGTAAACGCATTAAAAGAGGCTTATATCAAACTAAAAATAAATATCGTTTTAATGCAGATTGCAATGGAGCATTAAATATTCTTCGTAAAAGTAAAGCTGTAGACTTAACAATCTTATGCCATAGGGGCGAACTGGACACGCCTAAAAGAATAAGGATTTCTTAGAAAAATCAAACTTCTTAATAAAGTAATTTTATATTGCTTTTAGAATCATATGATTTTAGTCATGTGAGGTTCAGCAGTATTCGAAAAGAATTCGGAAATCGGAAATAACGAAATCCCGAATGTTATTTTTAAAGCAGATGAATCTTTAATCTGTGATTTAATAGAAGATATTGAAGCTCAAGATAACGAATTAATTTCTGGTAACTCTTTAGATAATCCAGAACAAATGACTCGAGAAGAAGCAGAATATTTTACTAAAAAATATATTGAAGCAGCTAATGAAATTAAAGAAGCAGAAGAAGTTGCTAAGCAATATATGGAACAACAACAAGAAAAAGTAAATAATTGGTTAGAAAAAATTAAAAAGAATAATCAATTTTTATTAGATATTTATGGTGGAGCTTTAGAAATATATACAAAAGCTCAACTAGAAGAAACTGGGAAGAAATCGATTAAATTAATTCAAGGGACTTTATCTTTTAGAAAGAGTCGAGATAAATATGAGTATGATGAAGATGTATTACGTAAATCTTTAACAGATAATCATATTGATACGTTCTTTGAAGAAGTAGAACCTAAAATTAAGAAAGCAGAATTAAAAAAAGCTGCTACCGTTAAGAATAATAAATTATATATCAATGATACATTAATCGATGGTGTGACTATTACACCACAAGAAGATGTATTTTCTGTTAAATAGAAAGGAAGATTAACTGTGAGATACTCAAAAGAATTTGTCGAAGCCGTTAAGAATAATACTAATTTACTAGATTTAATTTCTGAATATGCTTCTGATATTCGAAAAGTATCTAGTACAGTTTGGTCTTGTAGATGTCCGCATCTAGAGCATAATGATAGCACAGCTTCATTTAGAATTTGGTTTGAAAATAATAGATGGAGCTGGGCATGTATGGGTTGCCATTCTGGTAAAAAAGATACAGCTCATAAAAATTATGGTTCCGATGCGATTGCTTTTTTGCAATGGATTTCTAGCGCTCCTGGCAAAAAACAAATTGGTTTCGCAGAAGCTGTTGAAATATTAGCTAAAAGAAGCCATATGGAATTAGAGAATAATCAATTAGCATTTCAATATAAAATATTAAAAGCCCGTGCTAATGGTTATCATGCTAATTTAACTAATAAAGCTAAAGAATATTTATATGCTCGTGGATTAAATGATGACGATATTAATGAGTGGAATATTGGATATACGGTTAATAAAGAACAAGATGTTCTTGTTGAGCGAATTACAATTCCATTAGTAAATCATAATAATGTCATCGTTGGTTTTACGAATCGAGATTTAAATAATATTTCTAATGCTAAATATATTAATTCTAAAAATGATGAGGTCTTTAACAAGGCCTCATTTTTCTTTGGTGCTAATAAATTAGATAGAAATTGCAATGAAATTAAGATTACAGAAGGAGCGATGGATGTTATTCTTGCCTCTAAATATAATGTAAAAAATATTGTAGGATTATTAGGTACAGCGTTAACAGAAGAAAAAATAGATATCATTGCTAAATTAAATATGACTCCTATTTTGTGTTTAGATAATGATGTAGCTGGACAAAAAGCTACTAAAAAATCATTGATATTACTGGCAGAAAAAGATATTTTCGCTAAAGTATTTATCATTCCATCTGGTAAAGATATGGCTGATTTAGCTAATGAATTACAAGAAGATTTAGATGAATATATTTCTAGTCATGCTAAACCATTTTGGCAATACCAATTAGAAGAAAGTGTTACTATTTATGATACTCTAATTACAGAGGCAAAGAATAAAGTATTGCAAAATGTATTAGATACATTTAAATCTGCTCAAACAGAACAAGAAAAAGCAATTATGAAATCGTTTGTGTTAGAAAGGATGGGGATTGTAATATAATGTTTTTGTGTGATAATTGTCAGATAAGAAGTATTTGTAAGATTTTTGAAAGCATTAGTCCATATAAAGACATTATCGCATTATCAGAATGTGGTGCGAAAAATTTAATTAATCATCAATCTGTAGTACAAAATGTTCCACCAGAACCTGTAATGGACATGCAAGAAAAGATTGATGCGATTAAAGAATTAACAAATACTCAAGACGAAGAAGATGATTATATTAGAAAATCAGAAAATAATATCTGCGAGGATTGTAAAAAAACAGATACAGATTTATTGATTTGTTCTGAGTGTAATAAACATATCTGCCCAGACTGTGCTACTGAAGATTTTGATGGCAATGTATATTGTCAAGAATGTTACGATAAAAAAGATGGTGTTAGTCTATGAAAATGGAATTAATGCAATATCTTGGTCGTTTTAAAATTGAAGATTTTACACTAAAAGAACTAAAAGATATATATGAAAGAAAAAATAAACAATATCAAAGTATTTTAGAAAGAGATGGCTCTGTTAAGATATTAGATAGAGTTAATATGAAACATAAATATCTTAATTGTATTTGCAAATATTACGAATTACCTGATGGTACTCATGTTAAAGAATCTAGTAGTATCTATAGAACTTGTGCATATGCACAAATATTGTTTTTCAATAATCCATGTAGTGGTTCTGTACAAAATTTAAATTGTCTTCATTGTCATATTCAGGCGTTAGAAGCATGTAAAGCTGGTAAGCTTAAACAAATTAAGAAAATTAATTTAGTTAAAAAAAGAATTTTGTCTAATTTGTAGGAAAAAGCTTGCAAAATATTTTGGAATAAGATATAATGCAAACAGAAATCGGAATAACGCCGATATTTCCATTGTTTTCTAAAATGGAATATTATATTAAATATTATTAAAGAAGGAAGAGGTAACTCTAAATGCAAAAAATTGAATTGATTAAAGCTGTTGCTGCTAAATCTGAGGCAAAACAAACTGTTGTAGAAGCTGTATTGAAAGCTTTCGCTGAAGTAACTTTAGAAGCTGTTAAAACGAATGACAAAGTTCAACTCCCTGGTTTCGGTTCTTTCTCCAAGAAAGAAGTAGCTGCTCGTGATTACAAAAGCCCATTGGATGGTAAAGTAGTTCATAAAGAAGCATCTGTATCTCTTAAATTTAAAGTTGCAGAAAAAGCTAAAGAAGCTTTAAATGCAAAATAATGAATTAGTATTTACAATACCATTCATTAAAACAAATCATATCCCAGAAGGCTTTTGCGATACAAAGCAAGAGCTTTCTGATTTTGACTTACTAGGGAGCTTTCTTCGCAGAGATACTATTGAAGGAGATAAAACACTTCAACAACTTGTCTCTTTTATTATTGTTAGAAATCCAATTAAAAAGAAATTTTTTATTGGAAAGCGAATTTCTGGTGAAGAAAGATTACTTAATTGTTGGTCAGGATTTGGTGGTCATACAGATGTAATTGATTGTTGTTTAAATACTATATCTATTATTGAATCTTGTGCTAAACGAGAATTAGAAGAAGAATTATCTTTTAATTTATATAAAAAAGATACTTTGTCCACGGCTTTTAATTATATTGGCACAGTAAGAGATACAATGAGTGAAACTGGTGACCACTTAGGATTTGTATTTTTACTAGATGTGAAATCATGTTCTGTAAAAGAAACAGATAAAATAGAAGGCAAATGGTTTTCTTATCATGACATATTAATGAAATTTAGTATGTTAGATAATTGGACTCAATATGCCATCGAATATCTGTATAAAACAACAGACTTAAAAGAATATTTAAAGCAGAAGAGTTAGTATATAATTGTATATTGACTCTTCTTTTTTAATTGGAGAAAAATATGGAAAGAGAAGTTGAATTTGACTGTACCATTACGTTAACAACTAAAATTAAAATACCTTGTGAATATCATAATGGTAAATTAGATTTAGATGGTATTGAAGATGTCATTGCTGATTTTGTAGGTTACGATTTGAAGAATACAGAAGAAGATTATGATATTAAGTATGTAGACGTAATGGGTTATGAAGAAGTAGAACAAGATTACGAAGATGACGAAAAGGATTAAGATTTTTCTATATGTTTGAATTTCAAAAAAACGATATTAAAATTATCGAAGACTTTTTGAATTTACTAAATACTAGGGAAGAACAACATTGTCATTTATTTGATGAGCGAAATAATTTAACACGTGAACAAAATGACTTATTGCATGAGCTAGAAAATAATCCAGATACAAAAATTGATATTATGGAAGAATTAACTCGTGTCAGAAAAGATTATCGTTACACAAAAAATGAAATGGAATTCTATTTTCCATTAAAAGAATTTAGTAAGAAATATAAAAAAGATTTAGAGGCTGCTTTACAAGAAATGAAAGAAGTGGATACTCTACAGTCAAATCGGAAAACGACTCCTAGAATTAGAACTGATTTAGGATTTAAAACAACGGGTGGTCGAGCACCGAAATATAAAAAATGAACCTTGTATAATATCATTGTTTCATTATAAGAATTAATATGAGAAAGGAGGGATACTGTGAATATTCCAGTAATTGAAAATCAAAATACTAAATTAAAAGAATTAGTATATGATAAAATTAATGAATTACAATTAAGTCAAAAGTATATTGATAGAGCTGAAAAAGAATTATCTATTATTATTAATAAAGATTTTGCTGGCTATTTTTTAATCGTAGCAGATTATGTAAATTATGCCAAAGAACATAATATTAAAATCGGCCCAGGCCGTGGGAGTTGTGTAAGTTCCTTAGTGAGTTATTTATTAAACATTACTGAAATTGACCCAATTCAATATAATTTAATGTTCGAACGTTTCTTGTCTGAAGATAGAATGGAAATTCCAGATATTGATGTAGATATTGAAAGTAAAAAACGAAAAGAATTATTTATGTATTTAATAGATACATATGGCTATAATCATGTGGCTAGATTTTTGGATAATTCTAAACAATCTATGCATAGTTCTGGAATAGTAATTTCTAATTTAAATTTAATAAAAGCAGATACAAAAGAAGAAAACAATATGTTAGTTCTTCAAAATACACAAGAAGAAGTAGAAGAAGTATTAGTAAAATTTGATATATTATCTTCTAAAGTATTATCTATTATCAAAGAATTAGAAACTATGACTGGTGATATTGTATCTATTAGAGATAATAATTTTAATGATATTAATGTATTCAAATTATTAAACACATCTTTGACAGCTGGAGTATTTCAAGTATCCTCTTCTTTATATAAAGAACGATTGCCTAAATTACATATTAATTCTATTGAAGAATTAGCAAATGCATTAGCATTAATTCGTGCTCCATTTTTATCTATTAAAGCAGATGTACAATATATTAATTATAATCAGAAACGTATTCATCCTATATATGATGAAATTACAAAGAATACAAATGGCATTTTATTATACCAAGAACAATTAATTAATTTATTGTGTGCATTTAATTTTTCTTTACAAGATGCTTATACGATGATGAAATTATTAGCTAAAGGCAAATCCATTAATACATATAGAGAATTTTTCTTTAGCCAATGTAATACTCATGCTAAAGAGATTTGGAATATTATTACTGTAATGGGTTTGTATTCTTTTAATAAAGCTCATGCGATTGCCTATGCTACATTAGTATATGTAACGGCTTATTATAAAATTTATTATACAAAAGAATTTTATGCCGTTATGTTAACGAAAGCTTATAAAGATAAAGATATAAAAGCAATTCAAGATATTCAAAAAGAAATGAAACAAATGCGTATTAAATTATTGCCAGTAGACTTTAATATGTCTAAATATAATTGTGTCGTAGAAAATAATCATATTAGATTAGGTTTAGTATCTATTACTGGTATTGGTGAAAAAGCTGCAAAACAATTATTAGCTACAAAATCTTTATATGAAAATAAAGATATGCGAACTTTAATTCCTGCTATTTTTGCAGGGGTGTTTGATTCTATTTATAAAGAGTCTCGTTATTCTATTTATAAAAATTTTGCATTAATTACTGGTAGAAAGGTTGAAAAAGAATTTTCATTAAGTAAGTTCGTGAACTTTAATAAGGATGCATCCAATGAGATGTTAGATAAGATGTTAATGAAAACTATATAAGGAAAATAATATGAGTTTAATGAAATTAAATCAAAGTAAGTTAGAATATGAATTAAAGCGAATTGAAACATATTTAAAACAATGCAAATTAAAAGAACTTACTATTGTATTAGAAAATTTAGATAGTATTGAGTGCTATATTTATATTTATAATAATAAATTATGTGTTAATATCGATGACATGGATTATTATTTATATCTTGAATATGACAAAGAGAATAATGTTATTCATTGGGATATAAATACGAATTTAACTTTTAATACTATTTTTTATAATGTAATTGCTCCTATTAAAGAGTATCGTAAAGAGAATAAGCCTCCTAAGAAAAGAAAGTGGGTGCATCATAAAAAATGATATATAGTCTTGAAGTTTTAAAAAAAAATATTGAGCGTGCTAAAAATATTAAAAATAGTTTACAACGATATATAGATGGTGAAGAAGTAAAATATAATTTTGATACACTTTTTTATAATACGAAAGATGTATTAATGAATATTTTTAATTCTTTTTCTGAGGCATTATATTATAAATATTTAAATGCTGGACGACTTACATATCAATTACAACCAGCATTTAAAGAAGTTTTTCTAATGGACACATTAGAAGATATGGATAATGCGAAAAAAGTAGTAGCTATATTAGATAATTTTTTACATTTAGTATCATATGATGATGATGTACAGCAATTAATTCGTTCATATGGTTCTTATTGTAAAACAGAATTTAATGAATTTGTTTCTAGCTGTAATAGTTATCGAATTGACCAAGATGCTTTATTGCGGTTTTGTCATTCTATCGAAAAAGATAGAGATTTAAATATATTGATATATGGCAGTGATGATGCTCGAACTGTCGAAACAATTAATATCGCGTTAGAGAATAAAATTTATTCTGTATCTATTGATTCACAGTGTTCATATCGTAAACGAGATTTTATTGAGAAAAGTATTCTTGGTGGTCAAGGTCGCTGTATGATTACTAATGACTCTTTTGATGTATCGTTTGGATATATTCAATCTCAATACGAAACATCAAATGCGGAATTAATTAATCCAAAAGATTATGAATATATTTCTCGTATTGTTGCTTATACTAAACCATTAGGAATTATCTTTTTAGTTATGCCAATTTGTCGATTAACAAGAGGCATCTGTTCTTTTTTATCTAAATATATTACAGATGTAGATATTAAAAAAGAAAAAACAGGTGAGAATATTGTTATTATTACTGGTATTAAAAAAGAAGAGTGTAAAGGCGTTGAAGTAGATGAAGAAATATTCGATACATTACGTTATTATAATGTGATGAATTCTTCCTTTGAATTTGAAAAATTTGAAGGTAACGAACGTAAATTTACAGTAACTGGTTTAAAACCAATTATTAAATATTTCCGTGGTTCTATTATCTCAGATGAAGAAATTCATGAAATGTATGAAGTGTCAGAAGCAGTTTCTAATTTTTGGGATAACCAAGAACAAGAATTATTATCTGATTACCATAAACGTCCTTTATTGCCATTTAATATTGGTCATCTTGGTTTAGTGCTAACATCTGGTTGTTTAGATGGCATTGTGCAAGAAGACGCAGAACATTCGCATCTTGTAAAAGGTCGAATTGTTAAATCAAAAAATAAAGAAGAAATTTTAGATGATAGTGGCTTATCAGCCACAATTGAAGAAACTACATCTAATCAAGTAGAGATTAATTTATTTTTACCAGATGGAACATATCGTAGTTTAATATAAGAATATTTTTGGTACCGACAAAAATGTCGGTACCAAATTAGCTAGTGTTAACTAAAAAACAATAAGGAGGAAGTACATGGCTTTAAGTTTTTCAGTTGGAAACTTACCATCAATGAAGGGTAACGTAACGCTATTTAGCTCTCATGGCATTGCCTTTATGTCTGGATTTGGATATTCTACATTAGTTAAAAGTATCCAATCAGAATTAAAAAGGAATATTAAGATATGTAATTCAAGGTATACATTAGATGCTAAAGCCAAAACATTAGTATTAGAAACTGCTAAGATTCCGAATAGCGATTTTTCTAATATTATTATTTACGCTAAAGATTTTACTGAACGTAAAGATGAATCTTCTAATAATGAAACAATTAATTTTAATATCTTCGTAGAGATGGAAAGTAAATATGAACATTCTTGGAGTAATATCGATACATCTCGCGATGCGTATTATACTTGGGAAATTGATGAATTTTTAACAGATGTTTATAAAGCAGTCGAGCCAGAATTAAAACAAAAGGTATTAGATGTTGCATTTAATAAATTTTACAATTTGTGTCCAGTTCCTATTAAAAAAGAATGGACTGATTTCTTACTAAAGAAATTAAGAAGTAGATATTGTGTAACAGCTTTTTCTGGTATGGATATTCGTAAAGATAAACGAATGTTTGGCTGGAATATTTCTGCTAAAGTAAATACAATTATTGAGATTTTATCTACTGGTATTAAAGAAGATGAAATTTCTGTATGTGCCACAAAAGAAGTATCTAATACAATTAAAGAAGTAACTGGATTAGATACTTATCTTAATAGCTATAAAGAAGTATTGGCAGAAAAAATTAAAGATAATTTCGTACCAATGTTTAATCCAGAAATAGATACATATTCTAAAGACTTAACGGAAGTAGCAGACTATGTTGATTATATTGGTAACATTAATTTATATGATGCCCAACGAGGTGTAATTGAGACTGTTTCTCGAACACTCAAAAAGCAAAAAAGTGTGTTTATTGTAGCAAGCATGGGCTCTGGCAAAACTTTAATGGCTATGTCAGCATGTTATTTACATAATCTAACTGAGAATAATAATCAACAAATGACAAATGTAATCATGTGTCCAGGCCACTTAGTTGAAAAATGGAAACGTGAAGTTGAAATGCGTTTGCCACAATCTAAATCAGTTATTGTAAATAACTTTAATGATTTATTGGATATTCAATCTGACATTACAAATACAAAACGAGGATACCATTTATGGATTGTCATGTCTAAAGAAGCTGCCAAATATGGCTATGAGGAAAGACCTGCTGTCATTTGGAAGAATCAAAAAGATAAAAGTACTGGAGTTACTGGATATTATGCGTCTCCTGTAACAGGTAAACCAATTTATCGATATGAATATCATGGTACTGGTCGTAGACGTTATCAAATTAAATTAAACTTAACTGAATTAGATTTTTTAAAACCTAATAAAGATAATTATATTATCAATGAAACAATTCAAGTATTTAATAATGAAACTAAACGCTGGGAAGATAAAATAATTAAGACTAAATTATGGACACCAGTTAATTCTGCATTAGATGATAATGCAAAATGGATTAAAGTTGGTAAGCATGGTTATGTTGAAGTTAACAAGATTAGAAAATTATATAATGAAATTTCTGGTAAAGATATTAATGGTAGAAATAAATTAGAAAAAACATTATTGCCAGAATTCGATAAAATTCTAAATGGTGAAGTACCTATTCAAAGAGCTCCTAGAAAATATCCTATTGCAAAATATATTAATAAGTTTTTAAAAGGACATATTGATTATTTCATTGCCGATGAAATTCAAGAACTCAAAGGTAAAGATAGTTTACAAGGTCAAGCGTTTGGTATTTTATTGGCGACAGCTAAAAAATCTTTATGTTTGACTGGAACTTTGTTAAACGGCTATGCATCTTCTTTATACTATACTTTATTTAGAGCCTTTCCTCAGTTAATGAAAAAAGAAGGTTTTGAATATTCTACTGAGTCTGAAAAAGAATTCGTAAGAATGTATGGTGTGTATAAAACTATTTCTTCTTGGATTATTGGAGATAATAATCAAAAGAAATCTGGTCTAAGTACGAAAGAAATGCCTGGCATTAGTCCACTAATCTTTACTAAATTCTTATTAGAAAATGCTGTATTTATGACGCAAGAAGATATGTCTGAAGCCATGCCTGGATATGAAGAAATCCCTATTGGTATTGATATGGATGAACCATTAGCTAATGTATATAATGCTATGCAAGACAATATTAAGACTGAATTGAGTCGTAGTAGTACTGGCAAGATGAAAGTTATGTCTCAGATTACACAGTTAATGTCTGTATATCCTGACCAACCATATGGGCAAAAACAAATCATTAATCCAGATAATGGTAAAATAGTATATACGCCAGAAGAATTAACTGAATTTACAAATAAAAAAGCAGAAGAATTATTGCGTATTTGTAAAGAGAAAAAAGAAGCTGGTGAAAAAGTATTAGTGTACTATCATTGGACAAATCGTACTGATATTGGTACAGATTTACCTAAATATCTGGAAGAAAATGGGATTAAAGCTATTACGATGACATCATCTGTTAAATCTTCTACTCGTGAAGAGTGGTTAGATAAAAAATTAAAAGCAGGATATGATGTTGTGTTATGTAATCCATCTCTTGTTGAAACTGGCTTAGATTTGTTAGCATTTACTACAATTGTATTCTATCAGATGGGCTATAATTTGTTTACAATGCGTCAAGCATCTCGTCGTTCTTGGCGATTATCGCAAGATAAAGATGTTCAAGTATATTTCTTATATTACAAAGGAACAATTCAGGAAACAATTCTATCTTTAATGGCATCTAAATTACAAGCATCTATGGCTATCGAAGGTAAATTTACAGAAGAAGGCTTAAATGCAATGAGTAATAACGATGATATTTTGAATCAAATTGCTATGTCTATTACAGATGGTATTAAGGATACAGTAGATGTTGCTACATTTACGAAAGTAACTTCTGAGTCTCAAAAGAAAACAGCTAAGGAACAACAAGAGAAATTAATCAATATTCCTAGACTATTTAAATATGACACTTTACAAGAAATTGTTAAAGGTAAACGTAGAACTAAAACTAATAGTATGAATGTATATAATGCTCTTGAGCTAGCAATCGGATAAAAAATAATTGGCGGTCTTGTTAGGCCGCCTTTATTTTTTTATTAATGGTAATAATAGTTAATAGATATTTAAAAAATATTATTATTGTTAATAAGAAAATAAAGGATTATAGATATGCTATTAAACATTTTAATTACGAAAGCAGCTGTTGCATTATTTTGCATGGCAATTTTAGTGTCGATAATATTTACTTTTAAAAAATTAAAAATCATGCGTTTTAAACATGGCAAAGAGACTACAATCGTTGTCGGTCGAAAAAAGATTTATCTCTATTGCTTTTTAACTATGTTATTGTCTATAATATTATTGGCTATATTTTTACCACCTATCAATTACATTATGCATCAAGATGATGTACAAAATGCAAATAATCGTGTATTAGTGCAAAGAAATTATGAACCTGATGAAAAAGCTTTTATATTAAATAGTCCTTTTATTGTTAGAGGATATGTCGAAAAACATATTGACCTTAACGGAGAAACATGTGCTGTTATCACTAATGAAATAAAAGGTTCTAACATAGAAAGTAATAGTCGAGTTAATTTCGTATATATTATCGATAAAGATAACGAGTTAAAAGATGGTACTCGTGTAGATGTTGTTAGCAAAGCATTGCGTTTTACTAACGTATATGTAATTAATGAACAATACAAAACAATTGTTTTTGGTGAATATATTGTTGATATGCCAAGAAAGGACATATGATATAAATGAGAGATTTTGGATTTGAACCTTCTCGATTTTCCGAGACTAAACAATTAATTCAATATATTTTTGATTTTAAAAATGGATATTCTGCTATCGTAAATGAAAATTTTTATGCTGCTTATAATTATAATGAGCCATTATTTGAAATCTATGTAACAGATAATACATATAATATTTTGTCTGGTTTTGAAAAATATAATGGATATAAAACGCAAGAAGAAGTATCTTCTATTTTAAAAGAAATTAATGTATTAAAAGCTAAGAAGGTTAAATAACTATGTGGCTATTGAAACGAATGTTATATCCTAATGAAGTAATGGATTGTGATGCATCTGGCACTATTATGGTAGTTGGTGATTATTACTATGAAAATACTGAAACAGGAGAAAAGATATTAGCTACTTATTGGCAAAAGAAAAAACTCCAACAATTAAAAGATAATAATCCATTACAAGATTTATTAGACCAAGCTAAAGATGACAAAAAAGAAAAACAAGATGCTAAAAAAGAAAAACAAGAAGAATTATCTGATTTAATGTTAGATGATACTAAATTTAATAGATATGATTATCAAAATATAGATGATAACTCTATTAATAATGATATGACATGGAGTTTTAGAATGGACCCTGTAGACCAAACTACATATGATGGTAGACGTTATTATGGTGAAAGAAGATATTATGATAACGATAGGCATCATGCTCGACTCGAAGGTGATTTTAAAACAAATCATGAATTAAATACATTTAGAAATAATCCATAGGAGGGAAGCTTGAAAGAAGATTATGGCACAATGTCTGATGTTGATGGTGGTCAATATTGGGCAAAACAATCTGGTAGTGCTTCATTAGAAGGTGCACAAGCTTGTGCAACAGATATTTTAGAAGCACTTGGTAAATGGTATTATGAAAAATCTGGTGGCAATAAATTATTATTAACATCTGGTACAGATGGTCATCATGCATCTGGTACGCCTCACTGTCATGCTACTGGTTGGAAAATAGACGTATCTGACTATGGCGGTGCAGGCTTACTTGTTAATGAAGGTTCTGAACCTGGTCCATTAGTAGATGAATTTTTACGATATGGTGCTTCTCTTGGTTTAGGTATGAACTGGGAGGGATATCAAGATGGTGCTGCTAATAATGAACATATAGATATTGCTTTTGATGGTGACGCTTGGTCTCATTATTCTTATGGTGGCAATGGTTGGGGCGGTGGAGCTTCTGGTGCTAAAAATGGTTCTAGCAATGGAGCTGGTGCTAAAGGTGGCTCTTCTATTTCTGGTTCTGCTTCTTCTGATAGAGGATTTCGTATTGTCCCCAAAGGAAGAGATAGAGTAGAGATTACTAAACTTCCGCAAGGTAAAACATATTGTGAACCTATTTATCCAGATTTAGTATGTGTATCTGATACTATTCCTCAATGGGTATTAGCTAATACTATTGAAGTAACTAATCAAGATGCCACACAAAATAAAGAAGATGAAGGTGCAGATTCTGATGTTAAAGCTCCTAATGGTAAATTCTTTAAACAAAATGATTAAGTGTGCTACGCATACTCGTGACTTTAGTCATGAGTAAGTAGCACGTATAGTCCACATATTCAGTAATGAGTATGTGCCAAATGGTAACATTCGGAAATCTATCTAATTGCTGGAAACCCCTAAAGCTCAAAGTACTTATATATATTTAATATATAATGAGTTACGAAAGTAGAAACAAATCTTTGAGATGAGATGTGGTTAAATCCTAAGTCTTATAAAATAATGGGCAATCAGCAGCGAAGCTTTATTAAAAATCTTAATAAAGAACGTTCAACGACTAGAGCGAGAGCTCGTACACTGCAAGTCAATAATGGCAGTGGAAATGGTAGAGGTCCTTTTATAAAAAAGGATTAAGATATAGTCTGTGCTTTATCGAAAGATAAAGGTGCGAGTAGTGTCGCCGCATTAAAAGTGACGTTTTGATGTGAACAATCATCCTCTTAAAAAATTTTGCAGTTCTTATATATATTATTATAGACACTTTTTTAATTTTATATTATAATATTTATTATTAAATATAATTTTAAGAAAGGAAATAAGATTTTGGAAAGAGCATTTAAAGTTAGAATATATCCAAATGAAAATCAAATACAATTATTAAATCAAACGTTTGGTTGCGTTAGATATATTTATAATTATTTTCTAAATAGAAAAATAAACTTCTACGAAGAAAATAATGAAGGCTTAACTTATAATGAATGTTCTAAAGAATTAACTCAACTAAAGAAAGAAAATGAGTGGCTTAAAAGTCCAGATAAATGTGCATTACAAAATGCACTTAAAAATTTAGATGCGGCCTATCAAAATTTCTTTAATAAACGAGCTAACTTTCCTAATTTTAAATCGAGAAAATCTTTTAAAGATTCTTATAAAACTAATTGTAATTTAAGATTTGAAAATAATAAAATTAGAATTCCTAAAATAGGTTGGATAAAAATTAAAGGATATAAAGAAATATCTGGAAGAATTTTATCCATTACTATTTCTAAAAATAAATCTAATCAATTTTTTGCTAGTATTTGTGTAACTGAATTCGAACCACAACAGTTTGAGAAAACCAATCAAAATGTAGGTATCGATTTAGGCCTTAAAGAATTTGCAATTTTTAATACTGGTGAAAAAATTAATAATCCTAGATTTTTTGTAGAGTCTCAAAAGAAATTAGCTAAAATGCAACGAAAACTTGTTAAAAAAGTTTTTGAAAGCAATAATTATTTTAAATATAAAATTAAAGTAGCCAGATTTCAAGAGAAAATAAAAAATCAACGATTAGATTTTTTACATAAATTATCTATTAGATTAGTTAAAGAATATGATATTATTTGCATTGAAACATTAAGAGTTAAAAATATGATGAAAAATCATAAATTAGCTAAATCGATTCAAGATGTTTCATTATCAGAATTTGTACGTCAATTAGAATATAAAGCTAGATGGTATGGAAAAGTAATTTCTAAAATAGATACTTTTTATCCATCTAGTCAATTATGTTCTAATTGCGGTTATAAAAATCCTGACATTAAAAATCTCAATATTCGTGAATATGATTGCCCTATTTGTGGAATTCATCACAATAGAGATATTAATGCTGCAATTAATATTTTAAATGAAGGATTACGAATTTTAAATTCTATATAAATATATGTAAGAACCGTGGGGCACACGGGGATAGCCTATTAAATTTACTCGACCTCTGGCCTTAATTAATAATTTTATTAATTAAAGTTAAGTTGGGCGTAAATAGGAACCTCGCGACTTTAGTCGTAAGAGGATGTCAGTTGCAGTATTTACTAGATAATAAATATACTAAAGAACAAGCTATTGCTATTTTGTCAAATACAGATAAATATAAGAAAACAGATAATACAAAATCTGATACAGATAAAACAAAAGAAGATGTAAAAAAATAGATATCTGTGATATAATATTGGTGTTACTATAAAAATAACACCAATATTTTTTTAAAGAAATGGTAGGTGAAGTATGGCTGAAGAGCAAAGGAATAAAGTAAAAACTACTATTGAAGAAAATCCTAAGCCTACAGATAAACAAGAAGACAAAGATAAAAAACAAGAAACAGATAAAAAAGATACATCTACACAAGCTACGCAAGGAGCTAAACAAGCTACACAATTAGGTGAAGGTGCTGGCTGGAATGATGTAACGACAAATATTATGAAATCCATAGGCTTGTCCGATTTACAATCTATCATTGGTGATTCAGAAGCTATTAAAGCTCGTCAACATTTATTAGACCCTACTAAGTATGAGCGAGAATTTAAAACTTCTAATCCAGGCAAAATGCCTAATAACGAAGATGCCTATCCAATAGATTTAAAGATAGAAGAACTTGAGTATCATAAACCAGATGTTAAGCCATATAAAGAAACAACACATATTCATGGTAAAGATGCTATGATTGTGGCAATGCGTGTTGGTGACAAAGCAGAAAAACGTATTGTTAAATTAGAAAATATGGTTGCTACACTATTTAGGTGGATGGGAAGACTTGGTTCCAGAATGACTATCAACTGTGTCTATTGGGGAGGAACACAACCAGGTTAATATAATGGCCGTTCAAAAGAGAAAGTCATAGAATCTTTTTGAATGACTATCGCGGAATTAAGCGGGGAGGGTTTCACATCCTAATCCGAACCGAAGGCTAGAAATAATATTTTAGTCAGGGGCAACGCATAGCAGATGAACCTTATTTAGATATAAGAATATAATTCTGCCAAGAGGCCGCGACACGCTATGACAAATAAAAATGCGTGAAAAGGTATGCTAAACTGGACCAGAATTAACTGGTCGATGAAAATGAGGGAAACCTCCAGAGATTGAGATAAAAAACTCAATGTTAATAATTATTGCAAAAATATAAAACAATCAGGTGTTTAGCTGATGATAGAATTAATGAGGGACAAGAAGTTCAAATAGACCAATGTTTATATTGTACAAGGTATGAACCAATTGCAGGTTAATTATATGGCCGTTTATAATCAAAAGCTATTGAAGATTATAAAATATTAGAGTGGTATTAAGCAGGAAAGCTAAGTCAGTAGATATGCTAATCTGAACCGAAGGCTTGATTAAGTTAAGTCAGGGGCAACGCATAGGTAGTGAAAAGATATAATCTACCCAAGAGACCGCTCCACGTATAGCTAATTAAACGTGAAAAAGTATGCTGAACTTATAGGAAACTATAAGAACTATAGGATAAAAAGCCTATAGGATAACAAAACGCAGATGTACGAAATCATGAATGACCTTGGTGCAAATGTAGCTACTATATTAGATGATAATCAAATGGGTTACACTAATATGGAAGAATACGATACACTCTCTCGTGTAGAAAAATATTGGAAAACAAAAGATGATGGTAAATTTAATTTAGCCATTGTTGAAAAGAAAAATACTGCCGAAGTATTTGATTTCAAGGATATCTGGGGTGAAGGATTGAAGATGAATTGGTCTTTAACTCCTAAAGAAGACCAGATTCCTCATATTAATTGGCGTCAATCATTAACAGATGATGGTTCTAATTTAATGCGTCTTGCTTCTTTCACTGGTAATGAAGTAAATGCTGGTAAGAATTTAATTAAAGATGGTGTAGTTTCTGATGTTATGAAAAAGAATAAAGAAGCGATGGATTCTTATAATGAAAATACTGATGTAAATTATAAAGCTACTACTATCAAAGCATTAATTGCTGACGCTAAAGAATACACTAAATCTATTGAAGATGAAGTATTAAATAAATTTAGACGTGGTTTACAATCTGAAGTTAAAGAAATTATTGGCGATGATAGCAAAGTAGATAGTTTATTATTGGCTTGTGCTTCTCATGTATTAGGTAAATCTCCTAAAGAAGTATATGAAAAATATAAAGACTTCCTTAATAAAATATCTACAACAAATGTTACTATTGGTTTATCTGCTTTTAACGGTGGCACAATTCCATTTAATGGAGATAAAGATAAAAAATGTCCTCGTATAGATAGAGCAGGTCAACCATATACAGACCCAGATAAAAAATCAACAGGTACTGTTACTGGCAATGGTAATTCAGATACCAATCAAAATAAATTGCCTCCTATTAAATGGGAAGAACGAGATGGTTGGTTATGGGTTGCATATGCTGGACATCATTTAACAAATATGCCATTTAGTGATGGAACTAGTGATGGTAAAGAAAAATTTCCTATGATTTGCTATCTATATTGTGAATTAGAATCTAAAGCTCACTTTAGTCGTTATGATGAAGCTAACTATAGTTTCCCATTTACAGATAAAGAATTAAATAACCCTGGTGTTACTATGGGTGATAATTATGGACAAACTGCAAATGGTAAATTACATACTGGTACGCAATTCTTAGTACAAGCAGGGACTCCATTCTATTCTGTAGCGGATGGTAGAGTAACTGGTTGTGGTAATGATGGTGAATACGGTAAAGAATATAAATCTATTAATATCCAACATAATGATGGTACATTCGCTAGATATATGTGTTCTTCTCAAATGTCAGTTAAACGTGGAGATACTGTTCTTCGTGGACAACAATTAGGATTAACTGGTATAGATAGTACAACTAATACACCTTGTTTATATTTTGAATTGGGTCAAGGTGATTCTGAAAAGTCAGTATGTCCTAATAACCCAATGCAGTTCTTCCCTAAAATTAATTATAAAAAAGGTGAACAAATTTTAGCGACTGGAGCTAAACCAAAAGATGGAACAACTACTGTAGTACCACAAGAAAAAAAATAATATATATTTAATATAGCTCGGTAGAAATGCCGAGCTATTATTTTGAGGAAATATATAAAATGAGAGAATTAAGAAAACAACAATATAGAAAAATAATGAAATTGTGTAAAACTAAATTTGAAATTGATGATGAAATTATAATTAGTGGTATCTCACCTGATTATAAAGTTCAATTTAAAGTCATTGAAAGTATTTATGTTTTGCCATATAATGAATGTGTATTAATTTTTAAAAATATATTATATTATCGAGGAAAACATTTTGCTACATTAATTCATGGTGTAGATAAATTTGGGAAGAAATTTTCAATTAAAGGAAATTTAATCCTTGGTAAATATAAAAAATTAATTAGTCCACATTGGATAAAAACATATAGTTAAAAAATATTTTTGAAAGGAGGTGAAGTAAATGAATCAAGCAGATAAACAATATTTAGATATCGCTAAAAAAATCTTAGAAAAAGGTACTTGGACAAACAATCGTACAGGTATGCCAGCTATTTTCTTACCGCATCAGATTATGCAATTTGATTTACAAAAAGAATTTCCTATTTTACAATCTAAATTCGTAGCTTTTAAAACAGCCGTAAAAGAATTGTTATGGATTTGGCAAATGCAGTCTAATGATGTACGTAAATTACAAGAAATGAATGTACATGTTTGGGATGAATGGGCACGAAAAGATGGTACTATCGGTAAGGCGTATGGTTATCAAATGGCTCGTATCAATCCATATAATGATGTAAATTATAATAAAGCTATGGAAATGTTAGAAGCACATCAAATTAAATCTTGCGAACAAGATAGAAACGGATATGTATATCTATCTCAAGTAGATAAATTATTATATGACTTAAAGTATAATCGTGATAATCGTCGTATGATTGTTTCTTTATGGAACGTAGCGGATTTGCATGATATGGCATTACAACCATGCGCATATGAAACATTATGGAATGTACAAAATGGAAAACTAAATTGCATACTTATACAAAGGTCGGCGGATTGGGGACTTGGTGCACCATTTAATTTAAGCCAATATTCATCGTTAGTTTATATGATTGCACATGTATCTGAGTTAGAACCTGGTATGTTTACACATGTAGTAAATAATGCACATATATACAAAAATCATGTAGATGCATTACAAGAACAAATCGAACGTAGTCAAAACCTTGAAAATATGAAACAGCCAAAACTCATTATTAATAAAAACATAAAAAGTTTTTATGCTTATAAACCTGAAGATATTCAATTAGATAATTATGAACATCTAGGAAAACTTCCAATGGAAGTATCTGTATAAGGAGAATATTAATAAATGAGTAAACAATTAAAATTAATTGTTGCCACTTCCAAAAATGGAGTAATTGGCAGAGATGGTACAATGCCTTGGCATTTACCAGACGATTTAAAATATTTTAAGGAGAAGACGAATGGAAGCATTATTATCCTTGGCAGGAAGACTTTTGATACCCTTGGCAGAGTGTTGCCTAATCGAGAGCATTGGATACTTACAAGAGAAGAAGAATCAAGAATCAACAAAGATAACAATCCAAATGTAAAAGTTTTCCACGATTCATTTTCTGTAGTCTCAGCATTAATGCGAGATACAAGAGATGGGTATGTCATTGGTGGTGGTGTTATCTACAAAATGTTTTTACCTTTTGTTTCTACTTGTTATGTAACAGAAATAGAAACAGAAATTGCTGACGGCGATACTTTCTTTAAATTGCCTAATTATTTTAAAGAAACTAGACGTGTTTACCATCCAATCGATGAAAAACATGAATTTGGATTTTCTTTTGTAACATATGAAAGAAATAGACCATTATAATAAAAACTCATAGGTCAAATTTTATAAACCTCATGATTATCACATTCTCAATTAAAACTATATCTTGTATTATGTTAAATTGATATATACAAGATATAGTTTTTTTTGTTACAATAAACGTAATATTAATCATGAAGTTTATTTTTCATAAGTTATTTTTAGAAAAGGAAAAAAGAATATGCAAATTAAAAAACGCGATGGGCGTTTAGTTGATTTTAATAAAAATAAAATCATTGTTGCTATTGAAAAAGCAATGCATTCACCACAAGGAAAATATATTAAAAACCAAGCGAAAGAAATTGCTAATATAATTGAGGATGAAAAATTAAATTCTGTTTCTGAAATAGAATCAAGAGTTTATTTTTTATTAACAGAAAAAGATAATGCTGAAACAGCTAAAGCCTACGAGGCTTATAGAGCAGTACAGGCTTTCAGGCATATAAATAACACGTCCGATGATGCCATTCTTGGTTTAATTAATGGAACGAATAAAGAAGCCATTAATGAAAATTCAAATAAAAGTGCATATGTTGCAGCTACACAACGTGATTTAATTGCTGGTGAAGTATCTAAAGATATTGTTAGAAGAAAATTATTACCACAAGATTTAGTAGAAGCACACGATAAAGGAATCTTGCATTTACACGATATGGATTATCTTTTGCAACATATTCATAATTGTGATTTATTAAATATTCCAGATATGTTAAAAAATGGAACTGTAATTAATGGCAGTGCAATTGAAACACCAAAATCTTTTCAGACTGCGTGTACAATTACCACACAAATTATCGCTTGCTGTGCTTCAAACCAGCTGGGCGGGCAATCAATTAATGGTATTGATGAAATATTAGCACCATATCTTTTTAAAACATATGAAAAATATTTAAGATTTTTTGCAGATGAAAAAGATGCTGAAATTTTAGCTGAACGTATGATGAAAAAAGAATTAAGTGACGGTGTTCAGACATTGCAGTATCAAATTAATACATTGATGACTACTAATGGTCAAACACCATTTGTTACGTTTGCATTAAATTTTAATCCAAATGGTAAATATGCTAAATATGCTGCATTAATTTGTGAAGAAATTTTGAAACAACGATTAAAAGGAATTAAAAATTCCGATGGTGTATATACAACTCCAGTATTTCCTAAATTAGTTTATTGTTTAGATGAACATAATGCAGAAGAAGGAAGCAAATATTATTATTTAACTAAATTAGCAGCTGAATGTACAGCTAAACGCATGTATCCTGACTATGTATCTGCAAAAGTTATGAAAGCTAGATATAATGGGCAGGTATGGTTTCCGATGGGCTGTCGCAGCTTCCTTTCTTTATGGAAAAATGAAAAAGGAGAATATCAATTTGATGGGCGGTTTAATCAAGGTGTTGTTTCTGTAAATCCAGTTCGATGTGCAATTCTTGCAAAAGGCGATATTAATAAATTTTATGAATATTTAGATAAAGCATTAGAGCTTTGTCATAAAGCATTGATTTATAAAACAAATAACCTTAAAGGAACTAAGTCAGATATTGCTCCTATTTTGTGGCAACATGGTGCATTAGCAAGATTAAAACCAGGAGAAACAATTGATAAATTACTTTATGGTGGCTATTCAACATCTTCTTTGGGTTTTATTGGCATTTATGAAACAGTTAAATTATTAACTGGTGAATCTCATTCTAAACATCAAGATTTAGCATTAGAAATTTGTCAATATATGAGAGACAAATGCGAACAATGGAAAAAAGAAGATAATGTAGCCTACGGACTTTACGGAACTCCTGCGGAAAGCCTATGTTATACATTTGCCAAAAAGCTTAAAAAAGAATTTGGTATTATTAAAGATGTTACTGATAAAGGCTATTTAACAAATAGCTTTCATTATGATGTTAGAGAACCAGTTGATGCATTTACGAAATTAGAATTTGAAGCTCCATTCCACGCAATTGCAAGTGGTGGTTGTTTATCTTATATTGAAATGCCATCTATGACAAATAATGTAAAAGCAGTTGAACAAATTATTAATTATATCTATCATAATATTCAGTATGCTGAATTTAATACCAAATTAGATTATTGTTATAATTGTGGTTACGAAGGTGAAATTGAATTTAAAAATGGTGATTGGGAATGTCCTCAATGTGGAAACCGAGACCATTCAAAGCTTGTCGTAACGCGAAGGACTTGTGGATATTTGGGTTCTAATTTTTGGAACGAAGGTCGAACCAAAGAAATTACTTCTCGTGTTCTCCATTTAGATGATAATTAATATATATAATGTTAAAATAGTTCTTCTTATTTAATTATAGGAAGAACTATTTTATTTTATATTATGAGGAAAAATATATGGATTTTAATCCTATTGGATTAATTGCTTTTTTATTTTTTATCTTTACTTTATATTTAATATATAAAATACTTACAAGAGATAATATAAAAAAAAATAATAAAAAAGAATTAATTTTATTAGATGCAGATAATGCCCATGATTTGGCTATAGAATATAATAAAAAGTATTTTTTAATTGTTCATAAAAAATCTATAGAAGCTATTATTGAAGGAATTAAAGAAGCATCTAGCACTGGTAAATTTGAATATAAAGTTACTATATTTAATAATGAATATTCAAAAGATTTAATTAAGTATTTAGAAAAAAAAAGATATGTTGTTGAATCTGCTCAAATTGAATTAGATAGTAAGCGTATTATTTTAACAATTAAGTGGTAAAGGTGGTGAAAATAGTATATGATGCAATATATGCCAGAACTTTTATTGGTTCCTGCAATTATAGGAATAATATATTTAATATATGTAAGAATGCAATATAATTGTGAAATAACAATATTACAAAAAGAGCTTAAATATATTAAAAATAATAATAAATTAATAATGGATTCTCACACAGCTAATGCGTTATCCACTGAAACTAATACAAAAAAATTTAATGAAAAATATGGTACTTTACTAAATAAAATTAATATGTATATGCAAGTAGCTATTGAACAAGGTAATTATGAATGTCATGTTCCTGTCGCTAAAGAAGATAATAAACCTAAAGAAATAATTAGTTATCTTGAAGGGAAAAGATATATTGTTAATTATATTGAATTGCCATCAGATAAATTATATAATGATTTAAGGATTTATTGGGGCGACCATTAAGTTTAAGTACCTTGTATAATATAGTTAAGTCTATTTTTCTTTGTTAATTATATAAAGGAGTGATTTTAATATGGCAGAAGAAAAAATAGAAAATAAATATTTAAAAGCTGTTCGGAGCGATGAATTATCTTCTTTATATGATGAACGATTTGTTATGATTGATATTCGTACTGGTGAAATATTAGATGATGCACAAGGGTATGGATATAAAACAAAAACAAAAGCATTTGCCGCATTTTGTTATAAGAGAGACCATAGTAAATCGGATATAAAGAAAAAGAAAGCTATTAAAAACACAATTAAGAAATGGTTAGAGAAGCATCAAAACTTTAGCGATTTACTAGATATGTATTTCTTAGAAATAGCTAAAGGTCAGCATGGAGAAGATGCTAAATTTGATGAACAATTAGTGAGAGATATTTTAAAAGAAAATGAGATTGAATTAAAGTCTTTTTCTGTAAAACAATTATTAGAATATTATGGAATTAAATAATAAGAAGAGGTTAAGTGTATAATGAAAACAAACAAATTTATGTTAACAGCTATGATTATTTCTTGTATTGGTAGTACAGCTATGGCGACAGATGTAACAACTCATGATTATCATACTGGTCAATATTCAGTAGCTGAGTCAGTTAAAAACAGTGTTATTTATGGTCATGATACAAATGTTACGCAAGCACAAGGTCATTTAAGTGGCATTATTGCTGGTGGTGAAAATAATACAGTTCAACTTGATGCACATAATAGTGCTACATTTGGTATCAGTAATAATAATAATTCAGAAAATTCTGTTGTAGCTGGTAGCCACAATACAATTACAAATGCTAATAACTCTATTGCTGGCGGTATTTATAATGCTAGTCATTCTAGCAATACAGCAGTATTTGGTTATAATAATGCCATTGATTTTAATAGTGATAATTCTTTTGCTGGTGGTAAAAAAGTAAAAGTACAAGGTCAAAACTCTTTTGCCTTCGGTGAGGAAGCACATGCTTTTGGTAACAATGCTATTGCAATTGGTAAAAATGTAGAGGCATTAGGCGATGATTCTATTAATATTGGCGCTAATAATACCGTTCAAGATAGCTTATCTAATGGTGTAATTATTGGTACAAATAATACAGTAAATAAATATTATAGTGGTGAACTTACCGGAAAAAATATTGTTGCTATTGGTAATGGTAATCTTTTTGAAAATTCAAGCGAATCAATTGCTATTGGTGGTAGTATAATTCAAGGTGCTGACCGCTCTGTAGGTATTGGTGCTAATTCTAAAGTAGCCGCTCCTAATAGTGTAGCATTAGGTTATGATACTTTTGCTTATGATGTAGAATCTACTGAATCTGCTGAAATTAATGGTAAAACGTATACATTTGCTGGTGGCATTGCACATGGTACAGTAGGTATCGGTGCTCGTGGTGATAATGGTGAACGCACAATTACTGGTTTAGCTGCTGGTCGTATTAATGAAGAATCTACAGATGCCATTAATGGTAGTCAATTACATGCAGTAATTACTGAAGTAGAAAATAATCGTACAAAAGTTAACAATACTATGGAAGAAGCTAAATCTTATACAGATTCTGAAGTAGCTAAAGTAGGTGCTGCGTCTGCGGCATTAAGTGCTTTGCATCCATTAGAATTTAACAAAGATGATAAATGGCAATTTGCTGTCGGTTTTGGTAACTATAAAAATAAAACAGCTACAGCTATTGGTGCATTTTATCAACCAAACGAAAATATTTTATTGAGTTTAGGTACTACTTTAGGTACTAACAATAATATGGTTAATGGTGGAGCAACATTTAAATTCGGTAAACATTCTAATAAACAAATTGCGACAGATACTAAAGTCCAAAATCTTGAACAACGTTTAGTTGAAATAGAAGCTAAATATAATGAACTACTTGCTAAAGTAGAATCTAAATAATGAATTAATAGCCTCTCTTTTTTAGAGAGGCTTTTTTATATTGAGGTATTTGATATGTTTATTCATGATTATTATCAAAAACAAGCAATAGAAGCTATTAAAAAAGATATTTCTAGTTTTGATGAAGATTGTTTAACAGAAATTGCTTATAATGAAAAAGATTTTAATAACCGTATTTTTATTTTTAATTATAGTGACGACGTTAATTATTTATATGTAGTGAATGTACATCCTGGTGGGTCAGTCGATATTGAAAATTATTATTATGAATATGGTTATTCTGTTGTAAATGGAAAGGTTGAATAAATGAAGTTTAAATGGAAAAAATTTTCAGAAGTTCTCCCTCTATTTGATAAACTAATAGTAGTGCAGTTTGACGAATACGAATATTATATTGGAAGACTACGTATGCTAGATGAAGATAGTGGAGTAACTGTTATAAGCGAAAGTGACGAAACTTTATTTAATATGCCAATTGAAAAATTAAATTGTTGGGCATATATCGATGAACCTCCAACTAAAATTAGAAAAAATAGAAAATAAATGTTAACTAAAGTTAAAGCGATTATTATTATAATTGCTACGATTCAGAATATTATATTTGGCTTTACTACTCCTACAGTACAAATATATTTTATGAGTTTAGTAAATGCCAGTACATTAAGTATTGCAAATTTATTAGATGCTGGGTTAGCTGGCACAATTAATAGTTTTTTAAGTAAAAATTCTTTTAGAAAATTATTTAAAAAATATGCTCCCATAATTGGGTTATTAGATGCTATAATATATGCAGTGATTGTATTATTTTCAGTTGACGACCCAACAATTAGATTTATTGGTATAGCTATTTCAAATGGTACACTGGCTGCTATCTGGGGTGTTATGTTATTAGATAGTATTAATAATACGATTCATGGAGATGAATTAACATCTTTTAATAGTTTAAATAAATCATGTTGTTTATTTGGTTCATTAATTGGTGGAGCGATAGGTGTAGCTATAGGAAATCATTTAGATATAAATACAGCTATTATATTGCAAGCAATAATGGTAGCTATTAATTCTATATCTGAATTATATGCATTTTACAAATTAGATAATATTTAAAAAGAGGAAAATATGATTTACGAATTTGAAAAAGAGAGAGTCGAACGTGCTTTAAAAGACCATATTCATCTCTTTAATAAAAAGTTCTTAAAAGAAATGCATAGTTATGAAAATGAAACAGGAAACTATGTTTTTATTTACAAATATTATGATGTGTTAGATAGTCTATATATAGTAACTACATATCCTGATTATGTAGATATTGATTCTTATTGGTTCGAATCTGATACATCAGTTAAAATTAAATAGAAAGGGAATAAATATGACAAGTCATGAACAAAATCAAAAAGTAGCTATTACATTAGCTATGTCTGCTTTAACACATAATTATGGGTATATGTTAGAACCAGAAGAAGTATCTAGTAAAATTAATGAAGATAGTATGTTTGTCGTTTGGTATTGTAAAACATTACAAAATTGGAAAGCATTAGTAGGATGTATTGGTATTGACGAATATGTAGAAGTAACTCATAATGGAGACAAAGAAGAAACATATGTTGATATTTACAATAAAGCATTAAATGTTGCATATACTAAAGATACTACAGATGAAATTATTAAAGGATTAAAATAATTATGTTATATGATATTAGCATTAATCCACCGATTATTTCCGTGTTAACTATTATGTTTATGATTTGCATGGAGATGCTATTAACTATTTATATAAATATTGATTTTGAGAAGCTTCAAAAAGCTGAAGATATTAAGACACGGATTTTGTTATTAATTAGTATATCTTCAAAAGCATTGGTGCTTTTCTTTTTATTAGTTAATATTGTTATTTTATATATAAAATTATGATTACTAAACTCAGAAATCAAAATTACGAAAGAGATTATAAATGCTGTTCTGACTATTATATTAATTATTGTTTACCTAGAGCTTCTATTGAAGTTCTTAGAAATAAAAAAATAAAAACAATGATTTATATAACAAGAGATGGATATAAGCCATTTAGTATTTATAAATTTCGACATAAGAATTTAGAAAAAGCTTTGCATATGATGTTGTATGTTAAGTTGCATGAGGAATAAAAATGGCAGATTGGTATAAAGGACAAATCATTATTCGTGGTTCATTAGAAGCCATGTCTCGTTTTGTTAAAGATAATTTTTATGATGACACTGTAACTAAGTTCGATAATGATATTAAATTGAAATCGTTACCTAATTATTATTTAAGCGAAGAATACGGATTAATTACTATTGAACGTACAAAAAAAGCAGAAAATGCTAATGAAAAGCATACATTCGATATTAAAAATATCGGTGATGCGTTTGGCCCATCTTCTCATTATCAAATTAATATTTATTATGATGAAAGTAAAAATATTTGCTGGATGCAAATGAATATGGATTTTAGATATGGTATAGATGCAGATGCATTTTTAAATATTGCTAAAAAATATATACTAAGTTTCAAAATATCTTGTGCTGACTGGAACGAAGGTATTGTAGAAAAAGTTACTATTGTCGATGGTAAACTTATAGAAGAAGAGTATTCTTATTATGATGATAATATAGGTGATATCTTCTTTGAAAAATTATAGAGGAGTACATATATGAGAGATTTAATTATTATGATGGGATGCCCAGGTTCTGGTAAAAGTACAGCTATTAAAGAAGCTGGACTTGAAAATTATACATTAAGCCCAGATACAATTCGCTTAATGTTACGGGCACCTGAAGTAACTGAAAATTCTACGTATAACATTAGTCAACAAGACAATGCTTTAGTATTTGAATTATTAGATACAATGCTTGTGAATCGTATGAAGACTGGTTCTCCTACCATTATTGATGCGACGCATTGTAGTTCTAGTAAATTTCATACAAAACAAATTAATCGCTATCGTGAACTTGCTAAACAATATAAATATAGATTATTTTATTGGGAACCAGAGCGAGAAAGTGTACAAACATATATTGACCGAAATCAATATCGTGATGAATTACATCAAGTTCCTGAAAATGTAATTCGTAAAATGTATACTGCTTGGGAACAAAATAATTTACCAAAAGATTTTGTTAAACTGAATACATTAGCCTTCCGTGATGATTTTGTTAATCTTATTAAAGATATGTCTGATACATACGAACAAGTTATTGTTGTTGGTGATATTCACGGCTGTAATACGGTATTGCAAAAATTAATTAATCAAGATGATGAATTAAATATTAAAGATGAAAAAAATCTTTATATTTTTGTCGGAGATTATTTCGACCGTGGTATTGAAAACTTAGAAGTACTCGATACATTATTTGATATTGCCGAACAAAAAAATGTAGTATTACTTGAAGGAAATCATGAAGCACATTGGGTAGATTGGGCTCATGATAGAGATACTGAACGTACTGATAATGGCATGATTCGTTTTAAAGAAACGACATTAAAACAGTGGCAAGGTAAATACAATAGCGATAAAGATTTAAAAAAGAAACTTCGTGTCTTATATCGTAAAATGCTACCTGCTTATTTCTTTAAATTCTTAGGTAAAGAATATATTGTAACGCATGCTGGTTTAGCTTGTTTACCAAAACATCATATGGCTACATGGCAATATATTAGTGGCCATGGTAGTTATGACTTTGATGTAACATCTGCGTATGAATCAAGAGCATTTCCTTCTAATCATTATCCAATTCAAGTATTCGGTCATAGAAGTGCAAAAACATCTGAACATTCTAAATCATTAGAAGGTCAAGTAGAATTTGGCGGCTTCTTAAAATATTTACTATTAAATGAAGAAGATAACGATATTTGCCAAATCAGAAATGATGTATATGATAAAGAGTATTTAATTCATGAAAATGAATTATCTAAACAATTTAAAGGTACTTATATTGCTACCGAAGATGAAGAAATTAATGCGATTGCTAACAGTAAACATATTATTGCGAAAAAACTACCTAATAATTTATTAAGTTTGAATTTTAATAAAAATGTTTTCTATCATGCAATTTGGAATGATATTACCGTTAAAGCTCGTGGCTTATTTGTAGATAGTATATCTGGTAAAGTTGTGGCAAGAAGTTATGATAAATTCTTTAACTTTGGTGAACAAAGTGACGAACAAAAAGAAAAAGAATCTTTGATATATCCAGTTAGAGTTGCTAAAAAAGAAAATGGGTTCTTAGGTATTTTATCTTGGGATACTAGAACTAATCAATTAGTTCTAGCTAGTAAATCTACTATAGAAGGAGACCATGCTAAATTATTTAGAGATGTGTGGAATCTAAATTCTTGGCACAATCAATCCTTAATTGTTCAGCTATGTCAAAAATATAATGCGAGTGCTATTTTTGAAGTATGTCATCCAGATGATATTCATATCGTAGATTACAATAAAGAACCTAAATTATTTTTATTAGATTTTGTTCCTAATCATTTACATTTAAAAGGAAAAAATATTGATTTAAGTTTTTCTGAAATGTTATGCAAACTCGTAGAAAAAGAATATAAATTAGATGATGAAACTGATTCCTTGCGTTTAGTCGAAAAACATATTTGTAATACGCCAGAAGAAATGAAACAATGTACTGATGCTATTATGAAAAAGGATAATATTGAAGGCTATGTTTTAACAGATAATAATGGAACAATGTATAAGAAAAAAACAGACTATTATTTATTATGGAAATATAGACGCAATACAATGGAAGATATTAAAATCGAAAAGCGTTTAGCTGATAAACAATTAGAAGATGTTGAATTTATTAATTTTTTGAAAGAAAAAGGTTGTTTTAATAATATTATTGAAGCTAAACAAGCTTTTGAAAGTAAACAATAGAAAGGATTTTTTAATTATGGAACAATGGAAAGAAAATGTACTAGAAGAATTTAGAGACCTGGATACTAAGATTAATAATCTAATTAGTTTCCTAGATAAAAATAAACATCATGAAGATTATTATTTACTATGTAAACAATTATCTCTTATGATTGACTATCGTGAATGTTTAGTCAAAAGGATTAGTAAATATGATGCTGAATAATAAAGAAAAGCTTCAATATGATATTGAAGTATGTATTAGCAACTTGTATGATTATGTCGAGTATTGTTCTTATAAAGATGAAGCTGTTGAAGAACTTAATACATTGAAAGAATATATCAAAACAGTTTTTGAAGAAAAGTAGGTGACAATATGTCAGCTAATTTACGATATGCTGGGATTAAACCAAATGACACAGTAGATGGAGTCGGTATTACTGTATCTTTCTGGGTGCAATCGTGCCCACATAGGTGTCGTGGATGCCATAATCCTGATACTTGGTCAGAAGATAGGGGTATGTTACTTCCAGAAAATTATGTGGAGCATATTATTGAATTATTGACGAAGAATGGAATTAAAAGAAATTTATCTATTCTTGGTGGCGAACCTATGTATAAAAATAATTTGCTTATCGTTAATAATCTTGTAAAAGCAGTAAGTGAACAATTACCAGATATAAAAATATTTTTATGGACGGGTTATACATATGAAGAATTATTGGCTAGGACAGATGCATCTACTCATTCTATTTTAAGAAATATAGATGTATTAATTGATGGTAAATTTGATTTAGCTCACCGTGATATTACATTATGGCTTAAAGGGTCTCCTAACCAACGTGTTATTGATGTTCAGCAAAGTCGTTTATACAATAAAATTATTTTGTTAAATCAGGATGGTAGCCATGAAGAATATCATTAAATATATTTTAATTCTATTTGCTTGTTTGGCTGCCGTAACTTTCTTTTTTGGTTGCGGTCAGGATACTCCTAGCCCTACTGTATATAAAAGTCCATTTAGTGAAATAGTAGATACTCGTAATACTGATATTATTAATAAATCTAATAATGCTGTTGAAATTACTGTTAAATACGATATGGATAAAGAAACAGACTCTTTTGTTGATGAGTCTATTAGAGACATGGAACATAAAGGATATCTTGTATCTAGTAGAAAAATGATTGAATCAACTAGAATTCTAAGTACAACTCCAGACGTTTTACAGACAGTTGTAGAGTATCAAATTATTACATATAAGAAAGTGAGATAAAAATAAAAACTACAAATCAGATTCAGAATGTAGACAAAATTTTTATCGAACAGGATAAAGAAAAAGAATTAAAATATAAATATATTATTTTTGCTAATGCTGACCAATTAGATTTAGATAGAATTTCTAATGATAATATTCCTAAATATAGTTCATTATTTACTGTATTTGCAATTAAAGATAATATACCTATTGCTTTTTTAGATATTAATGCGATAGAAAGAAACAATTTTTATTGTGTCGTATTCGTAGATAAGCAATATCGAGGCAATCATTTAAGTATTTCATTGTATGAAAAAGCAATAGAAGAATTAAAAAATAGATATACTAATTTTCATGTAATAGATAGCATCGAAATCAATAATGAAGCTTCTATTAAGACGGCCGAAAAATTTGGTTTTCAATGCCATGGTTTTGAAGATGAAAATACATTACTATATATGTATGAATATGATAATTAATATATTATGCACATTCATAATTTTAGTTATAAATAAGTAACATATATAGTTGATTTTTATATATTTCTTTGTTATAATAAAAGGTATAATTAATTAGTAAATTTATTTCTTAGTACAGAAAAGAGGTGAAATATCTTGAACAAAAGTTTTAAAGTTAGAATATATCCGAATGTGGAACAACAATTTTTACTCGAAAAAACATTTGGTGCCAATCGGTTTATTTATAATTATTTTCTTAATTTAAAATTTAAATTATATAAATTTTATAAAATAAATTTGAGTTATAATAATTCTTCTAAAGCTTTGACAGAATTGAAAAAACAAAAAACTTGGTTAAAACAAGTTGATTGCATTTCTTTACAACAAACTCTTAGGGATTTAGATAAAGCATACCAAAATTTTTTCAGTGGCAAAACTAGATACCCTAATTTTAAAAAGAAACAAGATAAAAACTCTTATCGTACTAATTCCAATATTAAAATTAATAATCGATATATCACAATTCCTAAAATAGGAATGTTACGTTATAGAGATACATATAAATTAGAAGAATGTAATATTTCCAAAATTTATAATGTGACTATCTCTAAAACGCCTAGCGGAAATTATTACGCTAGCATATCAGCTGAAGTTGATATCATAGCTTTTGAGAAAACCAATCGAAGTTGTGGTATTGACCTAGGCTTAAAAGATTTTTTAATTTTTGATACTGGTGAAAAAATTAATAATCCTAGAATATTGAAAAATCTTGAGAAAAAATATAGGAAATTAGCTAAAGCTGTTTCAAGAAAACAACTCAAATCTAATAATAGAAATAAGGCTAGAATTAAATTAGCTAAGTTCCATGAGAAAGTTGTTAATACAAGAAAAGATTTTTTGCATAAATTATCTACAAATATATTAAAAGAATATGATATTATTTGTGTTGAGGATTTATGTTTTAAAGGTTTTATGAAAACAGATAACGCTAAATCCTATCAAGATGTGGCTCAATCAGAATTTGTAAGACAATTAGAATATAAAGCTAACTGGTATGGCAAAACTATTTCAAAAATAAATAGATTTTATCCATCTACTCAATTATGTTCTGAATGTGGTTACAAAAATCCTGTGTTAAAAGATACAAGTATTCGTGAATATGATTGCCCAGAATGTGGTACACATCACGACAGAGATATTAATGCAGCAATTAATATTCTACGAGAAGGATTACGAATTTTAGAAGAAAATTCTAATATATAAATATATATTAAGTATATAAAACCGTGGGGCACATGGTGATAGCCTACTGTATCTGAATTCCTCTACCTTTAAGTTTAAATAATTTTTAGGCATGTTTTCTTGAGTAGGAACTTCGCGGCTTTGAGTCATAAGAGGATGTCAGAAGCAAGATAAATAATTTAATTAGTTAGTAAAGGAATGTTTTCATGAATTTAGCTGATTATTTATTTTGCTTAACTGTCTTAATTTTGATTTACATTTATATCGATAATGATAGTGATAAATATAGACATTAAGAAAATGAGCGGGCACAATATGTGTCCGCTTTTTACGTTGAGGAAAATATATATGAAGTTATTAAAAACATTACTAGTTATTTTATTATGTCTTATTCTCTGTGTTTGTTTTGCAGTTACAGTATTCGTACCAATTTTAATCGTATTATATTGTTTAAATTGGATATACTGGATTTGGAATCCAATGACAGAGGAAGAAGAAGCTGACTTACCATGGAAGTGGTGAATTGGTGTAAGTAATCTATCTTTGCCTTGTATAATATGGTATAATTCTATATATGAGGAAAGGATGGTGTTAGCATAAATAACATAGAATTATATAAAAAAGAACTTGGTGTTTCTGATATAATGGCATCCATTTTAATGAAAAGAAATATTTCTTTACAAGATGCTAAATTATTATTTAGTGAACCATTATTGTTACTTGAAAATCCAGAAGATATATATGGAATGAAACAAGTAGCGTCAGAAATTATTAAGCTCTTTCAAGAAAATCCACAAAGGCCATTTATTATTTTTGCGGATTATGATGTTGACGGTATGACATCTGGTTATATTATGACATCTTGTTTAGGAGAGCTTGGATTGAATACATATCCATATTATCCAGAACGAGATGAAGGATATGGTTTATCTGTTGCATTTGCTGAAAAAGTAATTGAACAAATGCTAGACCAAGAGCCAGTAGTGATTACAGTAGATAATGGGATTACTGCGTATGAAGCAAGCGAATTATTGCAACAACATAATGTACCAATTATTATTACAGACCATCATTTACCAGCTAGTAAAGAGTTGCCAGGAGATTTGCAAACAGACCCTTGGATAGATGAAAAAGCTGGTACTCATTTATGTGGTGCTGCTGTAGCCTGGAAAACATGTTTATTGATTGAACATATGTTAGAAGAGTTAACTGGCATAGAATATAATGTTTGTAATAATTATATTCCGTATGTTGGCATTGGTTTAATTACTGATGTAATGCCACCACATATTGAAAATAGAGCTATCGTTAAGATGGCCTTAGACAAAATAAATAACAAAGAAGTTCCTGTTATGAATATGTTTAGTGAAGTGTTTGATATCAAAAACTTCACTTCTAAAATAATTGCTTGGTCTATCGGACCTAAATTAAATTCTGCATCTCGATTAGGAAATACGGAACTCGCGACCGATATTTTCTTTTTACAAAATCCAGACAATAAAGACGAACTAGAAGATAAAGTTATCGATATTGCTCGTATGGATAATGAACGTAAGAAGATTACAGATAAAGCAATTAAAGAAGCATTAGAACATAAAGAATTTATAACAGACCCAATTTGTTTATTCAATTGTGAAAAATATCCTCATGGAATTGCAGGTATTATTGCTGGTAAATTAGCTGAAACGTTTCAGAAACCAGCTTTAGTATATACAGAAGATAAAGAAGAAGATATTGCTTCTGCTTCTTGTCGAGGATTTAATTTAGATATTAAAACATTAATTAATATTGCGGCTACTAAAGGTTATGCTATAGCAGCTATGGGGCATTCATTTGCTTGTGGTGCTACTTTAATACCATCTTGTTTTGATGAGTTAAAACAATGCATTAAAGAGACACTAGAAGAAATGAAAGAATCTGGTCAATTAGTTCAAGAAGAAATTAAAATTGAGCCAGATTATATTATGTCTCCAGACGATATTAATAGTAAAAATTTAAAAGAATTAAATGCATTTCCATATTTAGGGGATTATCCAACACTAGTTTTTTATAATCAGCCAGTAGAATATTCTGCACCATTTAAAAATAAAGAACATTTAGTTCTTAAACTAGCAGATAAGAAATATGCGATTGGTTGGAATATGTTATCTAAATATAAAGAATTAGGATATCCTGATACTTTAAATTTATATGGTAAATTAGATGAAGCTAGTTTTAGTGCTAAAACATTAGGACTAAAAAATTCTGATGTTATTTTTATGTTAGATGAGATTAATTAATGAGTTTTACACATTTACATTTTCATACAGATTATTCGTTTTTAGACGGATTTAATCCTGTCAAAAAAGCAGTGGCTCGTTTAAAAGAATTAGGTATGGATTCCTGTGCTATTACTGACCATAATCATATGGGCGGTGTCATTGCATTTAAAAAAGAATGTGAAGTGAACGGAATTAAACCTATCTTAGGCGTTGAATTATATTGGACTCATGATATGAAAGAAATCATGAAGCCAATTGAAGCACGTAAAGAAGATGCTACTAAACGAGCAAAAGCTGCTGGTATTACTGTTCCTAAAAAAGGAACTAAAGGTGTTACACAAAAAGCGATTAACGAAATTATTGCACCATATATGTATGATAACTATGGGTATCATATTATTTTATTAGCTAAAAATGAAATAGGGTATCATAATTTAATTAAGATTCAGTCTGAAGCTGCTAAACATGGTAGATTCAATGGTCGCCATCATTGTGATAATGCTTTGTTAAAGAAATATCATGAAGGCGTTATTTGTTTAACAGCTTGTATGTCTGGCTATGCTGCTAAGATGATTCGTCAAGATAATTACGATGAAGCCGACAGATATCTTACATTTATGACAGAAACTTTTGGTGATGATTTTTATCTTGAAGTTCAGCCATTTAATGACCCTGAGCAAAATAAAATCAATCGATATTATTATACATATAGTAAAAATCATAATATTAAAATTGCAGCTACCAATGATGTCCACTGGACATTAGCTGATGATTGGGACGACCATGATACATTAATTTGTGTAGGTCTTCGCATGGAAAAACATGATGAAAATCGTACACAAATGAAATATCCTTGGGGACTTCATATTCGTTCTGAAGAAGAAATGAAACAAGCTTTTGAAGAACAAGCTAATACGATGTATGAGCAAGAACGAAATAAACAAGGATATTTAGAAGCAATGTATAAAGCTTGTGATACTACACAAGAAATTGCTGATAAAGTAGAAGTATATGGGTTAGCTCCTGACCATGATTTATTTCCTGAAGTAAATATTGGTAATATGACTCCAGAAGAAGCATTAGAGAAAAAAGCTTTTGCTGGTTTATATGAATATCTTAAAAAACATCCAAAGTATAATCAAAAAGAATATGAAGACAGACTTCGGTTTGAATTGAATGTCATTAATAAAAAAGGCTATGCTCCTTATTTTCTTGTTGTAGAAGAATATATTACATGGTCAAATAAAAATGGTTGTCCTACGGGTCCCGCGAGAGGAAGTAGTGGTGGCAGCCTAGTTTTATATTGTATTGGCGTAACAAAAAATATTGACCCAATTCAAAATCAATTATTATTCGGTAGATTTTTAACGGAAGACAGAAAATCACCTCCAGATTATTTAATAGTCGTTCTTTATAGAAATATAAAGATTAAAGAGCCTCGAATTGCTGGAACATCTTTAGAGACATTTTAACTACAACGTAATTTTGAAATAAAAATAGGCGTGAATGTTTAAAAATAAAATGTATTAGATAATCAGCAGCGAAGCTTGTATGTAAATACAAGAACGTTCAACGACCAGTTCAAAGGAACGTAGAATATATTAAAATATATTCGAAGTGGGGCAACCTAAGTTTTTATTTTTAAAATAAAAATATGGTGAAGATATGGTCTAGTCCCTTTTAAATATAGCGAAAGCTAGGGTATAAACGATTGACACTGATTTCGCAGATGTTATTCCTCCATTAAAACATTTAGAGGAATATTATGGCGAAGATAAAGTTTCTGCTATAGGAACATATTCTACTATGGCTATGAAAGTAGCCATTAAAGATATTATGCGAGCACTAGGTTATCCTGCTACTGAAGGCAATAAAGTTACGAAATCTTTGCAAGCTATTATGCCAAAAGAGATATCCTTATCTTTTAAAAAGTTTGAGGCTTTAAAAGATGATGCTCCAGATGACTATGCTGCATTTAAAGAAATAGAAAATAATTATCAAGAAGTATTTAGATTAGCTAGACGTTTTGAAGGATTACTACGTGGTACTGGGGTGCATGCTTCTGGCGTACTAGTAACTCCAACACCTATTACTGATTGGGTTCCTGTTCATACAACAGATAGAGATGGCAAAGATATTGTCGTAACATATTATGATGGACCTCAACTTGAAGAATTAAGACATATTAAATTCGATATTTTAGGCTTAAATAATATTAATATTATTGTTAAGACATTAAACTATATTAATCCAGACTTAACTATTGAAGATTTATATAATATTGTTGATATAAACGATGAAAGTTTATATAAAGATTTATATCATGGGAATTCCGATACAGTTTTTCAATTATCTTCTGATATGATGAAAGGTTTGATTGATAAAATTAAACCTACCAAATTTGATGATATCGTTGCTATTACATCTATAGGCCGACCAGGGCCATTATCTGCCCATATGGATGATGATTATGCTAATGGTAAAAATGGTGGAGTTTTAAAATATCCAATTAGAGGATGTGAAGATATTCTTGATGCTACTTATTCTACAATCCCGTACCAAGAGCAATTGATGCTAATAAGTAAGAAGATAGCTGGGTTTGACGATAGCCAAGCAGATTCACTTGTGAGAAAGCCCGTGGCGAAAAAACATAAAGAAATGTTCCCTATGATGATTCGTTGTCATATTTATGGTAAGAAAAATTGTGAGGGCCCTGAAGGCTGGGAAAATGATGATAAAGCTCCATGGTATGACCCTAAAGGAAAATATGGTCCTGAAATTCCTGGAGCATTAGTAAATGGATATACAGAAGAAGAAGTATTAAAATACTTTGAAATTATCGAAGGATTTGCAAATTATTGTTTTAATCGCTCACATGCTGCGGCTTATTCATATGTTTCTGTACTAACCATGTATTTGAAAAAATATTATCCAGTAGAATATTTGGCTGCTTGTTTATCTTCTTGTGAAGGTAAAAAAGAAAAAATGGCAGAATACATTCCTGTTCTTAAAAAATTAGGGATTACATTACGTACTCCTGATATTAATGTATCTGGTAAAGACTTTACTCCATTACCAGATACTAATGAAATTTTATATGGTTTACAAGCTGTAGCCAAGGTATCTGACGCATCTTTAGAAAAAATTTTAGAATTACGTCCATTTAGTTCTTTAGAAGATATGATGAAACGTATCCCTAAAAAGAATTTTAATAAATCTATTGGTGCTAATTTAATTAAAGCGGGTGCATTAAAAGATTTTAATGTGAGTAGGACAGAATTATTAAAACAATTCCATGAAGCTAGAGGTGATTCTGAATATGAAGTATATGATGAAGATACCGAAGAATTAATTATTAAATTCGAAGAGGAAGCTTTAAATAATCATGTTACCTATCATACATGGTTAGAAGAATTAAAAGACAAAGAAACTATTACGATTCCAGTTACATTAGTACAACGCAGAGAACATGTTCAAAAGAATGGCAAATTAATGTTATTTGCAACTTTATATCATGAAGGTTGTGAATTTGAAGCATTAATCTTTGCTCCACAATACTTAAATTTAATTGCTATGTCTGGTCAACAAATGGCTCAAGTAGGATTACAATTTGAAATTACTGGTTATAAAGATGGCGATGCTTTTAAAGTCAGAAGTATAAATAGAATGTTGTAATAAATAAGAAATTTCCTGTAATATAAATAGTTGCAGGAGATTTTTCTTATTCATGAACGGAGATTTTTTAATGGCTTTAAACATGTTTAAATTCTTTTGTCGGCATGTTACTCTTACATGGCTTATTCGAATGATATTGAATATGACATGTATGGTATTATGCTATTTGACTAATTGGTTTGCAGTCTTATTCGCAGATAAATATGGTAATCTTCCTACAATATTTAAACTATGGCAAACCTACGATAATTGTTTAGATATCGATTGGATGATTTCTGAAGGTCATGTGCCTAAACTATTTAGATACGATTTTAATAAACACTACAAATATCATCTTGAATATAAAGAAGATGATATTGTTATTCCTGGTTATGTAGATATTATTAATGATAATTTTACAATATGGGAATTAATTCAACGATATGTTTGTCGTTGTGCTTGGTTATATCGTAATTGTTCTTATGGTTTTGCATATTATATTTTCGGTAGAAAAGTAAAACCTCAAGAGTATATCTGCGAATTACAAGAACGAGATTTCTCTATGGGTTATGTCCCAGGGACAGACATTTTTTCTATTAAAGTAGACCGTAAATGGTATTCAAATCTATTTAAAAAAGAGTTTGAATTTACTTGTTATATAGGATATAAATGTGCTGGGATACAAAGAGACACGAACCCTAGAGTATGTATGATTGCAAACCGCATCTGGCCTTTTAAATAATTTTCTGCTATAATAAAGTAGGAGCCGCCTTGAGTTCCTACTTTATTTTTTTTGGAGGGATAATGAATAAACGTAAAGAGATGAATGTGACAAGTTTGTTACCGATGACAGAACTTCACATGGATTCTTTAACAGATACTATGCATCAAGTAGGTATAGATATCAAACAACTTAATGAATCTATAGCTATGCTAACTAGAGGATTAGAAAATTTAGATACAAAAACGCAACAATCTTTGGACGATGCAAAAAAAGAAAACTATATTAGAGTTGGTAGAGTTCAAAAATTATTAGACAATGAAGTCGATTTAAATATAAAGCGGTATAAACATTGGAATACAATTCAGCGACGTAATAAAAGATTTTTTACTGTGTTATTAATTAATTGCATTTTACAGGCTATATTCTTATTGTGTTTATATTATTATGTCTTCTGGATACAATAATATGAATATATGTAAATATATATTATTTTTTACAATAGCATTGATTATTTTGGATAGTATATATAGATTATCTATTTTAATTATTATTTTGATTGGTTTAAGTATATTATGATTTTCTTAACGAATAGAGCTGAACAAGTTCCTTTTGTATATGAAATAGCAATCGGAGCTTATAATTACATTAAATATGCTTTTGATGATTTGCCAGATAATATATTAGTAGATATTACAGAAGATGAATCTTTATGGGGTCAATGTACTCTCGATAGAGATAACGCATTAATAGAAATTTCTGAATCGTATTTATATAATCCGAAAGGTTTATATGATACATTAGTTCATGAATTTTTACATGCTTGTGAAGGCTGTCGAAATAAAGAATCTAATAATCACGAAGGTGAATGGTTAAAACGAGCCAAAATATTAGGAATACAACTATGAAAAAATGGAAAGAACTACCTAATAAAATAGGTATGAGAAAACAAAAATGGATTGAAACTTCACCACAATGTTTCTGGTGTGAACCACCATATAATAGTCCATGTAAGTTATGCTTACGAACATGCGTAAACCGAGGCGGAAGAACTCGTGGTCGTTGTGGTTTTAAAAAGGCAGGTTAATATGAAAAAATTAGATGTAGATGATGCAGTAATTTATTTATTCGCTCATCAAGATAAACATAATCCAATTCAGTTTCCAGATACGTTAGTATATGTTGTAGATATGTATACTAAATATAGAACAGATAGTTTTCTGTTAGAAAAACATAATTATCGTTATGCATCTAACGGAAGTTTCTATGTTAGAACAAAAGCTAATGTGACAGATGAAATTCTTACATATTCTGAAATGTATATTAATTTTCTTAAAGAAATTCAATCTATTAAAAATATTGATGACAAATTAGGACAAATTAAAAATGTATTAGATTATGAACGTCCATGTAATCAAGAAGACGGATTTACTTTATTTAAAAATAAAATGATTCCAATTCTTTTATTTGGATTTTACAAAGAATAATATATAAATTAAAACCCCCGATATTTTATTATCGGGGGCTTTTGTATATATATTATTTATTAGCTTCTTTTTTCTTAATGACTTCACCATTAATAAAAGCAATAAAATTAATAGAGTTCATTAAATGATTTTCTTCTTTAATGGCTTCTAAACTTTCTTCTTCAGTTAATGTTGTAATCCAAGCAACTAAATGCATAGATAAGAAAAAGATTTGAACAAAAATTTCCATTTCTTCTTCTTTAGTAAGTTTGTCCAAAGAAATAAATTGTGGCATAGATAAAACAGTATTAATGTATAAGTCTTTAATCTGTTCTTCTGTTAAAAATTTATTTTCTAATAATCCTTCTTTAAACGCTTCAAAGCGTTCTTCAAAAATATGTTTTAATTCTTCTTCTTTATCTTCTGTTGTAAAAGAATGATGAGCTAAAAAGAAAGTTAATAGCATTTCACTAATTTGTATGGATTTTTCTTCTTCAAAATCATTACGTGCGCTACTCATGACTTCTTGACATTTTTTTGTGATGAACGTTAATTCTTCTTTGGGCAATTTATTAAATGGATTATTTAATTTTTCTTGTTCTTTATAAGACTCAAAATCAATAACTTTATTATTTTCTGTTGGCTCTCTTTTAATATAATCATCTACTTCGACAGAAGTAATTACTCTTGGATGTAAATAAATAGTTCTATAACTATTTTGCAATTTCTTTTGTTGTAAAAATGGAATAGTACTAATCCCATTTAATTGTTTTTCTAATTCTTGTTGTGTACCATCATAGTATACTTTTTCATATACTGTATCAATGCCTACTTTTATTTTTGTAATTGTTAACATAACCATCCTCGTTCTTTTTTATAATTTATTTTTTTCATCTAGTAAATGTCTGGCTTGTGTTATTGCCATATATAATAAAAGCAAAATATGTTGCTCGCCTATGCTCGCTTTATATTTTGCTTTTATTTATTTTCTTTATTATATTATATTTTTTATTTAAAGTCCAGTTTTTATGCCAGATTTTCTACTTCTTTTTATTTTGTCAAATGGGATATGAAGATAGGATGCTATTTTTTTGAGGGCACCTTTTCGTCTTTGATTAACTGTATTATGATGTAATCCAAATACTTCTGCAATTTGTTTATCATTATAATCTTCAAGATAATATTTAATTAATATTTTTCTTTCAAAATTATCGAGTATTTTAAATTCATCGCTACAATGTTCGCCGCATATCCAAGATATGTCGGGGATGCCTAAACTATTTTCATAATATCTATCTTCTAATGCTGTTTCATAACCTTGTTCATTTTCAGATGTCATGTATTCATCAAATTCTACATTTCTAAAATTAATATTATTAATTTCTTTTAAGTATTTTTGTACATGACGGGTTACTTCAAATATATATACATTGGCGACGTAACCACAAAAATTGCGTCCCATAGGTTTATATCGTCTAGCTAGATTTAATAATAGTAATTGTAATTCAGAACGAATTTCTTCTGTTGATTTTTTACCATAATTATCTCTAACAAATTGGAATTTAGAATTAATTTCTGCTTTAAATCGATAAGCAGTTAATGATTTTTTAAGTGCATATTTTAATCTTTTTTCGGACATAAATGTCATAACAAACATTCTTGTTTTATTATCTTTTAAATCTAAAATATTATTTTTAAAAATATTAAGATATTTTTTGATTAATGGTTTAAAGCGGTCTAATAGTTCTTGACCAGCTTTTTTAATTTCTGCTTTTTCTTCTCTAGTCAAAAAATCATTTTCTGTATCGAATTTTTTTTTGTAGATAGTAACGAGTTTTTCAATTTCTTCCCATTCTTTTCTTTTGTCGTCCATCGTTACTTTTCTCTTTTTTTCTTCTCGTGTTACTTCAGTTTGTTTGGCTCGTTTAGTTCGTTTGATATTTGTAGTTATTTCTTTATTAGATACAGCTTCTTCGTAAAGTTCTTTCATTAATGTATTTAATTTCCTTGTGTTATTTCTTTTTATTTCGAATACGTTTACGAGCTCTTCTATCTTTATTAATGTCATCTAGGTCACGCCATGCTTGTTGCGTGCCATCCCATTGTACACATCGAAAATCTAAATTAGGGTAGAAATAAAAGAACATTTTCTTTTTTAGTTTAAAGTCAGCGGTTTCTCTACCCTTGATATCAACTACTTTAATTATACCAGATTTGTCTGTAATTACAAAATCTGCTATATATTTAACTGGTAAAATAGTTTTGCCAGTGAATTTATTTTTCTTTTTAGGCAACAAATCAAAAGAGACTTGCATCTCAAACGATTTAATTTCTTTTTTTGCTTTTTGTTCTAGTAAATATAAATAATATTCGGCTTCCATAATAGAGTCAAAATTAATATGATTGACGACAATCTTTTGAGCTCCATATTTGCTTTTTTTAATTGAAGTTGGAATAATAAAATGTTTTGCGTATTTATTATTAGATAATAATACATGCAAGTCATATAGTGTTTTAGAAAAATAAGTAATGCCGTCGATATAATATTCTTTTTTTTGTCGAGCCATTATTCTTCTTCTTTCGTATTTAATTTCTCTAATCCAAGTTCATCGAGCGTCCCAAATAATTTACTATTAGGATATGCCAAAATATAATTAGTGTCTAATGTTAATTCATCGTTGAGAATAATTAATTTTGTCATATAGAAAAAGCGTTGATTGATTTGTGTTACAAGATATGTTTCTTTTGGATTATTTTTAAAAAATAATATATCTTTAAGAGATACAAGTTCATTTGTCAGGTTTTCTTCGGAATAAGAATCGAGAAGGATATTAAACCCTTCTCGTGTTTCGAATCCATCTTCTTTTATTTTAGCAATGATTTCTTTTGTATCTTCTTTAAAGATAATAATTGAATTAATTTTTAAATCTTTAAAGTTAAACATAGTATTTACTCCGATACTTTAGCGATTACATCACGTTCATTAACCAATAAATATTCGTGACCATCATCAGCAATTTGTGTACCAGCGTATTGTTGTACGATTACATTATCGCCAATTTTAAATGGTAGTGCAACACGAGTACCATCATTTAACATATGGCCTTCGCCAATCATAACAACTTTAGCGACTTGTTGTTTTTTACCTTTTTGACCAGTCAAAATAATGCCAGATTGTGTTTGTTCTTCTACATTTTTTGGTTCAACAAGTACGTTAGCACCATAAATTCGTTCAATCATTAATTTCCATCCTTTGTATGTATTATTTATTTTCTTTTTTCTTAGAAAATTTTTTAGTTGTATTTTTTTTAGTTGTTTTTTGAGGTGTTGTTTTGGTAATTTTTTCGTCTACTTTTTTAATGTTACCTTTACCAACAAATTCTTTAACGATAATAGCCATTAGTATTTGTCACCTGCCTTTACGAGAGACCATGCTCTACATACTTGTTTAATGGAACAAGATGTACAAAATACATTTTCTCTAGGATAGTATAAATTTTTATCTATACATTCAGAAACAGAATCAATCGTAGAAGTTAATCGTTCAAAATCAGTTCTATTTCGATAGCTATAAAAATCTAAATTGCCTTTAACATAATGTACATGGATATAAATATCTTCTCCATACATTTGCTTAAAGGCTAATGCGTCTAAACTATATTTTAATTTTCTATCTAAATATGGTTGGTCAGGCTGTCTGTTGCCATAATCTACATATAATAATTCATATTTATTATCTGGGGTAACGGCAATACAATTAATTTCACCAGTGATACTGGTTGCACCTGTATTTCCTTTTATCGTTAAACCATAAGGCATTTTAACATCGAGAATACGTAATTGTTTTGATTCGGCCCATTTATAAAAATTAGCTATTTGTTGTAAACCTTCGAGGCATTTTTGCTCATTAATATTGTCTTTTTCGCAAATCATATCCCACTTACGTTTTAGTTCACCCATAGCTAATACCCTACCATTACTTAGATGGAGTAAAAAAGCATTTGTTAATTTCATTAATGAATTAGCTAATGTAGGTTTAGTCGTTGCTTTTATTTTTTTATTAAAGTTAGTATCGTACAAAGTAGGGCATTTAATGTATTCCCAAATTTGTTCTTCCGTAACTTTTTTATTATGTGTCATTATGTAAATTTCCTATTTTCTGTAGAAGATTTATTAATGATTTTAGGTGGAGAAAATACTGGACGTTCTTGTAAAGGATTTTGCATGAAGTCACTAAACATATTTTCTTGCATTTCTAATTGATTTTGATAATAATCGTAATGAGTTTTATAAAAATCTCTTTCTTTTATTGTGGCTCTTAGTTTTAAAATTAAGCAAATAATTAAAAAAATAGTTGCTGTAATAACTGAGCCAATTAACGCATCATACATTTGAAATCCTTTTTAATGCATATTCTAATTCTTCTTCTTTTGTTTTATATTGTCTATTTGGTTTAATTTGTGGTAGGTCTCCTACATCGAAAGTATTTTCTACTTCGATAGTAAGAGAACCACCGTCTAAAGAAATTACTTTTTTAGAATTTTCCATCCACCAACCGCATAGAGCAGTTGGCGGTACTTGTTTATATAATAATTTTAATAATTCGTTGGTACGCATAGCGTACATAATAAATAAAATAGGTTCATCTAATAGAGTTAATTTATATAGCATCGTTTTTATTATTTAAAAGATGTAGATTTTGGAAGTGGTTTATCCTGTTTATATTCAGTTACGAACCAACATGCCCAAGCAAATAACCCACTAGGAGATGCATCTTGTGGAATACAAGATTCTACAGGAGTTCGGTCACCTAGTTGTCCTTCTATCATTTGGAACATAGCAGCGATGCCATTTACAGGAACATTTAATTCTTTTGCGAGAATAGATACTTCTTGACGACATTTGAATAAAGAAGTTAATGTACCATCATAGAATAAATTGTGAAGGTATCCAGCTGCGATAGCAACAGCTACCCATGCTGGCAAATTAGAAATGTCATTTTTTTGAATTTGGTTTTTGCGATACAACATGTGAATGAATACATCAATGACTTGTTCAGCAATCATAATTTTTTCTTTACTGCCATATGTAATTAATGCTTTGGTTGTTAATTCAAATAATTGTTCGTAATTATTTAACCAATTAATGTATATAATTTCATCTTTATCGATGAGGTCTTGAAGTTCTTTTTCTTCCATCTACATATCCCTTTCATGTGTTATTTAAAATAATTAGGTCTAATTAGTTTTGTTATTAAATCTGCTCTATGTTTTTTTGTGTTGCAAACATCTTCTTTATAGGTGCCACATTCATCTAAACATTTTTTATATTTAGGATTAAAATTGCGGCATCCATAGCAGACTGGACACATTTCATAATCTGGACATCGATTAACAAAACCAGATACAGTTGTTTTAGTTTTCATTAACTTCCTCTACTTTTGTTAATTCAGCTAATTTAACTAATGTTTTGTGAGATAAAATAATTTCTGTCTCGCCGATTGTTTTTAGTTTAAAAACTTTTTGTCCTGTTAGTTGCCCTTGTAGTTGTTTCTCGGCTTGTGCACGAGAAACACTATTATTTTTAGTATAATCAATTTTGTTAACAGTGTCAACAGTGTAGTCATTTGCTACATAAATGTTTAATTCTGGGTTATTTAAATTGTCTAAAATCATATTGTACCTCTTTTATTTTTAACTAGAGAAAATTAAATCAATAAAACGTTGCGATGTTTCTTCTGAACATTCAGTTACGCGGGAATAATTTGTATGAAAATTACAAAATGTTCTTCCTTTGTAGCTAGATTTTTTATTTTTTGCCCAATCAATTTCTATAATTGGAATTTTTTCATTATCTGGTGATACAGAAAAAATAGCGGAGTTTTGTTTATTACGAGACATATCATTATGAACTACAAATAATGTAGAAGCTTCATACGCATATCGACCAGATTCTTTTACGTCGCCAATATTTGGTCTACGATTTTGTTCTATTTTTCGTAAATGCAATGTACCAAATACAGGCACTTTTAATTCTTCTGCCGCCCATCTTTTAACTTCTTTTGCAGTATAATCATTAATTTGTTTATCTGTTTGGAAGTTTTTAGTAGCCCATCGAATATCCATTAATGAGTCAATACAAACAATAATATTATTATCTGGGTCAAAACTTTTTACGTAAGCTTGTGCTTTTTTACAGAAATCTAAAATTTGTTCGCCATTTTCAATTTTAGTACCATCTACGATACGAAACTGGTTCTTTTTAGATTTTAAAAATTCCAAACCTTCTGTTCTTTTTTTAAGCATTTCAGAATATTTATATCCTTCTTCACCTCCTTCATCTACAATTTCTTGATAGCGAGTTGGTTTCGATACAACAGAAATAGGAATAATCTCTTTACTGGCGATAACACGAGGAATCACTTCTTCTTTTGTATCATCTAACGAAAAATAAATGCCATATAATTTATTATCTGGGTTTAAGCAATAGTCCATCATTAATGTTAATGCTAACGCAGTATTATGCGTTACTGTTAATGCTTCACCTACACAATAACAATGAGATGTGTTATTTACTTGAATACATTGCATAGGACGAGTTTCTACTTCTTTAATATTAATAATAGTTTTATATTTAAAACTTTTTTCGGATAATGTATTTTTTAATTTATTATATTTTTCTGGATTTTTGAAACAAGGATTAGTTTTTGATGCGGCGAAATAATAACGAATTGCTTTATATTTTTTATTATCTACGAATACATCTTTTTCTACTTTAGTATATTTAATAGATAAAGAAGATAATAAAATTCCGAAGTCTTTGGATACCTTATTAGTGGAACCGAAAGTAATTTCCACTACACCTTTATTATCTACATAACCAATACCATCCATAATGCCTTTTAATAGTTCTTGTCTATTTTCGAGACTATTATATAAGTATTGTTTTGGAATATGTTTATTATTGTATACCTCTTCTTTTTTTAAATTAGTAACGAAACTTCCGTCATTAATAGAAAAATATACATTCGTTTCAGAATGTTGTACATAATTTTTAATATTATAGCCACAAGCATATATTTCATCATGTAAAAAATCATATTCGGAATCTTTGCACCAAATTTTATTTTTTCTTTTATTTCCACTTGCAAGCCATAAGCCTAGAATATACGGATGCATCTTAGTTTCTTTTTTATGTGTTTTAAACGTATCTTGCATTGGAACACGATATGAGTATCTATCGTATTTATTCCAATCTTGTAACATGTCTTTTGTCGTAATGATTAAATCTTCTACTGGCTTAGCTCCTATTTTTTTATATACTTTCCAAACATGGTCCGCATCAGCAATCAATGTTGTGCGGTCATCGAAAGTAATTTCGTAACATTTATGGTCAGTAAAGATTTTAGATTTAGCTATGATAGTTGTCGGATGACCATCATCACCAAATACTTTTTGTCCTACTTTGCAATCACCAATTGTTGTCCAAGTACCATTTGTTAATAATAATGGTGTAGTTAATTCGAGTGCTTTACCAGTATTAGATTCACCAGCAAACATATAAAGACCTTCTGTTAAGCCTTCCATATATTTATCGAACATAGGGAATGATGGGCATGCATATCCTTTACCACGTTTCCATGCTTGTTCATCAAATATTGTATAATCTTTTTCTGCTTCTTCAAAAAAGTCCTCCATAGGGACTGTGATATTATCTTTTAATTCATCCGACATTATTTACCTCCAGATAATTTACATTTTTCTCCTATACAATATCCTAAATCTTTATATGTATTGCAACCATATCTACGATTATGTTGTAGCATTGTATATGCACTATTAAACGTAATTCTTAATTCATGCTCTTCTAGCGGTGGTTCATTTAATGTATTCCATTCTTTTAAGATAGCGAAAGCATCTTCTTTTGATTCACCTGATTGTAAAATAGAAGAGGCGATAGCTACGCAAGAATTGTTTCTAGTTCCTTTTAATGCACCTTCTTTTAATAATTTAATAGCACATGGTAGCATTTCTTTTGGTTCTAATGGAATCACGAACCCATCTTTTGTTTTTATTTTTATTTTGTCTTTAATTACTTTTTTATATTCTTTAGATGCTTTATCATTTAGAATATATTCTTTTTCTTGCTCTTCATGTTTTTCTTTAGCGTATGCAAGCATATCTGATAAAGAAAATGTATCGAGTAATTCTTTTGTAATTGGTACTTTGTAAAGACCAGTTTTACTATTAATGGTATTCGGTACTCTTAATAGTCTACGTCTATCGTAGATACCAGTATCTATAATTTGGCAATTCGTATTTTCTTGTAGCCATAAAGCAAATTTTTTAAAATCCATATTTAGATTTTCTTTAGGCTCAAGACCAAGAATTTTATAATCAATAATAATATGAAAGCCTTTAGCACCAGAGAAAAAAAGTTGAATATCTTCATCTTTTAATTTAATGTAACTTTTTAACATAAAATAACATAAAGAAACTTGTCTTTTTAATATATTAAAATCTTCTTCTGTATCTATGTTACCATCGAAATCTAAATATAAATTACTTATAATTTTGCAATTTTCTATATTATTATTTTCATAAGCATAAGAACATTTATATATATCTGTTTCATTATGTTTATGTATCCATTCTTGTAATTGTTGATTAACAGTAACTCCATTTACATAATAGTTTCGTTGAAAGCCTTTTGAGAATTTAGCACCGAATTCATATATGAAGTTCTGAATTGTGTTCTCCATATGATTGTATCCCTTCCATTAGCATGTAATTCAGCTAAATTAGATTTTAGTTTTTCATAGTTTGTCTGAATAATTGATGCTACTCTTGTTAAATCAAAAGGCTCAATGCATCTAAAGTTTTGGAAATGACATTCATCGATTAATGATAATAATAAATCGATAGGTTCAATGCCTTTATATCCTTTAAAACTTTGTAATATATGTTCTATCTGACCTTTATGCAATTTAATATTTCTATTTGCATGTGGTGCACATTGTTCATAAAAATATTGTAATACATCGTCAGTTGTATATCGTATTTTTGTTTCTAAGTAATAAGGGAATTTACACTCATTACCATCTGGTGTAACAATCGGTGCGATAGAAAATAATTTTAATTCTTTATGAAGATAAAATTTATTTTTCTTTAAGAGCGACTGTTCCCAAGCGATTGTTGGAATATCTTCTGGCTTAATAGCAGATACTTTTGTATTCCATTTTTCAAACAAATGAATGATTTCTTTATCTGAAAATTGACAGTCTTGTAAATATTCTATTGTGCATTTAGATTGAATATAATCTAATTCATTTTCGATTGGCTTGCCAATAATATTAGAATAAAAGTATTGTACTAAGTCCATAAATTTAAAACACTCCTTTTCCGTCGTTGTTAACATTATAACAAGCTAGAAGAGGAGTGTCAAACTTTTTATGAATGAATATTGAATTTTATGATTGAAATACTTCTATTGATAGGAATCTTAGCGTAAATACTATTAATATTCTTAGGAATTGTATATTGTGTAAGACCTTTAGAAGTATCGATTTGATAACTCAATTCACCTTCTACATAATTCATATAGAACTCGATGTTTTCGTTCGTACAATTAGAAGTATGTTTACCGTATTGGTCATAGACAATAATATCTTCATCAATACGAGTAATGAAATTTTCTTTTTCTAATTTTACGATAACGTAAGAATTAGTAGAATAAGAACTACGTAAGAAATATAAATGATGTAGTCCGAATGGATATTTGCCATTTGCATTTTGGAAGTTAATTGTAATGTCAAAATCTACTTTATAAATATAATAACTTTCATTAAGCACAATTTTTGTCGTACCAGAATTCATTATATTTTTTGTAATAGATTTTGTCGGTGTATCTAATCGTTGTGCCTGATAATCTTGCATCGTGTAGATATCAATTTTATTAATAGTATAAGAGCCAGGTAAATATGGCAAAATATCTATTGTATTAAATGCAGGAGAACCAAGTAATTCGTTAGGGTCGATTGTTACACTTAATTTAATATTAGGAGTATCATATTCAGCAAACACAGTTTCTTTATTATTAATGCTGTCATCAATTAAAATATTATTAAATAATGTACTAAATTTATCATTAATAGATACATGTCCATTATTTTTATAAATAGCACCAGTAATAGAACTAAAATTAAAAATATTGACTGGTGTTTTAACTAATGATGGATAAATAGATAAGCCATACGCTTCGTAATCACCATTTACGATATTTGCATTTTTTAAAAATACTGAAGTTAAATTTGTTGTTTCTTGTTCAGAATTTTGTAATTCTGTTAATTGTTGTGTATTAAATTCAAACTGATTTTGAAAGACTAACATGCGACGCTCAATTTCAGTTTTCATTACATTGATATTGGATGCTAATGTATCTATTCGTTGATTAGATTCATCTAGCTTATCCATTAAATCTTTTGAAGTTAATTTATATCGCATATATTATCCTTTTAATAATCTAAGAGTTAGTAATTGTTCTGATATATTATTAGGTTGAATACTTTTCTTAAATAAAGTATTTACTTTATTTTGTAAATCATCAATAGTTGATTCTTTATAATGAGTGAAATCTTCTATGAGTGCTTTTGTTTCATTATAATTTTGCATAATATTCAGAACGAATTTTTCATATTCAAAAGGACCACGATATCGAATGTTATAAGTTATCATGATTCTAATTCCTGTAAAATAGATAATTCTTTAATCGCAATAGCGTTAACTGTTAAATCAGATTCACCGTCATTTAATTTGGATACCGTAACAGTAACTGGTAATGTCACTTTATCGTCTGTGTTATATTCTTCGATATAATAAGATGGTACATCTAAATTATTTGGGTAATATAAAGTGTCGTTTTGAATAATACCTTGTTGTGTTTCTGCGTACACTGTGCCGTCTGTCGTAAAATCGAATGCCATGCCAGCATCATATTCAAAAGTAATTTTTTGATGCACATCCATGGATTCAATATTATAACCAGAGAAATTTTTACTTAATGGTTCTTTACTGAAATTAAAATAGGCATACGAACCATTTAAGATATAGAAAGTAATACGCCCAGCTGTATCATCTAAATAAAAAGAAGAAGTTTCATCTCGTTGTAAAACAGAATCGCCGTTTTTAACAGATTTCTTAATATAATTTTTGCCAGCATAAATAATATAATTATTATTATGATTAGGTGTAAAATTATTTAAATCCATAGGAGCCATAGTTTGCGTAACAGTATCATCAGCTTGCTCATAGGTATATGTTTTATAATTAGAGTTTCCAGGAATTTTTAAATAATCCCTATTATAGCTAAAAGGAGAGCAGTTAATGTTACCAATAGTAAAAATAACATTTTCATCTTGTGTAACATTAGAGTCCCAGATACATGCTAATTTAGAACCCTTTGAAATGGAAATATCACCGAGGGCAATCGTATAGATATTATTATTATTTCTGATACCGAAACCATTCGTTTTAAATAAAACTGTTTTACCTAATGGCGTAGATTCAATTTCGAACTTAGTTTTATATTCATAGCGTTTAGCCATTTGTTCTAATTCAGATAAATGCATTTCCGCATATGATTTTAATTCTAAGAATTTTTCTACAGATAATTTGTATACTACTTTATACAAAATAACTAAATCCTGATAAATCGCTTCGAATTTATCATTAAATTCTTTTGTGTTAAATGTACTTCTTTCTTCGATTACTTTATTTTGAAATATAGCAATTCTTAAATTAATATCTTTTAATTTATTTTGAATTTCGAACTGATTAGGATATTGTCCACTATGAATAATTTGTTGTGAAATTCTATCTCTGTAGAATTTAATTTTTTCTAGTTCAGTTAAATAATTATCTGAGTTCATGTCTATCTCCTATTTTACCAAAACAAATTTTTAGATTTGATACATAAGGAGTTACATTCGTATCCATTGTTTTAATAATTATTTTTAACGATGCACTTTTAATGGTTTCATTAATATGAACTACATAATCGTCTATAATAGAATAATTAGATACACGAATGACTTTTGTACCTTGTTTTTGACTATTAATCGGCACGATATCATAATCAATACCATTAATAGTTAATATATATTGAATATATATTTTGTCATTAGGGAAATATTCAGGAATATATTCATTAGCAAATACAGCAATAGATTGTACTGGATTGGAAGAAATTAATTCTTTCGTTTGAAGATATCCTTCGGTGAATGTACCTACATGGGCAGTGATATCAGATATTCTAATGACATGGCGTTTAGCATTAGGTAATTCAACAATACGTTCGATTGGTTTTTGAGCGTCTGTTGTATCAGTAAATAAAAATGCTAATTTATCATTAGATGCTCCGTTAGATGCTAATTGTAATTTAACATATTGAGATGGAGGAAAAGAAATAACTCCTGTACCGTAAATATAATTTGGGTCGATATAGCTTTTATTTATATTATTAATTTCTTTAGGAGTTGTCCATGTGCTTTTGTACATAATACCATCATCAGAAAACAAAACATCTTCTAAGATGACATTACTATCCATATCGAGATGCAACATAGAAATTTCATTTTCGCATCGAATATTAATAGAGCATCTTGCTTCTTCTTGGTCGAAGTTAATTTCAGCTGGTGTAGTATCTAATTTATTACCGATAGCCGTTAAACGAGAATATTCATAATACGTTAATGGATTACCATCATAGATATTTTGTTGGTTAGAGCTATTAATAGCATTACTAGCAAATTGTTTATCATTATAGACAAATTTATTGCCTTCAATACCATTACCATCTACGAATGTTACACCAAAGTTGCCGACTTTAGCATTATCTGTATGAGCCGTAAAAATATAGTCGCCTAATAATCCGACTGTACCATATATTTCAGATGTTCTAATTTCTTTAACGGTAGTAAATTCGTTATAGTTGCCACAAATAATATTCATGTCTTGAATGCGATTGCGTTCAGCTTCTAGTGCATCGTCAACAGCATTTAAGCGAGTAACAATATCAGTCATTAAAGTAGAATAATTTTTAGTTGCTTCGAGAGCTTCATAATTAAGAGCTTGTAAGTCAACTGCGATATCAGTTAACTGATTATTTAATGTATCTAATTGTATTTCTTCTTCTTGATGAATTTCTAATGGTTCTGTTACAGGTGTATCTGTAGCAGATGCAAATATTGTATTTGCTTTATCTTTATTGGAAGCAAGTAACATATTTGCATATTCTTCTTTTATACTTTTTAAGCCTATATATTCCAAATAGCACTGCCTCCGTGACATACGATAGAAATAGTTTTAATAGTAGAAGGAACTTCTGTTCCTAGATGCCTTTGAATGACTTTTACTTTTAATGTATTGCTGTTAGGTTTATATCTAAAAGCTTCTTGTTTTGGCGTATACGTAATTGTATATTCATCGTCGCTATTAATGGATTGCAACTGTGAATACGTTAAATCTGTTTTGATATTATTTTTATAGATAGTAACTTCTTTAGATTCATCGATTGGAAAACGTATTGGTAAGTTAAAAAAGATTTTTTCTTTAATTACTTGTGGTAATTCTTTCGGCTGAATTGGATATTCTTTATTATTATCTATAATATAATATTCTTGGCTTACTTCTGGATTCGTTTGACTAACAGATATTGTAATAAAATTATTATTTTTAATTTTTACTTCTGGAGAAATATATCCAGATACCGTTAATGGTTGTTTATTAAAAATATTAATTGAATTGATACCGAAGTTATATTCATAGGTTGTATCATATGATTGATTTGTATTTAAATTTAAAGCTTCTGCATCAATCATATCTATATTTTTTACATTAGTGTTAGCAAAATCAGAAGCGAAATTATCTGTATTAATTGATTCTTTAAGCGTCATAATCTGTCAACTTTCTTATCCACTGAACTTCATATAATTTTACTGAGAATGCAATTTTTTAGTAAAAACTTTTTAGGACATTTTAGAATCATTTTTTAATTAATTAAAAATCTTCTTTATCCAGTAATGAACTTCTTTATCTGTAATACGATTTTTTAATTTTTCTTTATTCATAATTTGGTTATCATCTATTTTTGTGACTTCAGGGAAGCGTCGCCAATCTTCATTCCAGAAATGGAAGCTACCTACTGGTTCATACATACCATTAGACATTTTTTGCATAATAGCTCCTTTGATACCAAGTACCCAAGGTCTATAGGTAGTATATATGTATTCGCCTGTGCCAGTAACTTGCTCAACATGCTTTTCTTTAACATCTTGTACTTGTTCTTCTTTATGAGTAATATTGGTTTCGATTTCTTTTTCTTTTGTAGTTGTGCCACTAGGAATAGACATATCGTTAGTTGGAATATTTGTTTTAGGCGAATTAATTGTATTAGCTTTTTTGCCAATATTATAATTAACACAATTAAGATTAAAATTAAAACCAGATACAATCGTTGGATTAATGTAGCCATTAATGATATTAATTGGCTCACTAGAAGATTCATGTACAATAGTAGGGTCTAATAATTGTACATTAGTAATATCTAATCCAATATAATTATAGGTTTGTGGATTAGAAATAGTAGTTTGTACTTGTTCAAGAACACCGCCGACAAAGGGATTATCTGCGAAATAAATAGAAACACCAGGTTTTTCTTTTAATAGATTATTATACGTATTATTATAACAATCTATATCCGATTTATGAATAATATTATTTAAATTAGCTTTAGCTAAAATAGTACCAGGCATTTCTAATGAATGATTATTAATATCCATCTGTTGAATAATAGAACCATCTCTATCTCGAATCGTATCTTTAGACGCCAAAAACTGTATTAAATATGATACAGAATTATTATCTTGATATAAATCAGATACATCTTCTATAGTTTTTAAATATTCTTTGAATTGATTTTCTTTTTTTTCGATTTGTTCTTTTACAAATACTTCTGTGTAGTTATGTAATTGTTCGAGTAAACGAATTTTGTCATATATAGTATTAAGTTCTGTTTCTATGTATTCAAAAGTTATATTAGCTTCATCGGATAACATAGTTTCAGATAACTTAATAGGAATTAATATTTTTTCTTCTGATAATTCATTAATGATATCAGATATATTTTTTTCAGTAATTAATTTATTCATTATGGTTAGGGTATTCCATATTAAAATATCTTACGAAGCGTGGCATAGTGCCATCTTCTAAATATTGTTTAAATTCTTTTGTATATTGTATTGTATTATCTTCCGCTGTTTCTAATATATCTAAGAAAGAAATAGAATATTTTCCTTCTTTATCATAAAAACAAATAAAAGCAGAAATTTTATTGTCTATATCCATAGCTAATCCAAGTTGACTTTGAGAGTCAGGAATAATAAATTTCATACGTTTATACACTTTAGGAAAATTATGTTTAAAGTATTGATGAACTAATTTATTTTCATCGACATAAGTAATGTCTCTATCTTTGTATCTTTTTTCAAAACAATGAGCGATAGTTCCGTCAAAAATTAATTTTAATGCTTGAAAAATAAGTTGTGTAGGCATCATATGTAGTGTCCTTCTTTCTTTACTATATATTACATTTTAATAGTAACATTATAACAAAAAAACGACGACTATAAAAGCCGTCGTTTAATTTTATATATTTAATTATCTATTATAAATGGTTTAAACTTCCAACTATAAATGATGGAGTAGTTTCTAATTTTTCTTTTGCTAATTTAAGAATTGGGTCATTTTTATCTTTTATTTGAATTGTAAGGTCTTTTGAAATCTTTAGATATACAATGTTATTTTGTAAGGTTACAAATAAATATTTATCAAACAATTCATTTTCATTACTTAAATCAGTTTGATTAGAGTTAATACTAATTAATTCTGCATTAGGTAAATATGTTAAGATATCTTGTTTTGTGATATTTGTTCCACTATATTGACAATTTGCAGAAATGACTTTCATGTTTTTCATGTTAGGCAATTGTAAATATCGTGACCATCTACCTTCTATTTTTCCGTTATCTCTAAAAATTTCTTTACCGTCTAAATCACTATTTTTGTCAACAGGGTTAACTTCATTACTTGAAGTATATACTTTAGACATATCCATATTTTGTAATACAGTTAATAATTTTTCTTTTTTAGATTTAACTTTATTAAAGATATTTCTAAAAGATGTAGTATCTAAATGTAAATCGGAAAATTTAAGATTTGCTTGTTGTTGTGATTTTAATGGAGTCCATCCATTAGAAGTCATATAATCAAAATATTTTGTACCTTCAACGTTAATAATGAATGTAGAAATAGAAACTGGTTTTTCTTTTTCCATCCATTCTGTTAACATAGATTCTTCAATAACATTAATACAATTTTCTGCTTTAACATCTATTAGTTGAGTACAATAATTGATATTTTTTGATGTAATGTTTGTATTAAAAAAGTCATTATATCTGTTATAAATTTTATTTAATACAGTTTGTTTTACATCATCTGGTGTTTGTTTCCATGTAAATGTGTATAAAGTATCAAAATACTCATTTAAATCTTTTGTAAAGACTAAAGCATTTAAATAATAATATTTAAAATCAATTTTATTAACGTCTTCTTTATTATTTACAATTTGGATTTCTTTAAGGTTTCTGTTAAATAAACCACCAATTCCATCACTATTTGTAAATTCAATAGCGCCATCTAATCCACGATTAACATCTTTATATAAAATATTAGGATAGAATTTTACTAAAGTATTTTCATCATTAATATAGTTTAATTCATATTCTTTAATTTTATTTTGAACACTATCTTTTTGAGCAGATGTTAATTCTGTCCATTGTTTGGTATCTTTATTAATATAGTAAGATAAGGTATCATCTAAAATCAAATTATTTACATTATTATTATATCTATATCCTAAAACAGAGTTTTTTAATGTATCTTTTTTAATAATATAATATTTATTATCACCATTATACAAAGTAAGTTTTTCAAAATTTGTTGGAATGATTGGTTCGTTACCATATTCGTCTTTAATAGTTCCTAAAGAATAATTAATAAGTTTTGTTGTGTCAAAATTATTAATTAAATTACTATATACTTCTGTAGATGCATTAATAAAACTATCAGAAATATTTTTAGGTAATTCTTTCCATTCACTAGAAACAAAATTATAATATTTTGTTTTAGTGTTATTTAAAATAATTTTTTTATTTGCATTATTTTCATTATCAATGAAATAGTTTTTTTGTCTTGATATATTTTCAATTGACATTTTAGTTGTTTCATCAGCAATATATGTATCAATTCTGCTATCAAAACTAAACGAATTAGTTAAATTTATATTTTGTGTTTGTATTTTATTAAAATCTGGTTTTTGAATTACTTTAAATAAAGAATTTTCATATTGTTTAGGAAGATTTACTGGCATATTTTCCCATTGTTTTGTTTGTAGGTTGTAATATTTTGATGCATTTTCATTAATGTATAAAATAAAATGATTATTAGGAATATCTTTATTATCTTCCGTAAAGACAGTATTGATTTCTTCTTGTGTTGTATAATTAATATAATATCCTATATTTGAAAGAATTATTTGTGAAATATTGCTGTTAACAAAATCTACATAAGGAACTACTTTATATGTATTTAAATAATGTCCAAATATATCATATTCATTAATGGTATATTCTTTAGATGTATCAATTTCAGTAGGTAATTCAAAATTATCTTCTACAGGAGAGGTGAAATGTACAAATTTTTCAAATGTACCTTGTTTAATTTTAAAACCTACATTAGAAGATAATTTGCCATTTAAAATATTTTTAATAACATGAGGTTGGCTAGGAATATAATATACTCTTTCACTATATTCATTGTCAGATGTTTGACCATTAGAGATTTGATTTTTAATAAATGGTACAAGTAATTCAAAAGGATTAACAGAAATATTATTAGCTTTAGCAATTTCTGAATTAATACCAATTTCTGTTTTGAATTTTTCAATAGAATCTTTAATTTCTTTAGAGGAGCCAGCTACTTCATTAATGGCATTAACAGTAGATGTTTTGTCATCTGTTACAAGAGTATCTGTATTACCAATTTTTAATTTAAGAGCTTTAATGTCGCCAGCTACTGCTTGAGCAAAAAGTATTAATCGTTTAACTCGATTATTCATATGAAAGAGTCCTTTCTAAAAATAAATTATTGTTTAGCTGCTTCATATACAGCTACTAAATCTACGTCTTCGTCAGCATATTCTTGTACAATAGCTAAGACTTTTTGTTTAAATTCTTCGTCAGATTGCTTTGGTTCTACTACTGGAGCTTTTTTAGTAGTAATCGCATCTTTAATATTAGAGAGAATTTCAATAATTTTTTCTAATGATTGTTTAGTAGTCATATGATACTAATTCCTTTCTTGTAGATAAACGGTAAGAAAGTCCTCTTCATGGAGTTCTTCTTCTTCGATTTCGTCTTTAATAGTTCTGACGACATCTCGAAGTTCTTTCCATTTTTTAATCGCATCATCAGGAGTATCAGCTGCCAATAAATCATGCATTAATCTATAGACTTCTCTGTCTTCGCTGTTGAGGCATTGGTCGATAATATCAGGCATTCGAATGTCCTTTCTATGTAAAAATATATAAGGGTGAAAGAAGCTTCACCCTTATATATTACTTCGTTACCATTTAAATTTAATGTAATTATCTGGTAAATTTTCAGTTGTATATCCAGGTTTTAGATGTAAATCATTAATTTGAATATCACGAATTACTAATTCTTTTAATGCACCGCAGTTTTCAAACATATTGTCTGTAGATACTGCATTATGATTATCTAAGCGAGGCAAGTTTACAAGTTTTTCACAATTAGCAAACATGCCGTCATATACATATACATTAGATAAATCTAAATTAGTAACTGTTGTTAATTGTTTACAACTATCGAATACGGATTTACCCATTTTTACAATATGAGGTAAGTTAACTACTTCAAGTTTCGTATTATGGAAAGCAGAGTTAGCTAATGTTACATCATTAGGAATCCATAAATCTTTTACGTCATTATGAATTGAGCCAGGGTTAACAACTGTAACAAATGGAGCATATACTTTTTCATGTCCAGCTAATTCTTTTTGTGTTTCGATAGAAATAGGTCCACGACGATTGTATAACCAATAACCGCTAGGAGCTACTACTTTAGAAATACCATTAGCATATTCTTCTTTATAATCGCCCCAATAAATAACATCATAATTATTTTCGAGAGCCATTACTTGATAGCCTTCAGGAATAGATAAGTCTCTAATAGAGCGTACATTTCTAATTAAAATATGTGTGATATTTTTATCATTAGCAAACATATCTTTTAAATAGAAATCTTCATATGCTTCATTATCGACTACATTTAAATCTAATTCTGCGTCAATTAATGCATAGCAATTAGCAAACATATTACTCATATTAGATACGCCTGTTGTAGACATATTAGTAATATGTTTTAAAGAATTACATCCTTTAAACATAGCATTCGCATCTTGTTGAGATAATGCAACACCATCAATCGCTTCGATTGCGTTACAATTTTCAAACATAGAACGAGATACTTTTACATTGTCATAATGAATGGTTGGCAATGTTTCGAGCACAGAACAATTTTTAAATGCTTGTTCAAAGTTTCTATTCATAGGTAATGTAATAGAATCTGCTAATGTCATAGAAGAACAATCTTTAAATAATTTGTTAGCAGTTGTAACTTTAGGACCATTAATCGTAGGAGCAGAATTAATACCTGAACATCCTTCAAATGCAGAGTTTAGATTTTTTACATTACTATAATTTAATGGAGGAATCACACGAATTGAATGGCAATTACGTAACATAGCTTCCATAGATTCAGCATTAGCTGTGGAAGTCATATTAGGAACATATTTCAATGCGTTGCAACCATCAAACATAGACGTAAAATCTAAACAATTATCTGTTACTAAATCACCTATATTAATTAATGCAGAACAATTTTGGAATGTACCAGTTAAATCACGAGCAACGTGAGTGTCTAATTCAACAACATTTTTAAGTTGTTTAGAATTAGCAAATACATGATGACCGAATTCAATGACTTTAGGAGCTCTAAATTCTACTAAACGAGAATTAGCCAACGCATAGTTACCTAAATGCATTTCATTAGGGAACCACAAATGAGTTACTTCTGTATTAGTAAATAAAGAACTATCTGTTTCATCGGAATGTAATTCTGTTACGAATGGTGCATATACTTTTGGATGACCTTGTAATTCATGAATATCTTCAGCGGTAATTGGACCTTCATGCCGCCATAACCAATAATCAGCAGGTACTTGTAAATCCTCTTCTGTTTTAGCAGGACGAAGTTTATCAATAGTATCTTTGCTATCATTAATCATTTTAACTAAATCCATTAAACCTTTTAATGCATCAATATTTAATGCCGTATTCGCTGGAGTAGGTAAATCAGTTACGAGTTGTTTGTTTCTATCTTCGATTAATACATCTGTATCAGTATCAATCCATAAGTCTTCAATTTTGCCAATTAATTTAGCATTGGATTCTTTACAAGATTTTTCCCAAAAGATTTCAACTTCGAAATCATTATAGTAAAGAGCATTACCTTTTTCGTCTTTAAAATCTGTTTCAAAAACGATACGGTCAGATAATGTTTCATCATCTTGCCAACCATTATTAATAATGCGACTTAATGGTACTTCATAGCGACCTTCTTGTAATACTTTAGTTTTACATACTTCTGGGTCCCATTCCGTTAATTTAGCTTTAACGATTACTTTATAGTTAATAGGATATACCTTAGCATGTTTATCTGCATGGAATCCTTTTTTAACTGTTAATGCTGTGTGTTGGATATCAGATACTTCACGAATCATGTCGCCGAAAGCAACTGGTCTATTTTTAGAATAATAGAAACCATCAACGTCAAAGACTTCTTTACCTTTTACATTAACGATTGCATTATCAGGAAAATCACCAAATGCTTGTGTATTATATTCATCAGTCAAATAGAATACGCCTTCACGACCAATCCGTAAATTTACTTTAATTTTAGAGGAGGCTTTATTGTCAGCATTTTTCCAATGAGCTGTATAAATACCAGTATCATGTGGAATGAATTGTTCGCCTTCTGCTTCATACAAAGTAATGCCATAATATAAATCAGCTGCATCGATATCATAATTAGTAACTAACGCATTTTGACGAGAATCTTGCCCTTGTTTAGTATACTCTAATGCTTTATTCATATTATGTACATCGAGGGTAGCCATTTTATTCGTAGCAATAAATGTTACATCATAATAGTTAGCATCATCAGCATTTGTTAATGCTTCGATAATCATAACATAACGAACTTTAGTATTGCTTGTATCAGAATTATCATATTCTTTTAACAATGGATAATTAGATGGATTAGATTGTGCGGTAAAAGTAGATAAACCATTTAATCCATTTAATGCTTGTACGCCATTACGAGTGTTTGCATCAACTTCGCCATATGGGTCAAACATTTTAAATTCAGCTAAATGCATATCTTTAGATGCATCTACATTTAAAGGATATGATTCAGCTACTAATAAGCCATCATCTTTAGCCTGAATTGGGTTTTTAAAGTGAGTTAAATTCTTTTCATTAATAACGTAGCATTTTAAAGGACCAGGTTGACCGAACTTCTTAACTTTAATCATGATGTTGCCAAGATAATTTCTTTGATAAGAAGTTGGAATACGGAATGTAGTACCCACACCTTTTCCTACGGAATTAATTTTTCTTACAATCCAATGTGTATCATCATCAGTAGATGTATGATATGTTTTTTGACCAGGATGAGTCGCAATAATTTCGCCCATAACAAAAGCTCCGTCTACGACAGAACCATAAGAACGATAAATATCTACTTCATCTTTAAGTACTCTGAAGTCTACGGCTGGCGTGAAAATAATCGTTTTGCCATCTTTAGAAGCTTCGACTACTTGTACTTGTCGAACTTTATTTTCTACTTTAGAATGAAGAACAATATGGTCATCTTTTTTAAATAGTTTCCAATTATCCTCTGATACTATAATAGAAGTTTTTGTCATAGGGTCTTTAGAATCTTCAACAGATGTTGCAACTACGTCTTTAATATGACGAGGCATTTGACGACGGAATGGGTCGTAAAAACCTTCATAGGTTGCATAACTTTTGCCAAGACCTGCGGAAGCAATTTCTGCTCTGAGTTCATATACTTCAGATTTCAATGAGGCAATCGCTGCATTATATGCATTACGCATTGCTTCTGTGTCATTATTGAGCAATGCTCCCTTAACGGCAGGAAAGAAATAACTTTCTGGTTTGCCGTTAAGATTCATAGCATTACGTACTGTTGTTCTATCTTCAGGAGATACAGCAACAGCAATATTTTCAGAAGGAACACCGCCGACATGAGTTGTATCATTTGCGGATTCACTGTTATAAATAAATCCTTTGACGTGGAGATACTCTTCAATGTCATGCATATTTAGCATTGAGATACCGACTTTAGTAAATCTTTCTGCCATTATCTATTCGTTTCTCCATTCTAAAATAATTTTTTTAGGTTTAGGTGAGTATGGTTTGCCACCATTATGTTTCTTATATTCTTCTGCTGCTTGCGGATTAGTTTTTAAATAATCATTCAATGGGTCAGAGATAATTTCTTCAATATGATAAGGAGAATTAATTGTGATTTTTCCTCTATACATATCTTTTGTATATGTAAATGTAGAAGCATCATTATCTCGTAAACCTAAGAATAATCCGTCAAGGTAAATTAGAATTTCATCATTTGTTTCTAAGATTGCTGGGTCTAATTCATTACCAGTAATATCAATCGAGAAACCATCATTAGTAGGAGGAACTTCTAAATATGTTTCTATTCTATCTAAATCTTGTTTTACTTCGATTAAAATTTTATCTGTTTCTGAATGTTCCATAACACGCAAAGAACCATCTACATGATACATTGCCTCACCAAGTTCGTTACGAATCACTTCGTAAGGGAATGTGTCTTTGCCACCAACTATTTTTGTAAGTGAAGAGTTAAAAGAAATAGTATAGTTGTCAACAATTGTAAAAGCACTTTGCGGTTGTCTTACACCATCTATATAAACTGATACACGACCAGGATAAAGAGATACTCTATCGTTAGGATTTGCATCAGGGACATCGGTTCGGTAAGTCTTATATACATTAATCGTATTTGGAACGATATGTTTTTCGTCTAAAATAATACGTTTGCAATAAGACTCACTTGGAGCATCGACAGTTTCAATTACGTAAGTAACCATAGCTGGAGCTTGTACAGGAGAAGGTAAGCTAAAACCAAGTCCATCTGCGTTTTCATTAACGTAATATTGTCTAATGCCATCTATATAAACAGAAAGTAAGCCATAATTTGGCTCAAACTTATCTGGAATTTTAAAACGACGATTGTCAGTAGTGTATTTGTTTTGACCACCATCTAAGAAAATATTTTTAATAATGAGTGGTTGACCTGAAAAAGCTGTATATTTAAAAGCATATACATCAAGTCTATCGGAAAATTCATCGAAATGAATATTATAATTAGCTAATTTGTCATTATTTAATAAGACAGATGTTCTGGCATTTTGATAGGAATGACAGAAACATTCTAACTCATCGATAATTAATTTATCTTTTGTATTAGCTGGGTCATATTTAATCCATCCAGAAGTATCTTTACCTTGAGGGTCTTCAGATGTAATCCAGATGTAATAATCACCGATAACATTGCCATTAACTACATCTTTAATAAAGAATTTAATTTCATTAGTATTGCCTTTTATTTCTTCTGGTTTACCATGTTGATAAATAGAAGTTTCGTTATTTAATAAAAAGCCATTTAAATATACTAATGTTTCGTTAAATTTGCCTGTAATCATAGCAGGCAATGCATTTGTATCACTAAAGAAACGATTGTATCTATCTTTAAGTAATGTGTATGTTTGCCCTTCATGGATGCCATTAATAGTTAAAGTACCAGCATTTTGATTACGAATAATGTCTTCGTTTTTAACTAGAATGCCATCAATGAAAGCGATAATAGTATCTGTTGGTTTAACATCTACATTATCATAAATAATAACACCATCAGTTGGTACATGACCAGAACCATTTTTGACTCGCATAGTAAATGCTGGGTCTGATTCTTCACCTTGTAATTCGGCTACCGCCCAAACAGTATCTCGTGGACAATCTGGAATTGTATAATTTTTATTATTTTCAAATACTAATCCATCTTGTTGCGTAATCACTTCACCACCAATAAATAATAGTGGGTCTTTATAATAATCACGAGATAATGTAATATGGCCCTTACGATTAATATCTACATCGTAAACATAACCAAATTCACGAATAACAGAATGGAATCCAGTTAATTCCATACCTTGTGTACTATCTTGAATGGTAATTATTTTTTCTTGGTCATCTTCTGTATAAGTATTATCTTCTAAGTTATAGCCATTAATGAATACATTGTGTGGGGCTGCAAAATTAGGAACATAATAGGATGTTTCTTTTTTGCCATTCCATACATGCTTCATTTGACCAGTTGTTTTAAAAGAACCAAATTCAAAAGATACAATAAGAACATAATCAAAATTTTGAGAATATCCATGATTTAAGAATACGCCATCTCTGGTTTTTGTGTAACCGCCATCACCAATAATTTTTTCTGGCAATAGTAATTCACCTAGAGGAGAATCTCCTTTAAAACCATAGAGTTCAAAATTTTGTTCATCGAACTTAATCTTAGTTGTATTTCTGTCGTCTCTGTCTATTTTAACTAACCGTTTTTTGATATGTCGTAAACGATTAGAATTAACGTGGATGAGTGATGGACGTTGTTCATAAATTTTACTTTTCGGATATTGGATACAAACATTAGATACAGTTTGATAGGTAAAGTCTAATTTTCTATCTAAAAATACACGGTCGATATTAATATTAGGAACTAAGAATTGACTTAGTTTCGTATAATCTTCATCTGTACTTTTAAATATATGACTAGCAAATGTTTCTGGAATAACGCCATCGACTGGACATACACCGTCTTGACAAGTATGACAGATGCCGCCATCCATACCATTATTTACTTTTCCAACATCCCATGTATGACCATCACCGTGAAATTCAGAGCCAGCTGGAACATCAACTTTATTTTGTTTGTCTTCTTCGAGTTGAGTCTCGAAGTCATCTGCATTGTAATCCTTAATAACACTATTTCCAATGGAGTTTAATGGTGAAATTAATTTATGATTTTCAAACGCAGACATATCGAATTGGGAACCGTCCTGAATTAACGACCTAATTGGTTTCCACGTTGAACCATCGAAATACATTAGAATATCATTATTAATCCATAACTGACCTAATACTGGATTAGAGCTAGGATTAATATTTGTAATTTGGTCTGTGATTTGGAATTTTTCTGAGAAGAGATTTTCCCAAATCCCAGTATTTTTATGATATCGTTTTAATGCATTTTCTTTTAAATTTAACCATAAAGCGCCATCAATTTTAGCGTCAGGAGTACCTTTTTCTTCAGTAGGCGTATCTAGTAAATGGCGAATCGCTTCGTAATTTTTAGATAAATCCTCATTATAAAATAATTCAGATTGCCTACCTTTATTGAACTTCCTATCGTAAGGTAACGTCAAAAAGTACACCTACTTTCTTTATGCTTAAAACACTAGGAAAAGTTTGTTCAATGTATATATTACTATATTATAAAAAATAATCCTAGTCATATTTTAAATAACTAGGATTATTTTTACTTTTTATCTATATTAAAAAATTTGTGGAATTTTTCTATAATATAATTTTTAATATATTTCTTTTTCCAAAAATTAACGAAAGATTTTGCATATGTATGTTTGTTATCATTACATAAAGAACATGGATATTCACAAGTAGGACGTTCATTTAGTAGCATAATCATGCGTAAATCTTTCAATTTTTCTTCCCATTGTGACCATAGTTTTGAATTATTTTCGTTTACATCAATAAGACCATATGGATTTTCTCCATACCAGTCATTATTACAGATTAATAATGAGCCATCTGTATCAATCGATGTCGTAAAAAAAGGTTTGTGACAACATTCATTAGGAACGGTATCATCGCCGATATTAATATTCATAGACCTATTATTAAGTAAACCTATATTTTCTAGCGTATAGAATTTTCTAAATTCTTTATGAGTAAGATAACTATATATTTTTCTATTTCGTTTCGTATCTTCTACTGTATATTCAGAGAAAACAAATAATACATCTTTTGTTTTTTTATGTATTTCTCTTATAACATCTTCATTGTCGCCATTTGTTATAATTTGTATTTTAGCAGATGGGCAATACATTCTGATAATCTGACACATATAAGGTAGTTGTGGATTTTCTGTTGGTTCACCCATGCCATTAAAAACAAATACACCTTTAAAGTCTTTTCGATATCCTTCGATAGCTATACGAGAAATAACTCGATAATCTAAAAATTGAGGTTTTGTTTTTAATATTTCTTCATTCTTTTTTTTATTAGATTGAGGACAAAACATACAGTGTCTTCCGCAAATTCTTGAAGCACATATATTGATTTGCATTAACGATGTATCTTTATTTAATTTATGAATAGAGTGAAGATATGCTTTTACTTTTTCTTTTTTTTGTTCAATAATTGTCATATAGATAACCTATTTATTGTTGATGCACTCTCTACATATATTAGGAATGATATTATTTAAATGTTGTTCTTTGAGTTCTTTTTTAGTAATCACTCTCATATCTTTAATATTACCTAAAATATGTTTATCTGTATGACCATAGCAACAAGTTCTGATATTTAAATTAGCATCTATATACAAACCTTTAAATAAAGACCAGCATGGCATTTTATTTACTTTAGATTCTATTTCGCCAACGACGCCACCAATACCATTTTCATTAAAACCGCCTTGTGTTTGTAATGGAATATAATAGTGAAATATGTCTGGGAATAAATAATCCATAATTTTACTATGGGATTCTTTATTATATTTTGATTCATCAATAACAGTAGATAAAGCAAACTCAGTATTATGTCTTTTGCATTCTGTATTTAGTAAATTAATATTATTAATAATATCTTGAATTGAAATATTTGTTTGTGTGATGTCTTTAATATCATTAGAATCTTCTAATAAATAATTAAAAGAAACTTTTAAAGAATCAATATAAGGAATGGCTTTTATAATATTGTCTGTACAAGTTCCATTAGTTGTTAAATAGGTAAAGTACCCAAGTTCTTTGATTTGTTTATAATAGTCTGCGAGTTTAGGGTGTAATCCAGACTCGCCCATGTAGAATAGCCCTATTTCTTTTAAATCTGGATATAATTTTAAATAAGATAGTACTTGGTTAAATTCTGCATCTGTTAAAAAGTTTTGTCTTAGGTTATTTTGTTTCATTTCTTGTTGATAACAAAATTTACAATTAAATGTACAGGCTCCTGTTAGTTCAATTTTTGCTGTTGTAATTTTTGTGCCTAAATCTAAATTAGTATTATTAGAAATTAATTGTACTCTATCTTGAACTGTCATTATGTATAGTAACCTTCCATTCCGAAGTTAATGGCAATTTATTTTTAAAGCTTTTTTTAATGATTGCATCAGCTTCTTTGATTGTTTTATGTTTTAAAGGTTCAAATGTTTTTTGCAAATTTTCTTTTAATTTGTCTGCAATCATGTTAATATCAAAATCTTTTGGTTTATATTGTAATGTAATATGTATTTTATTTTCTTTCATATTATATCTCCATATAGAAAAAGAGAGAATTAAATCTCTCTCGTTCTAATTTTATGAGCAAATTGTTTATAATAAGGACAACCTTTCGTCCAGTTTTCTTTCCAGCAAGATTTTTCACAAACATCAAAAAATTCACAAGTTAAACAAATGGCATGAGCTCTACATAAAATTCTTTTATTCATTGTTTCTTGATATGTATCTTTTGTAATATTTGCAAATCCATCGTATTCAGAAAATTGACTACAGGTTGTTATGTTACCAGATGGATGAATAGTTAATGAGGTAGAAGAACAATCTGGATACTCTTTATTTTCTTCTATGTCTTGTGTATTTAAAATATTTTCTACGCAACAATTAACAATAGAATCTTTAGATATTTTATAGAATGTTTCCATGAACTCTTCTTGTCGTTTGGTTAATGGTTGATGGCTAGAAGCGTCTCCACCATTATCTATAATCTTAGAAAAGAATACTTCATCAAAATGTAACATAGTTAATAATTTAAAAACTTTGTGTTCTATATTTTTCTTGGATAATAATTCTTTTGTCATACAAATATTTAATCGCAATGTTGCATTAGTATATTTGCGAACATACTCTACATTTCGTCTCCACAACAATAATTGTTTAATATTTCCGAAACGAATACCGATGTCAAAACTTGTTGTGATAATATCCATCTGTCTTAATACAGCAATGTCTAATACTGTTAATGGCTTTGCTAAATTAGTAGTAATTCGCCAAAAACAATCTTGTCTATTTTTTGCGAGTTTATACATAGATTCTAAATCGCCAAGTAACGGTTCTCCTCCGAAAAAAGCTACGTTAGCGTATTTAGGTATCCATGTTTCTAATAATTGAAATGGATATGTAATGGGTTGTCCATTTTTATTAGCAGCGTCTAAACAATGCTTACAAGATAAGTTACAAGCATTAGTAGTTTTGATTAGTATTTCCATATATTATCTATGATGACAGTTACTATGACAACTAGAGTGACACAATCTTGTCGATAATTCTACAGGAGGTAATTGCTCCCATTTTTCATAAAATTTTTGCAATAAGTCTTTAAGTTGTTGAGCATTAGTTGATTGATTTTTTAATGCTACAAATTCTGGTTCTAAATCATTAACATAATTAGCTACACGATAATTATCGTTTAAACGAGCATATTGTGTATCTTCACCGGTTACTTCTACATGTTCACCTTGTCCTTCTGGTTTTTTACGCATTTCAGTTTTAACATGAACACGACGAATAGAGGACCAAAAATAGGCAATACGTTTTACTTTATTATATAAAATTTCTGCATTCATTTTTTCGCCTGGTTGAATATCAGTAGCTGTGCTCATTTGAGGTAAACTGCTATTAATACCAAATGCTCTACGGATATCTCGTTCGAATTGTAATAATTGGTCAGTGGTATCTAAGTTACTAAATGGAACATTATCTGAATGCCATACAACTTTATTTTTAATTTTATTTGTTAATTGAGTATTAATGAAATCTAACACTTCATCAATACGAGTAGGGAAGTTTGCTTGAAACGCCATTTATAAATCTCCGTTCTTTACTTTTAAAAAGGTATTTTTGGGGAATTTACAAACCCCTTTGAATGTTTCGCAATCTCCGCCACAATATTGAAACAAATCACAAGTAAAACATTCTAAGTTAATTGGCTCTATGTTATCTCCAGAACAAGTGTTAGGACAACTTAATATTGACCCATCAGCATTAATAGTAATTAAATCTTTACTACATTCTGTATTATATACATATGTATCATATGTGATAGCATCTTTCATTCTTAAATATAATACATTTTTTTCTTTAGGAATTAATGTAAATAATTTAGCTATATATAAATCTATTATTTTATATATATTAGGATTAAATTCATTACCTAAAAAAGATACTCGTTCAATATCTATATATTTAGGATTTAATTCTTTAATAATATTTGCTAATTCTTTGGGAGATTGATTTAATTGTTCAATAGATATAGTAACAATTAATGTATAGTTTTTTAATAATTTTACTTGCTGTTTGAATATTTCAAAATCTTTTTGATTATAGAATCTATCTATACTATAAGAAGTAGCGGTGTTTCCATTACCTAATGTATGTATAATTTTTAATTGCTTTTCACCAATAGGTATTACCATATTTGATGTCATAGAATATTCTTTATTTGGATATTTTTTTATAACATCTAATATTAAATCTGGATTCAATAATGGCTCGCCACCATGAAAAATAATGTAATCAGGATTGTACGTTTTTATGGCTTTATAAGCCACATCTTGAGTCATAAAAATAGGTTGTTGTGGCACATAACAAAAAGGACATTTCATATTGCAAGCTTCTGTAACTTTTAAGTACATAACTTGTTTTTTATTTGTTGACAATTTTATATCCTCTTGCTTGTAGTTTGCGAGCCAATCTTGTATTAAATTTATAATAATTTACATTATTATATCCGAATTTACAATCTGGATTATTAACGTATTCTTCGATAGACATATCAAACAAATCAGTATTATAGTTTCTTTGTTTAAACGTATTGCGTATTTTTTTATAGCAATCTTTATTAAATAATTGTTTAGATGTCATAATATCTGATTTAAGAAAATGAAAAGCTTCTGATATAATTCCGAATTCTTCATACTCTTTTCGTTGATAATTTCTAATTTCATTAATGATATCACAAATTCTAAAGTAATGAAATTTTTCTTGGGCCCATTGTGCATCTAAGTGATTAATAGCAAATTCTGCTGGAAAGAGTTTAAAGTTTCTTTTTACTTTTGATTCATCACTATGTCCGTACCAATCTTCTGATTCTGGGTGAATAATTGCATTGGGAAATCCATAAGTATCTTCTGCATGACGTAAAGAGAAAATATTATAATTAATAATGTCTCTATATTCATCATACGTTAATCCAAGAAGATGACAATATTCTTTTAAAAAAATATTCATGTCTTCTATTGGATATACGTTATATTGTCGGGTAGAAGATGTTAAATCTTTTAAGTATTCTTCGAAATCGATATGTTCAAAAATATTTTCTTTCCAATTTTCTGTTTGATGAATATTAAAAAAATCTTGTGTGATATAACTAAAATTACATGGGTTTTCTGTAATAAATGTCTTGTGCATGATATTAATAAACATTATATTTTTACCTCTTGTAAATTACGAACAGCTACGCCTACAGGATTTTTTTCTGTCGTTAAAAAATACAACATAGAGTATCCTTTAATACATGGTTCAATAAATAATTTATTATATGTTAATTTATTTCTAGCAAATTCTAATAATACATATAAGTTCCAGAATTCTTCTTCTTTGCGGAGAGAAATAATATTAGTTCCGATACTATTTTCTTTTTCTTCTAATTTAAGAATCGTATTATCGTATTCATCACCAGCAATCATAATGTCTGCTGCGAATTTTAAATTTACGAGAGTATCTAGTACTTCATGCAATAATTCAAAATTATTTTCAATAAATTCTTTATTCGCTGGATTTTTACTATTCATAATAATACTTTCCAAAGCATTAATAATAATTTTATTGAATACAGGAATAGATACTTGTCGATTTGTTGTTACATATTCCTTAATTAATTCTGTGATTAAAGTATCGTCTGCATCATCTAATATTAAATCACAATCCATTTTAGTATTAGCAATATAATTAATAATTTGTTTAGCAGATAATTCAGTACAATCTTTTAAAATAATATCGAAATGATATAAATTAATCGTAGCATAATATTGTTCGATTTGTTCTGATGTTAATGGAAGTTTAGTTGTAATATTATTTTTCATCGAATTCTCCAGCGATAATACGTTTAAAACTTTCTTTAGGAAATGCACAAATATCTTGATACATTAAGCAGTCGCCACCACAATATTCTGTGATATCACATAGTAAACATTTTTTAAATCGAGTAGCGTATTTTTGACGTTCACACAAGTGGCCTACATTACCATCAGGTAAAATAATTAGATGTTTTAAGCAAGAACCACAATAGACTGCTCTATGTTCTGTTTGTGTTAGTTTAGCCATTTTATAGAATTCATTAATACGAGTTGGTAAATATTTAGTAAGCTCACCAATATAAGCATCTACTTGTTCATAATATTCTTGATTTTTTGAAATTTCAGGATTACCTGGATAATCAAATAGTCTATCAAAAATAACATTAGATGGACCAATGATATTAATTAAAATAGCTAATTCTTCGGCAGGTATTTTTAATTGGTCTTCTGTGATAGTCACAAGAAGTTCAAAATCTTTTTTATTTTTTAAAGCATGAACTTGTTCTAAAAAACGATTGAATAGATTATTATTAGAAAATCTATCTACGCTGTAAGAAGTTGTAACGAATTGGCATCGATTTAATACTTCTTTTCGTTCTGCATCAAGAGGTACTGTCATATTAGTCATAATAGCATATTCTAATTCTGGGAATGTATTCATCACGTCAAGAATAACTTTGCTATTTAATAATGGTTCACCACCGAAAAATACGAGACGGTTAATTCTATTATAGTATTTTTTAACAGATGCGATAGCTGTTTCGCTATCCATCATATCATCTGTATGTTCCTGGTAACAGAATGGACAACTCATATTACAAGAATTAGTAACGACTAATAACATATTTAAATCTTTTAATGCTGGCATAGTTCCTCCTTAAAAGAAGACATAATTCGTTTCATATTAGAACAATGTTCTTCTTCATCTCCATTAACTTTAATGTCATGAATATTTTTGTGACATGAATTACATAATGAAAAATTATCACAAGTTATACATTCTGATTTTATATATGGATAATCTCGTGCAATTTCTTGTTCATCGTATTTAGATAATTCATATGTTTTATTTGCTGTATAATGATTATCTCCAAAAGCTCCACATGGATGCACAAGTCCTTCTGGATTAAAACATCGAATGCCAGAGAGACATTCATTATTCCAAGGACATACAGCAGTTTTACCGTTTAGTATTTTATTTATGACTTGTTGTGTATTGTGTTCATATTTCATTAAACCAGCTTTATAGATATCGATGTAATGTTGCATCATTTTCCAATGAGGATAATATTGTTTACTTCTTCCTGATTGGACGGCTGGGTTAATTCTACAAACTGTACCCAGACGTTTAGCAAGCTCTACTGTTTTTATAACAGTGTTTTCATTTTCTTCTGATATAACAGCCAAAAATGAAAAACGCTCGCCTCTGTCTTTTTCATACATATCCATGATTTTCATCATATCTTCTTCTGTATATGGTGTATTATCTGGTTTTAATCGTTGATTGCCATACTGAAAAGAATTCATGATTCTAAATCTATGCTTTTTAAATAATGGTCGCCACTTATCTGGATGTTCATAATAATCCCAGAGATTAGTTGTTAAACATACATATACATCTGTATGACCGTATTCATCCAATAATTTATCTAGCTCAAAATAATAAGACGGCGGGACCATCAATGGGTCACCGCCGTTAATAATTACAGTTCCTATATTGTATTTTTCAAGATAGGGACGTAAGATATTTAAATCAAATAAGGTGTGTTCTTTAGATATATTATTAGATGAACAGAATGTACATTTAAACTGACAAGCCATTGTCGGTTTAATAATTAAGTCCATTATTTTAATTTAATCCTTAATCTACGTTTATCTGTTCTATCATCATCTTCAACTAAGATACCAATGATTTGCAATGGATTATCTTTCGTTGCGTCATATAACTTAGCACATCCTTTTACATTAGAAGGGACTACATAGTTATTTCGTTCAGCTTTACCTACAAAAGAAACATGTACTCTACCTACCAATGCAACGGGGATATTCCTGTCTAAATTATAATCTAAAAAATCTTGCTTGTCAATTGGGTCTTCACCGCCAATGATATGTCCGAACTCATCAGAATGAACGCCAATTACTGGAATATCTTGTTCTCCAGTATGAGCTATATATTCTTCTGTGTCAGAATATGGATTTAACATAATTAAATCGCCTGGGTTTGTTTCTTCGCCTTTAGGGAAAAATTCAGCATAGTCAGACCAATAAGAACCATAAATACGTTGACCAGTAATTTCTTCTGCCGCAATTGTACCTGTTCTAATATTAGGAATGCTTAACGTTTTTGTTTGAGCATTATATGTAATATCTGGAACATATTTTACTTCTTTATCTTTTGTATTATTAATAAATAAAGCAGGCATAGCATTCCCATTACCTTGTTCGATATTAATAGAAGTAGCTCTAATATTAGTTAAGTTAAAAGAATAAGTTCCATCTTCTAATTGTGTAGCATTAGATTCAGCGACATCGCCACCAACTTTAAATTTAAGAGCTTTGAATTTTTCTTTAACCTTATTTTCTAATTTTTCGAACATAGGTAAATATCTTGAGTCATGGTGATGTGTTTCTACATCACCAGTTAAACCAAGATTGTTTAACGCTGCCGTTTTATCTGTTAAATCAGATAAATTAGCAGTACGCATTAATCTATTTTTAATAGCATCCGCATAAATGCTAATCCATTTATTATTCTTTTTCCATTTTAAAATACTCATATTACACCTCAGAATAAATTTGAACTAGCACTTTAATTTTATCAGTAGTTTTATTGATAATATCGATACATTGTTTATCAGCTGCGTTTTTATAAATTGCTTTAGTAATAGCAGCGTCATTTTCTAAATATTTTTTATATGTAGGAGATGTAGTTACATCGTCTCGCACTAATACATCTGCTGCGATATATTTTGTGCCAAGACTTTCATATGTATATGTTGCACCTAATGCGATTTCTGTTTCAATAAATTTAACTGCATTATTAGCTACTGGAACTTCTGTTGGCGTATTATTCGCATTTAAATGATTAGCTGTAAATAATGCCATACCATTAGCTTTCGCTTTGGTAGCTTCTACGATAGTATTAATAACAGGAGAAGCTTTTAATGTTTTATAATTTACATCACCTGTAATTAAATTAATAAAGGCACCATTATCATTAAATAATACATAACCAGTTTTGATATCTAAGAAGAATTTTTGATTTAAGCCCCAGTGAGTAGTAAGAGGGCCACCAGATGTATAATCAAAATTAAAGAAATTAGTTTCATCTTCTTCTGCTGCTGCATTAGGGTCTGGATTCGTAGAATGGATTTGTCCATCTGCTAATTCATTCGTAATTTCAATTAAAGAATATACAGCGTAATTGCCATAAGATTTAATTTTACCTTGTGCATTCGTAACAGAAATCATATTATCACGAATAAATCCAGTTGTTACATAAATCTTATCATCAAAAATAGAAATAATAACTGGCATTTTTTTTGCTTTATAATCGTTTAATTCTTCTAGTGTATTAGCAAATACACCAGCGATAAATAAATTACCACCACGTAATTCACCAGTACGATTGACATCAGAATTAGTTACGAAAGCCATCATGCCGTCCATACCGTTAATTGGATTAGCTTTATTAACGATACCATTAATTCTATCTTCAAGAGATAATAAATCTAATTTAGTAGGCAAACTAGATGGCATATATTTACTAAGGATTTTGCCATCACTTAATTCAATATTATTATTGCTAACAGCATCGAGTTTTGTTTTTAACGTATTAGTTTTTTCTTGTAATGCTGCAATTTTGGAACTATTAGCAGTTGTAATATCAATATTATTTTGAAGATTTCTTTTTAATGTATTAATTTCACCATTTAAATTAGATACTGTTGTACCTAAAGACACAAGAGAATTAGAGGCATCTCCAGAAGTATTAGTTAATGCTACGATAGTATCGTTAATAGTTTTTTTAACGGCTTCTAACCGAGTTAATCGTTGTTCATTTGTCTCGATTAGATTTCTAATACTGCCATCCAAATCATTCATTTCGATAGGAGTATCGGATAAACGAAATCCACGTTTAAATGCAGTGTTAACGCCTTTTACAGAACGAAGTAATTCTTTAATGTTATCGTTCATATCATCAATAGTAAGAGGAGTATCTTTACGATGATATTCTAAACGAGCATCTTCTTTACTTAATTTTTTATTATCAAGATTGGTTAATTCATTTCGTACAGGCGTATCATTATAAGAACTTGTACCATGATTTGCATTCGTAATTGCATTTTGTAAATCTTGATTTAAATCAGAAAAACTAATAACACCAGAATGTAGAGCATGTTGTATCCAATCTATTAATGTTTGGTCAAGATGCTCTAATTTAATTTTTTGGCTTTTACCCATTATATATCACCTCTATTTCCAAACACCATTGAATGTTAACCATTCATTACCTTGTCTAAAACGAATGACACGTTCATTTGTATCGAACCATAAATTACCATTTTCAGCAGGTACTGGAGGATTAGGTCCGATAGCAATACCTTGAATATTAGCAACTTTAGGTGCAAAATCTTGACTAATTAAATGAGCTGGAATTTTACCAGAACTATCTAGTACAGGAATATTGCCAGCAAGTTCACCAGTTGTATGTCCTTTAACATAATCAGCATTACCGCCATTAGCTGGTAAATTAGCTGGGAAGTCAATGATATCACGAACATAATGTGAATGATTTTTATATTCTACGTTATCAATAATGCCATAACCACGTAAAGAATTAGGACGTCCAACAATTTGGGACCATTCGATTGTAGGTAATGGTTCTTCGCCTGTACCTAAATGGTTATCATCAATTTGTTCTACTTCAATATCTTCAATCCATAAGTCGCCGTTTTCAGACGCTTCTGGTTCACAGTTGCCCATAAATACACGAGGATATGGATTACCAATTCTGAATATACGCATATAGCGTACTGTTACTTCTTGACCAGGAATTAATTCTTCATCGAGTGCAAAATGACGAGTATCAATTTCTTCTACACCACCAGATTTAGCATCACGACGTAATACATCATCAATGTATACTTCTAAATAAGAACGTCTTGGGATATATTCACCGTGTTCTAATTCAAAGACATGTTTACCAGCTTTTTTAGTAACTCTACGAGTTTCGCCTTCTGTATTTGTATATACAGTGACTTCACCATTTTGACCTTGTTCAGAAGTTTTCTTAATAGTGAATACTTCTGTGATAATCATAGTATCACGAGCAATACTTAATGTACCGTCATTTTTAATGCCAGCTGGTACCCAAGATGTCTCAGAAGAATAAGACATATCTGTAGATGCCCAAATTTCTTTTGTTTCGAGACCTGTTTTATAATCGATTTTATAATAAGGTTTACCATTATTGTGATACACCTTATCACCATCAATGTAAGCATTTTCTAATAAGTTGCCGTCTTTAGTAACTAATGCACCTTTTAGTTTGACAGACATAATGCCACTTTGAGGATTTACTTTAATTGTGCCATAAGGAATACGAGACCAATCTAATCGGCTTGCATTTTCTTCTGTAATAATCATCGTGCGATTATGTTGTGCAATCGATTCGCCTACTTTATGTATTCCTCTTGGTTGTTGAGGAGCTTGAGGCATATTTTAAAATATCCTTCCTAAAATAATTTGTTAATAAAAGCTTTTGTTAACAAACATTGGTTTGTCAGTATATATATTACCACATCCTATAAAATAAAAATACGGAGACTTATATGCCTCCGTAAGATTATTTTACATTATTAATTAACGCTTTAATTGTTGTGATATCTCGTTGAATATATTCAATTTTACTTTCAATTTTATCAAAGTCATCTTTTTGAGGACTTGTGTCATGAAACCGTTTATTTTCGCTATCAATGCCTTTACTACGTTCATCATGTTTAATCAAAGTATCATTAATATCATCTAATGTAGCATCAACATTAGTTAATATAATTTGAATATTTTTAAGCAATTCGCTTTGTTTAATAATGTCATTATGAAGTTCACTATTTATTTTATAGCTTTGACTCAATCGTCTTTCTTCAAGGTCATCACGCCTAGCTTCGGCATCTCTTCTAATTTTTTCTTTTTCAGGTTGGATTTTTGCAACATAATACAAAGCGTATCCAATTCCAATGAATATAATAAGTATCTCAATTGGATTGTCTACATTTGATTGTTTAATGAACTCCAAGACTGAGATAATTACTTCACTCATTTTCTTTCCTTACTATGTTTAATAAGTAACAACATTCACAACTACATTATTACTTTCATCTTATTTTTAAAATTGTATAATTTCAAAATATAAATTTTTTAAGTCTGCTGGTTTAAAATTTTTATTTTCTGTTGATAAAATTTCAATATTAATATTGCAGAAGTTAGATGGACTATTTTTTTCTAGCCCATCATTTTTTTCTCCAGATAATACAATATTACTCATATTAATAATGCCATAGTTATCTACTTTTTGAATTTCTACTTCATGGTTATTAACATATACTTTACAGAAATCTAGTAAAGTTTTATCTTCTTCGTGTTCGAAGAACATATTAATATTAAAATTAGAAAAATCTGGTACATTAGTATCACCAAATCGGTTATTCCATAATTGTAAGAATAAATGAATTTGATTATTTTTATTCAACGTACCACCATAGATTTCATTAGTAGGAGAATATGTATCTGTCGATTCTACTTTTGCATACCATTCAAGTGTATTATCCACGTCGTCCTCCTACTTTTAATCTATTAATATAAATAGTAGCACCAGCTTTTACAAGATAATCTTTTAAAATTATATTAGCATTAGGTGCTGCTACAGAATCCGTATCGATTGTATAATCTGCATCTTTAATTAATACACGATTATCATTTTCTGATACATAAAAAATAACAATAAAATCATTAATGCCATAGTCATTAATTGTGTTTGTTTTTTGTGCCGTTAAAATTAAGTACTCTTCTGGATTTTCAGTAATCATTCGATTAGTGATTTTATTAGATAACTGGGAAATATCAATAATAGAGCTTGTAGTCAATACATTACTTGTATCAGGAATGGATTGCTCTACTGTATTAATTCTATTAGAAATACTTGTATTTATATCAGCTTGATTTTCTTTAAATGTATTAAGTTCAGTATGTAATCGTTTATTATCTTCTTGTACTGCTTTAATTGTATCTAGTGTTTCTTTCATAACAAGAGATAATTGGTCATAATTCCAAATGTGTTTTGAAATTTTGTATTCGATACATTGGTTAATGGTTAGTGGTTTAATAATTTTAAAATGACGAGACATAACGTCACGAACAGACATATCGTTTTTATCGACCGTTTCTGTTTCATTTTTCATTTCTTTAAAGTCTATATCATAGACTAACCGTAAACCATCTACCCAAACTTCTAATTGATTTTCGCCAACTTGATAATCTTCTTCTGTTTCAAATACTTTATTAGTATGGTCAGCAGAATAATAAATGTGATTTTCGTTCACGAAAACAGCTGCTCGTTGGAATGTCTCATTCGTATTAGCAGAAGCAACTTGATGATGCACGATAGCTTGTACAGGTGTACTTCTATCTAATGGTTCTACTAATTTAAAGCCAATACCTTTTGCAAGATATGGTTTATCTGGTATATCGTTAGCTACAATTTCTTCATATTGGTCTTTCATGATAACGATATTATCAATTAAGATTAATAAAGAATCTGTACCTGGAACATAATTCATATCCATTCTATCTTCTGGGAAGATAAATGTTTGGTCATTTGTTGGATACTGTTTTTCGCCAGGAACAAACATATAAGAATTATTAATAGCCATAGTAGAATGGTCATTAATTTTTACCCAACCATATACACCATTAGTTGCTTTCCAAATTAATAATTCATTATTTTTTTCATCGTACCAAATATCATTTTCTTCTGGATGTTCTGGTTCAATAAAATAAATGAATTTAGGTTTTTTATATGGCTCACCGTTAATCCATAGAATGCCATCTTTATCTACAAATAGTTTTCTGTATGTTCTATGATTAGTATAAATTGTAGCGGTGATTTCACCATCTACATGCCAATAAATTTGACCGATTAAATAATCAGGGGCATAATCTGGAATTTGAATATGAGAAGGAGAAGTAGAGATAACTGATTTTTCATATTTATATTCACCGTCTTGTGTCAAAATAATAGAATCAATTCTATCTTCTGCTTTATAATAAGTTACTTTAATTTGTTGTCCAAGCCAATCACCAGCATTAATATATACTTTATTTTCAGATACTTTAATGACTGGTACATGAAGACCACTTTCTACTTCGTGCATTTCAAGTTCTGTTTCTAGTGGTCGCTTAGTGGTTTGGTCAATATTATCATATACAATATGTTTTTTATTTGTTTTAGAATAAGGAACATATTGTAATGTTAAATATCCATCTTTAGGACATACAATAGTTTCTGTAATTTGTTTGGCGTTAATGTCACCTGCATCAAATATTCTTGCAGGAATAATTTGTTCTTGTCCTTGTTTATTAATAAAAGTACCATCTGTTACAGACACTTTTAATGTATTTGTATCAGCGGTAATATCGAAACCTTCTACAATTCCTGGACCGCCAAGTCGTAGACGTTCTCTATCTAACCATCCTTTAACGGTATCGAAATTGTAGTTAATTTCTGATGCTTTTATTCCTGGACCAAAATCTAATGTTTTTAATTTTTTTTCCATAATAATTCCTATTCAAAAATTAAGACAGGGATTTCGCCAGAAGCGATGTGTTTATCTAATTCTTTTAACAATAATTGTTCATATTGTTGTAAAGCTTTAGGTAATTTAATAATAACTGTAGAACCAATTCGATATGGTCTACCATAGATATTACCAATATCAATCATGTTAAAATCATCTTGTGCATTATCTGGTAAGCCGCCACCAAAGATTCTAATATCGATAGCTTTTGGAGCTTTCGTTACTTCTGTGTATAATTCACAAATAATAATACCATGTTTATCCATACTATATTCTTGTACATCTACAAATTCAAGTAAATTAATCTTATCTACATGTCCTCGTTTTGTACATAAATAATATGTTTTGGTTACATCAGGGATTTCTAATGTTTGTTTATATGGTATATATATTTCTTGTTCTGAACTAAATATAGGGTCGATTTCAATAAATACTTTTTCTTCTCTATTAAAATATGAAATATTTAATTTTGTTTCTTTATAATTAATATCTTGTTGCGTATACAAAAGAACTGTATGCCTTGTAGTTAAATATGAAATATAATTATCTGGTTTAACTGGGTCTGTAATATATCCAGTTTGTTTTCTAAAATATAAATCTCCATCATTAGACATACCTACGAATAAGATATTTGGGTCAGATGTTTTTACATCAATTAACGTATAAGCATTACCTATATTATAATTATCATTTTTTAATAAGTTTTCTAAACTAATTGTGTTATGATACATATTAATTTTTTGATTACTTTGTGCAATATAATCTACTGGGTCATTTGTAATCCATGTATATTCACTTTTAGTTTTATAATATGCTTGTAAGAAAACATACATCATGACATCGTAAATAATTTTAGAATTTTCTACGATATTATCTGCGAATGAATCAGGAGCTACGATTAAGAAACCAGATTTAGGTTTGCTATAAATTAATATATCTTCATAGACTTGTTCTAATGTATATCCAAGATTAATTAAAGAATCATCTGTCGGCAATAATCCTAATTGTTTAAAGAAATGCGTTGGTTTTTTATTTCTTTTTGTTGGACGATAAAAAGAATTTAAATGACCTTCTTGTGTAGTAAATTCAGTATCATCATTAGTTTCATAAATATATTGTGTATGTGTTTTTACGAAGCACCAAATATTTGAATATGAATTTAATATATCTTGGAAGTTTAATCCATTCGGCATATGACTTACATCATTACATCGTACAAACATAAAATCTGATTCAGTGGGTTGATATTTTAATAGATATTGCGGGATTAATGTGCCTTCATTAATTGTGATATTAGAAGGGCATAAATTTCTATGATAGCCATCGCCAAAGATTTTAATTAATTGGTTAGCCAATGGAAGTTCTTGCGTAGAGTCTGCTACAGTTACTTTAATATTATATTTTTCTGTATCAGAAAATTTCATATTTTTTTTAACTACAGCACTAGCAGAAAACATAACAGGAGAAAATTCTGTAATATTTCTAGGTTCATAAATATAAGAACCGCCTAATCGTTTTACTTCTGTATTCTTTAATAATTTATTATTAGAGTCAAAAAAGAAAGCAGATGGATTATTAATAATATCGTAAGCTTTAATTTGCGTAGATGTATTAAAAGAAAATTCTTTTTTTATATTAAAATGAACTTTATATTCAGAATCGTAAGTATCAATGAAGGCTAAAGGAATATCTTTATATTGAACTTCATTTGTTTGTTGTATAGCATCGTTGCCTAAATGAATTTTCATTGTTTATCTTTAGCCTCCCGTAAAATAACATATTGATTACCTATTGGATAAATAGATGTATTGATATAAGAATTAATATGACCATCAGCATTACTGTCATAATTAACTAATACATCTAATTGATTTGTAGAAATTTCAATTTCATACATATCTGTTTGTTTATTATAGTTAATCGCGTAACTATCTTTTTTCTTATATTCAATAACTAATTCATCATATTCTTCACTCATATTAGATGTAAGAGTAATGGTAGATGTATCATAATTAATAGAATAATTAGAACTATCTATTTTTTCATATTCATTAGCATATAAACCAATAGAATCGATAATATTTTTTGGTGTGCGATATACATATTGTTTATTTACAAATGAATCTTTTTTAACGCCGTACATTAAGATTTGGCTATTATCTAAGATTTCTTTTTCTAGCGAAAAAGCGGCTTCATCGGCAGGAATAATTTCTCGTTCCCAGTTTGTAAAATAATATGTGTAATCAGAAACATCTGTGTATTCTAAAATAAAATATTTGTATTCTTGTTTAGTTTCTTCATTTAAAGAAACTATATTATTATGTCTTGTATAGTTAGTAGTAGGTATTTCTGTATAGTTATGTGTAATCTCGTTAATGTTTTTAGCATTCATATTTAATATAGTATCTTGTTTTTGGATACCATATAACTTAATGCTATAGGCATTATCTGGTAAATTGCCTGGGACTATAATTTGCTGTTCGTTTTTAAATAACTTATAGTTAAGTGTTTCTTTTACAAATTCACGATAACTAGCAGAAATATCAAAACTGTTTTGTTTATCTTTATCTGTTACTATAATAGGACTTTTTACAGAACCGTTTACATAGACTTTAAAATGACTGTCCGCAAAAATATTTTTTGTTTTACCGTCTTCCATATCTAAATCAATAGAATAGATATCTGAGATAATATTAAAGGCAATCGGTAACATTCCATTTTCTGGATTAATAACTTTAGTGGTTATTTTTTTATTTGTCTCTTTATCTTTAATAATTAATTCTTTTGTGGTTACAGTGTATTCAAAAATATATTCTACTTTAGTATTAATAAATAAATCTTGAATTGTATTTCGATTAGATTTACTTATGATACTATAGGGAGCTTTTTTCGTTAAATCTTCGTAAGTTGGAACATGATGGATAATCATATCCCATGTAACTTTTTTAACTTTATCAAGATTGATATCTATCCAAGAACCTTCTGTATTATATTGTTTAACTGTTGTTGGAATGAAGTTCCCATCTTTAATAGAAGTGATTGTGATGTTAGAAACTTTACCTGATTCGCCTCTAAATTTTAAACTTATAAGAGTGTCTTCTTTTAATGTAAAAGAATTGTTTTTATCTAATAAATTTTTAGGTTCATCTTCTGTCGTTTCTTCGTCTGTCTTAATTAAAGAATCATAGGTAAATACAAAAGCCTGTATATCATTTTTATCGTTTACAGATTCAGCGTCATATTTTAAATAATAGGTTCCTGCTTTTAGTGGAATACGAGATTGTTCTAATTCAAAGTCATGGTCGCCATTTTCAAAAAGAAAATATTTATCTTTAAATTGAATACGTCCACCACGAGAATTTTCTAACTCATAATCCCATTTATCAGGAGTTTTTTGTTGAATATTCGTTTCTTTTAATATATTAGAATCATTAGAATAAATACCTAATACATAATTTGGGAACATGTATGGTAAATCAAATTCACCTAATGTAATAGTTCTATCTTTAGATATTATATATTCTAATGTAATCCTTTTTTTCTTAATTGTAAAAATAATCTGAACGTCTTTATGCTTTGGTTTTAATGAGTGAGCGTTTTGCATTAATGTATTAAAATTATCATATTGTTTTTCTATAATAGAAAAATCATTATAACCAATTTTAAATAATAATGCTTTATTACTTTCTTTAACAGATTGTCCATCACCAATAAAAAATCCAAAACCAGATTTATTATACGTTATCGTCGTAAGAATTCTTAGGTCGCCGCTAAATATATAACGGCAACCTAAAATATCTTGTTCAAAAAATCTAAGACCATCAGATACTTTTTCGACTCTACTATTTGGGTCAAAAATAAGCATATGGTTAAATTACCTCTAGGTTAATTGTATGAATAGTTCCTTCAACGGTATCATTTGTTACTTCAACTCTAAATTGGAAATATTGATAACCTTCAAAAATATGGTTATCTCCATGTAAGTTAACTGGATACCATTGTGTAAATACATTGCGTGTTTCATCTTGACGATACCCACGAACATAGTATTTAGTATAATCTGGATGTAACGTAGAATCAATACTTGAAATTGTGTATGTACCTACAGTAGTAGTGTCATAAATTTTAGATGTCATATATCCATTTTTATAATTTTTAATAGATAAAGGATATCTTGATTTTTCAGAGTATTGTAAATAAATTTCTATATTATTTATTACTTTGTCTGTATCCATTTCAACCATAATTTGTAAATATTCTGAAATTGGCCCAGAGTAATGTAATAGATTTGTTTTCTTTTGATATTCTAATGTGTTAGACAAATTATTGTTGTAAGCATTTAATGTAATATTGAAGTTTTTAAATTTGTCAGTAACAACATTATTAATTTTAATAAATACGCCGACTACATTTTTATAATCTGGAATTTGATATTTACCAGATATAATAGTAGTCATGTCTTTAGCATAAATAGTATTTTTAATTAATTCTGCATTTTTTAATTTATAATTAGAAAAATCATTAGTGTTGGCATTAAGTTTTGTAATGCCCCAATCAACGTTGGAACCAATCGATAACATACCATCTCTATCAATATCTAAATGATAAAGTTCGTTATTTTGCATATCAAAATCAAAACTATATGTTGTTTCTTTTACGTTACGTTCATTTAAATTAAATCCGAGCTGATTAATAATTTTAGTATGTACATCATCATCAATATTATTTTTTATAATAATGTCATCAATTGTGCCAGAACCTTTTATTAACAAATAATATTTTTTATCTGGATTTACATTAGAGATAGTATAGGTTTGAATATTATTTTTTTTGGTAAAATTACCAATAATATTAGTAAAAATAGATTTGGCAAATCGTCCTGCTTCCGATTGAATTTCTTCAGCAATATAAATAGATAAAGAATTATCACAAGCAATGCTAATTATTTTGTTTTCTTTATAGGCTTTTGTGATATCTAATAAACTATAAGCATTAGTATCATTAGCTGTAAAATGAATGCCTAGTCCATATTTTGTTTTACTAATTGTTACTCTTGTATTAAAAGAGTTCCATAATTGATAGGAATCACAAGCTGAAATATTATTTAATGCGGAGATACCATCAATTTTATGAGCATATTTTTTATAATCAATATGACAGATTGTATTCATAGTATCAGCAATACCCATATTCGTATGATATACAAAGTTATTAGTAGCTTCGATTGTATGGAATCGGTTATCTATTTCTTCTACATCATGTAATAGAATATGTTTATATTTCTTCTCTGCTTGCTCGAATAGATGTTCAAATAAATAATATTCTTTTTCTTTACGATAATAATATCCTGGGTGAACCATAATTGTATTATCGATATTAAGTTTCTTAACTGTAATTGTATTATTTTGAATTAATACTTGAAAGTTAGGATTAGAACATTGAGCAACAATTTTATCTGGTATTTTATTATTAAATAAAATAGTTTTTGATTCACCATCTTTAATATCTTTAAGAATAATTTTATTATCTATTAATTGATAGGCATCGGTAGAATAGTTTACTTTACTATATAAATCTTTAATATTTTTATAGGTGATACTAATCGGTAAATTATAGTTATAAGAGACAGTAACTGTTTTGCCAATTAAATTTTTATCGTACCATTCAATAATGCCTTGTTTACCCAATAAATTATATTTTGTATTAGAAATAATTTTACCGTTTGATGCATCACGAATATATAAAATAGCTTCGATATTAGAATGTCGTAATTTATTAAACATATCAGATTCAACAATAATGTCTGTAAATGCTGTTGTGATAGCATAATTAATTGTCATATTATCTGGTGGCGTAATAATAAAAGTACTCAATTCTTCTTTATTACCATTAATATCATATAGCTTATCTAATGGCATTTTATTAGAAATAGTAAACCCCAAGTTTAAACTATTAATAGAAAACTTAGTTGTATTAGATTCACTAGCAGAAATTTTACAACGAATAATAATATTATTTTGTTGTTTGCCTAAACACCATTTTTGTTCTTCTTTTTGTGTGGCACCCTGCACTTCAAAATTAATAGTGATATCTTTTTGAGGAGCATCTTTAAATCTTGCTTCTTCAATTCTATATAGCATTAATTTGTTGTCAGGAATAAAAGGAGAAAAATTATCTATTAAATTTACACGAGTAAATTCATCAATAATATTGGCTTCGTTATACGCTATATAATCTTTATCGGACCGCAAAGAAATAAATGTATATTCAAAATTCTTATCAAAATTATTTGTATTACTAATAATATTATTTTTGGAATCAATAATATAGTTAGTAATCATATTGTCTGAGATGCCAGTATAATAAAAGATATTTGCTTTATTAGAAGTATCTGCCCTTACAATAACTTTCTTATATTGCTTACCATCTTCTGTTTTAACAATAAAACCATCGATGTCAGAAGAGATAAATAATTCTTCTGTGCCTTGTAATCCTAATAGATTTTTTAAATTTCTTGATTGAATAACTTCTTTGCCTTGACCAGTAATTTGAATGGTTTGCATAGATTGATTAGGAGATAACGTTATATAATAAGCAGTTTTACCATTATACGTTGATTTGTCTAACGCAACGGAAGAAGAAGAAATGGATTCTAATTGAGATAAATCTAATGGAATACTTTGTTTTGTAGCTGTATTATTCGTGATTGTTTGTTTAGGGATATAATTTTGTTTTAATAGAACTTCTTGATTGTTTTCTATTTTATATAAATCTATATCACAGTTACTATCTATAATAATACGTTCTGTTGTAGTTGGGGTGAAAGTATCTGTTTCATAAATAGAATTATCTGTACTTTCTCCAATATGAATATATTCAATGACTGGAGCGAACGAACTATGTGCTGTCATAGAAATATGTAATTGATTATTTTCTAATCCAGAAGTAGGCAATAATGTTGCATCGCCAGTTTTAATCAAAGAACCTTTATCTAACCAAGTTTTAATTTTATATCGAGTAGCTTTAACATTTTTAATGCTAATTGGATATAAACCAGCTTTTGTAATGGTTACCTTTACATGAGTTAAATCATTATAAGATAAAGTAAATTTTTTAGCACTCGACCATAGACCAGAATTTACTGTATCAATTTTATTATTAGCTTCTACATTTACGATAATAGAACCTTGTTCTTGTAAATTGGCTGCTTCATTAAAAGTAAATTCTAAATTATTGCAATCTAATTCAATAACTATATTGGATTGAGAATCTGTTGTATCAGAATATAATTCATTTTTATTATTAATTTTAAAGCCATTTAATGTAACGATAGATTTATCTGTTGTATAGTCAATCGCTTCGCAGTAAGAATTAATTCGTAATTCTTTGCCTTCTGCTCCCGCAACATCTAATGTCATTTCACCGTAAGTAGAAGTTTTATTAATTGTTAAACCATCAATTGTATTTTCGATGTCAGTATAATTTTTTAATTCTTCTCGTTTAGTGATATGAGCAAAAATATTAGAGTTAACTAACGCATTATTTTTAAGAATAAATTGTTTCTTAGGTTTTAATAAACTTGTTTTTTGTTTATTGATATTTTCTCTTTCGATATTATAAATAATCATATTGTCATATCGAGTATGAGGTTTGAGTTTTAATTTGTATTGAATATTTGGCTGTAAATCATATTTAGGAGATACTGTTAAATTACCAGTATCCATAGCAAGGTCTGCTACATAATATGTATTTGTACCTACGAAAGTTTTAAATTCTTTTAAGAAAATAGTTTCAGAATTAATTTTCTTAACTTCATTCGCTATAATTTTATAGTTAGCTCGTTTAGGAATTAATTCATTGGTATATCTTTTTAGTTGTAAAGGAATATTCGTTTTTAATTGTTGACGAGCAATATAACTTTCAATTAATAATGGAGAATAATTATAGCCTTTAATTTCTACATCTGTTTTGTCTGTACTGCCAAGTTCAGAATTTAGAAACACTTTGGCGTCTAAGCGTTGGCCAGTACCTTGTTGATAGGCAGATGGTGTCGCATCCCATTTGTTAGCGAGATATTCTAAATCTTTAAAGAAATTATTCCAGTACGTGATATCCCAAATTTTTGTACGCATAATGTCTCGGTTAACTTTAGACATTGTATCGTAAATAATTTCTTCATTTTTCATAATATACATATTATGTCCATTTGGAGCTTCAATTTTGATATTGCCAGCACTAATAGAATAGAAATTAATTAGCGTATTAATAATAGCATTTTTTAATCCTTGTTTGGTACTATTAGTTCGTAGTTTAAAAGATTGTAAACATCTATTTAATAAATCGGCATTTGATTCATTTTCGTAGCGTTCTAAAGAAGAGAACATAGCAAATTCATCGAAGATATTCCATGTTTGTTCTCGTCTTAATTTAGCAGTATATTCATTATCTTTAATGGAATAATTAATATAATCATTAGTTGTCGCATCTGGATGAATAATTAAATGTCCATCTTCGTATAATGCCAATGTATGATTTAGTAAAAATTCTTTTTGATTGTCTGTGACTTGTAGAGCTATATTAGTAATTTTTAAATCTTGAATATTCACGTTACCAATATTAGCTATTAATGCTACAGAAAAATAATCATTTTCTTTACCGATATAATTAACTAAGAAAAATGTCTTTTTAAATTCTTCAAATTCTTTATTAATTATATCTTGTTCACTAGAGATAGATTGTAGATATTGACCAGATATAGAAGTGTCTGGTCGTTTTACTGTATCTGTCCAAGAAGGAATATCTCTTAGAATTTTTTTAAAAAATTGTCTTGAAGTATCCATTATATCCTTTCTTAGTTAATTTCATCTATCCATTTAATAGTATCGAAAATAAATTTACTGTCGATAGCTTGTAGTATTTTAATTCTATCTGTTTCATCATTATCAATAAATAAAGAGATAACATTAAAGTAATTTACATCTGGCGTTTCAATACCAATTTTATTTAATTTACCAATTTCTAAATATTCACCGGGAGCTAAACTATCGATATATTTTTTAATTTGTTTGGCAATATTAATTTTAATAGCATCAATATCTCCATCATCTGAATGCAAAAAGATTTCGAGAATTACATTTCTAATCGTAGGAATAATATATTCTACATATGTACCTGCGGAACAGATAGATTCAACTTTTTGTTGTGCTTCTTTTAGAGCATCTGTCATGTATGGTTCTTCATACATTTTAGGAATCACATAACAAGTACCAGTGCCAGCTCCCCGTGTTTTCGGAAAATAAGAATAATTAGACCCTTTCGTTGGATTTAATAAAGTTAATTGAATTGCTTTTGTATTAGCTGCTTCGTTAATTAGCATCCAATTCATTAATCTATATTTGTATTGACTATCGGATTCTCCAGTAGCTCTAGGTAAATTTACCCATTCACCAGTACTATCTAACGTTTCATTTTGTAAGAAAGACCAAACATGAGGTGTTTTGTTATTTTCTATTTCTGCATATACATCTTCTAATGTGTGAGCAATAGCATCTGTATATAATCCAATGGCAGACCCATTATCGAATTCTTGTCCAGATTTCTTTTTAAAAATATTTTTTATATTTTGTAATATATTGTGAGCAGTTCTCATGAGTTTCCTTTCTATAATTCAAATATAAAGAATAGTTCTTCATTTTTATAAATATATAAATTAATGTTTTCAGTTACAAAATGATTATTTCGTTTTACTTGTTTAGCAGAAACTCTATAGGTATCTTGTGTTATATTTTGAATAGCTTCTAAAGCAGCTGTTTCTAATAAACTAAGGTTTTGTTCATTAATAATTTTATGTCGTTGTATATTAATAGTGGAACCAAATTCTTTATGATGAAATAAACTGTCGAGCTCTGTTCTTAATTTTATCATAATTCGTTGTCTAATTTCATCATCAAAATTAATTGTTGTAATATTTTTTTCTTCCTCATTTTTATTGTCTGTAGTAAATTTCAAACAAAAATTTTGCTTGAAATTATTTTTATTTATTTTACCAGATATGTGAAAATTTGTTCTAAATACTGGATTTATCGAATTAATAAAAGAAAGAGTGAAAATATCTAGTTTCTTTTTTTGTTCTAAAATAATGTCTCCAGATTGGTTTAATTTAAAATCTATCATTAATATATATATCCTTTATACAAAAGAAAAAGTCCGTCAAAACATAATGACGGACTTATATATTTAAAATAATTTTTTGAGACTGCTGGTCAAGCTTCCTATAGCCTTCGATGCTTCTTTATTTACATAAGTAGACAGCCTTTGTTTTTGTTCTTTAATAAAGTTATCTCGATATTGATTGACTCGTTTGCGAGCTTCATCAATTTTCTTTTGTACATTTTCAAATTGTTTAATATGTTTCGTAATTTGTGGCATAAGTTTAGATGTGACTTTTAATGAAATGCTTTTATTAATTCGTTCAACAATAGGTTTAACAGAATCATTAATATTAATGTCTAAACCAATTGTGCCAGCAATCGTATTAACTTTATTAAGTGTTTTTTCAAGTTGTAGTTGTTTATATTCAAGTCTTTCTAATGAACTATTAATATAATTATTTAATGATTGCTCATCTTTAATAATGGTAGTAATTTTGTTACCGTTATTAACTACAAACTTATCTATCTTATCATATATTTTTTCTATTGGCTCTAGCTTTTTAGTAATGGCATAGTCAGCTTTGTCTGCAAGTCCAAGTATAGTAGTTATTTGTTTGTTTACTAAATCTTGCAATTTGGCTTCAGCTTCATTTCGTAATTCTTGCATTAATTGTGGATTTTTTATTTCGGTAGTTTTATGCCCACGAATGATAGCTTTCATTTCCGTTATGCAATCTTCATTTAAAATAATATTACCTAAAATACCGTACTTCTTTTTGCATTTTTCAAGACTTTTTAACATAGCTAAGTCTAATTGGTCTTGAACAACTTGATGAGCTAAATTTTTAATAGAGTAATCTTTAAGGTGTTGATAATCTAATTCTTTTGTATATTTAGTGTCTTTGGATAATAAATCAGCTGCTTGCTCTTTTGTATATCCTTTATCCATTAAATATTTCATATCATTCTTAGAATATGTTTTGCCATTAGGCCCATATGTTAATGGGTCTTTTTTATGTAATGATTTAGCTGCCTTTTCTAATTGTTCAGATGCTTTTTGTACATAGCTAGTTCTTAAAACAGATGCTTTTACTTCATCTCCTATAGCATGTTTAATAGCGTCTTTAATCGATGGGTCAGTATATTTAGTATCTTTAGATAATAATTCAATAGCTGCTTTTTTTGAATAACCATTTTTAGTTAAATAATTAATATCGTTTTCATTATAACGTCTACCATTAGGTCCATATATATTAGGGTCTTTGACTTTAACTTGTTTCGCTACTATATTATTTAAGATTTCTTTTGTTTTCTTTTTATTAGATAAAGAGGACTTTACATCCTCTATATTTATGTTAGACATAAAGTCCTCCGTTCTCTAATTATGAATGTTGTTTAAAAGTGAGTTACTAAAAATTATTCGTTAATTTTAGCTGTATATCTGTCAGAAAGTTTTTTAACTTTTTCTTTTTCAGATTCAGGGAATGCTTTCCATTCACCAGTACCTAAATCAATATATTCTGCAAAATCTGGTGTTAAAAATAAAATAGCATCATCAGCAGTCATATGATGGAAATTATTGAAACTGCCAGCTTTTGTTTTGATTACAACGTATTTTGTACCATATTGGAAATTTGTTGTATTAATATCATCAGTAGTATTAATAATAGGAATGCCGTCTACTGACGTTAAATTTTGTACTGTGTCAATATTTGTAGTAGCAGTAGTTTCGAAATTAGTTTCAGAAATGAATGTGTCTAATTTTTCAACAGCAGTAGATTCAAAAGAATGTTTAACCGTGAATACCAATGCTTCTTTAGCACCAAAAATATCTTGAGCTTTCAATTGATAATCTTCTTCTAAATTAATGCTTTCTGGAATTGTAATAGTAGGAAGCTCAGAAGCATTTTCTGGAATTTGGAAATGGCAATAACCAAAGTCGGTACCATTTTGGATAGCATTAATAACTACATATTTTTCTGCAATACCATTAGCTTTTAAAGCTCTACTTTTATTGCTAAAAAATGTTAATGCAGATGTTGCGCTGTAAGCGAATTTTTCCATTACAATGTCTTTAATCATATCAGCTAAAGCAATTGGAAGATTGTAAAATTCAGCTGTTTCTTTTTTAATACCAAGATTTAAGCCGAATTTTTTAAAGCTAGCATCAACAGTAGTCTTAACTTCTTTTTTATCTACAGCTTGTGCTGCATCAATAGCATATACTACGCCTTCTTCTAAAGTACCAGCTGATTTTTTTTGCTCATAAGCTTCTTTAGTTGTAAAAATAATTTTATTAATATCTGCCATTATTATATAAGCCTTTCTATATCAATATTATAAGTGGTCGTTAGGTTGTAATTGTACAATACGCCAAGCTCCAGGTCCTTCTGTTGATTCAGCGATATAAATTGAACCATAAGATATTGCAACTTGTCCAGCAAAATCTGGAGTTTTTGTTATATCAGTTGCAACGATTTTATCAATATGAATATAATCTTTTAATTTATTTTCTATATCAGTAGTTTTGGCCAAACCTTCAATAGAAGGGACTTCAATATTTTGTATTGCATTAATTATTTCTTTACCAGATAAAAAGTATGTAGTGTCCTCATCAATTGTATTGGACTCAATCATGCTTTTAAGTTTATCATAATTAATTAAAACGGCTTTTTCTAATGTTGCCATTTATAATTCCTTTCTATATTGAGATTATATATTAATGTGGCTCTACTTCAACAGTAGTAATTTTTGCGAATGGATTATGCCATTCTGTACCATTCCAGAATACAGGTACGCCAAGAGTAGTGTCGAAATATTGTTGACCAACTACAAGGTTTTCGGTAGGACGTTGTTCTGTAGTACCAGAAGCAACAGTAGCTAATTTAGCTTTAAGAGCACTGATTTCAGATTCAAGAGATTGAACTTTTTCATCATAAACAGATTTAGCTACAACTTCTGTTGTTTTAGCAAGACCTTCGATGGAAGGTAATTCAGCTTTAGTAGCTAATCCAGATACGTCAGGAAGTTCAGTTTTCTTAGCGTAAGTAGCTTCTACATCTGTAGTCTTAGCCAAACCTTCAATACTAGGAACAGTAATAGCAGCAACTTCAGCTTTAGTAGCTAAACCAGATACGTCTGGGATAGCGGATACATCAGCTTTAGCAGCTAACTTAGTATCGACTTCAGTAGTTTTAGCTAAGCCTTCGATAGAAGGAATAGCAGAAACATCAGCTTTTGTAGCTAATTTATTATCAACTGCGGATACTTCTTCTTTAGTAGCCAAATTAGAAATATTAGGAATAGCGGATACGTCAGCTTTAGTTGCCAATTTAGCATCGACATCAGTCACTTTTGCAAGACCTTCGATAGATGGAATTTGTACGCCAGCAACAGCGTCAGTTACTTCTTGTTTAGTAGCCAAGCCAGATACATCTGGAAGTTCAGATTTTTTAGCATATGTGGATTCAATATCTGTAGTTTTAGCCAAACCTTCTACAGAAGGGATAGCACTTACATCAGCTTTAGTTGCTAATTTATCATTTGTTTCTGCTTTAGTATATACATTATCGACTTTATTAGCGATAGCTGTTAAATCAGAATGTTGAGATAAATTTTTCAATGTGGCGATAGTATCTGCATCCAAACTGTTAATGGCGTTAACAGCTTCTTTAGTTGCATATGTTGCTGCAACTTCAGCCGTTTTAGCATAATCAGCTAATTTAGTTTCTACTTCGGATTCTTTCGCAAGACCTTCAATAGATGGAACTTGAATAGCTGCTACTGCATTACTAATTTCTTGTTTAGTTGCAATAGTATCAAGTGCAGGCAAATCAGTTTTTTTAACAAGACGATTTTGATAAGCATCTCTAAAAATAACATTTGTCACATAATCTTCTGTATGAATATCGCCTTTTTTAATATAAACATTGTTTAGGTCAGAAACTTTTGCGAAACCCTCTACATCTTTTTTGGTAGCATATGCTGTTTTAATACCGCTAACGTCTTTAGCGACAATTTGAGAGAATGAACCAAGAATTCTTTTAAGTTGTTGTACGGAAATGCTCATTATTGTCTCCTTTAAGAAAATAATATATTATTTAAATTTACTAGACAAAAAATATACTGTCTCTTCATCAACTGTGTTAGACTCAATCATTTGATTGAGTCTATCATAGTTGATTAGGACAGCCTTATTTAAGACTGTCATAAGTATAATCTTTTTATATTAATAAAATATTATAGATGGCTTTCAGAATCTTCATGTGTAGGTTCTTCAGCAGCTTCAGCTACAGGAGTTGCTTCTGGATTAACTACTGGAGTTTCTGTGTGAGCTTCTTCTGTAGAAGGAACTGCTGGTTGTTCAACATGAGTTTCTTCACCTGTTGCTGGTACAACTGGTGCAGCTTCATGAGTTTCTCCATTAGTTACAGGAGTTTCTGTATGTGTTTCTTCAGTAGTAGAAGGTTGAGCTGGAGTAGTTTCATGAGATTCAACTGGAGCTGTTTCTTCATGATGTTCACCTTCTACAGGAGCTGTTTCATGTGTACCTTCAGATGGTACTACAGGGGCTACTGGTTGAGTTTCTTCATGATGTTCTGGAGCTGGAGTTACTGTTTCATGATGTTCTTCAGCATGTGTTCCTTCTGCTGGAGTTTCTGTATGAGTGCCTTCGGCTGGTACAACAGGAGCTACAGGTTGTTCTGTATGAGTTTCGTCTTTAGGAGTTGCAGGATTTTCTTCATGTTTTTCGCCAGTAGAAGGTTTTTCTGTTTCACCATCACGAGCTTTTTCATAAATATCTTTCATGAAATCATCATCAATAGTTTCGTTATCTTCTTCTTCTTTTTTGTCTTCAGAAGGTTTTTCTTCTTTACCAGTTTCTGGTTTGGCAGGTTCATCTTCTTTTTTACCTGTCTTTTCACCAGGAGTTACAGGAGTTTCTGTATGAGTATTTTCGCCTGGAGTTACAGGAGTGTTTTCGTGTTTTTCACTTGGATTTTCTGTATTACCACCAGTAGAAGGTTCTACAGTTGTACCACCATTATCTACTTTTGCTTTTTCTTGTGGCCAAATAGATGCTACATATAAACGAGTATATTCTTCACCATTAACCATAAAGGAAATTTTTTGTTCAATAGTAGATTGAGGAATATTAACTGTAATTGTATTTGCTGGTTCAATTTCTTTTAATTCATTTGTAGCCAAATTCAAGAAAGAAAGTTTCTTGATATTGCTTAAATCTTTAATAGAAATTTTGAATTTTTGTTTTTGTTGTTTAGCTTTATCATAATAAACAACAATATTCGCTACAGTTTGACCTTTATCATCAACAGTAGTATCTGTTTTATTGCCATTGTTCTCAGCAGGAACATATTTGTAATTATCGAGGTTTACAACTGTACCTTCGTCATTGTCATTAACAACAGGTTTAGTATTACCTTGATTTGTAGTTGTAGTAGTTTCTGGCATGTTGTTACCGCTTGGCAAGGTTGTATTATTATGGTCATCTACAACGCTAGTATTTTTTTCCTTTGGTTTGCTCATGTCAACAACTGTTGAAGTAGTATTATCAGGAACATCACCTTTATAATTAGGTTTTACAACTGCGTTATTATTTGTAGTGGAACCAGAATTAGTATCTCCTTGCTTCCCTTTCTTAATAATATCTTCCGATGCTAAGTTAGCAGCGTCAAGTAAATCTTTTAAATCTTTAGCTTGAGCTTTATCACTCGCACCCCAAAGTAAACTAGATGCAAGTTCTTTAATATTAGCGATTGCTTTAAGACGTTCTTCTTGAGACATACCGCCATCACCATAAGCTGCTTGTACTTTTTTACAAACTGCTTTGGCAGTAGCTCTATTAGCGTCTTTATCAAGCATAGCTAAGTCAAACCAAGCCATCAAAATATTATATAACAATTGGGCATATTCAATTGTTCTATCATTTTGAGGCAAAGTATTTGCTTTTGCTTCAATAAGTTCAGTAAAAAATGCATCTAGGTTTTTTACTGTTGCATAAAACTTACGAAGCGGAGTTGTATACAACTCTAAATTTTGCATATGCTATGCTCCTTTTAATAAAAGATAAACAACAAAAAAATAATTGTTCTATTACAATATTACTTTATACTTTAAATGTATTTTATGAAAATCAAAAATATTATTGTCCTTGAACTTCTCTAAGAGCGTCAATAAAACCTTTTGCATATGCTCCGCCTTCATCATCGCTATCAATAAAATAACCACCAGCTTTCATCAATTCATAATATTTTTGAGGGTCATTATTTTGCGATGCATTAACTAATTCTTGACCATATTGTTCATAAACAATTGTATGATTTGTAAATGCTTCTGCACATTGTTGTGCATTTGTATAAAAACCAAAACCAGTTGATGTCATACCAGAGCCAGCGTCCCAACGAACATTACCGTAGTTATAGTTACCATTAGGGTCATTTTCTTTACCAGACTCATGAATAAATTGGGCAAGAATAAAATCTAATGAAATACCAGATAGTTTAGCAGTAGCTTTAGCTGCATCCATCAATTGGTCACCAACTTGAATATTGCCAATTGATACTTGACGAGTAGATGCAGTAATAGGTCCATGACCACTACTACCACCTATACCAGAACCACCATCTTTATCAGCTCCATAACGACCATATTTAGCATCGTCACGTTTAAGACCTTCTTTCCCAATACGAGAAGCTTTATCTTCAATTTTAGCATTAACTTGATAGCCTTTTTTAGATAAAGCAAGAATATCTTCTTTTACTTGTAATGGGTCATCAATTTTTAGTGCAGAATTAATATCAGGTACATTTAATTTTGGTCCAAATGGAGCAATGCGTGCTGGACGTCTAATCATCATATAACGTCCTAATTGTCTATCCCAAGCACGAACTAATACATAGCCTGCCATAGTAAAATTACCTACAGTAGCAAATTGATTATCTTGCAATGGTACAGTTTTAAATCCTGTAAATTCATATAAATTAGGATTTAATTTATGATTATTAATAACCATTTCATCTGTGAAAAATTTAACTCGGTTAGAAGTCGTTACTGTTTCTAATCCTATTGTATCTACTGTACCAGATGGATTCATTTTAATTTGAGCTTGTTTACCAGCTGCTAAAGAGATTTGGCCGTTTTCACGGAGAGCCATAGAAGAACCATATTCTTCATTTACAAAACCTTTTTCTGTTGTTCTACCAATATATTTAGACTTGTCTTTAATTTCATCTAATTTAGTATTAAACCCCTGTGGTTCATCAGCTTCTAATGTGACGTCAATAATAGATTTTGTATTATCAGAAACAGCGTCACCAACAGTTTGTGGCATTGTTTCTTTAGGTTGTTCTTGATTAGGAATTGTTTGCTCTTCTTTTTTAGCTTCTATTTTTTTATCTGGATTATTTATTTTTTTATTTTTGTCATCAACAGGTTTATCTTTAAATCCCATTAAAATCTCCTTTACATGATAGAGCCACCAGCTGGTCTGCATCCCTCTTTATCGGAATATATATCTTGTTTGATTTCCATATTAGAACGAACATCCATATTGTAGTTACCAATATGTCGTGCAATAACTACACAAGTATTTTGTGATTCTTCGATTAATACTTTATCTTTAACAGATGGAAACCAATCTGTACCAGAGCCATATAATCTGACAACTACGTTTTCTTTATTTGTTTTATTTCCTTTACGGTCTAAATATATAATATCGACCATATTATTTTCTTCATGTGTATTAGTTACTTCTGCCACTAATGTAACTTTTTCATAGTTATTTTTAATGAGTGGATTTACTATATTTTGATTAATTGTATGTTTTATACTAGGCATATATTTCCTTTTTATATGTAAATAAAGAGTAGACAAAAGATATCTACTCTTTATTATATCATATTATTTTAATAGTTTTAATAAAGATTCTTCGATATCTTGATGAAGACCTAGGCCAGATGTGCCATCCATATCTTCCATATCAAATGTTAATTTTTTAATTTCTGATGGACGTTCTTCTTTTGTTTGTTCACCAATTCTATCTTTATTAGTTTTATTTTCTGCTTCAGGATTTGTTTTAATTATATCACCACTGTCATCCCATGCTTTTGGTTGTACAATTAATGGGAATCGACAAGATATAACTGTTTTATTATTTCCTAAATCTTTTGAGTCAAAGATAACTGGATTTAAAGACGCATTGTCTTTTGCATCCAATTCAATTTCCTCATGGAATTCTTTAATAGCTTTCGCAAGTGCAGGGGCTGCTTTATCTACACCATGAAGAATAAATGTATAGCCTGCACCAGCTACTGATTTATCATCAGCAATACGTAATGCAGATTCGAGAGCAATAAATGAAGTTTTTGTTTCTTCGTAATTTTCATATGGGTCAGAAGCATTAGCTGCTGGCATATTATTTTTTGCTCTTCGAATTAATTCAAATAATATATTTAAAGCTTCTGGATTTAACATAGGAATATCTAAAATGTTTTTTCCATCTTGTCTTGTTTCTACGATTTGTTTGATATAAGCATCTTGTCCATCGAAACGAACATTTGATGTTTTAACATTTTTACCTTGATTAAGTCCAGGAGTTTCGTGAATGATTTTAAAGAAACCTTCTTTAATGTATGGAGCTAAACGAACATCTTTAGAGATTAATCGATTACGTTTTAATTTATTACTAGCTAACCAATTTTGGTCAGTGTCCATATTGAAATAATCATAAGATGCTTTAATGGATTCTGGGTCATCATAATCAGCCCGTTGATTAATTTGCATTTGGCGATAATCTGTTTTAGATAATGTTTTTTGTTCATTAGTACCATCATTAGAAGCCATAATAGACTTTACTTTATTAGCAAAACGATTACCAGATTTATATTTATCATATTCATCTGTTGTTTTATTTGCATTATTTACAGCATCTTCAGTATCTTTATTTGAATTAGATTCATATTTATCTGCTGTTTCTTGCAATTCTTCTGGAATTAAGAAGTATTTTAATCCACGAGCAATGCCGAATCCACTATCAACTTCACCACTACCAAATACAGTATTAATAGCACTTTCAAGAAGACCTTGTTGATTAGCAGTTCTTGAACCATACACTAAACCTTTTTGACCATTAACCCCAGCTGTCCAAGGAATACCGTATCTTTGTAATGGATACATTTTTACGACTTGTAAATTTTTAGCAAATCTATTAAAACGTATCATGGCAAATTCAGCTACCATTAATATTTCACCAGCAAATGGAATTAATTTAGAACCTACTTTTAGTAAACCTTTGCCAGCTGTTTTAAATATGGAACTAGCTACCTTTTTAGATATTTTAGTTTTTAATTTAAAATTAAGATTTTTAACACTCTTGATTTTACCAATTACTTTAGCTTTTTTAGCTGATGCAGAATCTTTACCTAGCTGAACAATATCATCTTTAGCTTGTCGTAATTTATCACCAAATGTCTTCTCTTGCATTTTGTTAGATGTCCAATATTCTTTAGTTTGTGTTCTAACTGCTTTAAAAGAATCTTTTAAAACACATACACTATGAGTAGCAGCTACTGCAAATACAGCCATATTGGATAAATCACGGAATATAGAATGAGTTGCATTTTCGAATTCATCATCTACAGTAACAATACATTCAGGAGAAATAGCAGTAGTAAAACCTTCACTACTAATCATGTGAGATACTTCTTTTACGATAGCTTGTCCACGAATACCATTGACTTCATCATATACGTAAATTCTATCTAGTGGATTTACAGATGGGTCACCCACAACAATCATATCGCCTGCATACATTCTAGCAACGGCTTGTCGTAAACCAGATGCTGTCATTTTCCAAGCGATATTTTGATTATTATTAACCATGCCTTTATCATCTTGTGCACCAAAGATATCAAACATACTTAAAAAATCTTCTACGTATTCATTATTAAATAATGAGTTAGTGATAGTTCCAAGATATGGGATACCTTTTGTAATTAAACCAGTATCGTATGTCATCGTTCTTTGAGCATCTGGATAAATATCGATGTCTGCATATAATGGTCCAATTTTTTCTTGGCTAACAGAATTAAAAGAACCACTGTTTTGATATAAACCAACAGCAACAGTATGCATATCTTTAACAGATGTTACCCAACCATTTTGAATAATATCTTGGTAAGAATTATAAATATGGAATTGTTGGAATGGTTTTCTTTTTTCTACGATAGTATTTGTGTTTTTATCCCTAGCGTAATCATACGCATAATAGTATCTATTCATACCCATAAATACTGTTTGACGTAAACCAAAGTTTCTAATACCAGCTAGTGCATCAGGATTTAATGATTTAGCGATATGAATTACATCCCAAGGAGAACGACCAAATACATCGAATGAGATTTGAATTTGTTGACCATCGGCTACAATTTCTCCATCATCGACTTTATTGGGAGCTGTTACAGAGAAAATGTTTTGACATGGCTCACCAGATTTAAAGATATCTGTAAAATCAGGATTACCGAAATTAGTAATACCAAATGCATTTCTATCTATATAATCAGATACGATAGGAATATGAGAACCAAGTCGTTTTAAAAATCCACCGCGCTGTGTAAATAACCCACGAACAATATTAATAGGAGAGTCTGTATTGGCAAAAGCACCGACTAAATCATCTTGTCTTGGTAGATGATAAGCTTCCATATCTTCTAAAATAGGATTAATTAATTCTTGTCCATATCCAGAACACTGTAATATAACTTTATCTTCAGCAGATACTTCTGCGATGACGCCATTAAATACAGTTGGCATTAAATTAGGATTGGCTCCATAACCAAGTTTAATTGTTAATTTCGTACCTGGTACTAACCGCAAGGCAGGTTTTACATCTTTAATTTTACGTTCTCGTTCTTCTATTTTTTCCTGTTCGTTAGGAATAACAATAGGAGTTACGATATCTGCAAATGCATCCATCAATGTAAGATTTGATGTATCTGGATAAATAGAGTCATCGCCAGTTAATAAGAATGAGCCATAAAAATTGCTCATTTCAATTTCTGCCACATCTACTGGATTATCTTTAGAACGAGTAACGGCAATAGAACCTAATGCATTATTATTATAATAATTATCGTGTAAATGCCATTTACCAACATCACGTCCTTCATCAATAAGCATCATATAGAATGTAGGGAATGCTCTTAACATTCGACCTCTAGCATCATATACAATCATATCGTGACAAGCATGCGATGCATATGTCGTTACATTTTCAGCTGCTTCTATATATTTTTTTTCATATATAGTGTTAATCATTTTATTAACGACTTTATCTTGTGATACGCCAGATGTATTAATATCTTTAATTCTTCCTAGACCAGCCAATGCCATAATTGTTTTTCTAAATACCATAGCACTTGTTTCGTTAGGGTTAATTGTTTTGCCTGGAATAACGCAACCCTTTTGATAAGAAGATAATGCATTATATTCTTTAGCTTTAATACGGCTTAATAATTTAGAATCGCCATCACAAGCTGTTAATAGATTAGCTACAAATATTTTACCACTATCGATTTGATATTCATTCTTTTTAAAGAATTCAATATTTTTAAGAAGTTGTTCATCTACATTACTAGAGACACCAGATTTTTTATATTGGTTTTGAATATCGAGTTCTGTAACAGATGTTTTTCTTAATACATCAGAATTAATAGATGGATATACATATTCTTGTGTTAATCTTGCTAACCAATAAAATACTAACCGTAAATAAGCAATTGTTGCGAATTTAGTATTGACGATACAATTTAATTTATAGTCAGGTACTGCATTTTTATTGGCTCTATAATATGGGTCAAGTACGAACATAGCACTGTTAATTTTTTCTTTATTATTATCAGTAGCTACATTATTATTTTCTTCGCCAGTGATATTATTAATCGCATCTTGTGAATACATTTTAAATCTAAATGTACCGAACTCTAATCCTTGTTCTACAGCTTCACCAACTGTGTATGCATATCTTCTTTCAGAGGCATCTTGTGTTAATCCATTGATGACAGCAATGAAAGTAGAATTAGGTTTCCAATCTGTTGCTTTTTGTTTACTAGAATATTCTTTATCAGCTGTTGCATTACAAGCAGCGGCATAAATAATATCGCTTACTACAGATAAGAAATTATCATTTATATTAATATATAAGGCATTACATAGAGCTTTTACAGCATCAAATTCGAACCAATATTTTACATAACTATAAATAGTACTTTTATCATTAACTCTTGCGATATCAAAGAAATCTTTCCCTTTTTCTAAGAATACAGTATCTTTTGTGATATCTAATATTTTATCAGAGTCTTTTAATGTAATCGGAGTTTGTTCAAGATAATATAAGAAGTCATTAGCGGCTGAAGTAGATTTTTCAATTTGTTCACTAACCCATTCACCTTCTGTAATTTTTTTACCTTCTTTTGCTATTTCTGCTTGTACATGAGCAGATGTAGTAGCGTCTTTATTATCTTTATTTTCTACGCTTTCTTTTTTAGCATTTTTTGGATTACCGAAAATATCTTTACCTTGTTTGATATCAGTAGATTTTTGTATTTCTAATTTATTACTTTCTGTATTATGTTTTTCTAAAGAATTATTAGTATCTGGTTCTGGTGGTTTTTTATATTTATCGGTTGCAGATAACAAGGCTATAGCTTGTTCTTCTGTATATTTATTTTTAATTAAAAAATCTATATCATTTTGTTTAAAGAACTTACCATTAGGAGCTTGTATTTTAGAATCAGGGCCGTTATCTGTTAATGCTTCATCAGCTTTTTTGCGAGCGATATTAGATTTTAATTCTTTATCGTATTTTCGTTCTAAGAAAATAGTTTTAATATCTTTACATACTTCCCATGCATCAAGATTAGTTTCTTGACCTTTTTGATGAGCCGCTTGTTTTAGATTTTCATTAAGTTTTTTTAATGCTATTTTTTTAGATGCTTCTTTAGCATCATTCATTTGAGATTGCTGTTCTTTAGCAATGTCATTCATATTTTGAATCGATGTGCCTAAACCATCTTTAGCAATTAAATCAAATTGAGCACCAGACTCATCAGTAATTGTTTGGTCACCATTTAATAGTCCATCTGGTTTAATTAATTTCAAAACAGATTCTCTTAATACTTGAGAAGTTAATGGGGCTAAGTATACAAAATAAAAATCAGGGTCTACATAAATTCTATCGTCTTGGAATAAATAACGAGTAAATTTAAAACCTAGTTTTTCTAATTCAGAAACTTTAGGTAACTCTAAATCTGGATATACTTCTACTTGTCCAATCACTTGTTTTAGCATTTCGAAGTTAGCTAAATTAGTATCTTTATATTCATCTTGGAACCAAGAACGCTCTTTCCATCCAGAGTTAATACCTTCGATAGCAGACATTGCTTCACGTTGACGTAATGTTCTATCTACAGAAATCATAGAGATATTAATTTCATACCATCCTGGGGAGCCTTTAATTGTATCTACTTCGATAGAATGTGGCAGTACATCATTAATATCAATTAATTTTGTAATTTCTGATTCTATCTTTAATGGATAGCATGGAAGAATCATTCTATATTTTTTTTCATATAAATTAATAGTTCTTGATAATCGAGATAAATAAGAAGCTGTTTCTTTATTATTTGTTACCATTTTTACATTAAACATGGTACTTGTGCCACCCATGTATTGACTAGATAATCCAGACCCATTTAATGTGTTAACGGTAGCGAAATTATTACTAAAAATAGTTTGATAATCTGTAACAATTAAATCTGGCAAATTTACTTCTACATATTTTAATAATGAATAATTAAAAACATTGGCTGCTTGTTTCCAGTCGCCATCATTAGACATTTCTAATTCATTCATATCAAAATCAGTATATTTCTTTTGCGTAGTATATTTATCTGCAATAGATAGAATACTAGCTGATTCAGTTGTTGTATCTAATACAAAATCACTAATTCGTTTATAGCTTCTATTATCTTTATCTTGTAATTCATATTTAGCTACATAACTAACAGAAATAACGCCTGAATTAGAAGGGGTTCTTCCTGCATTATCAGCATCAGAGTCATTGGGAGTGACCGTATTTTTTACATCTTTATTTTGTAAATAATATGGATATTTATCTTTATCTAAGTGGATATCCATTGTAATGCGATATAACATAGTTTCATGAGTATGGTCTGTAAAAATTTGATTTGTTCTATATGTTATATCTTTAATATCGTCTTTGTTTTTAAATTCAAGATTCATTAATGTGTCTTTTAATTGAGGCAACAATTCTTTTGTTGGGTCATCAAAAGTTTTTAATGTTTTAGATGTCTCAAATTGTTTCGGTGTTTCATTTTTATCTACGTCTGTATTATCTTCAGCATATTTTTTTAATGCTTTATTCCATTCACTAGAAGCTGCTGCTTTAGATATAACATCGCCCAATTCACCGATTTTAGTTAATTCGTCCCATTGGTCTTTTGTTTTTGGCTTCATGACACCGTCGGCACCAAATACATCTTCCATGCGTTGGTCCATCATCATATCGAGATAATCTTCATCTGCGATGTACATACGTAATGTAGAGTTATGGAACTTCATTGGTTGTAAGATAGTATGATTTTTTAAATGTTCTTTAATATATTGATATGAATTATAATCAAAGTTTTTAGCAGCTAATTCATTACCATTAATTAAAGCACGTTGATAATAATATCTAAATACTTTCCAATTAATAGAAGCACTAAAATAATTTCTATCTTTTTCAGAAATACCTAATGTTGTCATTAAATCAGTTATTTCTGGCATATATGTATTATAGTCAAATTCAGTTAATGTCATTTCTACTTTAACTGCTCTTGGTATTCCATTTATGTTTTGAATATTGATATTATTAATCATAACGGCATGAATATCAAATACATTGTTTAATAGATTGTTTTCTATTGGCAAATATGGAGTAAATTTAAATTGAGAAAGTAATGCTCGTAATCCATTCATATGATATAAGATTTTTTCACCATTAGGTAATTCATCTTCATATGGAAACCCATTAATTCCTTTATCTCCATAAAAATAGCCACTCAATGTAATAGTACGTTTACCATCTTTGTTACTTCGTATCATACTATTTTGTGCACGAAGTAATGGCATAGATTCTCCACTTGATTCCGATTTCATCGTAATCGTTTCTGGAGGAATCATAAATAATACATCGCCTAATAATACTGTCCAGTCATTTAAAATATATTTATCTTGACCTAATAATTTTTTTTGTATTTTATATCTATCATCTAATTCATCAAATACAGAATTAAATGCATCTACATATTTTTGGTCTTCAATATCATAGCCATTTGTAATATATGGATTTTGAGTATTTGGTTCTACAATTTTTGCTTCTGTTTCACCAGGAGCTGTTAATAAATATTTACCAGCGTTAAACCATTTGCCATCTGTTTGAAAATAAGCTGTACCAGATAATGTGTGCATATCTAATCCAATATTGGCTACGCCAGTTACTGGACTTTTTTCAGATTCGAAATTATTATTAACGATTTGAATTAATGCTTTAGCAGAATTATCGTCTTTAAATTTATTTAATACTTCTCGTACTTGAGATTCTGTACCTAGATTTTGAAAATATCCAATAAATAATTTACTTGGATTAATATTAACATTTCTTGCTTTATCGTTTTTAAAATTAAAAGCAGTTTGTTCTTTAATGTATGTATCAAAATCTGCTGGGCTATAATTACAATCATTTTTTAAAGCATCTAGTAAATCTTGTGAAATATGTAATAAAGCTTTTTTTAGTGTATCGATTTGAGAAAAATCAATAGCAGAATCTTTGTCGTTTTCATTAGAAATCTGATTAATTTTTCCTAATTGACTTTTATCAACAAATACATAAAGTACACCATTATTTTTATTAATAAGTTCTTCTAATCGTTTTTCAGCATTAACATTTTGTTGGACATCGCCAGTTTTTAAAAGATATTTATAAGTACCGTCTTTTAGTTTTCTAGCCTCTCTATCTTCACCATTAATTTTAATAATTTGTGTATTATCATTCGCATGAATATGGTCAACTGCCCAAATAGATGTAGATGGAACAGTAAGCCCATTAATAATAAACTTAATATATTTATTTTTAATATAAGTATCAGGAGATACTTTTGTTTGATTTAATATTTCTTCTCTGTAAGTATTAAAAGCATCTTGGTTAGCTTTGATACCAGATTTTTCTTGAATAGCATCAATAGAACAAATTAATGTTCTGCCATCTAATACACCAGATTCACGAATATCTTCTGTAAATTCTGGTTTGATTTCTAAAAATAATCCATGCTCTCCAGCATCAAACTTAGATTCTGCTTTTAATACTGGTGGAGTATCTGCACAAAATGCTGTTCGTCTAGCACTTGCGTCTTCATCTGTAGTTCCATTTATTTTTTTGTCTAATATTTTTAGGTATTCAGTATCAACTGCACCTAAATAAAAATCACCCATTTCTGGCAATAAGAAGCTATCGTCATTAAGCATGTCTTTTGTTTGAGCGACACCACTTAATTCTTCTTTTTCTTTTTCTTCTTTACTAGCTTCTTTTGCATCATTAGTTATTTTTTCGAAGTCCATGTGATTCCTTTTATATATAAAAATAATTAATTATTTGTTTTTGTTTAATCATACTATATATTACTACAAAATGAAGAAAAAGAGAAGTTCAATAAAGAACTCCTCTTTTTTATATATTAACTTAAAAAGATGATAACGCTTGGTTTACCATACTATTTAATTGACTATTAGTCATACGATTATCATTTCTATTAAATGAAGTATTAATATTAACATTTTTTCCTCCGTCCATTGAATTTGAAATGGCTGTAGGAATTAATTGTTGAGTAATATCCTGACCGCCAGGAGTATTAGCATTAATATTAATAATATACCCTTTTTTAGGAGCTTTTTGTAAAATAGGTAATGATGTATCAGACAACTGAGGAATTTGAGATGCAGAATATCCTTGTTCAGCTGTTTTGGCATCTTGTGCTTGGTCAGTAGCTGGTGCTGGCATTCTTTTAATAATATTGCTATTGTAGCCAGATAACATAATACCAGCTGCTGCACCTAAAGCAATTTTGCTGAATGAACCACCTGTAGGCATATTAGGTTTTTCACTCATTAATATTCTTTTAGCTTTACCAGCAATATCATCAAAAGCTTTTTGTCCAATTTCAGTAGCTTCATCTTGTTGGTCTGCGATAGCCTTACCAGCCCTATTTTCTGCACCATCTTTTTGCATACGAGCAACAACTGCTTTGTTGTCACTAACAGCTTTGCTTTCTGCACCTAATTCTGCTTTAGCTTGCGCTTCATCTTGTATATTAGAATTAATAACACTCATAGATTCAGTTGAGCTTAATAATCCTTTGTGTTGTTTTTCTAAATTATTGACATAAGCGTTAACTGCATTGGCATTAATACTTCTAGCTTTATACCTAGTATTAGCTTTTATATATTTTTCATCAACGCCTTCTATATCACCGAATGTAGAAGAAGCTTGTCTTATTTTGCCAGCTGGAGAATTTTCAGTATATGCTTCATCAGACATAGCTACGCCACCTTCTATTTTGTAGTTGGTACGTTGTGCTACTTCGTCTGTATTTCTGCCTACACCATAATTAATCCCAGTAGCTTGTGTTTGCATCAAGCCAGCTGTTAATACTTTAGCAATATTATGAACATGGTCTCCTTCTGCTCCGAACAATTCAGAGTTAATTAATTCTTTAGCGACTTTGCCTCGCATAGCTTCATCGCTAAAAATTTCTACAGCAGAATTATAAAAAGCTTTAGCGTGTTTTTCTACTTCTTTTTGAGTTTTAGCATTTACTACAGCATATGCTTTTTTTGAAAAGTCATCAAAAGTCTGTTGTACAGAATAATCAAACGCTGTACCTAAACCAGATTTAGGAGTTAGTGTTGCTGTTTCTGGAATGTTACGAACAGCAGATAAAGCAACAGCAAAAGCTCTATTTTCTTGAGCAATAGCGGTATAACCTAATTGGTCAGCTAAATCACGACCAGCTCTTACGTCAAATATACCAGCGTCTAAACCACCTACAGCGGCTGCAATACTCGCCATTCTAGTTTCTTCAGTCGCTATAAATTGTTTACCTTTACTACCATATTTAACTTCTTCTTGAATGTCTTCTAATGTTTTACCAAAGAAATGTTCTTTAGCTTTACCTTCAAGTAAAGATTCAACCTGATGTTTATTCCAAATATCTGGGTCATCCATGGTAGCAGTAATGCCATCCATTTTATTTAATTGTTCGAAAGCTGCTTGCGAAATAGCTAATCGTTTTGTTTCACCATTAATGTCAATGGTAGCCATAGATTTTTTAATGGAGTTAGCGATTTGGTCAGTATCATAGTCACCGCCCATAGCACCCATTGTTTCTTTATCTATAGAGATTTGCCCATTTTTTAATGTATCGTCTACAAAAGTATATGTATTGGTATAGGAACCTTCACGTTGAGCTGGATAACGAATTGTATTTGTTGCTACACCATGAGTTTTCATAGATTCAATCATTTCATTAACGGCACCTTTAGCATGTTTTTTACCTAAAATATTTTCTAATTCTGTGCCGTATAAAGTTCTTGCATCTTTTTCAGAAATACCAATAATACCAGGTCTAACTTTTGATTCTGTTAAATCAGATACCTTTAAGTCACCGATAAAATGCTTATCGCTGTTAATGATTCTTCTTTCTTCTATAGCAGTAGAAATCATGCCATCTGTTTTACCAGATTCAAGTTGATGCATGAATCCGCCTTTTTTCTTTAATTGATTAGCAATAGCAAGGTTAGCTTCATCTAATTTAGTAGATAATGTTTCTTCTGTGACTTTCGGATTACCATTAAGATATTCACTTGCTTCTTCTAAAGCAGTTTTTGTTTTATAATCTGTATCTTCTAATAATTTATTTCCGTATTTATCTTCTGAGCCAGGAATTCTATATCCTATGGATAAATATCTGCCACTTCCTTTGGCACCTTCAGCCCTTGATTTAAAGCTTCCGATTTCTTCACCTAAATCAATAATTTTAGGAGAACTACTAGATAAAAATTCTTTCTTTTCAGCTGCTGATAATGTATTGTAATTTTCTAACGAAGTAATTCCTATACCTTGTATATCTGCATATTGTTTTACGGCATCATCAGTTAATTCACCAGCACTAATGGCGGCTGCAAAGTTACCTGTATTAAACTGATGACTTAATGCAACTTTATCAGCAGTAGCGTGACTAAACCCAGCTTCTTTAAAATTATTAGTAATTTTTTCTACTTGGCCTTTAGATAAATTATATTTTTCTCTAAATTCTTTTTCGATTCGGTCATCCCAATTTAATTTTCCATTATCCATTACATGAGTTTCACCAACAGTATAAGATAATGTGTCATTAAAATGTTTTTGACGAGCATCGAAAATATCTCTTGCAGTTGTTTCTGGAAGTAAAGCTGCGTTCTTTTCACCCAATGCTTTTTTAACGGCAGAAAGGTCATCTTCTGAGAAATTCTTCATGCTTGTTTTATTAAAAATATTATGGTCAAGCATAATATCTTTTTCGATTGTTTTGTCTACACTCATACGTTCTTGATGGAGTCTTCTATATTCATGTTGAATATGATGCATTTCACCATTGATTTCTACTTTTTTAGTAGTCATTCTTTCTAAACGTAATGCGAGTTTTTGTAAATTATCTGGGTCAATTAATTTAGCATGGTCAGTTAATATTTTTTTACCATCTACAACTATGCCTTCAAAATATTTATCGAGATGTCGTTTAATATTCTCTGGAGATACGCCCATATGATATAAGTTAGAGGACATACGTTCAGCAATATTAATGCCAGCTTCCATATGTTTTGCACGACCAGCACGGCCATTAGATAATATTAAGAAGTCTTCAGATAAGCCTGCGAAGTTGAAAGCACTTCGTAGTCTTTTAGAAGCTGACATGCGTTCTTCCATAGCTGCTTCGTTTAATTCTTTTAACGAACCAAAACCAGATTGTTGTAAAGCATTATTTATTATTTCATTATGGTCTGCATTAGGATTAGCTGTTTTAATAAGTGATTTCCATAAACCATTTTTTGTATCTCTAGCTAAGTTAAACGAAATAGATTCACCTTTTAAATTACTTAAATTAGCGGCATCTAAAAAGGCTCCAATACGAGAATCAACTTGTCCCATACCAACTTGTAGTGCATATGATGCACCTTTTTCGCCATCACCTGTTCCGATTTTAAGCATATTTCTTGATGTAATCGGAGTTAATTCTAATCGTTCTTCGATACCATATTTTCGTAAAATATCACCAACAGATTGTTTAATAGGAGATGAGTCTGGCAATTTAAAGTTATCTGCATAATCTTGCAAGATGGCTTCTATTTTAGCACGTTTAACTTTTCGTCCATTTTGCATATAGGAAATTGTAGCTAAATTATGTTCTGCGACTTCATGAATTGTTTCACCAGAATAACCTTTAAGAATAATGCCTTTATTCCCAGGGCCTAATAAAGTGCCTTCACCTTGTTTAAAAATAACTCTACCATTTTCAAAAGAAATTTGTGGAGCTAATCCTTGCATAGCAAATAATTTTTTTGTAGATTCAGCCGATGTAGAAAGTTTACTTGTATCAATTCTTTTAATACGACTTCCTTGGTCCATACCAGCATCTAATGCTTCTGGCATAATTACGGATTGGCCATCATAAGTAGACAAACCACTTAACTGTCGCTTAATAAAATCAGGTGTATCTGGATTAGCTTCTAAGTATTGGTTTACAATAGCATCTATCGTATCTGTAGAAATATCATAATTATAACCACCAAGAGTATCTACTAAATCTTCACCAGTAGCTTCTTTAATATTTTTAAAAGCTCTTACTTGTGCTTCAGTTGTAATATTGTTATCTGCTTTAATTGTAATATTAGGATTATATTTTTTAGCACGATTTACATTTGCTTTACTAAAATATAACCCTTCTTCATATTGACGTTCAATACCACGAGCACCAGTACCAACACTACCAAATGCAGTAAATGTTGTACCCATAGTACCAAGTAAACCATGTTTAACAGATTTACCGTGAAATTCTGCACTATTATATACATCAACTAGATTTTGATTTGCATCAGGTACATGTTTAGCAAAATCTTTTTTCCATAATTCTTCTGTTTCAGCGATTACTTTTGCATCATTACTACTAACAGATTGACCTTTTTCATGAGCTTCTTTCATAGTCGCAATTAAATGACTATATTTTTTTTCTAATGAAGTATTTGGGTCATTTAATTCTTCGATAGATAATTTTTTATGCGTATCATCATTTTTATATATGAAAGCTAAATTCTCTGGCATTGTTTTAAATACACTAACAGATAAACTATCTGTTGCTTCACGAGCTGTACCTAATGTAGCAATAGAATCTGTTTCCATATTTTTTTTAGAATATGATAAGGCAGAACTAATTGGATTATCATTAGTAGGGTCATAAATTTTATCAGTTAATTTATCCCCAACAGATTCAATACCTTGGATATAATCATTAACTAAATCTAATTTATACGGAACCATTTTTCTTTCGTCTGGGCTCCATTTTTCAATGACCGCATATTTTAATGGAGTAGAATATCTAGTACCATTAATACTTGTATAAAGACCGCCATGTAAATCATTAGTTAATGTGCCTAATGGTAATTTTTGTCCATCGATTAAAATAGCATCTTCGCCAATCATAACTTCTCTGCCATTTTTAATAGCAGATTTAATATTATTTAATGCAAAGTTTTTAACAGCTGCTTTATGTCTGTCTTTAAGGCCATTAAATATTTTTTTGCCAGAATCTTGTAATTGTTCTTCATTAACATTAACAGATTGGTCAACAATTCTATCCAAAGCGTTAGTAAATTTTGTATTATTTTTTTTAATATCATCCATAGTAAATGGTGTTTGAGAACCAACTACGCTAATGACATTTTTTACATCATCAAGAGAGTCGTATCCATAAAAAGGATTAATTTCATGGACGTTCATATCAGTAGATGTAGTTTTCATCCAAGATGGATTATCTTGAATATTATCTTTTACATATTGTGTGAAACCTTCATTTAGTTTTTCAATAGATGTAACGCCATCCATCCAGCTAATATCAGAAATTTGTCCAGTTTTATGTAAATGTTGAATTGCTTTTTTACTGTAATGCAATGCTTGTCTTGGGTCATCTAATGATTTTAATGTAGGGTCAATAGAAGATATTTTAGAAGTTAAATTAACACCATTCGTGCCAACAACTAATTCTGCATCATCTGCTGCATTACCCCATCCAGCCATAGAAAAATAAGCACGAGATTGAGCTTCTCTATTTCGTAGTCCTATGCCAGAAACACCTACACCGCTTTTATCTGGTGTACCATTAACAACAGCTTCCATCCAAGTTTTATATTGTCTAGCTGCTTTTTGATATCCTTCGCCAGATAAATCAGTTTTAGGATTAAAATTAGAAATCGTTGATTCTAATTTATCAATCATATAGTTTTGAGCGTCACTTGTTTTCCATGCTTGTTCTACTAAATGATGAAATGAATCTACGGTAGTTGAATATGCATCTATGTCGCCATTAAATTTAAAACCAAATGTTTTAACATATTGAGAGTCTTTAAAATTAGGTCCCATAGCATCTTGGAATAAAGCATTATCTACACGCATAGCTTCTTTAAAGATAGCTTTTTCAGAGGCACCTGCACCAAGATTTTTAACAGCTTGTCTTCTTAAATCTGTTACGTGTCGTTGTAATCGAATTGCATCTTTTAATTCATAATTTCTGAATTTTCTAGCTGAAGAGCCAAGATATGCTCGTTGTGTTTCAGCTAAAATACTATCTGCTGTAGCATCGACTACCATGCCACTTTGTCTTGTATAGCCAAGACTATGCATGACTTCAGGAGAAGCTTCAGAAGTATCGAGTTTAGTTCCATTAAATACACCAACGTAATTAGTGTGTTTACCGAATGTTTTTGTTAATTCATCTGCTGTACCAAATAGATAATGAGTACTGCCAGCTGCACCAGATTTTACACCAGTAGCTTGCAAGGCAACACGATACATCTTTTCACCTTTAATACCAGGCATTGCATGATGTATTGTATTGATTTCTTCATCTGTCATTTTATCTATGCCAGTAACAGTATAAGCAGCTCTGCCTTTTAAGCCATATGTATCGAAACTAGAAGCACTTACTTTGTTGCCATTATGAGTATCGATACGTACACCACGCATACCAATTTCGCCACTAATAACATCTTTAGTTGCGTAACCAACACGAGAACTTTTAATACCCATTGCATTATTAATAACAAATGTGTCATTTACTTTTATAACTGGTTTACTAATAGTGGTATGTTCTTTCAATGCATTGACACGAGCATCATGTGTCATTGGCGATACCATCATATTACCAAGTGTTTGAATATCATCGAAAGCAAGATGGGCGGCATTACCTGTAACGACACCATTTTTTATTTCGTTAGCAATTTTAAAAGATTCTTGTTTTCTATAAGATAAACCTTCAGCAGATAATCGCTTTTCAAATTCATTAAATAATTTTTCATTTCCATTAAAGAATACATTTTTATAAAATTCTTTTGGATTTTGAATATTATTCCTAGTAACATCAAATATATCTAAGTTATTATTTGTATTAGCATAATATGATGCTTCTGTTGCGAATAATTGTTGAGCATCTTTACTTAACCGTGGGTCTTGTGTTAATCCCATCATAATGTTAGAGTCAAAATTAATACCATTGTAAGTAGTAACAACAGTATTAGATGTTCTAACTTTATTCATATCATGATAAATTCTAGCAAATACTTTAGGCATTTTTACGCCATTTACATTTACTAAGTCTTTAAATTGAGTATCGCCTAAATCTTTTAGTTTATTTAAGCCACCAATAACATCATCATAAGTATATCCTTTTACATCATGAATAGATGGAAAACTTGTATATTGATGGAAACCATCTTCTTTTAATGCAATCGTTGCTTTATTAGTTAATGCAAGACGGTCCATCAATGCTTGTTCAGTACTTGTTAATGGTTTACCGTCTTTAAATTTTTGAGCGATAGGAGTAATTCTATTATATTGTGCTTGGTTAATACCTAAGATAGTAGATTGTGGACCGTGCGTACCAAAATCTAGTGATGGATTATCTGTATTGAGTCCAGTTACATTAGCTATACCAGAAGCATATTCTGTTAAAATACCTGTTTCTGGTAATCCATATGGGCTATTTAATGGTAATGTTTCTGTATCATAAATTAAAGTTTTACCAGTTTTATTAATTCGTGACCAAGCACTTGCTTGTTGTAATGCAGTACTAGACGCACCATCAGCATAATCTAAATTAAATATAGGACCAGATACGCTTGTATTTCTTGGACCGAAAGCGACAGCTTTTGCAATTTGTTCGCCTCTGTCCTTATTTAATTCAAACATATTTTTTAATGTTTCTTCGCCGAATGTTTTTGGTTGTTTAGGAGAGAATATTAAACCGTCTCTCATTCCATAAACAGGATTACTAATTCCTTTTACGAAAGATTGTGTGGCGAGTACATCATTAATTTTTTTTGTTATTTTTTTTGTTTTAATCTGATTCTTACTTGAATCTTTTTTGTCATTTAAAATATCAATAGCTTCGTACACATGGTCTTGCATACTTTTAGTAATATGCTTAGTACGAATTGCATTCATATTGATAATATTGTTATTATCTTTTTTAGCCATGTATGATTAAATCCTCAGAAGATATAATTCGTTTTTATTCATTTTACATATTACCTTAAATAATAAGAGCTAGACATGTTTTTGTCTAGCTCTTTATTGTATTAATTTGTCGGTGGATTTTTCTTTAACTCTTCTGCTTTAAGAGTGTCTTTAATTTTCTTTTGCATATCTTTGTCTTTTGTCCAAGAATCTATTTTTGCTTCGATAGTACTTTTATCTCCGATGCCGTCATATACTTTAATATCAACATCTTTCAATCCTTGTCCCTTTAATATATATTTTAAATTATCTTCTACTGTACTTTTACTTTCAGAATAATTACTAAATTTTAAGTCATCACCAAATAAATTAGCAGATGGTGTATCGAGTGTAGATTCATATAAACCGTAATCAGATAATGTAGCACCTTCATTTTTAATAGTTTTAGCTTCGATACCTTGCATATCTACATCTGGTCTCCAACCTGCCCATTTAAAATCAGGTAATTTATGTTTAGTAAAATATTCCTCATTTGTTTCTTCTTCATCTAAATCCATTTTCCAAGCCATTTGTAAAGCTTTTTTAAGTTGAGGAGAAACTGTATCGAGTATTTTTTGTCGTTTATCTGGGTTTTTTTCTTTCACAAATTCCATGAAGAATTCTCTATCATTTTGTGGAAGAGCAGACACCATTTCGCCCCAAGAAGAATTTTCATTTAACCCATACATAGTGGAGTTCATAGCTTTGCGATATAGCATAGCTGTTCTACCCCATTGTCCTACATTTTGGATTACTTTATTTTCTTCTACTGCATTTTTTTCTTTACTTAGTAATTTTAAATATGCTTTTTGTAGAGGTTGATTTCTTGAGTTTCTTTTTAATCTATCTTTAAGTGATTGATAATATTCTTGCTTCTTTTTAGCTTTATCGTCAGCTTCTTTTGATTCTTTAACATATTTTTCTACATCGAAACCTTCTTCATCTTTAGCTCGTTTAGCTGCTTCTTCATAAAGTCCTTTGTATTTTAAATATGTTAGTCGGTCAAAATAATCTTCCATGGCCCAACGTTTTTTAGTACGTTCAGGTTTCCATTCTTCATTGCCACGAATGACACGAATAGCAGAAGCAAACATAGTACCAGCTACTGCACCAGCTGCTTTACCATATTTACTTTCAACACCAAAGAATTTAGCAAGTTTCCAACCTAAATCGCCGCCTTCAAAAGCTTGTTCTGCAAAATTATTTCCACCAGTAAATACATGAGCTGCAACTGCTAAGTTAGAACCTACTAAACCCATTTTATGAGCTAATTCATGTTTACCTAACACATAAGGAATCGCTGCGGATGCTATATATGACCGATTTGTCATTAACATAGCATGACCTAATATTGTATTTTTACCTTTATGTGTTTCGATATAATGTTTGCCGTATCGTTGAACAATCGTATTCACTAAACTTCTGTCATGAATAGCACGTTCAACAGCAGGCATTAAGAATGTATCGATAGGATGTTCCCATGATTGATACGAAGTACCGTATACTTCTTCTGCACGATATGCTTCATATGGGTCTCGTACTCGTAACCATTGGTCAGATAAGATAGGAATATCAGCATGAGCTAGTATTTCAGACATGCCAGCCATAAGTCGTTGACCTAACCCAAAACGAGAAAATAAAGCTGCGGCTGATGTATCACCTTTACGTTTTTCAGCATCACCATTTTCTTCCATCATAGAAGATAGAGATTCACCATTAATAAATACAGCTGCATTAGTTGACCGTACTGAATCTTTATTTTTTTGATAGGCTTCATTAGAATCAGTAGCAATAGTAACAGTATCGCCTACATGCAAGTATTTACCTAATACTTCTTGCATAGTTTCTTTATCGTTGCTTTTAACTTTAATACCAGCTAATTTATAAATAGTATTACCAGACCTAAACCGTCCGTAACCCATAATTTCAGATACAGTTATATTTTGATAATCTACATCTTTCCCTAATACTTGATAATCATAGAAGTCATGTTTTTTACCTTGTTGGGCACGACGTTCTTTAATTTCTTTCATTTCTTCTTTTAATTTAGGGTCAGTTACAGTTTTAGATGCTATTTCTTTCCATATTTTATATTCAGAAGAATTAGGAGCAATATCCGCTAATATTTTAAATCTATCAAAGGCACCATATTTCAATTGTGTTAATCTTTATATCTCTATAAAGTTCGGACTATATCTTTTTAAATTTGTTGGATTTTTTACATAATGTTTTTTTAGTTCTAAAAATTTATCATATTTTCTTTTCATATAAAAAATATTTTCATTATAATAAAAATAATCATATATTTTCATAATATTTGATAATGTTGACGTTTCTAATTCATATGCTTTTTCACATCCAGTATATTTTTTATGTAACGAACTTTTTGTAAAAATAACATTTGCTTTTGTACTTAATTCTTCTTTAATTTTTTTTAATATTTCTTCATTGCAACTAACTATATGAAAGCGGCTACGAATTCTTTGTTTATTATCATAAAACATAATGGAGCCATCGCCGTCAAAAAAACCAAGAATAAAGTATTTATTATATTTTTCCTTTATGTTTGGAAATATTTTTTTATTGGTTCTATTTTCAATTATTCCATATTTTATTAAATTTTTTGTAAATAAAGTGTCATTAATAAATAACCTTGCTTTATTTTTATTATAATAAATTTTTCCTTGGAATTTTATGTCTTTGGCAAATTGCTCAATTATATTTTTATCTTTAATTGATAATTCAAAAGAAAAATAATAAATTCCATTTCCTTTATTAATTATTGTGCAATCTGCCATTAAAAAACCTAACCAGTAAGCTTTCTGTGCAGAATTAATATTTTTAAAATAATCTCTATCTGCTATATTTTTTCTTGAATCAGTAATGCTCAATGATTCGCCTCTGGTTCTTGTTTTTATATTAAATTTCTTTAACCAATAAATTATTGTTGAATCGTCTACATTGCATTTTTTTGCAATTGTACTTGAGCCATGTAAAGAATATTCTTTCATTAGCCAATCTTTATTTTTATATATATTATTTTTTATAATAATCATATCCTTTCTGTATTTTGTTTTATATGATTATTATAAACCAACAAAAATAAAATGTACACCATTTTTCCATAATTATTATGAAAAAATTTTACTTATATCTCATAAAGATACTTTCAATAGTCTCTGAGCCTTCATCTTCGTCACCGAAGATGCTTGGTTGCGGATTGTCCAATCTTAATCTTTTTTACTATGCCGAGGTAATTATTCTCGCCCTATACTATATCGCTATGTATAGTTAGTAGATTAAGCTCTAAGGAGTTTCCCGTCAATTCGTACATTTTTAATACGGCAAATATGTCTACCGTATATGTCACTGTGCAATTCATTTAGAGCTTCATAACCTGCACCAGGTAATCTAGCTTCGCCGCGTTCGATTGAACTAAAAGGGTCTCCAAATTTGTATGTATCTGGAAGCCAATCTGGCATATTATTCATTAATGGATTCAGCATTTTATGTCGTCTAAAATCTGGAATAAAACGACGAATGATTTCCATTGTATTGCCGCCAAAACCACCTAAGTTTTCGTCCCAAAATCTTCTTGAAAAAGATTCCATATTTTGAGAAGTAGCAATGCGTTGTGCATAGTCAGAGCCAAAGTCTAATGTAGCACCAGCCATATAACCATAAATACCAGTGATAAGTCGAGTTGATTTTGCTAAATCTTGTACGAGTTCATCACCTTTTTTAGCGTTAATTAAATCATTAATTTGGTCAGGGTCATTTAATAAATCGAGAGATTTTGACGGAGAATAATTTCTTAATTTATCTTTAACGAGTACACCTTCAGATGCATCGAATTTATCATCATCCATGTCGTCTGCATTTAATGATTTAGTTCTAGCATCTATTTCTTTAGCTTTATTTTGGATACGAGTAATTCTATCTACACCAGTTCGTTTCGTAACGATATCTGATGCAATATCTGCAAATTGGCTTTTTAAACTATTAATAAGTCCTTTATTAGAAGAAGCCATAGTCTCCATTTTCATTTCATCATACCAAGCCAATGGGTCTAATTTGGTTTTTTGATTTTGTACCTGAACACCTAGTGTACTTCTATCACCAGTGACAATAGCATTATTTTGTAATACTTGTTCTTCATAATCTTTAGCTTTAATTTGCTCTTTGGCATTCGTATACATTTTAACTAATGGACCACTATTCGCTTGACTCATAGTTTTATGAACATCTGTGTAGACATTCATAAGTTCGCCATTTTGGATATTATACGATGTTATTTTTGTATTTCTATCTGCCTTAGAATATTTAACTTGACGCATAATTTCTGCACCACCAGTTTTGGTAACGAGTACAGATTTTTGACTATCATCAGCATCTTCTGCTTTTAATTTAGCATATATTAATGCTTTTAAATCCATACCATTTCGTAATCTATCTGGTTGCATTTCCTTAACTGGTTTAATAATTTCACCAATCGTAGGATTTAATATAGCTCCCCAAGGAGTGCCGTCTGCGAATAATTTACCAGATACAGGATATGGTCTATCATCTTTGTGCATTTCTTCTAGCCAATAAGGGTCAGCTAAATAATTTAAAGTAGAAAATGGATGTGTTAATGTAGGCATTAATGAATGGGCCCATTTATTATCATTAGAACCATATAGTGATTTATCATAATAATCTGAAGCCATTCGTCTAGTAAATGTGGGAGCCCAATAATTAATAGCTCCACCACGAGCTTCATTGACACCACCAAAAGTCCACCAAGGTGCATTACGAACAGCAGTATATCCATTAGCATAATAATCAGTTAATTCATCTGCGTTATAAAATGTACCGCCATCGCCCCAATATCGCATAATTGGATTGATTTCATATTGTTTTTTTAAAAAATCGGTTGCACCTGTAGTATCCATAACACGTCTAGCATTCACATCTATATTAGCTAAACCAGATGCAAATGCTGCTGATGGAGCGAGTCCAGTATGGTCTTCTACTTCGTCGTCAAAATATTCCAATTGATTATAGGCAATAACACCAGGGAGAATACGTTTTAAAGCAATGCCTTTTAATAAACTGCCTGCATTACTAGCAGATTGAGAAGATAATCCTAAACCAAAATATTCGCCGACTTCATTAAGACGATGTAACATATAATATGCACCTTGGCTTGCTGCTGTTACTTCATACATATTATCTCTACCAGCATTAAACTGAGTGAAGTTTTTGATTAATGATGTTTTAGCTCCACTTAAATCACCGTGTATAATATCTTTTGCGATATTTACAGGTGTCCATGCTTTACGCATAAAACCATATGGATTTTCTCTGTCAGTCATAATATGGTATTTAGGTTCATGTACTTCATCGAGTCGAGAAGAATATTTATCTACAACTCGTTGTGCATATTGACCAATTTGACTATAATCTTCAGAGTTTAATATTTCATCTACAGAAAATGCTTTATTTAATACAGAGTCGTTACTTTTAATGGCATTTTCAATAGAACTATAGGCAATAATGTCCTGAGCATTTTCAGATAATTTACTTGTAAAATCTTTAGTCAGTAAATTATTTTCTTTTAATTCGTGAGTGATTAATTGATTAACTTTTTCAGATAAATTATTAAATTCATTAGAGCCGACTGTTTTTTCTGCATCTAGCCAATCACGAGTATTAAGAGTTACATTGGCTGTACTAACGGTAGCTTTACGTCCAGAATAATTATAGGCCATTTTATTATTGCCCATAACTTGCATAATGTCTTCGGCGATAGGATTATAAGCATCTGGGTTATTACCAAGTTCAATACTTAATGCATGTAATGCTTCACGTTTTTCATTTACATTTTGTATTCTATCTATATCTAATAATTTATTAATATTAGAATTACCAGTAGCTGCTAAATATTCTTTATCTTGTAAAGAGAATTGCGACTCAGTATGCTCTTTTAAATATTTTCTGAGTTCATCTGCTTTTTCAAAATACGTTTCTGGAGCTTCTTCTACATTGTTACTATTTAATACATAAGCAGTTTGATTTTTTATATAGTTTTCATTGCCTTGAGTAGTAAATTTGCTTTTAAAAAACTCAAACGGGTCTTTTATGTTTTCTTTATCTTGACCAAAATCAAATGTTCGTCCAAGAATGTTATCAGATTCTTTACTTAATGTATTGCCTGACATAGCTTGAAACACATTCATTTCACGGCCATATCGGTTAGAAATAACTTTATAATTATTAGTTAAATCTGCATTATAAATTAATTCGCCGTTATCATTAGCTACATATGCTTTGCCATTAATATATTCAATGTCGTGTTTTAAATGACCTGTTTTGCTACCACCAGCAAAATATTCCATGCCTGGCGATAATGTACCAGCTTTAACAGTAAAATCAATGCCTTTGCCAATACTTTGTTCCATTAAGCCACGGACATTAAGTATTTTACCAGGAAGAGAATCTGCTACAAAATTACCTACTTCATAACCTAATTGATTTAATCCAGCTTTAGAATAAACACCACCGTATTTATCAACTTTAATATCATGAGAGATATTCATTGATAATAAGGCTTTTCGTTCCGCCTCTGGCAATGTTTGTAGATGTTTATTCATTTCATCGATTAGATTAACATTTTGGTAAATAGGATTACCTAATTCATTTTCAGCAGTTTTAACTGCATAATTAAGATTATCAAATTTTTCTGGGTGAGCAAGAACATCACCTACAGATATATCGCCTTTTTTAGCTGTGCCAAATCTGCTATTTAATTGAGTTGTACTACTTAATAGTTTTGCTTTTTCATTTTGTTGCTTAATTAAAGCACTTACTTGTTTATTTTTATAAGATTCATCATTGACTCTTTTTAGGTATTCGCTTCTAGCTTCTACCATAATTTTATGTTGTTCTTCAGTGAGTTTATGTTTTTTTAACTCATCTAAGAATTCTTTTTCTTCATCTTTTGGTCTAGTAGCAAGTCTATGAGTTCTGATTAAATTATTAACTTGATTAAATTGATTTTTTTCAAGATGAGTATATCTATCTAACACTGCATCTGCTGAATCATGAACTGCTTTTGCACCAAAATTAATTTGTGCATCTTGCGAAGCTGTTTTTCTTAATACTGATGCTTGTGCTATTTTATGAAGCACGGTATTGTCACCAGCACTATGAATGCCTACTCTTTGAGAAGTATTATTGAAACCTTTTTTAAAAGCACTATATCTTACAGCAAAATCTCCTGCTGTTAAATCGTCTATTGCTTTAGATGCAATGTTATTTCTAATAGCTGCACGACCAGCAACAATTTTATTAGCAATATTCGCTGCTCTAACAGAATTTTGCAATAAGTGTTTGCCACCTTTAAACGCAAGAACAGTTGCGGCACCAACACCTAATGTAGTTAATGCTTTTGATTTCCATTCATTAGCTTGTTCTTCTCTTGTTCGTTTCTTTTGTAATTCTTGTATTTTACCTAAATCTTCAAAGTATCCCATATGTATTTCCTATTAATACCCAGGGCGTAATGCTGGAGACATAGTGTCTACATCACTTTGTTCTAATCCATCAATGCCGTTCGCTAATACATTATCATTAGCGAATTCTGGGAATTTCTTCAAAAATTCTTCACGTTCTTTTAATTTATCTGGAGTTAATTTATTTTTCTTATCTCCACCACGAATTGTTGTTTGTGATTCTTGTTCAAGCTCTTCTTTATGTTTTTTTAATTCTTCTCGTTCTTTAGCTTGTTGTTCTAATGCTAATTTTTCTAAGAATTCATTATATTTTTCTATTTTAATTCCTTGTAAATTAGAAAGTATCCATTCGGCCCTAGTGTAATATTTAATAGCTTTTTCCATAGGCCAATTTTCTACTTCTTCTAAATCGAAAGAAGGAAATGCTGATAAAATCATACAATTTAAAATATTATTTTCATCGCTTAAAAAGTTTAATCGTTCGGCGTCTAATATTTCACATAAAGTTTCTTTGTCTGTAATCAAAGATGCTTCTAATATTTCTTTACATAATTGTGTAGGAGTACCAGCAGGACAATCATCTAAATCATAGTGTTCTGGATATATTAAACAAGTTTGAACAACTAAATTTTCTTTTTCTAATTGAGTAAATTGTTCATCTTCATAAATTGCTTTATATTCAGCTCTACCAAGAACTCTATACAAAAAGAACTCGTTGTCAATTTTAGACGCAATAATATTTTCATATTGGTCTACATATTTCGCAACGAGTTCCTCTATATTTATTTCTTGGGCTGAATCTTTAGTTTTAGAATCAGCCATAAATATTAAAGCTCCTCTGTGTATACGTTAACGAAACCAGATTTTGCTAAAATTTCATCAGCTAATACTGTAGAAAGACCAGCACTTTCTTCAATTAAAGTGTCTACATCTTTTGGGAAGACAATAGTATGTCTAAGAATAGCTTCTTGACGTTCAAAACTTTTATCTTGTAAATCATCAGCATCAGCAGTGTTTGCTGTACCAGATTCTTTTAAGATAGCAATATATTCAGAACGTTTTAAGCGACGAAATACGATATCATCGCCATCCAATGTAACGCGGTATACATGTTTAAATTCTTCCTTCCATTTTTCGATTTGTTCTTTAGAAATTTTATTATTAGCCATTATAACTAATTCTCCTTTGTAAAATTATTTAATATATCTAATATCTTTAGCGACAAATGAATATACTTCAGTCACAGGTGCACCTTTAATATTATCTACACTAACTCCGTGATTCGCTTTTATTATTTTAACATCTTCAATAACTATATGTACAGTATCACCTGCTGGACTTTTTTGTCCGAACACAACATCTATGTCAAATGTTGGTTTCCATAAGTATGAAAATTTATCAGCTCTATATTCGCCGATGTCACCATTATCTGTATTATTAGTAATTACATTATCTTGCCATGTATTACGTTCATGAGTAGGTAATGTAATTGTTTTTTGTGATTCAATCAATGGTCGATTAGATTTTCTAGCAGCATCTAGTATTTGAAATAAATAATTAGGGGATGTAAAACGAATGGCAAATTCACCAGTGATTAAGCGATTACCAATCATAAATTCATCGACAGTATATGAATTATATCCATATGCATTTGCTGTTGGTTGGTCAACTATCCAATTTATACCAGATATGTCTTCAACATATTCATTATTAAAATATATCTCTGCATCAATACTGGAATAGTATCGTTTTAAATATGCTGAACCTTCTGTAACTTGTGAACTAGAACTTCTAGTTTTTTTATACGATACATTATAAGGAATATAGACGGGAGTTTTATCTAACTGTTGAATATCAGTTTTAATAATTGACCCTTGTCTAACATATTTAGACATATCGTATGCAGGATAATATTTATTTTCTGTTGGTTTCACGATTATGTCTCCTTAATATCATATAAATTAGATGCCCTGAATAAATCATTTTTTATATTACCAAAAAATATAAAACCTGATTTTTTATACGTTTCTGTATCGACACAATAATATAAATTGTAGTCATATTCATCGTAACGCAATCGTACTGCATAATCTTTAGATGCTTTATATGTTGATGTAGTAAAACTACTTGAACCAACATTAAAACCTAATTGTACAATTTCGTAATTATGATTGCCTTTAGGAATATCTACTGATTTATTATAATTATTAATATTAATAGTTAAACTATTAAATAAATCATAGGCGTAATCAAAGTTAGCGAAATAATGAGTTAATACAATATATAATAACTTATTTTTGTTAACGATAATTGTGTTCGTATGAATAATTCTATTTAATATATTCTTAAAGCATTTGTCTACAGATGGAAAAGCATATTGTTTCTCTTCTTCAAGTTCATCCTGAATTAACATTTTTGCTTCTTGATACGATTCAAAATCGTTTATTTTATTGAGCAGACTGTGAACATATTCTTCTATTTCTAACATAGATTTATTATATTCATAATCATATTGATTTTCGTCTTCACTATATTTAGTAAAGTCAGATAGTATTATACCATGTTCATCAGCAATATAAAATACTACGTCTCCCATTAAATTATTTTCATATAGATTATAAATCATATGAGAGCTAGTAACTGGAATGGCTCTATTAAATAAATTATTATTAATAGAATCATATTCTTTGCCGACTAGATATACTGTTTTATCTAAGTTTTGTAATATATTAAAGTTTTGGATTTCAATCGCAACAGTTTTATTGATAATACCTTCTTCTGCCAACACTCTTGGCACAATTGTATTTTTTACTTCATATTTTCTTTCATATAAAATACTTTGTTTGTCAGAATCGGATAAACTAATGCCATAGGTAGGAAATGCCGAGTCTGTTACTAGATTAGTATTATCAAATGTCTCTGATTTATTTTTAGATATTGTTTCATTATCAAATTGATAATGTAATAATCTACCTAAGAAATTTTCATTATTATATAAATCTATATAGTATAAAGTATTTTCTTTACATTTTAATTCTAATATTTGTTCTTTAATTTTATGTTCAACTATTGTATGAGTTGTTTTATCAATAATATCTATATGAGTGATATTTAGTGGAACAGTAATTAGAATTTTATTTTTATTATAAATAATAGACGTATCTTCTAACGCATGATTCATGTTAATAGTTTGGATATTTTCATATCGTTCTGCATTAGAAATTATATAATAATATGATTGTTTTTCTTCTTCTGTAATATCTTTAATATTTTTATATAAATTAACTAAACTTTCTGTTTTATATAGATTGGGTTTAATTAATGTATCAGAATTTTCTATTGTGAAATTATCAAGCTCAGAAACATTATGAATATATTTTTTTAATTGCTCAATAAAAAACATAGTAGAGGCTAACATAATATAAGTAGCACATTCTGCTGTTGTTTGATTATTTTTATCTTCTGCGTAAAAAATATATAATCCTGGATTTAATAGATTATGAATTTCTATTGTATCAGATTCTGTTTCAATACTAAATTCATCTTCTGGGTGTACAGCATCATAATATTTAATAGTTGTGTATCCATTATTAAATTCATTATTTTTAATAAGAACACCGTCAGGCAATTGTCTAATAAATGTTAATGGATATAAGGTATTAATTTTATTTTTATTTTGAAGTAGTGCTCGCATATCATTTGCAGCATCAATCATATATGAATTAATATTTTGTTTTTCTTGGCTAAGAATAGCTTCTGCTTTATCTTTACTTAATACTCTATCATTAAGCAAAGCCAATACAGTTTCATTAATAGCATATTTGTAAATATTAGGATAGTTAACTGGGATTTGTTTACTAATAGGCAAAAAAGAAATAGCTTTGTTTTTATTTTCTTCTTTTACGTCTTCTTTAAAAATAATATCTTCTGTATTAGTTTCAGAAGTTTCTTTTGTTAAAAAATCAGGAGTTAAAACTTCTTTATTCTTAATTTTATTCTTTTTCTTCTCTTCTGATTCAATCCATGCGATGACTTCTTTTTGAGCTTCTTCTTGTTCTTTAGCAGTAGCTATTTTAAAGTCGCCCCATTTAATTTTACAACATTCATGTAATACTTTTTGGAAGTTATCGTCATCAAATTTACCAGCTCTAATATAAGCATCATATGCTTTTTGATATTGTTTTTTGCAAACAATTTTGTTAATTGCTATTTTCTGTTCATTAGATTTTTCTTGTTCTTTTTTAGCTTGATTAACAATATCTGGTTTACCAAAATTGATTTGTTGTTGTTGCCACCAATCAGTATTATTAGCATCTGGAATATCAAATTTATCCCATTTATTTTGTTCTTGTTTTTGATTTTCTTGTACAGGTTCTTCTTTTTTTATTTTTGGCTTTTTCTTATGATGTTTTAGTAATGCAATTAAACCAGCTAGACCAGCCGCAATACCAGTAATTCGTTTTGTTTTTAAGTTCCACCAAGAACCTTTTTTCTCATCTTCATCCCATACAATTTCTTCTAATGAATCCTCTATTGGCTTTTCTTTTTCATTATCATTTTCTTGAGCAGTCAATATTTTGTATGGTCTATCTATAATATTTGAATTAGTCGTTCTTGTTGTTTCTTCTTCAAGAGTATCTAATTTAGAATATCCAGAACCTAATGAATATCCTTCTTGATTTAAATAATCTATATCTAAGGCAAAAAATTCATATGTATTTTCTGTATAGAAATCTTCGATGGACATAACCTGTCCTTCATTTACGAATGTAACTCCATACAGTGCTAACCGTGCTTTGTCTCCGTATTCATTAGCCATAGCTATCGTAATATTAATTGGAGGCAATTCATCACTTAATGCATGAACTTTACCTTTACCTTCTTTTTCTAACCATTTTTCAAGTAATTTCAACATCCAATGTTTATCGAATACTTGAAATACTAATGAGCCAGCTATTGTTCTATTATCATATACATAAGCAATAGCATTCATATTACCGAGAATACGAACTGGCGATTTTTCATTATGTACCGAATATGAAATTGTTTTAACTGAACCAACCACTCCAGTAACGGCATTCCCACCACTGAGAGGCAATTCAAAAATACATACCATATCCGTTCCAGAGAAGCTTGTGTACGTATCTACATATTTTGTAGCTATTGTTCTTGCTTCATTTGGCATATTTTATTTTTTCCTTTTTGTGTAACATAAAAATAAAAAAGGTCGAATTTTACTTCAACCTTTTTTATTACTTTATATTTAGTTATTATTTAGATGCACCAGTTGCACTTGTAGCATCATCTTTTACTGCACGCATATATTCTACACGGCGAGCGATGAATGTACAAGCTTTTTCAGAGGAAACATCATCGATAGAGAATCCATTAGATTCATTCAAAATTTCTACGCCGTAAATAACTACAGTCGCTTTTTGACCATATTCATTTGCGAAAGAAATAGTGATATCGAATGGAGGAATTTCATCTTCGTATTCTGGTTGTTGAGATTCAACAACATTATTAGTAATTTTGTTTGCAGATGTTGCAGTGGCACCACTTACACCTTCCAATGCCATATCAGTCATTTGGCTATCCCATTCTTCAATAGTCATAGCTTCCATGTTTTTATGAGCACCAAGACGGTGGAATGTTTGTTGTTGTTGGATATGTTCTTTCAAACCTTCGATAAGTGCATCACGGTCAAATACTGTAAATACTAAACTGCCAGCAATCCCGCGTTTGCCGCGACTTACAGAGCGAAGTTCAGCGCTACCCATAGTATAAATTGGAGCTTTTTCCTTTATCTTTAATATAGCTCGTTACTGCCATATTCGTTTATATATAAAATTATAATATATAAACGCTCTAGGTTTCAATCTAGAGAGGAGACTATTTCTTCACCCTCACCATAATGTGTTAGGGGCCTACCACTTCGGAGCACTCGCTCCTAACGGTTTTTCAACCGATAGTCGTTTGACCTTCTTATTTCTAAGCTTGGCGACCAAACATCCCTTGTTAATATCTTTTAGACTTTCGCCATGAGACATCCTTATCGTTGTTTCTGAATTTCTTCACATTCATATGAGTTTCTGATTCTATCTCATATTGTAGTGATAAGGCTCTTGAGGAGTTACTGGTTTTCAGTAGGTGTCCTGGCTAAATTTCTTTAACCACGGGGCATATTGTTGTAAATATGTAGATAAGCTATTACATATTGACTAAACCCTTGTAACGGAGTAGCTGATTGCTTGAAGCTCGCCGATGACAGCAGTACCAAATGTGCAAACTATGTCGCACCCGCTGAAAGAAGTATATGTATGAGTATATTCTGTTGCAATTGTTCTTGCCATTATTTATGTACTCCTTGTCGTACTAATTTAAAAATGTTAGATAGGAGAGGCATAATAATTATGCCTCTTTATATCTATTTATTTTATTACTATTATTTATCAGAACCTGCACTATCGATGGAATCAACCATTTTAATAGTGTTACGGATTTCACGAATTTCGTATACAGGTACGATTTGGTAATCGATTTCGATAACAGACATTTTGAGCAATTTAGGGTCATTGTTCATAACGAAGTCATATTTTTCGATTAATGTACCAGTAATTTTATCGAGTTTAGATTTAATAGCAGTTTTTAATGCGTTACGGTTAGCTGTATGATTTTGTTTACCAATGAATGGTTCAGCTGCTTGACGAATCAAGTCTTCTACAGCACCTACAACACGAGAGCAAGACAAACGACGATAAATGGAATCTGCATTAGCCATCGTTACGCCATCAGTTACTACGATGCCTTTTGTGAAAGAATTACGCATTGTTACGAAACCAGCAGATGTCAAACGAGACAATTGAGATTTAGACAAAGCATATTCAAGGTTATTCACATTAATAGCTTGCATAGTAGAGGATTGGTCAAGGTCTAATGTAGAAACGAAACCAGCGTATGCACCTACGTTATTAGAAACATAAGTATAAGAAGCGTTGTCGATAGGCAAAGCAGATTGGGCAACAACTACAGATACGTTACGGCCAATATTATATGGCAAGTTATTGCGGTCAAGCATGTTACGACCTACTGCATTTTTAGCATACAAGTCGAAGTTAGTAGCAATCAACTTATCTACCATCATACTGATTTTATCAAGAGATGTAGATGCCATACGTTTTGTACCAATTACGCCATGAGTTGGAGTTGTTTTTAATTCAGTATAAGTACAATGTTGTGCTAATTGACGAGTAAAGTTATCAGTTGTACGGAATGGAATACGCATAGTGTAATCATAGCCAACTTCTTTATTTGCACCGCAAGTACCAAGAGCTTTTTCTTCTGTTGGGCTTGCTGGGTTCAAATTAAGAATTTCTGCTACCATGTCGTCTTTTACAAGAGCACCATCTTCAGAAATGCCGAAAGTAAATACATTGCGTAAGCAATTTAATTTATTTAATTCTTCAACAAATTCTTCCAATGTCATGTGGTTAAAAATACCAGAGTTAATCACTACACGGTTTACATCGTTAAATTCAGAAGATTCTACATAAGCAGATACTGCTTGTTCATCTTCATCTGGACGATATAAAGAATCTAGGTCACCAACTGGAATCAATTTAGCACCATTGATTTTGCACAAGAAAATAGTATCAAGATTATTTACTAATGCATAATCTTTAGTGTCCATAGTTGTACCAGTAACATCTGTCATATCTTCGAATACATATTTTTTAGCATTAGAAGCAGATGGTTTTGCTTGTTTCAATTGGTCATTAACAACGATGATACGACCAACGAAAGCGGAACCTGTAATAGCATTTGTATCATAGTTAGCTGCACAATGTTGAACAGTGTCTAAATATTCCAAACCATTTTCTGTTAAACGAGCAAGTTTATTAGAGTTAGTATCAAATACTACAGAGCCAGCTTTATAAACGCCATTTTTAACAGCTTTACGAGTTTCATCATAACCCAAAGAATAAGCAGGGTATACATCATAGATTTCTTCTGCTGCGATAGCATCGATATCTGTAATCATATTTTGTTCTACTTTTTCCAAAGTTACGGAATATTTTTTAGCTTTAGTAAAGTCTTTTTGGTCAACGATTGGAGTGACTGTGATAAGTTTATCCATGATGCTGAATTCTAAAGGAGAAGCTTTTTTGAATTCAGATGCACGAGGCAATTTGCCTTTAATTGTGTCATCAGCAAATGCACAAACAATAGCACGATATTTAATTTCGGAATCTTCCAATACAGAATAGATACCTTCTTTAATAGATACTGTGCGAGCTTTATCTTCTACTGGAGATTCGATAATACGAGGAGTAATTTCTTGACCAGCGGAATTTTTACGTTGTTCTGCACGAGCTGTAATTGCATAACCAGAACCTAAACGTTTATAGATTTCAAATTTAGACAAATCTGTTTCTTCATAATCAAAAGCATCTGGTTTGAATGCACGGTCAATAGCACCGTAAGTTTCCAAGAATTCCCAACCTTTAGTTGTTACTTGTACATCACGCAATGCGGCACGGAACGCTTTAGGGTCATTAGTAGGGAATACGATAGGATATGGTTTACTTACATCTGTGTTATATTTCAAACGACGGAAGTAAGGTTCTGCCACTTTATAAGGCAAGTTTTTTTCGCTTTTTGTTACATGGAATGTTAATGTAGTGCGACGGTCACATAAAGATTCGTCACGACCAATTGTATACAAACCAGAAAGCATAGAACCAACTTTAAGATGGTTTGCTTCAGCAGAATGTGTTACATCGTTACCTTCCTTATCAATGATTGTAAAATTCAATACATTGTTGAAGATGTAACGGTTAAACAAATCAATTAAATCTACAAGACGAGAATTAGATGTAATGCTATAATCTTGATTCAAACGCAATTCATTTTTAATCATCATTTCGCCAGATTCAACAACACCACGTTGTTTTTCAACGATAGTGGCACGAGAAGCTGGTTTATAGAAAGTGATTTTTTCGTCGCCATTTGTAGCATCAAATAATACATAGCAATCTTTCGCAATGTTAGATGGGAATTGAGAAGACAATTGAAGTTTGAAATCAGAATCTACTGCAAAATCAAATGTCTTAGAAATATTTTTACCGCCGATACGTACACCATAGATTGTACGACAACCGCGGTTCCAAGCATCTTGAATACCAGCTACCAAGGAAGCTTCTTTTAAAGTTTCGGATTGGTATGGCTCGCCAAAGATATAACGAGCGTGTTCCATAGAATATACTGGAGTTGGAGTGCCAACAGGACCATTGAAAGCTGTACCAACGATTAATACAGAATCAGTTGTCCTGAAAGCGGATTGGTCAAAACCTGTGGAATAGTCTTGTTCAACTTGTGTAATGACACCAGGTAATTTACCGAGTTCTTCGTTGAATAAGGTCATGCTCATTTAAATAAGCCTCCTATTTAATTTATTATTAATAATAATTTAACGTGTTTCTTTTAAATCAATACTCCAGAAATATCTGTATCGTAACTTACATAATTTCTTTCTATTTCAACATAATATTGAAGGTTGCGTACTGATAGATTTTGACGATAATAATCGTAGTTTTTATCAGAAAAACGAGATTTAAAATATATTTCAGCTACGCCTTGTTGCTTAAAGTAGCCAGCGTACCTGAACATTAACTCTTCAAAATCTCTCATTACCTTATTTGCTGTTATATAGTCACTACCAATTATATTAAATTGTATAACACTTTTAAATCTTTGCGAATATACTTGTCCATGACGTCTCCATTTTTCATTTTTATCGTCGGATTCTTCCATGAATTCATTTAATAATCTTGGTTTTAATTCAAATTTTGGTTCGTAACTAATCACATCAAATTGAATAATTGGATGATTAACTGCAACTTGCTGGTCTACGATAAAGCGAGCTCCTTCATCAGGATTAAATTCAACGTTATCACTTTTTAGAGCTTTTGTTACGAGTTTATTAATCATAGCGAATAAATCATCTAAGTCGCAATTTTTATCTGCTTGTTGTTTATGTATCTTAGGAGATAAATCTTTGCCCATAGCAGATTCATTACGAACTCCTAATTTATCGTTTTCTATATCTACAGTTGTTTCTTTTCTGTGAATAGTACTTGAATGAACTTTATTTAATGGAACATAATCTTCTCGTTCCATACGTTCATCAAGTAGTTGTTGTAAATCTTTCATTATACTTCTACCTCCTTAGAAATAAATATTTTTTCCATAGTATTGATAGGTACAATTTCAAAATTAACAACAATAACGATTGTCCCTTTACCGTTTTTATATACGTTAATCGAAACAATAGCCCATTCTTTAATTAAAATATCTTTTATTGAATCTAAAAATTGTTCTAGCTTTTCTTGAATTTTTTGTTTTTTATATTCGTTATATTGCATACCCATATAATCAGAAAAATCAAGAATTCGTTCTATGTATTTTTTAATCATAGAAACTGTTACAATTTTTTCTGTGTCTCTAGTAAGACGACAATTTAATAGATTTTCAATAGTAGTTTCTCTTACTGTATGAGATTTAAAATAACAATATTGAGGATAATCCCAACTATCTATATGAAAAATAGCTTGTCCTAAATTATTAAATGTTGGATATGTTCCTGGTGATGTAACAGCCAACATGGATGCAAGTACGACATCTGCCATTTCATTATCTATTAAATTATTAGCTACTGTAATTATATTTTCTAGGTTAGCATTTTCTGAACAACATCTAGTAAATAAATCAACTGAGTCATTCATATAATTATTAAAATCATCTATTGTTTCAAATAAAGAAGCGTGTTTATTTGTAGCAATAAAAGTTGATTTTTTACTTAAACCAATATTTCCTAATGTATAAGCTAAGTAATTATGTTTATAAGATGCGTCATTACTATCAATAAAAGTATCTTCTATTAATACGTTAGGGCATACAATAAAAGCGAAATCATATTCAGCGGCAATTTTTGCCACGTCAATAAAATCATCTTTTGTTTGTATATTAGCAACAAATATAGATTCAACACCTATATCTGTTGCTAATGCATAGGCTTCACTTAATTTAGATTCACCGTATAATTTAATCATATCTTTAAAAGAAGTTATATGCCGAATTTCTTTTAAAGCATAATTAGTTGCACCGTTAGATACAATAAGCAAGTTATTGTGTTTATCAAATGTGAGAGTCTCTTGTTGTATATCGCTCATCTTTGTAACCTGCTTTCTTTAATGTATCACGGATTTGTTTGAACAATTTATTTCTGTTGCTCTTAATAGGAGCTGTTTCAATTCGCCAGTATACAATATCATTGTCATCAGACCGTTCGTAATATACATCAGACACTTGGTCTAATTCTGTTGCATCATATACAATGTCTCCTGGTTTAATATCAATATCGATGTCTTTATTATTTTTAGTATAATATACATTCATGATATTTTTTTCTGCGATACCAATACCAGTCGCACGAATTGAAGCTGCTAAATTTAAATTAGCTGCATATTCACGCGTAAAGCGTAATTTATTTCCGAGTCCTAAACAAGTAGGGCAATCAGGGTTTGGTTGTTTACTAACGTCATTTAAACAATGACATTGTTCTTCTTTTTTAGATATGAACCAAACTGGGTGAGACCACAAATCAATAACTTTCCTGATATGAGGGTCAAACCAATGATTACAATTTAGTGGTTTCATTTATCTAACTCCATTGAGGAACGCTACGAGCAATATCTTGTAAAAGCGATTCTGTAGTAGTCCACGCAACGTCTGTATTGGAAGAAGATTTAATACCAATACGAGTAACTTTAGGTTTAGCACGTCCTTCTGGCCAGTAGCCACGAACAGCATCTTCCCAAACTTTAATTTGTTTAGCTAAGTCATCAAGAAGTCCTCTTAATGCATCTAAATCTTTTTCATGTTCATATTCAATTACATCAAGTTTATATCTGTTATCTTTATCAAAACCTGTACTCATAATCATACGCATTAAGCAGTCATAGGTGGCTTTTGTTTTAACAAAATTTTCTACAGCAAAACTATCTGTTTTAATTTTTGATTTAGTTTGTGAAATGATATAGTCTGCATATTTAGAGGCATCTCTAATATAAGAACGCATATTATCATCTGGAATTTCATAAGCATCCGTAATCATTTTTAGAGATGTTAATGTACAATACATAGGTTTATATTCTGTGCGTATTGTAAAATTTTTCTTTTCTAATAATTCTCCATTTTTATTTCGTACTCCAGATATAGTAAATGTATAATCTGAATTAGCTAATAATTCTTTAGGAGAAATCATAACAACATTTTTTGTATCGTCTTCGTATTTAATTTCGGCGACGATTTTTTCTTTTGCCATTAAATATCCTCCCTTACAATTTTAACTTTAATATCAGAGATATCTACATCATATGGAAATTCAATAGAAAAGTAATCAGGTAATGGGTCAGCATATCTTTCATATTCTAAATTATAAGATATACCATCAGATATAATTTCTTTTTTAGTTGGTTTTACTCTATCGACAAATTCAATAGCATTGCCAACTACTTCGGGTGTTACATCTGTATCTTTTAGAGAATCAGTTTGAGGAGTTTCTTCTACTAATCCTTTTTTAGTAAATGTAATTTTTTGTGACCAATTACCATAATTAAGAGCATTTAATTCTCTTTGTGCCCGCATGCGAATATAATATTGACCATTATTAGTTACTTCTTTTAATAATAGTCTATATTCATGTTCACCTTCGGCTTTATATTTATCCTCATCTATATAAATTCTATATAAGATATTATAGAAATTATTATCAGATGCGACTTCTAAATAAAAAGCTTTTTCAAATTTCTTTTTGCTAATTTCTTTCCATTTTAATTCAATGGTACCTTCACAAGCTTCAAAGTTAGCAGGTGAAGTAATTTCTACTTCAGACACAACATCACTTTTAAAAGTAACGCGTCGCATCATAGCTAAATCTAGTTTTACTTCTGTAATGGATTCAATCCCTGTATCAGTAATAACTAAGTATTCATCTCCAGGGATAACCCATTCTCTAAATTGTAGTTGAATGATATTTCTATCGACAATGACATTAACTGGTGCGATATGTTTCGTTTTGTTATTTAAAACATATATATTATTGTTGTCAACAGAACTTTCTTCTATATCCATACTACATTTAATAAAAATAGATTGGTCTTGTAGACTAGGTACAACCGCTAAAACAGAAAATTTCATTTCTGCCATAGGTTATTTCCTTTATAAATTATTCAGTTACTGGATTAACGATAACTGCTTGTACAGATTCTTCTAATTCATTAATGAAGATATTAACGATTTGCATTTCAGCTGTGGCAGGAATTTCAAATACACCATCACGTTTTTTAGAACGCGTAGTGAATTTTTTAACTTCTACTTTTTCGCCTTCTTCACCAATTACATAATATAAACCAGTTACATCTGTGCCGACTTTATAAGCAATAATTGCTTTTTTAGCATCAGTAGATTGGTCTGCATTAATTTCACAAGTTAAATCACGTGTATCTTCTGGCTCTTTGTTTTCTTCAGCTTCGCCATTTTCAGCATCAGCTGCTAACAATTCTTCATCAGTTGGACCAGATACTTCATCTGATTCATTTGTTTCTGTCATATCAGTAGCATTACCATATACAGGTTTATTTACTTCTTCTGTGTTAGGAACTAAATAATATGTACCTTCATGTTCCATAATACGAACTTCAGGAATATCACCGCCAAGAGTGCCACTTTGTAAAATAATAGTACCCATACGTACAGAACGACGAAGTTGAGCACAATTTGTACCAGATGGAATACCAGCTACAGGTTTACCAGCTGTTAAATAAATGCCAGATAATTCATCATAATAACCAGCTTGACCAGGTGCCAAGCGAACTACTGCGATTTGAGACATAAGTTTCTCCTTTGTTTTTATAAAAAATATAGGGCGGCTAATGCCGCCCTAGTTTTTTAACTATGAATTAATTCTTATTATTTAAAGAATTTACAGTTGCTGCGGACAATGTATTTGTCAATGTAACTGTTGGAGGTTCTGGATAAGTAGGTGCAACTGCGATGTTACGAGCTACTGTAATACCACGACCATTGTCGAGGATACCAACACCATAACGTTCTTTACATTTCAACAAACGAATGTCGCGTTCTGGGTCAGTCCAGTTATCTGTAGACAATGCTTCTTTTTCTGCGATAACACCAACGGAGCTACGGTCGATGCAGTACATATCGAATTTTTTATTAACTTTATCGAAACGTACAAATGGGGAGAAAGATACAGAAATAGGCATTGGAAGACGACCTTGTACTTGGCCAGGATTCATAATGAATTTTTGAGGACCTTGGTCAGCAGACAAACCTGCAAAACCAGGAGTACCTTGTGTAGCACCCCAAGGATGAACTTGAGAACCACCCAATGCACCATAAGTCAACCCGTTACCAATCATGGAGTTACGAGCAAATACAACCCAAGTCAATGGATGCATAATTACATCTGTTGGTGTCTTATCATTTGCCATCAAAGCTAATACCAAATCCAAGAAGTCTTCAGTAGTCAATGTGTTATTATAAGAACCATCTTTATTTAAACCGTGAGTACCAGCTTCTGGCATTTGTGTACGCAAGTCGTTATCAAATACTGGAGTACCGTGAGTAGAGAATGCATTAAAGCACCATTCTTCTTTATAGCGAGCCATTGCTTGACCCATTTTGCGGATGTTAATACCGTAGATATCCCAAGAAGAATCTTGAACAGCTTCTTCTGTGATAGTTACTTTTAAACCAATTTTCTTCACGCGGATTTCCAATTGGCTGTTTTCTACAGTATTGAAATCTACGGAATCTTCATTGTAACGTCCGCCTTCGGAAACTTCGCTTGCACGCAATTCGCCAACTACAGGAATTACATATGTTACGGAAGAACCACCTTCAACATGAACTACGTTCATGAATTTAGTAGCCAAGTATTCAGGTTCAGCTGCTTCACGAAGTTGACCTTCGATTACTTTAGGAATCAATTGAACAACGTCAGTAGTCATCAAAGATTCTTGTACGGATACACGACCTTTTTCATAATTACCATTGATGTTCAATACCATTTTTTCCATCAAGTCATAAGTTTTAGGCATAACAGCTGGTTTTGTTTTAATTTCGCCAGCTTCGAATTTTTTCAATTGAGCTTCGGACAATTTGCGACCTTCTGCAATTTTGTTCAAAGTTTCTGTAAGTCTCATAGACATGTATTTAATTCTCCTTGTCGAGTTAAATTAAGAGTTATAGTTCCTCCCCAATTAAGGGGAGGTAATTATAATTATTTTTGCAATAAGATTTTTACGGAGCCAACTACGCCGTCCCAATCCATGAATGTTGGAACACCAGATTTACCTTTTACTTGGTAAACTACGCGTACAGACAAAGGTTTCTTATTAGTTTTTACTGCATCTGCAATAGCTTTTAATGTAGCATTTTCTTGGTCTTTAGCACCAATAGTAATGATACCTTGAGCTGCATTTACATATTTAACTACGAAGTTAGTACCAACTACTTGACCAACTTTGCACAATTTAGCATCAGCTGCCCATGCTGTATCATCAGCAGGAATAGCAATTGGAGTTTCACCAACTTCAAGAAGAATTGTACCTTCTTTAATATTTACATCAGGAAGACGAATAATTACGTCATTGTATTCTTGCATTGCAGAACCGTCTTGTGCTTGAGACAAGTCAGCAGAAGCACCAAGATGACCTACTACTTGGTCAGCTACAACTTTAGTGAATACATTAGCACCATCAGTTAAACCAGGGATACCAAGGTCATTATAACGGAATTCTGGATTCATACGAGGGTCATACAAATCAATACGGTCAGATGCAAGCATATGAAGGTCATGATTTAGATAGTTTTTATCGTATGGGTGACCAGGGTACGCATTAGTAGATGCATATGGAGAATTTTCTACAGCGTCTTCGCCACGACGATTAGTTTTCTTATAAACAGATGGGTTGAAATATTCAGAATTCATGCGGTCTTCAAGAGCCCAAGTAGCCCATTTAGCTGCACCTTCTGGAACTAAATCAGTATTGACTGCATATACAGTACCCAATACTTGTTGACGTTCCATTTCATATTCTTGAATATCCATACCAGCCATTAAGTCATTGAAGTTCAAGATGGAAGGAACGATACGACCATTTTCGTCAGAACGAACTAAGCAACCTGGGAACAATTGACCATAAGCGCTGCCCCAAGGATTTTGTTCTGCTTTATCTTTGTAAGCGAACCAAGGCAATTCAACCAAAGCATCAGTACGAATTGGACCAGGCATAATACCATTAAATGCATCGTCATCACGAGTATATTCGTTACGTTCAATAATACCGATAGGTACATTGCCAAGACGAATTTCGCCAACTTTAGGAACAACGCCAGTAGTTTTTACACGAACAAGACCAGTGCCTTCTTGCATTTCAACTGTTTCATCAGTATAATCTGCTAATTGACCAATAGCGTCTTTCTTTTCTTTTGTAGGACGGAAACAAGTTTCTTCATAAGTATCAGACAAACCTTTAAGTGGAGTCCAATCACGACCGATAGATACTTCAGGAACATCTTTACCAGATGCTACTGGAGATACCAAGGATTTAGCATTAGCTGCTGCTTTAAATTTATCGCCAGCTTTACGCAAACGAACAGATGCACCGCCATTTGCAAGAGTCAATGTAGAGAATTTCTTTTCAGATTCAGTATCTACCAAATCCATACGAGGGTCAACTGCTACTACACGACCTTTAGGAATAACGATTTGATTATAACCAACACCGAAACCATAACGGAACAATACTGGCAAACGGAAATCGAATGCATATTTAATATTTGGAACATCATGTTCAGATACGTTAATTTGCGTATTTGTACGATTAATGCGGTCATCAGAGTGGTCACGGAAGCCAGGGAGGTTTGCTTGGAAGCGAGAACCATCATAACCTGGGCTCATGATTTCTTTATTAGTGAAATTTCTAGGGTAAAGTGCCATTTAAAAAAGCCTCCTATTTATGAGTATTTAAAATATCGTTAAAGATACCGTGTAATTGTTCTTTAAGGTCAACAGTATTAACTTCTTCTTTTTTATGAGTTTTAGATTCAGCTAAAGAAGGATTTTGAAGGAGTCCCTTCAAATTATCAATACTATCTTTCTTTTTATCCAAAGATTCTTTAAAGTCTTTTTGCAAATCTGCAATAGAATCTTTAATAGATTCTTCGGAGCGATTAGCAATAGCTTCTTTATCAACATCTTCATGACCCATAGCTTCACGCATTGTTACAAAGTTTTGTACAAGAGCTTCTTTTAATTCAGCTTTTGTTTCAGCTACTTGAGCTTCTAAACCTTCTTGCATTTGAGATGCTTCTGTCATTTGTTGAGTTAAAGTATCTTTTTCAGCTTTAAGACCTTCGATTTCTTTTTCGAGAGATTCTTTAAGCTCAGTCAAATCGGAATTAGTTTTTTCTAATTCTGCGATTTGCTCAGAAGTTTTTGTTGCTGCTTCTTGAAGTTCAGTTACTGTATTAGTGAGTTCAGTAACTTTGGCTTCAGATTCTTGCAACTTAACTTTTAATTCTTCAGACATGTCTTCAGTGTCTCCTTTAAGTAAGTTTAAATCTTGATTAAGACTTTCAGCAAATGCTTTTGTTTTATTATTACTAGCAGTAGCAGGATAAATATCTATATTTTTCGCATACATATCACTAGGTACAATAACATAACTTAGCTCTTTCGCTTCCATTTCGTGGATATCCCAATAACAGGTTTCTCCATTATATATAGCACCACGTTCATGTTCACATGTTTCACCGTTAGCCAATTCTTGACCACAGATAGAACATTTAACAGAATGTGCAATAACACCAATTGATGTAGTTTCTAATAATCCAGATTTCACATCAGCTTTTGCTTGTTCACCAGGGATATTAACAGTGAATAATAAAGCAGGGGTTTCTGAACGTGTATTTTTTGTTACATATTTAGCTTCACAAATACGCCCGATAATTTCTCCATCTTCTTCATTATGATGTTTAATTAAAGGTCTGCGATATGGACTTGTCCATGACGGTACAGATTTTTTTAAACAATTGGGAGTATAACGAGTATAGTTTCGTGTTGCGAATGGAGCGGCATGAATGCCTTCAATATCAACCATAATAGAATTAGGGTCAATCGTAGAATCATTAATACCTTCTGTTACATCAAGTTTTTGATTGTATCCATCTACAATCGATAGAAAATTATTATCGATTTGTTCCTTAATCATCATCGCCATCTTTATTCACCGCCTTTCTCTGTTTTAATTTTGCAAGAGCAATAAGCGTGAAATGGTGGAATGTCATCTAAACTAAAATGCTTAGTATCGATAACATTTTTATGCGACTTCTTATCTTCACTGTTGCCAAAGTCTACATACACTTTTTCTTTTCCAAGGGCATTACAGGTTTTTACATAAGCATACCAATAAGCTTTGGATACAGTGTATTCAGTTAAGAAACGCAAACGATATTCAAGAGAATTAAATACAGATTCTTTTTCTTCTCTAGTTTCGCATTTTTTAATGCGTTTACTAATTTCTTTGAAAATTTCATCTATTGTATTTTTAGTCTCTTTTACGATATTAACAGTCTGTATATCAAAAGTAAAGTCTGGACTTTTATTTCCACAATCTCTGATTGCTTTTTTATATCCAGCGGCTAATTCTTTTTCCATATACTTCTCAAGCATTTTCATAATACTTTCTCTCGTAAGAGGGATAGTAAATGCGTCCTGATTTTTAACATCGTCACATACATCATTACGCATTGCTTGGAACTTATTATATATTACACTAAAATTTTTTTTATAAATATCAATATTTTTTTTAGTTATTTTATTTCTATCATTAGCTGATTCTTTAAATTCCTTGATATTTACTGAACTTTTTCCATGTTGATTTTCTGGTTGGTCTGTATTAGAAATTTGTTTATTTTCATCAGAACTTTTATCTGCTGTTTTTGGGTCTCCATTTTCTGGAGAAGCAGTGCCATCTGGAGTCAACATTCCTTTGCCAGCCCAAACTAAATCCATTTTATTCTTTTGTGTTACGGCATTAGCATACACATCATCTAAAGAAATATTATCGGCACGACGTCCAAGTTCTTGTCGTAATTCTTCAAATGTAATGGCATTGCCTTGATATTGATTTAAATAATGATTTTCTACTTTTACTTTTGTTTCTAAGTTAATTTCATTAAATACGAAATATACAATATCGCTTTCGTTTAGAATTGGATTAAATCCACCTTCTAATAATAATTCATTAAATAAATTATTTTGAATAAAATTAGAAATACTTTTTTGGAAATATTTTACCGCATCATGAACTTGTTCTTCCATGGAGTCAGCGTCTTGTTTTACACCGCCACGACCCATCATAGAAGTAGATAAATATAGTGCGGAGAATACACGCTTCTCAAAATAATTTAAATATGGTTCAGCATTTAATGCTACATTGTTAGCACCAAGATTTTTAAATTCTACTTTTTCATTCGTGATAATTAATCCATCATCAACTAATTGCTCTACGACTTGTTGAGCTTCTTTAATTTCTTGGTCAGTAGCCATCATACCTTGTTGAGGAATTCCGACTTTCATTTGAGTAATCGGGAATAAACATCGATAGATAAGACGTTCTACGTTGCCTTCAATACGCCGTAACATTTTTACGTCTTCTAAAGCTGATGCAATTCTTGGTGTACCGAATGCATTAGATGGTTCTTTATCAATATAAAAATGAATCACATCTGTCGGTTTAAATTTTACAGTATCGTTACCTAATGTTTGTTGATATGTTTTAATTGCACCATTAGTATCACGTTGAATTTCGATAGTAGATGGGTCAATTCTAAAATAACCGCCTACTGCTTTATTATCGTATACTGGATTAATTGTTAAATCTGATAAATTAATTCCATTGAAATCTGTTCTGCTTTTTACTAGAAAAGCATTAGAATAAGCAACTAAGTCGTTGCCAATTTCTATCATTAAATTATCGAAAGATTCGTTTGTCATGAAAGACATTAATCGCAATCTTTTTCTAATATATTCCGCTGCGGCATCATTTTCACCAACGATATTATAACCAGCTTTAAAAATAAGCTGGCTATAATCTGTTACAAAGCGTTTAATATATGAATCTGATTTAATGGCATTTTGAATTTCCGTTAACGAATATTCAGCAGCTGTTAAATCATTTGATTGGGCAGAACGACCTGTCGCTTTAATCGTAAACTTTTTAATATCGTCTTGACTAAAAGCAGGTGAGTTACCACCGCTACTTTGTTTTGGAGTTGATGCGGCTCCAGCTTCTTTAAATTCTGGAATATTTGGTTTCCAAAATTTTAATGAATCAAGAAGAGCCATTTAATTCTCCTTTTATATGTAAAAAATATATTTTTCATTTTCAATATTACTGTTGAGGTTGTTCTTTATTTTGTTCAGGAACTGATTTAAGTTGATTGCTACTGTTGCCAGATTTTTGAGTACCGCTTTGTACTGTCGTATTTTTTACGATACCACTAGCATCTGTTACATTATCAGCAATCGTATCATTCGTTACTTTAACGAATAAAGAATTAGTGGCATAAATATCTACACCATTTTTAATAAGCATAGCTTTAGCTTGTGCTTCTTTAACAGAATCATCGAGAATGTCATTTAATACAATAGCAGAAGAATTTAAATATTTATATGTATTATATAGAGCATTTTTATAACGTTTATCATAATCAGCTCTAGCTTCTCTTAATAATGCATTACTATGAGATTGTGTATATTCAGAAGAATCTTTATATTCTTCTCCGTAATATCGTTCTCGTTGTGCTTCAGCTGCATGCCAAGCTCGTAAATGCATTATCGTTTCATCTACTGTATGAGTCTTTTTAAATAGACTTGTTTTTTGTTTTCTAACGATTTGACTTCTAACAATATGGTCTCGACAATGTTCTAAACTATTGCCAGGTGGTATTACAACAGCATTGCCATCGAATTCTTGAATTAATTCTTTAACAGATTCAACGCCACTATCTGCGACTAGCATAAGCATTTGTTGATAATATTGTCGCATAATCATTTGAAGTCGTTCTAAATAATCTTCCTGTAATTGAATAATATCTTTATTATAATCATCTTGAATTAATTGTACTAATGTTTTAGGCATTTCAATTCTAAGATTAATTGTTTCTGGTTCAGAAAATAAAGAAGGAATATCTTTATGTCCTTCGATTACAGGAATGTGATTTGTATCTACAGTAGGAATTTCTTTTGGAATTTCTACTTTCGGCTCTTCTGGTTTAGGAGTTTTCCCTTTAGGGAATTTATTATTTAGTCTAGCAATTAATTTATCTATAATTGCATGACCTAAAAAATTTACATCGTCAGGAAGTAGTTCTTTAATCTGTTTAAAGTCTTCTATAATATCAGATGGTTCTCGTTGTTCTTCATCGTAGACATCTGAATTAGGATTTTCTAATTCTTGTCTTAGAAATCTAGCATCAGAGTCATAATGATTATCGGGACCAAATGAAGGACGATATAATATTTTTTTATTTTCGTCTACCATTTACCACATCTTTCTGCCAGGAGAACTACCGCCACGTTTACCCCATGAGCTACCAGTATCACGATTACTTTTACCAGAACCTAATGGTACAGCTACCCATTTTTGATAATCACCGCGACGTTCACCAGGGCCCTTGCCAATTTGTTTATATTGTGTATCTCTATGTTTCCAAGCATCATTAGCTTCTTCAATACGTTTCATGCGCATTTTAAAACGAGTATCTAATGGGTTATCCATCATAGAAACACTAAAATTACTTTTAATCCCTTCGATTGCTTGTGCAACTTCTGGGAATTTTAATACGAATGCTAAATGAGCTAAACCTAATGCATCAATAAAATGTTCATCTTTAGATGTGAATACAGCTCTACCATCAGCACCATATCGTTCGATTGTATAGTTAATTAATTGTCGATAGATATGTTCATCATATGGACATAATGCAATTCTATCTCTTTCGAACGATAGTTTTAATTGATTAACCATAAATTGTTTCACTGGTTCTTTCGTAACCATTCTACTAATAGGGTCAACAATATCTAATTTTTGACTAAATTGATACCCAACAACTTTATCTTTTAATCCAGATGAAGGATGTTTATCCCCATAAATATGTAACCGCTCTAATTGATAATCCAATTTGTTATCGTTAAGTTTTTTATCTTAACTTCTTATTATCACTAATAAGTTCAGCATATTTTTTCATGTGTTCTACATGGTGCGGCCTCGTGGGAAAATTATATTCTTTATATAAAAGGTTCATTTCCTATGCGTTGCCCCTGATTAATATTTTGCAATTAATCTTCGGTTCGAGTTATCTTGCACAAGATTTTCTCGCTTAATTCCGCACTTATAATCTTAATTATCCCTAATTAAGACGGCAATTATATTTACCGTATCCGCGGTCACAGAATATCCATGATGGATTATATATATCATTCATTTCAATAATACTATTAACAGCATTATCTAATGTATATTCACCTTTAGGAATTTCAACTCTTTGCATAACCATAAATTGTTGTAAATCAGGTGCATATTCTAATACTAATAAAGAAGAACCTGCTTGGTAAGCATCATAATCCACGCCCATACATCTGTAAGGATTAGGAGGTGCTGGATTATATTTAGTATAATTAATAAAATTAGGACGTTCTCCAAAATCTTTTTCGGCACGTCTTAGTATTTCATCTGTTGGTGGTAAATAACAATAATTAAATTTATTTCTTGCATCATCAATCATTGTTTTATTAAAAACACCAGAATCTTCTGTACCGAATTCTGCTAAGATTTCATGTTCATAAGCAGAAGCCGTCATAGTAGATTTAAAAGAATCATCCATTTCTTGAGTAAAACCAGGATTGTCATGACTAGGATGATAATGCTCGTGGTAATTCATCGATTTTACGGTGCACATATCGTAGAATGTACTACGTTTACCAGTTGGCGTAGATGAAGCTGTAATACCAATATCTTCACGTTCGGCTGCAATCATAGCAATAGTGTCATAGTCACCACTGGCCATATAATCGAGTTCATCTAAGTACAGCCAGTCAGCGCGTTGACCCCTCATACTGGCTGCATTCGAACCAGAGGAAGCACCTGTCGTAAAACCTAAAATAGCAGAGCCATTTTTAAGTTCTAGCATATATGGACTATTAATTAATCGTTTTACTTCATTATTAAGTAAAGGACTATTAGCTAAAATTTCTTTAATACGCATCCAGAACGCATTTATCTGATGCTCATAGGGAGCGGCAAATAAAACACGAAACGCTGGTTTCGTATAGATTTTATGTAACGCGCTAATAATCATCGTTTCTGTTTTACCAGTATTATGTGTAATCATATTATCGACTACAAAATTATGATGCGTATCTACTTCTACATCGTAGGTCATGGACTCTTCTTCATCTTGAGTAATACTAACGATACGTCCCCAAACGATATTTTCAGAAGTTAATAATAAGTCATAATCATAAATATCAAAATGATGTAAAACAGTTAATGCAGACTTTAACGATTTATTATATGTTTTTTCTAATCCTAATTTTTTATGTATCTGTTTTTTATTTCCTTTAGTTAATGTATTTAAGATACTAATAATAGATTTAGGAGTCACATCTTTTTTTTCATAAGCAACGCCACTATAATATTTGTAGCTGTCTTTATGTACTCTTTTTTTAAGATTATCGAGTTTAAATGTATCGATTAGTTTAACGCTGAATTCACTTTTATCGAAATGAATATCATTAAAATCATTCGTTATATTTAATCGACAATAGATACCGAATTTTCTTAATACTATTTGTATATAAAATAATAAAAATTTTCTTTTATTTTGATAGGTAACCGTTAGTAACGATAAATTAGTTTCTATATATCGCTTGCGTTTTACATTTGAATGAATTTTAAATAACTCGTTTATTAATATAATACAGCCTTCTTTATTTAATTGTTTAAATTCTTCTGGAATATATTTAATATCTAAATAGTCTGTAAGCATTTTATTTACTTCTTCGTTATCTGTTACGAAAAAGAACTCATCATCAGTTGCTTTTAATTTAGCACCATATGCTTTCAATGCTTTTTTAGCTGCCTTATATCCTTCTGAATTTTTAACTAATAAAAAGCCATATTCATTATGTTTTTTACTACCACAATTTAATATAGTAGCATATAAACGAATTTCTTTTTCTTCTTTAACGACATCTCCGAAATGATTAATTTCACTTGGCATAGCGATAAAATCTTCATATTTAAGCTCGCCAGCTTCTTTCCAGCCAGTTGGTGTTAGTACAGGATGATTATCCGTTACCGTAATAAAATTATCTAAATTCGTTCGTATCTTTAAGCATTTTTTATAACCATTCTCCCAGATTCTAGCTCTTCTAATTTCTGGTTGCATAGTTTCTTCATTATAGGCAATAACGGCAAAATTATCTTTTCTATCATTAAAGATTCTTTCTGCATTATCATAATAGCCTTTACTCGCATCGTAAATCATACTGTTGCCGTGTATACAACGACGGCCACATCTGAATACTAATCGAGTATGGGTATCTCGTAACATCTCAGCTTGATAATCACGAGCTTCCCAGGGGACTACTTTTTTAGTTTTCGGGTCGTTAGTTCTAACGAATGCTTTAGCCCATAGTACTGGGTCTTTCATAATTTCCCGCATTTTGGCTTTTTCAATTTCATTTAATTGGAATGCCAATGATATCCTCCTTCATTAAAAAAAGATTACATTACTATACTATTTTAGTATAGCACAAAAGAGACTAGTATTTCTACTAATCTCTTTTATATCATCGTTTCATATATTTGGCTTCATTACCCATGACTGCCATTTTATTATTATATTGTGTTCGTTTCATGACATTCATGGCTGCTTGACGCATAGTATAGGCACCATCTGTTTCATTAAACATAGCATTTTGAAATGGTTGACCACTGGCTCTTTGTGCCATCAAATTCTGATGTTCACGTAATGCTTGATATCCTTTAGTTGCATATTCAGGAGCATTCATTAATGCTTGTGCTCCTAAATAGGTACTCATACCAAACATACTTAACCCGAATTCAGATGCACCTTTAAATAAAGAACTAGCCATGCCATTACCTTCTTGTCTGCTTTCATTATATGCACTATAAGAAGAAAAGGCACCCATAGCTACATTTAATTTAGTGACATCAGGTTTAAAAGTAGGTTTAAGTGCACGACCAACAGCTTTTACTGCTTTACCTAAAATCATTTACCGATTTTACCCAATAAAGCTAAACCGCCAGCAATACCTAAACCACTACCAGCTGCTGTACCGATACCTTCATGTCCTTGGCTATTACCGACACGATTACCAGCAATACCACCACCAATAACAGAAGTAGCTACAGCGGCACTTGTTGCACTGGCTTGTAATCTATCGCCACGTTTCCATGCATCAGCAATGACTTTAAAACCATTAATCGGTTTATTAAACATACCCATATAATCTCAATCCTTTCTGTATATTTTATATAAAGATTTTATACTAGAACCATCACTCACACTTTTATATTCATAAGAAATACTATTTAGCCATTCATTGAATATTTTTTTTATATATGTAATCATAATTAACCAAATCGATTCTGATGCAATGCGAATGCTAGACTACCATCTACACTACCAGTATTACTGTATTCTTTTTTATCATCAACAAAAGGTGTCGCATTTTGTACTGTATTATCTATAGTACCTAATGAATAATTTTCATAATCATCTTTGCCTTTACTAGCAGAACCAATCATGCCAGCACCGACAATTGCACCTAATCCTAATTTAGTAGGTGTAGGAATTTTAATATGACTACTATATTTTCCTTCACCGACTGCTTTCAGATTAACGAATGCTCCACCTATTTTTTTAGCTGAACTAATTATACTCATTCTTTAATATCTTCCATATCAATAATATCTTTCATCATATCAGCCAAAGATACAGTTTGCTCTTCTTCTTTATTTTTAACTTTATCTTTTCTAGTCATCATTAATAATTGATATACTGAATCTCTTTTCTTACTCATACGTTCATATGCATCCCAAGCTTTCGATACGGTCGGCTGAACAATTTCATTACCTTCCCTATCAGCACCAATAGCCATATCAAGTACAGGTGTACCTTCTTTAGCGAGTAATGCTTTGCATCGTTCTAACATAATATCGAGAGTAATTAATTCAGATAATAAATTTTTATCTGTAAAACTAGCCGTATTAATATCTATATCAGAAGAGTAGCCCATAGCTCTAATATCTATTTGAGCAAGTTCAGTCGGACAATATTCACCGACAGGAGCCATATCATATTTTAATAATTCACATGTTTGAGAATAAGGACAAACTTTACCTTTACATATTAAAGGTACTTTAGCGAACATACCATTTTTAGTACTTAACATAGTCATGGCAGCTTTTTTACTTTCCATAGCTTTAGGAGATAATCCCCAAGGGTTATCATTCTTAGTCATTAATTTTTCGAAGCGTTCTCTTTTTTTAACGAGACCATTTAATTCTTCTTCTTCAGACCAAGTATCTTCAGCACCAGACTCTATTAATTCTTTATCTGACAATGTTTTATTTTCCTCCTTTTTATTTTTTATATTAAAAAATACTTGCATCATTTATTATATTACTCTATAATAATAACAGAAAAACTATTTGCATGCAAAATAAGTAATGTGAAACCTCCTCGTAAAATAAGATATACTTACTTATATAGTTTTTCTAGTCTTTCATGGTGATAAAAGACGTGATACATACAACTCCTTATTGAATTAAGAGACGGTTAACCTCGGACCGTCTCTTTTTTCATGCCTAAATATTACAGATACGGAAAAGAAGTAAAAGAAATACTTTTAATAAAAAATATATATATGAAATATAGATAGTAAATAAAAAAATAAAAAAAAATTAGAATGGTAGCATAAAAAAAATTGCCTATAAGGAAATGAAAAATTATAAAATTTTGTGAGCGATAATGTAAAAAAAATTTCTTATAAGGATTTCGAAAATTATAAAAAATTGGGAGCGATAGAAATTAGATTGTACAAAATTTTTTCTTATAGGAGATTAAAAAAATATAAAATTTTGTGAGGGGTAGCAGGTATAAATGAAAATTTTGTGCCTGAAAGTTTTGAGCCCCCAGGTTCGTTTCAGGTTTCGAAGTTTTTATTTTTCTCGCCTTTTTTAATCTGGGCGACTTTTTAAATATAGATTATTTTGTTTCATGACAGGAGGAAAAAATCATGAACACAACTTACGAAAACACTACAAAAATTAATGAATTCTTAACTGCTTTTGTAAAAGGAGCGGTTGAAGTCTTCAGGTTCCAAGACGGAACTGATGGTATTCAAGTAGATACGAAATCCACAGGTTTGTGCGAAGTTCGCACATTCGTTATCAATATTCCTGGTGAACAACCAATTCATGAACTAAGATTCATGGGATGTGCTGTTCGCGGCACGTTCAACTCTGAATCTTGGGAGCTTGTCGGTGAGTTATTCGACATGCTTCCTCAAGATGATGAAGACGAGTGGGAAAACCATGATGACAGTGATTGGAATGACCTAGAAGATGATTTCTAATCACTATTCTTCGCCGTGAGTTGGGGCGAATACTAAGTACTAACTCTTTTCTTTTATTTTCTTTTTCTATTTTATTTATTTACTTGGAGGTAAATTATTATGAAATCTGTTAAAACTATTACAATCGTATCTATTTTTTCTGCTTCTCTCTTCTTTGCTATCACACCATCTACTCATGAGATTACTCATGAAGTTACTGTACGCGGAGGCAGTACAGTAAATAGTATGGTATTGGACGCTGCACAACAAGAAGGTATTGATACAAACAGCGTTGACCTTAATGAATCTCGTGATGTGACAATTCACGAGAATAAAATTGATGCAGGTAACTTGAAACCTGGCAGTGTTATGAAAGTAACAGTAGTGTATCGTAAGTAAGATATACTACTCTGTTACTATTGTCGTACTCTGAGCTATGCGACGTTAAATAAGATAGCTCTTTTTCTTTTTTGTATATGTACTATAGGAGGTACTTATCATGGCAACTGTTGATTTTAACAAATTTCTTTCCAATGCTTTTTCCGTTGGTATTTGTGAAAAAGGTATTTTTGGAGATGGACTCCAAATTAATACTTCTATTTTCCTTTCTTTTTTGGAAGTAGATGAAACTTCTGGAAAAGCGTCTCTATCTGTGTCTACCGCAGATGGTAAAGACCATTACTTAGAAGGTACTATTGATGCAGATAATTGGGCTAAGTATTGTAAATACATGGCTTAATTAATTCTTTTTGCCTTTTAGACGGGGCAAGTAAAATATACCGTCTTTTTTCTTTCTTATTTATTTTACTGGAGGTAAATAGTTATGCGTATTCAAGAATTAGTTGTAGAATTGTCCAAAGTTAATAAAATGTCCACTGAAGATAAAAAAGCAGTGGCAAAAACCTTATCTTTGTTATTTAATAAATCAGAATTATTGGACGGATTGGCTTGGTGTTTTGGGGAATTCGAAAATGCCCTTTTAGAATCTAATAATGATTCTAATTGGAACCCTATCCAAAATGATTTCTATGATATTTGCAATATTTTATTGTATCTTTTAAACATGAAAACTTTCAAGCAAGTTGACGATTGGGAGGAGGTGTATAGAGCTATCGCAACAAAATTGTTCTATTAATCTTTCTTTTTGTTTTTCTTTTTTCTATTTTTCTTTTGGTATAGGAGGAAACATACCATGTCTATGAATTTAATGAACACAATTAGCACAACTCTTATTTCTATCTGTTCTTCCGCAGTTATTGATACTGCATATTTTGATGGTAAGGGTATTTCTTTCGACGATATTGGCATTGTCAATTATCGTTTAATTGAGCAAGAAAAAAGAAATTGTTTTGAGTTATGGATTCTCTTAGGAGATGAAGGAGAATTTCTTTTTTATGATGGTGAGCTTTCTGAAGAGGCACAACGAGTAGCGAATATGTTGTTCGATGTTGCTTGGATGAAACAAGAAGGTGAAGCGGTCTATCAAGAAGATAGATTTGGAGTGCCATGTGAAGTACTTCGTTATGAAGAAGTCACTGAAAAATATTTTGGTGGTATAGACTTCGAAACTGAAGCCTTAGTAGATTCTAATGTTCCGTTTTAATTAGTTGTTTATTCGAAAGGAGGTGAATCTCATGACAGAACAACAAAAAATGTTAGCAGCATTTGCTGCTGCATTCGGTTGGTTTGTAGGTTGCATTATAACCTTAATCCGCCGATAATCTAATAGTGCCAAGAGCTAGGGCACTTTAAACATACTAGCTCTTTTTATATAAGTACTTAATATGATTTATTTTTTATATTAAGTATTTATATAAGAAATATATTTTGTATTTCTTTTTTTTTGTTTTTCATAATAGGAGGTAAAATATTATGAAACTTTATAATCTTGGTAAAATGAATTCTGTTCTTTTTAAAGTAGCGTACATTAACAAAACAACTGTACGTTTAGTTGCCGTAAAAGGAGGTGGTGAGTTCTTTCGTTATTTAATGGATAATTATCGAGGTTGTAACGGCCTCGGTACGTATACACGAGATAATATTATGTTTTTAGAGTTGGAGCGTATCGATGCTTCGACTAGAGAGGAAGTAAAAACGTTTCATCTTGGTTCTTTAAAGGCATTATTTAAAAAATGGAAGGAGTCGAAGTTGCCACAACAAATGTCTCTCTTTTAATTTTCTGTGGTTTATTTAAAAGTGTTCCACATTAAAAAAACACTTTTTTAATTTTAAATCTTTTTCTTATTTTTATATGGAGGTAAATTATGGAAAAAGTAGAATTAAAAAGACAAGATGTATTGAGAGAAATTGTGAAGACAAATCGGAGCAATATGCCCGAAAGGATTAATATTTTGTCTTTAGATTTAAACTTACAACGTAACGGCAAATTAAAAATGACATCTCAAGTCTTGAGTCCGACAGCTAATAATGAACTGTTCTATTTAGACGCAAGTACTCATGATACGGCTATGGTCAAAACTGTTCAGGAAAAGAACGGTAGACCATATGAAATAGAGGCAGTTGTGCCTCGTTTTTCTGATGCGTTAATTGAGGTTTCCATACTTAAAGAATATAGTGATGTCGTTTGTAACGGCGTCTATAAGTATGGCTCTGAATTTTATATTCCGTCACCAACTAAGGATGATGTATTTATTCACTTAGTTAGCGGAAAGGAATATCGCAATTTTCCTGAAAGCAAATGCATAGTATATGGCCAATTTAATGGCCATTGTTGTGCTATTGCAAGTGCGTCGGATGCAAAGAAATTGAAGTTATCTTTGTATGCTGTATGTGGCGTAGAAAAATTCAATAATGCTGAGTGGTCAAAAGATGTCCACTGTGGCATGTACGAAGAATTATTAAGAGAGCTATTGAAATAATATATTTTTAGATATAATAGGAGGAAAAAATTATGTCTATCCAAATTAATAAACAACTTTCTCAAGCTTCTACAAGACTCTCTCAAATGAGAGCTCCTCAAAAAAGACTCGCACCTATTCAAAAGTACGCCATTTATTTTGGAAAATTTGAAGGTGGATTGGTTGAGTCTTATGAGTACTTTGACGGCTCAGCTTTATTCAACTACCGTAAGGTAGCAAGAGCCATGAACGCTGAGTTAGAATCATTGGGCACTCCATTCTTCATTAAAGACGAACTTGTTATTGGTATGGGTTTTCAAGCACGTCCATACTCAATCAAGTCTTACTTTGTTGCAACTACAATCAAAACGATTGTGGAAGCAATTAAAAATAGAACAAGTAACGAAATTGTGCAACTTCATATTCCTACTATGTCCGCCGAAGAACGTGAGGATTTTATCCAAGCGTTAAATAAAAATAAGTCTTCTCGTTATTGGGGCAAGGTTGTTATTGTTTCTATGACAGACGAAGCAATTAAAGAAGAGGTTGATTTTTTAGCGGACATGAACGCGTTTAAAGCGCCGTTCTGGCCGGAATGTCAATCTTATTTCAATGTACTTGAAATGAGTCATGGGTCTCATGATGACATTAAGATGAGCTCTCAGCTTTGTAAAACGTTGTTTACTGCTGATGCAGAAGCAACAAAAGAATTAGTTCTTGAAAGAACGAAAAAGCTCGTAGAGCAAAAAATGGCACAAGTTCAGCGTCAGGAAGCAAGTGATGCTCAACTCAAGGATTTATTTGGTGATGTATCTAATTTGATGAATACATTACGCCCTGATTTTGTTCAGGAGCAATCAGCGAGTTTATATCGCTCTACAGTAGACAATGCGGTAGAAGGTATGTGCCGCACTGTTAATAATTTGAATTTACCGTGCGAAGGTTCTTATGGAGCTGTTGTGCCAGAATTATCATTGTTGTTCTCTAACGTGGGTCTTCTTCATTATGGAGAAGTATATGCTCCAGGTCTTGATGGCAAAGAAGTATTAATCATCAAGTACCCGAAGATGGGTAATCATGAATTTATGATTGCTCGTTGCGTAGGGAAAACAGAATATATTTCAAGAGCAGTAGGTGTATTATCTCCAGAACAATTCAAAGAGTTTAAACATATGATTGAGACTCTTGGCGAAGGTTTGTGTGTATTGCCTGCAATAGCTGAGATTATGAAACAGCTTGCAGGACTTGATTTTGATGGTGATAAGGTTGGTTTAATTACTGACAAAGCCATCGTCGAAATTGCAAAGAAAACTGAATCCGTTATTACCGTTATTGAATAATAACGGATTCTTTTATTTTAATTATTTTTATAGTATTCATTTTAGGAGGAAAATAAAATGAAAGTTAACGAATTAGCAGTATTAAACAACGAAATTACATCTATTTATATGTCAGAAGTCGCACGTCAAGAATTGGTTGACGTAGGCGTAGTGACAAATAATTTTGATTTTAGCTGTTTAGCTGAAATTAATGTGCGTTCTGGTCAACAAAAGTTAATCGAAGAAACAAAGAAATCTTTTAGAAATCTTGGTATCTGCTTAGGTTCTGCCAATTTAACTATGGATTCTTTTAAAGGTTTACTTGATGTGTCTGTAGATAGTGACTATGTATATGGCACTATGGTAGATACATTGAATGTTAGTGAAGAAGCACTTAATAAAATCATGACATTATTAGTGTCTGGTAACATTGACGATAATCAAACTCTTTTGGTAGTAGCACGTGTGTTACAAACATTAGGTCGATACACACAAGAATACGGTATCGACAGTTTTAAAACATTCGTTAAACCTATTGAGGTTTTAGCGGATGAAAAATTAAAGGGTATGCGTTCTGCCCTTAAAGAAGTACGCGAAGTTCGTATTGACTGGGATGCAAAAGAAGCTTCTGTAAAAGTTAATACAGACAAAGATGAAGAAGAGTGTTTCTTCATTAAGTCTGTAATGTCCGATACTCGTGATGCTGCTATTGAAATCGTACAAGAAGCTGCTGAAGAGTTAAGCAAAAAAGTACAAAGAATGGATAAAGTTCGTTCTTATGTACAACAAAATAATATTGCTCATTCTGTAGCAGAATATTGCATCAATTGGATGCAGCAAGATTTTATGACCTTGAGTTTCGCTGGCAGAGAATATAAAAAAGAACTCTCTGACATGATGCAAGGTAATCTTGATAAAGTAGCACGTGAAAATGCACGTGCTAAATTTGACCCTTACTTTATGGGTCAAAGAAATCTTCTTCGCCAAGTATTAGCAACTGTTAATGTACAAGATGAAAAAGCAGCTCTTCTTGCTCTTAAAGTAGCTTGTGATAAACAAGCTAAGAAAGATGCTGATGCAGATGCTGCCGCTAGAAAAGAAGGTCGTGAAGTAATTAACCATCAAGAAGAATCCGAGATGGCATCTTCTCTTGTTGAGAAATTACTCAAGGAAGAATATAGCTTATTAACTATTTCTTCTGACCATATCGCAAAGCAAAAGCTTATTATGTGCGATATTGAAGTTGGTGAAGAAGTTGAGTTCAATAATTGTTATGCAGTTAAAGATGGTAAAGCTGCATATGCAGTTGGCATTCCTGATGGCATGTATGTAATTACAGAAGAAGATGGTAAATATTATGCCACTAAATCTGTTAAAAAACATATGAAACAAGAATTAGAATCTCAGAAAGAAATTTCTGATATTACAATCCGTGTAAAAAATGTATTCTTCCCACTCAAAGACATTCTCAAAAGAGGTGCAGAGTGTGGCATTGAATTACGTGATGTAGCTATTCGTGAATATACAAAAGTAGAAAACGGTAAAAAAGTTACAGTTAAACAAAGAGTATATGATGCTATTCTTGTAAATGGTATCGTAGTAGGTAAGTTCGATTGTCCTTTACAAGAAGAATGGAAAAAAGAAACTAAGCAATTAGTGCGTTCTCCATTTTTCGGCAAATGGACAATCAAAATGGGGGATACTTTTGTATGCTCCAATGGTAGCACTAAGACTTTCTTAGTGTTATCTAAATAATAATAAAGCCCCAGTTATCTGGTAAATCAATACTGGATATACTGGGGCTTATATTATTTATTTATTTGAGTATTTATTATGGTTAACTCTATAATAAGTATTCAAATAAATAAATAAGAACTTTATAATTCTTATTTGTATCTTACTATGTAGTAAGGCTCATTGCCGCTGTCCGCAGAGAGTATGAAGGCTTCGTTTATATGATACTATTGCTGCTCTTAGCTTCTTTCCGAATGATAGAAGTGAGGCCGAATTATGCCAAGATTCTATCTAGTCATAAACGTGCGGCCTTATTCATCTAGTAAAAGAAAAACAATGAATGATTGATGTTTACCAGATGATTATATCATATTACATTAAAATATATTTTGTAATAGAATAAGTAACATATTATTTCAGATAGCCTGATAGTTGACGTTCACATATATGATGGATAGCCACATAATAAGATTATAGTTTCATTTTCAAGACTCTTTTTTGATTCCCCTGTGGCATAGAGTTACATTAATACCGTATAACTTATTATGTAATTAAGAAACTATAATCCGCGTGTGTTGTTGAAGTTTAATTAATAACAAAAAAACTATAAGTTAATATGTAATGAAATACATATTAAAATATAGTTTCATATAAATAGAATTATTATATTGTATTTTATTTTCTTTTAAACAAGATAATAAGTTTAAACTTAAAAGCTTTTTTGAAATATTGTATTTAGGTAAACAGGATTATATATTGTCATCTGATTTTGGACGTAATTATCCCTAGTCAACGATAATCGAAACCTTAACATAGCGATTAGGCTATGCTCTATCTCATACTCAGTCCTAGAGATTCTTGTTCACACAAGAGGTTAAGAGTAATCCCAATATCCTACACAATATTCAGTGAGCCCTTACATAGATACAACAACTCTGGCAGATTATCTATGTAACTTCTTATTTGGAGATAGTATATATCTTACTCAATGACTATATTTGAGTACACAAATAAGACCCTGTTTGATTTATCTTATTATTAGCAATATCATAATAAGACTAGAGAGGAGCAGAAACCACTTCCCCTTTTACGACAATCAGAGTCTATATTTACTATACCCATATACTAGCATTGTCTATGTAGTATTTAAACGAGTATGACTGCTAAACAAATCATGCCGTACCGATTCTCTGAATGAGCTGGTAAAACTACCGTTTTATAGTTGTGCGTCTCCAACTGGTCTCCTAGTAACTTTTTATAGACGTCGCAGTCTAGTGTAGGTTTCGTCCTATGGAGCACCCTCCTATATTCAGTAGATAGGCCACTGTGTATTAACGTTTATGTTTTTGAAAAGATGTTCAATACACTCAACAGCTTTTATATGTTATCTACATAATAATATAAGCAAAATATAAAGTCAAGTAGTTTTTAATAATTTAAAATAAAAAATTCGTAGACCTGGAATGTCGTTAAACTTATCCAGAAAGGCAGGTGATATCATGATGATACAGATTACCTTGTATAATAGTGGTGGGTACATAAAAAGAAGTAAGCTTTTCATTGTTTTGTGGGCTTCTTTTTATTGTATCCCAGATATTATAAAAGTATCAGCAAGACATGTATTTGGGAGAAAGAATACAAGTGCTTCGATGCTTCGGATATACAAGAATAAAAATAGAATAACCCTACGGGCATTGGATAGAAATCCTATCATCTCAGCATTATTCTACGACGTGCGTTTTCCCATAGATAATCAACATTATATCTAAACTAGAGTATTATGGCTTCGCCGTGTAAATCTTATGTTAAAAAAAATAGATGTATGTGCTTCAAAAAACATATATATAATGTGTATATATATATATATATATATATATTAATAGCAC
>USNF01000002.1 GCA_900555985.1 uncultured Gemella sp.
AGATCCATTTATGGATATGTATAATGGTGAGATAATAAGCTATAGTATAAGTGAGCGCCCATCAGGCAAAAACATAATGGATGCACTAGAAGAAGCCATTAAAGTTACAGCTAAGTCGCCTTATAGGAGAACTTTCCATTCTGATCAGGGTTGGGCTTATCAAATGAAGGCATACTCGAAAAGATTAAAAGAGGAACGTATTTACCAAAGTATGTCTAGAAAAGCAAATTGTCTGGATAATTCAGTGATGGAGAATTTTTTCGGAATATTAAAACAAGAGATATACTATGGAACAACATATAATAGTTATAGAGAACTGAAATTAGCTATTGAAAAATATATAAAATATTATAATGAAGAGAGAATAAAGGAGAAACTAGGATGGTTAAGTCCTAAGCAATATAGAATAAAACATATGACTGTATAAATATAAAAAAAGATAGCGTAGCAGTCATTACAACTACTACGCTATCCTAAGTCTAACTTTTTGGGGTCAGATCACATACTTTTTATGATCTTTATCTTTTATATTAAATGCCTTGATTTTATTTATTTTGCATTCTTCTACCTTTTTTATCGAAGAATTTTTTATCAGTACTACGTCTTTCATTTTTAGGTTTTCTATCTCTATTATCAGAGCGTCTTCTTCTATTATTTGATCTAGAAGAATTTCTACCTCTTTCTTGTTTTCTTGGCAGGGGTTTTTCAAATGAAAGTTCAACATCAACTTCTTTTTTATCATTGATAAGTTTGTTTAATAGTACTGTAATAATTTTTTCTGCATTAGATTCAGCCAATAATTTATTAGCTAAACTATTTAATTCTACATGGTCATCTGAAAGTTCTGAAACAACTTCTTCAAATAATCTATTGTGACGAGCTTTTTTAACCTCTTCTTTTGTATAAGGTCTAAGCATCTTCATTCTTTCACCACGAGAATTTTCTATATCTTTTAGATATGGCATCTCAATAGGGTTTAAGAACGTTACTGCAACACCAGATTTTCCAGCTCTACCAGTTCTACCTATTCTGTGTGTATAACTTTCTGTATCTTGAGGTATATCAAAGTTATAAACATGAGTTACATCGCTAATATCTATTCCACGTGCCGCAACATCAGTCGCAACTAATATTTGCAGTGAATTGTTTTTGAATTTACGTAAGATTTCTAGACGTTTAGATTGTGTAATATCTCCATGTAATCCTTCTGCTAAATATCCTTTTGCAATTAAAGCACTTGATAACTCATCTACTCTTCGTTTAGTACGTCCGAATACAATTGCTAAGTTAGGATTTTGAACATCTAAGAATCCAATCAATGTTTCTAATTTTTCATTTTCTCTAGCAATTGTTGCATATTCTTTGATATCTGGATTTAAATCCTCATCACTCATTGTTTTTATCAGTTTATAGTCTTTCATAAAGTCTTTAGAAAGTTCCATAATTGTTTTTGGCATAGTAGCCGAGAATAATAGTGTTTGATGATTTGATGTTATTTTAGATAAAATAAATCTTACATCTTCTATGAATCCCATATTTAACATTTCATCAGCTTCATCTAATACTAGATGTGTTAAATTATCTAATTTCAATGTTTTTCTATTAATATGATCAATTACTCTACCTGGTGTCCCTACGACAATTTGTGGTCGTTTTTTTAGATCTTGTATTTGTCGTTCAATACTTGTTCCACCAAAAATAATACTTACTTTTAAACCTTTAGCACGCGCCATTAGTCTTAGTTGTTCACCAACTTGTTGTGCTAATTCTCTTGTTGGAGCTAATACAAGTGATTGTAGCTCTTCACTTCTTCTCACAATGTCTACAATAGGTATCCCAAATGCACCAGTTTTTCCTGATCCTGTTTGTGCTTGAGCTAAAATATCAATTCCCGAAAATACGTATGGAATTGTTTCTGTTTGAATACCTGTAGGAGATTGGAAGTTCATTTTTGAAAGTGATTCTACTACTTCACGACTGACTCCTAATTCTTCAAATGTTGTCATTTATTTCTCCTTGTTTTCTCATTTTTATATACTCTTTTTTATATAACTGAATAATTATACCATATTTAATTAAGTAAGTACATTGATTTCACACTAATTTTCAAAAAAATAAAGAGGACAGTATTTCTACTGTCCTCTTTAACGCTTACATATTACTGTCAGTTAATTCATTTATTGATTTAGCCATTTTAGCAATACTGTCTCCAGAATGACTTAAGTTATTAGTATATATTAATAACATATAATCCTCATCTCCAAATACAATTGCTGTATCATGCATATATGTGCTAATTCCACCATACTTACTCGCTATTTTTTTATTAGGAATTCCTTTTTTTATCCATTCACTATCTTCTGAGTTTTCTAAGTATTCAAGAAGTTTTGAATAACTATCTTTTTCAGTATATAACTTTGTCCATACTGTTTCCATCATTTTAGGTGTTACTCTATTGTTTTTGGCTTCTTTTGCAGGAAGAGTTATACCTAGTTCAGCAAAATAATTAATTAAGGTAGCTTGTGCACTAGAACTACTACCGACAATCATTTTTGTTGCAGTATTGTCTGAGTATTGAATCATATTTTGGATAACATAATCAAGTTTATAGCTGCTCTTTTTAGCTTTATTAGTAATATCTCCATCACCTTCTTCTAGGTCACTACTATTATACGGTATATCAGTATCTTCTGATATTTCTCCTTTTTTGATTCTATCGAAAACTTTCATAGCATAAGGTACTTTTATCGTACTTGCCGCAGTAAAGTACTTATCATCATTTACAGCATATCTATAACCTGTTGAAAAGTTTTTGTATACTACTCCTATCTCATTATTACCTTTATATTTAGCTATTATTTTATTCATAGCTTCATCTAACTCAATTTTACTCATTTTTTTCTTTTCTTGAGTTAGTTGTTCTTTTTCTTGTTCTTGCTGATCGTTATTATCTATTTGTTGAACAGTATTATCCTGAGCTTTTTCAGCATCTTTTTTAGCTTTTAAATATTCTCCAGCTGAAAAAACAACATATGTCATTAAGATTACCACAGATGTTTCAATAAAGAACTTTAATATTTTTTTAAATATTTTTTTCATTTTTCCTATTTCTCACTTCCTTCGCCAAAACACTCTTAATATAAGTTTACTACAGTTCTTTTAGTACATCAATATATTTTTTAAACATTCTTAAAAAATTTATATCCACAAAATAAAGATACCTCTGTTTTTTATATTAGGTACCTTTATTATAGATATTAAAGTTTAGATTTTAAATAAAAATCTTGTTCTGAAATTTTCTTAAATCCTACTTTTTCATACATATATTTCGGAGTATCGTTAGCATCTGCAACTAAAACAATATTAGCTTTATTTTCATTTTTTATCGCAAAGCTTAATAGTTGCATAGCTATACCCCTTCTTCTATATTCTTTGCTTACATATAGATTATCTATTTCAAAATAATCAGTTTTTACAATTATATTTACCGATGCTATAATCTTTTCACCATCTTTAGTAACTAATTGTTTAATATTTTCTGAACGAATATCATCATATAATAATTCTTGGTTATGTTCCGCCCATTCTTCATTACTAGATTCGATATCTATTTTATACTGAAATTTCAAATATCTACTAAGGTCTTTCTTTTGTAAATATTCTACCGTATATTCTGTTTCCTCTTGTTCAATAAAATCATTAATATCTAAGTGATATAAATCCAAATTAATCTCATTATATCCTTGTTTTTTTAAATATTTATTAAGTTTCTTAGGAAGACTAGTATTTTCTGAGGAAGCAATATGAATAAAATCAACACCTTTATCTCGGAAAAAGTTTCGACAAGATGCTATATAATACTCCAAATCTTCTATAGTTTCCGCTTCTTTCTTCATAAGAAGATAATTACCACTAAAGTTCAATTTAGATTTTAATGTTTGATAAATAACATATCTATCTGTCTCAACAGCTACTTTTGCTTTTGAATAAATATTTTTAAAACTATAATTCATATTACACCTCCGTTCTACAAGTAATGATTATTTTAATGATGATGACCATGTGGTCCGTGATGATGTTCGAAATGTTTAATCATTTCTAAAATCTCTTGATTCCCAGTTAATGCATAAATATTTTTTAATGTCTCTGGATAAGTAGGTTCATCATGTAATAATTCGTAATATTTTATAGCTTCTTCCTCAACAAAATCTATATAATCCTCTTCTTCAGATAGAGCATTTAATGCTGCGCCTAAAAGAATAGGATCATCTTGAATTAATGCATGTTGAGTATATAACTCATGAATTTTATCATATTCGTATAAAGATTTCAATGCGTTTATAGAAATAAATAGTGTTTCTTCTGAAATTCCCATTGTAGTTAATACATTTTGCATTAAATTTCTAGTTTTATCATATTCACGATCTTCTTTATATAAAGAGATTAAGTGTAAGTATGCACTCATCGCTAATCCTTGTAAATCAATATATTTTTCAAGGTATTTCTTAGCTTCATCACCTTTAGACATATGACCTAAATGTAAATAAGCCTCTGGAAAATCTGGGGCTATTGAGATAATTTTTAATAAGCACATTTTAGAATTTTCTAAATCTTGTATTTGATTGTAAGCAAACGCCGCTGCAAATATTACATTCGGATCTTCATAATCCTTACCATAATCTTTATAAAAATTAATCGCTTCTTCAAACATACCTAAAGCTATTAAGTTATCAAATGCTACTTGGAAATTTTCTAATGATGGCTCTTCATGATATATTTTTTCACTTATATCTTTTGCTTTTTCTTCACGACCTGTTTCTAAATAAATTGCTACTAGCTCTTTATCTATAGCTCGAACAGCTTCTTTAACATCTGTTAGTTCTCTAGCACGAACAAATTTTTCTTCTGCAATTTCAAAAAGTTCATCTTCCTTATAGATTAGTCCTTCTAAATATAATATAGCTGGTGTTTTTGGTGAATTGTAAAGAACTACTAAAGCTTCATCTTTTTTATCTAGATACATCAAGTTGTGTACATAACTTTCTATTGCTGCATCATCCTCTTTGTTTTGATTATAAATAACTTCTGATAATTCTAATGCTTTATCAAATAAACCATTATCTAATAATATATTTCGGAAACTTTCTTGTTGTTCTCTATCAATCGATTCAAAGTCGATATTTTCTAATTCATTTAAAAATTGTTCTATTTCCATTTTAATTTTCTCTCCTTGCTAATCTATTCATAATAAAGATTAATTCTTTATTTACCTCTTCATTTATTTCAGCAATACTATTTTCTGCTTTATCTAAATATCTTTGACTAATACTTAGTGTTTCATCTAGAATATCTTTATTAGTTTTAATATAATCTATAATATTATTTTTTTTCTCAATACTTATTTTTCTATTAAAATCTAAAAATAAGTTTTCATTTTTTTCTTTAGCTATTAATGCTGGTAAGGTTATATTTCCATTGACTAAATCTTGACCAATTTCTTTTCCTAATGATTCAGCTCCTCCAGCAAAATCTAAATAATCATCGATTATTTGATAACTCATCCCTAAATAATAACCAAATCTATAACTACTATCAACATCTTCTTTTTTAGCTCCTGAAATAATACTTCCAGAAACAGTAGCAAATGCAATTAAGATACCAGTTTTTCTTTTTATTTTTCTTAAATAATCTATGCGTCTAGTGTTTAAATTATACAAGCCATCTTCTTGTATTAATTCTCCTATACAAAGTTCCTTTAATGTAGTTGCTAAATAACTATGTATAAGCTCATTTTCAAATTCTGAAACTTCTTTAAGAACAATTGAAAAAAGATAGTCACCAACTAAAAGGGCGAACTCATCTCCAAACTCTTTATTCAAAGTAATATTTCCTCTTCTAGTTTCAGCTTTATCTATTATATCATCATGAATTAGACTAGCTGTATGGATAATCTCAACAATACTAGCCATTCTTATAATATTCTTTTTATTGTTATTAAAGTTACCTAGTTTTGCGCAGATTAATAAAAGTAGTACTCTAACTCTTTTTCCTCCTGCAGAAAAATATTTTTTTATTACTTGATTTAGTTTTTCATCTTCACTTTTTGTAATAACAAAAATATCTTCTAGGACTTCCTGAACTAGTTCATCATATTGTTTTAACATTGTTTTCTCCATCTATAAGCTAGTTAATCCTGTCAATTCTTTATCTTCAATCGTCAAATTATAAAATCTAAACCAGACTTTAATTATTTTAATAACAAACTCATTTAAGCTAGTAGTATTATTAATTAAATCTAAATATCCATTTTTCATAACATTTGTTAATAATTTTAATTTATCTAAGTCCTTTTGGAGTAAACTATAATACTCAAAACTATAATAGTCGCCTAATAGTAAAGATGTTGTAGATATATCTTTTACATCCTTCTTATAGTGCTCATAAACAGCACTTAGCGCACAAAATATAGCCAAATTATAATTTTCATTATTTAAATTATAATTTTTTATGAACTGTGTAATATTTAATTTTTTTATTACTTCGTTATTATAATTATATCTCACAACCGTTTATCCTTCTATAATTTATCTTTTTAAATTATACCATATATTCCTCATTAATAAAAATTTCATATACTATTTTATCCATATTATCTTCACCTTCATAAATAAAATATAAATTAATTCTTATGAATTAAAAATAAGATTACCTAAATAATAATTTAATGTAATCTTATTCTATATACTATAGATAGTTAATTGTTTCTATTGTTTCTAATGGTTTTGCTGGCCCTTGATCTTTTCTAACAAATAACATTATTGCAACTATAAAGTGTAATAAATAACTAGGAATTAGTACTCCTCCCGAAGTTACTGCTGTTATAATCGCAACTAATAACAGTAAAATTCCTGAAACAATACGTTTTTTTATTAAAATTGTTGCTATTATCGCAATAATAGTTAGCACTATATAAAATATTGCATAGTATTTAAGTCCTACCGCTAACTGATTAATTAACTGATCTGCAGTATAACCAATGTTGGTATCTGGACGTTTTGCTAACTCTTCCTTAAATTTAGTAACAAATCTTGGATCATGCAATATACCGCTGTTATGCATATACCAAAGTGCCCCCGTCATTAATATTAAAAATGCATTCGCTATCCATGATAATACTTTTTCTACCGTTCTTTTAAATGGTTTCATGTTTTACAACTCCTATTATTTATATTTAGTTATCCTTTATTTTGTTTTGAAACTGCACTAAAATCATTAGATGCTAAAACTGCTTGAATAATAAATACTACCACCAATACTACTATATGCTGTTTTACAAAGTCTTTATTGATAAATGCTTCAAATAGTAAGAATGCTAATAATACATAATTTGCAATTACTATGCTTGTTCCAAAATCTTTTTTATTATCTTTATTAAGAACTTTTATTAAAAATGGTCCTCCAATAATTATTAATAATCCTAACGAAACTATTATTGTAGTAGCATTTATATCTGCATAACCTTTACTTACCATATAAAGTATTCCAGCTAATACAATAATTCTAAATCCTAACTCAATAAGATTTTTTATCATTTTAATTACCTCCTTACTTTTAAAAGTGATTATAAATACAAAATTTATCGTTTATATTATTAATTTATATAAATATATTATACTAATTTTTTTACCTATATACTAGCTTTTTAAGATTAATTTTATATTTTTTAATAAAAATAGAACTTAAAACTATTTCTATTTTAAGTTCTATTTTCTATATTATCTTTTATCATCTAATGTAAAACGCATTTCTATATTGAAAATTCCATCTTCTGGAGCATAAGCTTTTATTACTTCTTTGTGTTTTTCAGCTATTAGTTTTGCCATTGATAGACCTATACCATAACCTTTTATAGTACTATTTCTAGATTCATCCAAACGATAAAATCTATCAAATACTTTTCTTAAATCACCTTTTTTAACATTAGCTTTATTTGAAATTTTCATTGTAGCATATTTTTTATTTTTCTTTAATGTTACGTTAATATTTGTTTCTTTTGTAGCATATTTTATTGCATTTTCTAATAATATATCCATTAGTTGAACAATTGCTTGTTGTTCTCCTCTGTAATATATATTATTATCAATATCAGCGTTAAAATGTTTCTTTTGGAAACTTGCAAGTTCTTCAAAATCATCGATTCGTGCATGTAATGACTCAGATAGATTAAATTTAACTTTTTCTACAGTATCTTTTTCTTCCATACGACTAAATACTACTAGACTATTTACTAAACTAGTTAATCTATCAACTTGGTTTTGAATATTTTTCGTCCATTTTGAGTCTCCATTTTCCAACTCTAGTACATCTGTATTTGAACGTATTATTGCCAATGGTGTTTTTAACTCGTGACTTGCATCAGTAATAAATTGTTTTTGTTTCTGATAACTTTGTTGAATAGGCGATATTACTTTTTTAGAAATTAATACTAATAAAATAAAAACTGAAAGTATAACTATCAACGAAACAATAATACTGTTTCTCATAAATGCATGGAACGAATCTAAATCACGCTGAGTATTTAGTAATAATACTAGGTTACCTGCATCATTATTCACTTTTAAATATCTATATGTTCCAACATATCCGCTAGTACTAGATTCATTTACTGCCCCTGTTACTAGCTTTTGCAAGTCATCTTTACCTTTAATTAAGACATCATCACGATATGAACGAATTACATTTTTATTTTCATCTATTTTAGCAATAGAGAACCCATTATTATTTGGTGTTTTTGAAGCAGTATTTTTTGTAACTATCATATCTTCTTCACCATCACTAAAAATAGTTACTAGGGCTGAAGATTTTGATGCTTCATATAATGAATCATCTACCCTCTGCCCCATTTTATAATAGTTAATAAAGTTCAAAGTACTCGCCATTAAAATTATTACTATCGCTACACTTGCAACTGAAGTTGCTACAAATTTTCTTCTAAGACTCTTGAACATCGACTATCTCCAATGTGTACCCAACATTTCTAGTTGCTTTAATTTGTACATTTGCATCTAATGCTTTTAATTTTTTTCTTAAATATGAAATATTAACCCACACTACGTTAATTTCTGAATCACTATCATAGCCCCAGATTCTTTCTAAAAATTGCTCCGTTTGAATTACATTACCTGGATTACGCATTAGCATTTCCATCATTTGATATTCTTTATTAGATAATCTTACTTTGTCTTTTTCAGTAGAAAGTTCAAAAGTATATTTACTTAGACTTACATTCCCAAGTTCTAAAACATTACTAGTAAATGTTGTCTGTCTTCTTGTCATTGAACGTACTCTAGCTAATAACTCCTTAATTACAAATGGCTTTGTTAGATAATCATCAGCACCACTATCTAAACCATATACTTTATCTTCTATCTCTGATTTGGCAGTTAATAATAATACTGGTGTACTTTTCTTATTTTCCCTTAATTTTTGAACTACTGTTACACCATCCATTTTAGGCATCATGACATCTAATATTGCTCCATCATAATCATCCAACATTAGATAGTCTAAGGCATCCTGTCCATTATCTACAGTATCTACCGAGTAATTATTATGTTTTAACATTGCTTCGAGTGCATCAGCCAAATCTCTTTCATCTTCTGCAAGTAATACCCTCATTCCTTACACTCCAATCTATAATATATTTCATTCTAATTATAGTAAAAGTAACTAAAATCAAGTTTAAAGAACTAATATTATTTACATAACTTACCAAAATTAATGAAGTAAGTTTTTATAACCTTACTTCATTATATGTTTATTTTATGTTTATTTTCTACCAATTAATAAACCGCTTTGGATATAGTCTTTCATACCTTTACCATAACCCCATTTTTCAGCATATTCATCTGTTACATCAGAATTAATAATTTGGAACTTTGTAAATCCTGCTTTTTTTATTATATTGGCCATCTCTTCTTCCAGAAGAGCACCTGCAACTCAAGTACAGTACAGCTTTTCAGAGTTTTTCCATTTTGTTGGTAATTCTTGTTTAAGAAGAATATCAGATATTACAAACATACCATCATCTTTTAGTATTCGATATATTTCATCATATACTTTTTGTTTATCAGGCTCTAAGTTAATAACACAGTTACTTATTACTCTATCTACTGATTTATCTTCTAAAGGAATATCAATTAATTCTCCTTTTATAAATTCAATATTATCAAACCCTTTATTATCTCGAACTTTTTTTGCTTTTTCTAACATAGAATCCAATCTATCTAAACCATATAATGTTCCTACTTTTGGATTTTTCATCTTAGTTACAAAAATATCCATTCCTGCCCCACAACCAAGATCTATTAAAGATTGTCCTTCTTTTATTTTTAAGTGATTGATTGGATTACCACATGATAACCCCATATTAATTTCATCAGGAAACTCATTGATAATTTTTTCGTCATATCCTAATGATTTACTAAGTTTTTTAGGGTCTATTTTTGTTTTTTGTTTTTTCTTTGATATATTATCATAAAAAGAATCTACAGATAATCTAATTTTTAAATTATTATTTGACATGCATCTTCCTCCTGTAAAAATATAGTTGCTTGAATAAAAATTCAAGCAACTATCACTTATTGATATTCTACCATAATTATCATTTTTTTACTATAACTACAGCTTAACGATTTCTCTATATCTAAATGTAGGATTTGGTCGTCCAGGGATAAGTGCATTAAGTTTTTCTTGTTTATAACCTACAGCACTAAATACTCTTTCTACTTCCTCTTTGATTATTTCAACTAGAGTATCTGGATGAACTTCTACACGAGCATTAACTGTTAAATAAACATCATCACTCTTACTATCAAGTTTACGTAAGCTACCAGTTTCTTTTTTACCAACGATATTACCTACAATACCTTCATTTTTACCTTGTAGTAAGAATTTAACATGACCTACGTTTAATCCTTGTGAATCAAAACGTTCACCTAAGTTAGATAAAAATGCAGCCGCAAGTTTATTGAAGTTTTCTTCTTTTTCTAAACTATATGTTCCGTTTAACCAACCAAATAGTGCTTCACCATCAGCATATGTATCATAGTCAACTTCAACTATTCTACGTCCTACTTCTTTTTCACTTTTAACGATATAGTTAAACCATTCATCTAGTCCTTCACCAGTTTTCACACTTGCTGTAAGTACATTTTCATTATTGAATTCTTTTTTAGTTTGCTCTACTAATTCAGATAGCTCAGCTTCTGATAATAAATCTGTTTTATTAATTAAGATTACATCTGCTTCTTCAAATTGTTTATAAATAATGTACTCTCCAGGATTTGAGTGATCTTTTAATACAGCTCTTAGGCGAGTTGGATCAGCTAATGCTGTTAATTGTTTTAAATTAACTTTATCGCTATATTTTTCTTTTAATGGTTGCATTATTGTTGCTGATAAATCTGTACAGCTACCAACTGGTTCAGCTAAGATAATATCACTGTTATTTGCTTCTTGAAGGTGGGCAATTGCTTCAGCAAATCCACCAAAGTTACAACAGAAACAACTTCCACTTACTTCTTCTACAATATCATTATTTGTTTCTAAAAATGAAGTATCTACTAATTCACTAGCTTGGTCATTAGTGATTAACCCTACTTTATGTCCTTTTGAGTTTAAGCGTTTTGCAACTTCCCATAAAAGACTAGTTTTCCCAGCTCCTAAAAAGCCACCTACTAAAATTAAATCTGTTTTGTTTGACATATTAACTCTCTCCTTTAGTTAAAAGAATAATTTATTTGTATGATTTTATTTATTTAGTTCTGATTGTTTTTTCATAGCTGGCTCTAATACTTTTGTAAAGAAATATCCAGCTAAAATACCACCAATTAGTGGTGCAAGAATATATACCCAGAAGAAGCCTCCACTTGAATCTGGGAATGCTGCACTACCCCAACCGAACATCCACGCTACTAAACGTGGTGCAAAGTCACGTGTTGGGTTCATACCAGCTTGTGTAATTGATGCTAATAGCGCAAGAAGTGATCCTACTGTTAACCCTATTAAAATTGGAGCTGTATTATCATTTGGTCTTCCTACATTTGCACCTTCTGTAAATAAGAAAATAATAAGTACTAATAAAAACGTTCCTAAAGCCTCTACTGCAAAAGCAAGTGGCATAGATATATTATATCCACCTGGTTGGTTATAATATTCACCAAACATTTTCGCTGTTGTTACAGATTCAAAAGTACCTCTAACAATATTTTTCTTAGCTTCATATTGAGCTATTGATGAACCATATATACCATAAACTGTTAAAGCTCCTAATAATGAACCTATAAATTGTCCTGCTACATAAGTTGGTAATCTTTTTGCACTCATACGACCCGTTAGTACCATAGCTACTGAAACCGCTGGGTTAAAGTGAGCGTTACTTAGATGTCTAGTCATATAAATACCAAAAGTTACTGCTAATGCCCAAATCATACCAATTTGGAATAAACTTTGATGAGCATCATATAGGACAGCTGCAGCCACCGCACCTGTTCCAAAAAGAACTAAGACAAATGACCCAATTAGCTCTCCCAAAAAATCATTTCTTAAAGAATAATTTTGCATTAAAGTTTTATCTCCTTTTCATATATTAATATAGTTGCATTATACCAAAAAAATAATAATATTTGAACTATTATTTTTTGTTATGTAAATCATAAACACTCCTTTTTTCTAATTACTATTATAGAATCTGTATAATCAGAAATATAAAATAAACGTTATTTACCGTGTGTTTACATATAGAAACACTGCAAAATTGAGCTGATTGAAATACTTTTATAAAAATAGCCAAAATAAATAAAATCATATTATTTTCTATTAAAATATTTATAATTAAACAATTTTCTAAGGTTAATTAAAAAAGGTAAATTGAAAAATATTCAATTTACCTAATAAATTATTTTATATTAAATTTTTATACTCTTCTTCTGTTAAATAACTAGAAATAGCACCTGTTTTTGTCGTCGTTAAGCTAGCGTAGTTTGTTGCAAAAGTTGCCATTTCTGATAATTCTTCTTCTGTTATTTCATCAAGATTACTATGATTTAATAGTTTTGATAAAAATGAACCTGCAAAAGCATCTCCTGCCCCTGTAGTATCTATTGCCTTAACATTTGGAATTTCTGTTACAGCTTTTTTATCTTGATAATATACTTCTGCTCCATGTTCTCCTTTAGTGTAAAGAACAACTTTTATGTGTGAAAAGTCTTTTTCTAGAGCTTCTTTAATATTTGTTGTACCAGTTAAAAATTCAAGTTCATTATCAGCAACCTTGATTACATCAACATATGGTAAAAATTCTTTAATTGTTTCTAAATATACTTTTCTATCTTCCCAAAGATTAAATCTTAAGTTAACATCAAAACAAATTAGAACTCCAGCTTCTTTTGCTTTTTTTAATAAAAGATGATGGCTATCTTTTGATTCTTCTTGAATAGCAATACTAGCAAAGTGAATTGCTTCAATCTCAGATAAATCTACTTTTTCTACATCTTCTTTACTAATTTTTAAAGCTGAAGAACCTTTAAAATAAAAACTAAATGAACGGTCTCCTGTTTCATCTAAAGAAACAAATGCTAATGGCGTAAAGCTATGTCCTTTACGGCTTACATATTTACAATCTACATTTTCTTTTTTCAAAGTATTTTCTAGGAAATCTCCGAAGCCATCTTCTCCTAACGATGTTAATAGATAACTTTTGTGCCCTAATTTTTGAGTAACACATGCAACATTAGCTACACATCCTCCAGCTTCTTTTTTAAAAGATTTAACAGTATCGATTTTACCTACACCTTCGCCAATAAAGTCAATTAGCATTTCTCCTATACATAAAACTGCCATTCTATTTCTCCTCTCTAATTTCTATCTTTCCTAGTTTTTGTGCTATATAATTATTTGCTGAGATTTTCACATTATGATTATTTGGATAAAATCTAGTTGACAATGCAAAAGAACCGTCATTAGCAAATAATTCTATTGATGAACTATCAAAAACTATTTCTACATTTTCTATGTTTACTTTATATTTTCTATTGTCACGACCATAGCCACTAGTACCAAAATCTACTTTTAATTCACTATCTTTATAGCTTACTTTAAAATCAGCTATTTCGATTTCAAACTCATGACCATGCTCTTGTTTATAATACCATGTTTTCTCAGTAAAATCACTATCTTTTATATTTTCTCCTAATAATTCTTTTACTGACTTGTGCAATGTTTGACGTACTTTACCATCTTTATAATTTACTACACGAGGTATTGTTAAACAGTTTTGGTATCCAAACTTTGTTGTTGGGTTTGTATAACTACTATCTGGAACATACATCCATCCTATTAGTACACGATTATTATCTTCATCTAAAAATGTTTGCGAAGCATAAAAATCATGACCGTAATCTAATAGGCTGAAGTTATTTAATTTTTCTACATTTTCTATTCCCTCTTCGACAACTGAATATCCGATTTGATACATATTCTCATAATTAGGATACATTCTAGATATTCCTTGAGGAGAGAACATAAAGATTTCTTTTCCATCTACTTCAAAGTAGTCAGGACATTCCCACATAAAACCTAGATTTTTCTCAGAATAAATAGTTTTATATGGCTCTAAAGTATCTTTATCATATACTAATAGGCATCCATAATCATTACTATCTCTAGCTCCAAGTACTAGATAGTTTTTACCATTTTTTTCGAATACTTTTGGGTCTCTAACATGATTTGACATATTAGGATAATCATCTGTCGTTAACAGACATTTTTTCTCAGTAAAGTTTACTCCATCCTCTGTTGAGAATGATATGGTATTATGACCACGCCCAGCATGAACGTAGTCATAATCTCCTTTATATTTCACATTTCCTGTGTAATAGAAAACTAACTTATCACCTTCTACATTGGCACTTCCAGAGTAAACACCACTTTTTTCTTCTTCAATTGTTGGTGTTAAGAATACGCCTCGATCTTCATATTTTTTAAGATCGCTACTTGTATAGTAATACCATAATTTTAATCCACCATTTACTTCATAAGAGTATTGATGAAATATATGATATTTACCTTTAAAATAAGCTAGTCCGTTTGGATCATTTAGCCAACCTTTTTCAGGTTCTAAATGAAGATTTTGCTTCCAATTATTAGCTAGCATTCACAAGCTCTTTCTTAGTTTTGAAGAAGTATGCTGTTACTGAGAATGCTACAACGAATGATAAGGCTATACCAATAGCAAATACTGACCAGTGATTTGCAGGAATTGAGATGAATCCTGGAAGCCCTGCTGCACCTAAAGCTGATGCAAATACTTTGTTAAATCCAATCCATGCACTACCTACAGCACTACCTGCTATAGCTCCGTAGAATGGATATTTAAGTCTTAAGTTAACCCCAAACATCGCTGGTTCTGTAATACCTAGTAATGCAGAAATACCTGATGCTGAAGAAATTGATTTCATTTTTGTGTTTTTAGAGAATACTAATACTGCTAGAACTGCTGCCCCTTGAGCTACGTTTGACATAGATGCGATAGGGAAAATAAATGTTAGTCCTGTTGCAGCTAATAATTGAGTTTCGATAGCTGCGAAACTTTGGTGAAGTCCAGTAATAACGATTGGTGCATATAATAGACCAAAGATACCAGCTCCAATAAATCCACCATTAGTGTATAACCATTGTAATCCTTCTCCAAGTAGAGTACCTGCTTCACGAAGAACTGGCCCCATCCATGCAAATGTTACAAATCCAGTTACAAATAATGAAATTAATGGTGTAGTTAAGTTATCTAACCATGATGGTGTTACACGACGTAAGAATTTCTCGATAGTCGCAAGAATCCATGCTGCCGCTAAGATAGGTAATACTGTACCTTGATATCCTACTTTTGCAATCTTAAATCCAAATACATCCCAATATTGTAGAGTTGTTACTTTTTGTAAACCTTCTACTACTTGCCCACTTTGGTTAACAATATCTACAGCTGGTGCTAATAGTTGATTAGTAGCTGGATCTAATTTACCAAATGTGTAGAAGTTCATAATATCTGGGTGAACCATTAACATTGCAAGAGCTGCCCCAAGATATGGGTTACCACCAAAACGCTTAGTTGCAGAGAAACCAATTAATACTGGTAAGAATACGAACGGTGCATTTGCAAAAACGTTAACCATATCAGCAAGTCCTGCAATACTTGGGTTAGCTTCAATAACTGATTTACCAGTATAGAATAAATCTTTAGATGTTAATACGTTATTAATCCCCATTAATAACCCTCCAGCAACAATCGCTGGAATGATTGGTACGAAGATATCACTTAACATTTTAACAAAACGTTGAATAGGATTTCCTTTTGCTTTTTTTACTGTATCTGAAGAATCTTCTTCGCTATTAACATTATTTCCTTTATAAACATCATTGTAAGCAGCATATACTTGTTGTACTAAACCACTTCCGAAGATTAATTGAAGTTGCCCATTATTAAAGAATACACCTTTAACTCCTTCAATATCCTCTAACTTATCCTTATCATATTTTTCCTCATCATTTAATTCTATACGAAGACGTGTTGCACAGTGAACTACACTACGAATGTTGCTTTCGCCACCACTGTGTTCTACAACTTCATTAACAACTTTTTTTAAATCCATTATATTTTTTCTCCTTTTTTTATTTTTATTTATTTTTAATAATAACACTTCGGTAAAAACCGATAAAATATAAATGGTAACGTTACTTTTTATATTCTATATCACTTTCTATCATTTGTCAACAGAAAAAAGTAACGTTACCTACTTTTTTTATTTTTATTTTTGTAAACTGAAAAACAATCATTATTTTAGCGATCGATTTTAAAAAATAGTATATTTCTTGCTTATAGGATTTTAACTTTGATATAATCAAATCAGCTTTATAATTAACTCAATGGAAGGAACTTCGATGAATATATCTATTCTACGGCTTTTTAGCAAAATATGGACTAATATCTATAAAAATAAATCGACCTATCTTGCAGTCGCTACCGTATTACAATTAACATTACTATGTGGTATTTGGTTAATTTCCAATATATTTCGTTTAGCTTTAAACTTTGCAAGAGAAGATAATCTAGATAAAAATAATATTTACCATATTATTTCAAACCCTATTAGTTTTATACTACTCATAGTCTTAATTCTTACCGCAGCATTTTTTATGTTTATAGAATTCTCTACATTAACCTTTACTATTTACGGTCAATTAGTAGAAAGTACCTATTCTATTCGTAACATTGCTAGTAACGCATGGAAGAAAATGAAAAATTTAATAGGTATTCAAATCATATTTTTCATTGGCTACTTTATATTATCTATCCCTGTTGCTAATATTGGTATAAAATCAGTACTCTCACAGAATTTCTATATCCCCAAATTTATCACAGATGAACTTTCTAAATCTAATTCTGGAAGTTTGATTTTAGCTGCTATTGTTATATTAGCTACATATATACATATTAGATTAATATTTACTCTTCCTCTAACAGCTATAGGGGATAAGAAAATTTTAGATAGTATAAAAGAAAGTTGGAGACTCACTAAAAAAGGTAAATTTAAATTCTTTATTACTATAGGTATATTTGAATTAGTTTATGCCATTATTTCATTTACCACAGTAAGTTTAACAGTATCATTATTAGCTTTTATCGATCCAAAAGGAAATAACTTTATTATCGAAACATTATTCTTTACTATCCTAAGTGCAACTGTTTTTTTCTTTGGAGCACTCTCTAAAGTAACTATTATAACCACAATTATTACAGTATTAATTGAACAAGATCAAATATCTAAAGAAATGATTATAAATAAAAAAGAAGATAAAAAAAAATCGAGAGCACTTCTTTTCTTATCAACAGTTTTAGTTTTAGGAATAATTATTTATAATGGATTTACTTTATACTCTAATGGAGTTAATGATAATATAAAAACAATTGCGCATAGAGGTTATGTAGAAAAAGGAGTGGAAAATTCTATTGAAGCTCTGGAAGCTGCAGCTGAAGCTGGAGTCGATTATGTAGAAATGGATGTTCTTATGACAAAAGATAATAAATTTATAGTAATGCATGATTATAATTTAAAACGCCTTGCAGGAATAAATAGAAAAGTTCAAGACATGACATATAATGAATTAGTAGGTTTACCTATTTCTCAATCAGGTCATTCAAGTAAGATACCATCTTTTGAAGAATATGTAAAAAGAGCTAAAGAACTTAACATGAAACTTGTAGTAGAATTAAAGCCACATGGTGCTGAACCAAGTAACTATGTTGATATATTTATAGATAAGGTAAAAGAGTTAGATATAGAAAAAGATAATAAATATATGTCCCTAGATTTAAAAATTATGGAAGAATTAGAATCTAAAGCACCTCAACTAGAAACTGGATATATAATTCCTTTCCAGTTTGGTAAATTTTCTAATAATAATGTTGACTTCTTTGCTATAGAAGACTTTTCATTTAGTAATAGTCTAGTTGAACAAGCAAAAAAACAGAATAAAAGTGTTTATGTTTGGACAATAAATGAACCTAGCTTAATTACTAAATATTTACAAAGCCCGGCAAATGGTATAATAACAGACGAACCTGTTCAGGTAAAAGAAACAAAAGAAAAATTAGAAAAAAATAACTCTTATTTTGATAGAGTATTAAGACTAGTAGGATTGGAAGATTAGAATAAACCTATATAAGTTACTTGAATAACTTATATAGGTCTATTTTTTATTAACCGCTACTAGAAATTATTATAAATTTATTTTTCAACTAATTCAATTTTAGCAAGGGGGTCTTCTGTACCTGAAATAAATGGCATTGCCTCATCCCCTTCATCATGAATTTCTATATCTTGTTGATAAGTATACTTTTTACTATTTTTAATTCTTAACGTATATTTATTCCCCATTTTGACTGGAATTCTAGATAAATTACCTTCAGAACTTTTTGCTACTATAATATCTTTAGGATTACTTTTATTCACTAATTCAAATTCTAATTCATCTAGTACTTGTTTTTCTTTACTCACTATAACTACACTAGAAATTGTACCTACTTTTTCTTTTTGGCTATTTTTCACTTCTTCTTTAAATTCTACTGTATTTGATGTTTTATCTGTAACAGCCTTATTATCTAGATTACTTATTTTTCCTCTATTATCAGTTGAAAATACTAGATTCTCCCTACTAAATGCAGTATCTCCTTTTTCTATTCTTAACTCATATTTAGTATTAGGTTTTAAATCATTTGATTTAACTGTTACTACTCCATCACTTGAAGTTTTATTTTCTTTAATAATATGAGGTTCATTATTATTAAATTCAAGTAGTTTAAATTGTACATTATCTAATACTTGATTATTCTTATCTAATACTTTTGCAGATATGCTTTCTAAAGATTTACTTGTTGAAGTAGCTCTCTCTGTTTTTGTTTTTAAATCTAAATTACTTATTATTCGTTCTGTTTTTGCATTATATAAAATATAATAACCTTCTTCTTTTTTAAGTACTACATCTATTGGATCAAACGAATATTTTTTATTATCTTTTATAGATATATTATATTCTTCATTTGTATACAGTTGTGAACTAGTTAACATCTTATCTTTTGATGTTATCTCAACAACTTCTTCAGGATGTTCTTTATTTGTGAATTTGAATGTTACTGTATCAGATATTGGTTTATTTGCACTAGTTACTACCAAGTAATCTAATTTTGCCTTTTGTCTTGTTGATCCATTATTAGTATTTTCAGTTTTTGATGATGTTGATTCTACTTCTCCTTCAACGTCATAACTTACTTTAACATTAAATATAGTATCATGTATTATTGCACTTTTTTGTAAAGATTTTCTAACAATAGCAGTGTTAGGTAATACCCTATATTTTTTTATCTTTTCAAGCTCATCTTTAGATATTTCCTTTTGCTCTATTTCTCCTGCAGCTAGTTTATCTATATGGTAATTTATAGTTTTTTTACCATCTAATGTTATTTTTATATCAATATTTTTTATGTCTTTAATAGCTTTTAATTCAAGTATAGCGCCCTCATTATTTTCTATAATTCTAACTTGTGCATCTTGGTTAACTTCTACTTCAATATTTTCCTTAGCGTGAACTTCTACTTTCCCAAACTGCGGTATTCCAGACAGAACTAATGCTCCACCTAAAATTCCACTTGATAGTTTTAATATAATTTTTTTATTCATTTTTTTCACCCCATTTAAAAATAACACAAAAAATATTTCTCTTAAATATATTTTTTCTTTATCTAATTTGATATAAGATTAATTGTCTTCTTCTTTATATTATATATACCATATTACAATAAAATTCTAACGTTTTCAAAAGTTTCTATACTAAGTTATAAAATGTTTAACTGATATTCTATCTATTATTTTTATACTTTTCTTAAAAAAATAGTCTTTTTCAAAAAATGTATATAAATACTTTTTTATTATCGTTATATTTTGAAATATAAAAATTATCTTAGGTTTTAAAAAAAAGAATGATAATCTTTTTAATTTAGATTATCATTCTTTCTTAATTTTTTTATTATTTAACTAATTTTACAAAATGTTTTAATGTTCTTATTAATTGTGCAGTATATGACATTTCATTATCATACCATGCAACAACTTTAACTAATTGTTTATCTCCTAGTCCAACAACTTTTGTTTGAGTAGCATCAAATAATGATCCATAACTCATACCTATAATATCAGACGAAACTATAGGATCTTCTGTATAACCATAAGATTCATTGGCTGCTTTCTTCATAACTTCGTTGATTTCTTCAACTGTTACTTTTTTCTCAACATTAGCGAATAATTCTGTTAATGATCCTGTTGGTACTGGTACACGTTGTGCAGCTCCATCTAATTTACCATTTAATTCTGGTATTACTAAACCTATTGCTTTAGCAGCACCTGTTGTATTAGGTACAATATTTTCTGCAGCAGCACGACCTCTTCTAAAGTCTCCTTTATTATGAGATCCATCTAAAGTATGTTGATCCCCAGTATATCCATGAATTGTAGTCATTAATCCTTGAACAATACCAAAGTTATCATGTAATACTTTTGCCATTGGAGCTAAACAGTTAGTTGTGCATGAAGCACCTGAAATAACAGTTTCTTCCCCTGTTAATATATCATGGTTAACATTATATACTATTGTTTTTACATCATTACCACCTGGTGCAGATAATAGTACTTTTTTAGCTCCAGCTCTAATGTGAGCTTCAGCTTTTTCTTTACTATTGAATCTACCACTACATTCTAATACGATATCAACACCTAATTCTTTCCAAGGAAGGTTTTCTGGGTCTGGTTCACCAAACACTTTAATTTCTTTTCCATTAACTATAAATGCTCCTTCTCCCTCTTCTACAGTTCCTGGAAAAGCTCCTTGAGTTGTGTCATATCTTAATAAATATACTATCTGATTAATTGGTCTTACTCTTGATCTATTTACAGCAACAACTTCAATATCATCAGCATGTTGTGCTTGTATCTGTCTCAAGACTAATCTCCCAATTCGACCAAAACCATTAATAGCAACTTTTATTGTCATGTGTTTTTTCCCCCTAAAAATTTATTTTATTACTATAAGTTTCTTAAAAATTCATTTTGATTAAAATCACGTTTTTATAGTAAAATAAACTTTTTAATTTTATTTAAATTCATAATGTACATTCTATAAGTAAACTTATAGTAAGCGTTTTAAAAACACCTAAACACAGTATATCATATAGAAATAGTAATTTCAATATCTTAAAACTTAAATTACACATTTTTATGATATAAATATTTTAAAAATAAAAAATTATATTTTTTATCAAATCTTAGATTCTTTTATTGTAAGATAATTATAATAATCACTAATATTTTAAATAAATTTTATATTAAAATATTTTTTGGTTATCATTTTTTGAAAGGGCTTGATTTTTATTTTATAGTACCTTATACTTATTATTAGATAACATAAAAAGGAGTTAATAATCAGCTATGAAAAGCAAAAAAGTTATTGTCACTATGACGTCATTATTAGCATCTGTTGTTTTAGCAACTGGATGTGCTCAAAAATCAGAAAGTAGTTCTAAAGAAGAAAATAAAAATTCTGATAATAAAATTACTCTTTCTTACGATGAACTAAGATCAAGAGAAAATACTATGGGAACTCTGTGGTATCAAAATGCTGCAGAAGTAGATGCACTATATCAACAAGGTTATAACATAGCAACAGCTAAGTTAAAAGAATATTTAAAAACACCTTCAGAAAAGCCATACTCAATTGTATTAGACTTAGATGAAACTGTATTAGATAATACCCCATATCAAGTTCAAAATATTAAAGATGGAACTGCATTTAACGCTAAAGATTGGGATGAATGGGTTCAAAAAGCAGCCGCAAAACCTGTTGCTGGAGCTAAAGAATTCCTTCAATTCGCTGATAAAAATAAAGTTCAAATTTACTATATTTCTGATAGAACTGATTCTCAAATAGATGCAACTATTAAAAATCTTGAGGAACAAGGTATTCCTGTTCAAGGACGTGATCATTTAATGTTTAAAAAAGAGGGAGATAAATCTAAAGAACCACGTCGACAAGAAGTTATGAAACATACTAATTTAATTATGCTATTTGGGGATAATCTAGTAGACTTTGCTGACTTCTCTAAAACATCAGAAACTGATAGAGAAAAATTATACGAAGAATTAAAAGGTGAATTTGGTGAAAAATTCATTATCTTCCCTAACCCTATGTACGGATCATGGGAATCTGCAGTTTATAAAGGTGAGAAAAAAGACGCTAAAGGGCAATCTGAAGCTCGTATGAATGCTCTTAAAGGGTATAAATAATCTATACTTTTATTCAAGAGGAGGTGTATCTCACCTCTTCTTTTTATTTCTGAAAACATTTTCCTTGATTACATTATTTTTCAAGAGTATAATACAACTAGAAAATATTTCTATATACATTTAAGGAGCATAAAATGAAAAAAAACAAATTAAAATACGTACTTATTCCTGCATTTACAACAGCAGCAATGTTCCCTATATTTGCAGATAATGACGCTAAAGCAAGTAACAAAAGCGCTGTGGCAACAGCTACTCAACCAGCCACTCAGCCAACTTTCCAAAAGGAACCTAAGGAGATTAGTAATAAAATTCCTATGACTGTAGCTGAGTACAAGCAAAAAAGTGCATTAGAGTTAGCTCAATTAATTCGAGAGAAAAAAGTAACTAGTGAAGAGCTAGTAAATCTTGCATATAAAACTATTGATCAAGAAAATCCAAAACTAAATGCTGTACTTACAACAGAAGATGGAAAAATTCCAGCTGCTATTAAAGAACAAGCATATACAGATGCTAAAGAAATAGATAGTCGTATCAAAGCAGGAAATGCATCATCTAACCCTGTTAATTGGGAAGAACAACCATTTTTAGGAGTGCCTACTCTTATCAAAGGTTTAGACCAAATCAAAAATGGTGATGCATCTAATGGAGTCTACTTTAACAAGGGTAAAGTTTCAAAAAATGATTTAATGGTAGCAAAAGAATTCAGAAAATTAGGATTTGTTATTTTAGGTCAAACTAATTACCCTGAGCTAGGAACTAGAAATATTACAGATTCTAAGTTATTTGGACCTGCTGGAAATCCTGCTGATCCATCACGTAACACTGGAGGTTCTTCAGGAGGAAGTGCTGGGGCTGTAGCTAGTGGTATGGTTCCAATTGCTAGTGCAAGTGATGCTGGAGGATCTATTCGTATCCCAGCTTCTTGGACAGGTTTAATTGGTTTAAAACCAACAGGACATGTAGTTAAATTCCCTCTTGTTAAAACTATCGAAGATGCTAAAGTTTACTTTGATAAAACAAATATTAGTAAACCTAAAACACTTGAAGAAGTACCAAGTGATCTGAAAAAACTAAAAGTAGCATACACTCTTAAAACTCCACTTAAAGATGTTGAATTAAGTGAAGATGGTAAAAAAGCCGTTCTAAAAGCTGTAGAGTTTTTAAAAGCTCAAGGTTTTGAAGTTGAAGAGGTTAACGAGTTCCCTGTTGACGGATATGAAGGAATCAGAACATATACAGTTGGTGCTATAGGTGGTGCATACGCCCAAGCTGCAAAACTAGCTAATGAAACAACAAAATATGAACTTGACCCTGCAACTTATGCTTTAGGAACATCAACAATTTCAAGAGGAAAAGTGGTAGGAAACACAGATATTTCTTCTGCTAAACCAGCTAGTACATATATTAAACAAATGGATGATTTCTATAAAAAATATGATTTATTCTTAATGGCTACTAATGCTGTAACAGCACCTTCAAATGACAAAAACATTGACCCTTATGTTGATCCTGAAGTTGAGAAAAAGTTATACAATATTAATAACATCAAAGACCCTAAAGAACGTTTTGATTTATTAGTTAAACAATGGGAACCAATGATGAAGAGAACTCCTTTTACATGGTTATTCAACCTTACAGGAAATCCTTCTATTTCTTTACCTGTATATAAAAATGAAAATAATTTACCACTTGGGGTAATGTTCGCTGGAAGAAATAATTCAGAGAAAATATTACTTGAAATGGGACAATTATTCCAAGATAATAAACAATTCGTAATGAATTCAAGCATTAGAAATACTGCACTATCTGAAAATGGAAATAAAGTTGGAGTTAATGATTATAATACTAAATTTGAATATAATACACCTAATTATGCTCCTGTAGTTGAAGAATTACCTATTTTAAATATAGATACTACTAAGCCATCAGCTAATTCTGATTCTGCTAAAGCAGATAAAAATATTGTTAGCAATTATCCTAAATTTAGTAAAGTAGAAGTAAATAATAACTCTTCTATTAAAGCTTTACCAAAAACTGGTATAACTAATACTATTTCATACACTACTATTGCTGCTTTAGGTTTAATGGCCTTAATGCTATATAGAAATAAAAAAAATAACTAATAATTTGAAAAGAGTGACTTGAAAAATAAATTCAAGTCACTCTTTTTTTATAAAGTTAATAAAATTTAATTAGCTTAATCTACCTTTTAATCTCATATTTTTCACAATTTTCTCTATTGAATTTACATATGCTGCTTTTCTCATTGGAATAGTAAATCTTTCTTTCACTTCCCAAATATCATTAAATGCTTTTGTCATAACTTTATCTTGTTTTTCAACAACTTCTTCTTCACTCCAATAATATCCCTGTAAGTTTTGAACCCATTCAAAGTATGATACAGTAACACCACCACTATTAGCTAGAATATCAGGAATCACTACAATACCTTTTTCTTGCAATACTTTATCTCCTTCTAAGGTAGCTGGCCCATTAGCACCTTCTGATACAATAGGTGCTTTTATTAAGCTTGCCTCATGAGAATCAATAGCATTCTCTAAAGCACAAGGGCATAATACATCTACATCAAGAGCCCAGAATTCATCTAATGTTAATCGTTTTGTATTTGGTAGAGTATGGAATCTAACTTTAGTATCTTTGCAATTTTGTAATTCTTTATATGATAGTCCTTCTTCACGATATACTGCATATTGAACTCCATCATCATCACGCTCAGTAACCGCAACAACCGTAGCTCCATATTTTATGGCTGTATCTACTGTATAACTACCCACATTTCCAAAACCTTGAACAGAAAATTTAGCACCTTCTACTGTTTTTCCTGTTTTTTCTAAAGCAAGTTTTGCAGATAATGCAACACCATGACCTGTAGCCTGTGTTCTTCCTAATGAACCACCCAGTTCTAATGGCTTACCTGTTAATGTACCTATTCCTTGTTCTCCTGTAAGAACATTATATTCATCAATCATCCAAGACATAATTTGACCATTTGTATTAACGTCTGGTGCTGGTACATCTTGTTTTTCTCCTAAGTATTTATATAATCCTCGAATATATCCACGTGATAGTCTTTCTAATTCACCTTTTGATAGTTCTTTGGGGTCAACAATAACCCCACCTTTACCTCCACCGTATGGTAGATTAGCAACTGCACACTTGAAAGTCATCCAAATTGATAATGCCTTAACCTCATCTCCTGTCACTAATGGATGGAATCTAAGTCCACCTTTTGTTGGACCAATTGCATCATTATGTTGAGAACGGAATCCTTTAAAATACTTCACTTCTCCATTATCCATTTTTACCGGAATAGTAATTTCAATAAATCTTTGAGGATCTTTTAATGATTCATAGACTTCCTCTTTATAACCTAATATATCACAAGCACTTTTAATTTGCTCTCTTGCATTAATTAATGGATTGTTATTCATAGCAGTATCTCCTTATAATTCAATTTTACATTTAATAATGTATCCGTTTACTATATTATAACAAATCTAGAACACTTTTGAAAAAAGTATATTTTCTAATAATTATAGTGAAAAATAATATTTTTATATATATTTTTTAAAAACGGAAATTTTTATTACTTTTAATATAAATATTACTTTATATTTTATTTTAAAAAATATATTATTTTTATTTAGGATTTTATTTAGCTATTACAATAAAAAACAGCCTTGATTTTCAAATCAAAACTGTTTTATTGTATTAATTAGTTATTTACTTCGCTTCATACCATGAAGGTCCACTACTTGCTTCAGCTTTTAACTTAACGTCTAAGTTAGCCGCTTCTTCCATTATTGTTACCATTTTATCAGTAAATTCTTCTAAAATATCTTTACTTACATCAAAAATTAGTTCATCATGTACTTGTAGCAATAGTTTCGCATCTACTTTGCTTTCTTCTATGTAGTTATATGCACTTATCATTGCTATCTTTATAATATCAGCGGCTGTCCCTTGAATAGGTGTGTTCATTGCAATACGTGCATTAAGGTTTGCAATTATTTTATTTTTAGCATTGATTTCTGGTAAACTTCTTCTTCTGTTATATAAAGTTTCTACATAACCATGCTCTTTAGCAAATTCTACAATATCAGTCATATATTTATCAACACCTTTAAATGTTTCTAAATACTTTTCAATAAATTCTTTTGCACGTTTTCTTGTAATTCCAAGATTGTTCGATAATCCAAAATCAGATATTCCATAAACTATTCCAAAGTTTACTGCCTTAGCTTCTCTTCTCATAGTTGGTGTTACCTCATCTAGTGGCACACCATTAACATCACTTGCTGTTTTTGTATGTATATCTACATCATGCTTAAATGCATCGATCATACCTTTATCTTGAGCAATATGAGCTAAGACGCGTAACTCTATTTGTGAGTAGTCTATAGATAAGATTACTCTATCACTAGAAGCTGGTATAAATGCTTTTCTTATTTTTTTACCTTCTTCTATTCTTGTTGGGATATTTTGAAGATTTGGATTTACAGAAGATAATCTACCTGTTTGAGTTAAAGTTTGTTCATATCGAGTATGAATTTTTCCTTCACGGGTAATATCTTTTACTAAACCTTTTGCATATGTTGAATTTAATTTTGTTAAAGTACGATACTCCATAATTAATGGTATAATATCATGTTTATATTGCAATTGCTCTAGCACTTCAACGGCAGTAGAATAACCTGTTTTTGTTTTCTTAACTACTGGTAGTCCTAAGCCTTCGAATAATACTACTCCAAGCTGCTTAGGTGATGCTATATTAAATTCTGAACCAGCTAAGGTATAAATGCTACCCTCTAAAACGTTTATTCTTTCATCAAATTCTTGGCTCATTTCATCTAAAGCTTTTTTACTAACATGGATTCCTTCAAATTCCATATTAGCTAATACTCTAGCCACTTTTATTTCAATATTTTTATATAAGTCTAGCATATTTTCTTCTTCAAGCCTTTTTATCATTAGAGGCTTAACTTCTAAAATACTAGCTGCTATCTTAGCTATATATGAATTTAATACTTCTTGAGTAGGTAAAGATCGTTTAGCTCCTTTTCCATAGATTTCCTCATTACTACTAATTATCTCACCTAAATAATTAAATACTATTTTATCTATTTCACTTTTTGAAGTAACATCAATTAGATAATTAGCAATCTTAATATCAAAAATATCTCCATTAATTTCTTTATTATTTTTTTTAGCTATATAAATGATTTTTTTTATGTCATAAACTGTTTTTTCTTCTTGACTTTCCAAATACTCAATCACATATTTATTATCAAAAAAGCTCTCTTCACTAAAAATATATGCAGTATTATCTACGTATACTGAAACACCTAATACATCAGAATTTTGATAATCTTCAGTATAGCATTCTATATGCAAAGAACTATTTTTAAAATCTAATTTAGTGTTTTTATCAGCTATTTCAATTTTAATATCATTCTTAATTTTTTCTTCTTTAGTTTCAGAATCATTTTTATTTTCATCACTATTTTCTTGAGATAATTTTCTTAAAAATGAAACGAACTCTAATTTTTCGAATAATTCTTTTTTCTTTTCTCTATTTTCTTTAAAAGTTAGATCCTCTATTTTATTATCAACAGGTACATCAGTATAAATAGTTGCTAATTTTTTACTTAATATAGCATCCTCTTTACCTTCAGTTAATCTTTCTTTTAATTTTTTACCACTTATATTATCAATATTCTCTAAGACATTTTCTACTGTTTTATATTCAGTTAATAATTTTATGGCAGTTTTTTCCCCTATACCAGCGATACCTGGAATATTATCCGATTTATCTCCCATTAATCCTTTCATATCGATTATTTGTTGTGGAGTTAAACCGTATTTTTCATTTATAAATTCTGGAGTATAATAATCAATTTCTGTAACTCCACGTTTAGTATAGTAAACTGTAATATTATCACTAGCAAGTTGAGTTAAGTCTTTATCTCCTGATACTATAATAACTTCTAGCCCTGCTTTTTCGGCTATTTTTGCATAACTACCTATTATATCATCAGCCTCGTAATCTAAGTGCTCTTCATATTTTATACCATATGAATCTAATAATTCTCGAACATATCCAAACTGTTCTACTAATTCATTAGGTGTTTTATCCCTAGTTCCTTTATAAGCTTCGTAACTTTTATGACGAAATGTCTCTTTTCCTTTATCAAATGCGACTAAGGCATATTTAGGTTTGGTATCTTCTAATATTTTTTCTAACATCAAAGTAAAGCCATATACACTGTTAGTATATAAGCCTTTTTTATTTTTTAGAGCTGGCATAGCATAATAAGCACGATAACTTAAGCTATTCCCATCTAATAAAATTATTTTATCCATTTTTTCCTCCTATAAAATAATTTCTATAAATCACAAATGAAGTGACTCAAACAATGATTTCAAAATAATCATCGTTATTAAGTCACCCACATTTATAACAATATTACTTCTTATAATAAATTATGAATTAGTTCTATTTTACTCTTCCAAGAATGACGTTTTATCTCTTCCATTAACTCTTTTGGAATTTCACGTTGTTTTCTCGTTCTTTCTATCATTAATTCTAATGCATTCACGATTCTTTCAATAAAAGCAGGTTTTTCTTCTTCTACTGCTTTATCAGTATCATAAATAGTTGGCATAGCTATGTATTCTATAATTTCTGAGTTATTAATTTTATCTCCTAAAAACTCAATAAGGCCTTCTATTTCAGTAGCAACCACTCTTAATCCGCTACCCAATGCTTCTACAGCAATTAGCCCTAAACCTTCAAAATATGATGGTAAAATAAATATATCTTTCTCACGCATTAATTCTCCAAGATGAACTTGATCCATGGCATTAAATATATTTATGTTTTTCGAATCACCTACTAAATTTTCAATTCTTTGTCTATCTTGCTCTTTAAGGTTTCCTATTAAATCTATCTCAATATTATCAACCTTTGTTTCTAATATTCTAAAAGCTTTAATTAATTCAAAAAATCCTTTTGATTCATCAAATTTCCCAGCATATACTATTTCAACTTTATCCTTTTTAGGATATTCTTTTAATGGGAAAAAGACTTTTTCATTGTATCCTGCTCCAAGATTTATTATATTTTCTTTTGGATAATTAAATTCTTTTGAAATTTCATCGATTTGCCCACTGCTTAAGGCTAATATTTTATCAAGTTTCCCTAAATTTAGTACATATTTTTCTTTCATTACGGGATTTTTTTCAGCTTGTCTTATATCTGTATTGTGACATACCCCTATAATTTTTTTATCATTAAAAATTTCACAAACTATTGAGCTCAAAATCCATAAATGGTGAGTAATAACTACATCAGGATTAAAATCTTCTTTTGCTTTTACTAATTTTTCTCTAAATGCATTTTGCCAAGAATCTACCATATCTTCTGTCATATCTTTGTATAGAGTATTATTGTAAGGCATAATATCACTCATTCCCACTATAGGAAAGTCTAGGTCTTTTCCTTCAAATTCTACTTTATATACTTTATCTAATATATTAAAATTATATTCGGGAGTAGTAGCATATACAGCTGCTTGTTCATGATTAAAACTTTCTAATCCTTCTATTACGTTTGTAAAATATACTCCACTTCCTGTTTTTGCAGGTAATTGTGCTAAAACGTGTAACACTCGCATAAATTCCATCCTCAACTTTTTTATTATTCTACCATACTATTATAACATAGAAAAAAGGAATTCTTAATCAAGAACCCCTTTTTTATTTTATTAACGATAACCTATCGTTTTAATAATCTCTACCCTCAAGCGCTACATTCAGAAGCTTGCTCTGCTGGATTCGCATCATAATCTTTTGGATTATAAAACGCATCGCGATATTTTTTAGTATAAAATGGTTCTATTAAATTAATAATAGTATAGCCATTTTCCCCTAGTTTTTTGCAAACTTCTTTACTTTCTTCTGGATTATTATTATAGACAAAAATTGTCGTACCTTTATCTAATTTTTCTAAAACAGAATCAATTTCTTTAGGTGAAACTTTTATTTCGTCATCTGACAATACTTCTTCTCCTAAATTTAATAATTGCTTTTTTGAAGTTTTTGTGATTCTATATTTGAACTCAGATAGTAAAACATTTGTATATATAGCTTTTCCATAATCATACTGTTTTACCCCATCACCTATATGTAATTTTGTAAATCCTCTTTCACGTAATAATTTCTCTGTGTTTCGTGAAGTAACATCTACTACACAATATAGAATAATATCCTTATCTTTATAATCATCTAGAATATCACTACCATCTTTAAATAATTTAATCGGTAGACTTACTGCATTAATGGCATGAACCCTATCATACTCTTTTTTCCAACGAGTATCCACTACTAGTGCTTCTTCATAAGTTTTCTTTTCTACTTCAGCACCTGGCACTCGACCTGGTTTTCCTTTTAGTAGTTTTTGCCAAAATGCGTATAGTCCGATTACTATTATTAATAGAATTATACAAATAATTAATAATACATTCATCGCTATACCCCTTTCTGTTACTTTTAATTTTAACATATTTTATTATATATTTGTACTAAAAGAAACAAAATATCTTTGATTTTTTATATAATTAGGAGTAAAATGATATTAGCATTTATTTTATTATCATTAATTTAATAAAATAGTAATATTTAAATATCTAATCTTCTTGAAAGGAGGTATTTTATGAAAATCAGTAAAATTAACAATATTGAAAATAAGAATCTCAAAACAGAAGCTACTCTTCTACTTAATGGTATTTTAGTTGGGATTTTTGCTGGTATTGTCGGTGCAAGTTATAGATTACTTATTGGTTATAGTGAGAAGTTGGTTCATTTTACTGCAGATTTTATTAAAACTGGCTTTATTTGGAAAATTATTTTATTACTTGTCCTTATTTTACTTGGACTAATTTCTGGATTTTTACTAAAAAGAGAACCAATGGCTAGTGGTAGTGGTATTCCCCAAGTTTCTGCAGAAATTACCGGGCGTTTAAACTCTAATCCGCTAAGAATTCTTATATATAAAATTACTGGTGGTTTAGTAGCTAGCCTTGGTGGCTTGTCATTAGGACGAGAAGGACCATCTATTCAATTAGGAGCCATGAGTGGTAAGCTTGTTTCAAGGGTTTTAAAAAGAAACCCAATTGAAGAAAAATATTTAATAACATGTGGTGCTAGCGCTGGTCTTTCTATCGCTTTTGGGGCCCCACTTGCCGGAGTTTTATTTTCAATTGAAGAAGTCCATAAAAATATTACTAAGAAAATTATTATTTGCTGCTTTAGTGCTGCCGTTGTAGCAAACATAATAGGGCAATATATTTTTAGCTTAAAACCCATCTTTAATTTTCCTAGTATAGACTATGTTGGGCCGGAAATATATCCTGCTGTGGTTATTTTGGGAATTCTTCTTGGAATTTTCGGTACATTTTACAATACTACTATCAAGATTTTATTTAAAATTTATGAAAAATTTAATCTAAATATAGTATTTAGACCTCAAGTCGCATTTTTAGTTTCATTTATTTTATTTATAGTTTATCCAATAGTACTAGGCAGTGGTCATAGTTTAGTAGAGGTTCTTATTAAAAATAAATTTAGTATAGCATTTCTATTAATACTATACTTTGTTAAAACATTATTCTCATTAGTATCATTTACTTCAGGAGTTGCAGGAGGTATATTCCTTCCTATACTTATACAAGGTGCAGTATTAGGAGCTTTATTTAGTAATTTTTTTGATGCTAAATATGCTGCATTATTTATTATCTTATCAATGTCAGGATACTTAACTGCCATTGTACGAAGTCCTATTACTTCTATTATTTTATTATTTGAAATGACTCAAAAACTAAATTACTTCCTCCCTATTGCATTATGTTGTTTATTAGCTTATTTTACAGCAAATATATTAGGAACAAAACCTGTATATGAGTATTTATTAGATCGTATACTTACAAGTAATAAACTTAATGATAATGAATTAGAAATGGAAGTTGAAATAATCACAAATATATCTAATGATAGCAATCTAATAGGAAAAACAATTAGTGAGGTCCCATGGACTAAAGGAATATTAATTTCTAACATTGAGCGTTCAGGACGTGAAATAGTACCAAAAGGATCAACCAAATTAGAAGCCAATGATAGACTTACTGTAATTATGTATAAAGAAAGTGTCGAGGAATTTATAAAGAAATTTGGAGAGTAAAAAAACACATAAGGAACGAATCTGTTCCTTATGTGTTTTTATAATACATTATAATGTTTTAGTGCATTAGTAATTCCATCATCATCTACACTAGTTGTGATAAAATCTGCAATTTCTTTTACATCATCTCTGGCATTTTCCATAGCAACACCTATTCCAGCATGTTTTAACATATCTATATCATTACCACCATCACCAAAAGCCATAGTTTCTTCTAGTTTAATTCCAAAATGATTAATAATTGCATCAATTCCTTTATTTTTTCCGCCATCCTTTGGTATTATATCTGTAAAATGGCTTGTCCAACGAGCAGTTTTTGAATTAGGCATAAGATGCATAAAATCTCCTTCTTCCTCTTCAGATACAAAAACATTAAGTTGATATACTTTCTCTTTTAATGCTTTTTCATATGCATCTTCTACAACAACAAATCTAGTAGGATCTCCTAATTCATCTTCTAACCATTGCACTCTTTCATTTTTTAAATTCAAAAATGCACCATCTAATAAAGCAAAGTCACATGCTATATTGTGTTCTTTAAAATACGGCAGAGTTTGCTTTATGTCTTCTTTTGATAAAACTTTATCATTTAACACCTCGCCTGTATTTAAATAACAGTATTGTCCATTTATTGTAATATATCCATCAAATTTAAAATCAAGTAAATCATCTAAAAATTTAGTATGGAATGGCGCACGCCCTGTTGCCACAAAAATTTTTATTCCTTTTTCTCTTAATTTTTTTAAAGTTTCCTTTGTATTTTCTGGAATTGTTTTAGTTTTAAAACTTCTTATAGTTCCATCAATATCAAAAAATATTGCTTTTATTTTTGTCATAATTTCTCTACTTTCTATTATAATTATTAAGATCTACTACACTCTTTCTTGTTTTTAGATCATAACCTATCAATATTTTCATTTCAGTTTCTTCTTCTTTTATAACCTTTAATAACATCTCTACCGTTTTTTTAGCAGCTTCTTTTAAATCAAACTTAATAGTTGTTAAAGGAGATTTCAGTAGTGATGAAGATGCATAATCTCCAAATGCTGCAACAGAGAAATTATCTCCTACACTTAAACCATGTTCTTCAAGTGCTTTTATTGCACCGTATGCTAAATTATCTGTAGCACAAATTAAACATGTATTTTCTTTGATTCTATCTATATTTTTGTTGACTAAACTATAACTATCTTCTAAACCAAAATTTGTTATGAATACATCTTTAGGATTTAAATTATATCTTTCAAGAGTGCGCATTACTCCTAATTTTCTATAGTATCCTACTGCTATGTCTTCTCCCCCTACACCTACATATGCTATTTTTCTATGACCACTTGCTAAAACAAAATTCGTTAAGTCTCTTGCTGCATTAAAGTCATTATACTCAACACTGTATGTATATTCACCTTCTTGTCCTAAAAGCACTACAGGTACATCTATAGATTTTATAGTATCTTCATAACTTTTACTCATTGTTGTTGGTAATAAAATTATTCCATCAACGTTAATTTGTGCTAGTTTTCTTATGTATTCAAGTTGTTTTTCTTCATCGAAATTTGCATTCATAATTAATGTTTCATAATTATTTTTCTTCAAATATTCATCAATATATTTTAACGTATTAGAACTTACATATGAATGTAAACATGGTACTATTACACCTATTATCTTACTATCAGTACTTTTTAGTGCTTTAGCAAAAGTATTTGGCGTATAGTTATATTTATCTACAACTTCTTTAATTTTGTCTTTTGTGTCTTTTTTTAAATTACCACCATTAAAATATCTTGAAACAGTAGTAGTCCCTACTCCTGCCATTCTGGCTATATCTACTATAGTCAACTTCTTCATAAAAATTATAGCCCCCTTTTTCACTTCTGTAATTATGCATACAGCCATATCTAATTATAAACCATCCTTTAAAATAAATAAAGCCGTAACTAAAGTAATTTTACTTAAATTTTATAAATTTTAAACTTATTAATCTCTGTATTATCAGGTATGTTTTAAAAAAATAATACAGTAGGATGAATCATTGATTTATCCTATTTACTTTATTAGAGAATCCTTTAAAAAATACTAAAACAGAATAAGCATTTATCTTGAAATCAGTTTCCAAAAGTGATATATTTTTTTTTGGAGGTAATTATGCTAGTTCAATTAAAAAACGTATCTAAACAATATAAAAATGCTAATTTTAAATTAAATAATATTTCTTTTGATATTAAAGAACAAGAAGTTATTGGTATAATCGGAAGAAATGGTACTGGAAAAAGTACAATTTTAAAAATGATTAATGGAATTGTTAGTTTTGATAGTGGAGATATTCTCTATAAAGAAAAATCTTTAAAATCAATGACAAATAAAGAACTTAGAAGTACAAGAAAAAATTTAGCATACATATTTCAAAACTCTAATCTTTTAGATAATAAGAGCGTCTATTATCACCTTAGTCTTGTTTATAAATTAAACAATGTAAGTGTTAATAATAAAAAAATAGATGAAATACTGGAGTTTATGAATATTACTAGACTTAAAAATAGTCTTTGCGGAAGTCTTAGTGGTGGTGAACAACAAAAAGTTGCTATAGCTATGGCTCTACTTCAGGAACCAGAGATTTTATTATGTGACGAAATAAGTTCTGCTCTTGATACTAATAGTGAAAAAGAGATTTTTGCTCTATTGAATAAACTTCGAGAGACTACAAATATTTCTATATTGATGATTTCACATAGCTTATCATTATTAAAAAACTTTTGCGATAAAGTTATTATAATTGATGACTCTACTATAAAGGATGTCGTTGTCCCTAAAAAAGATAATGAAAAAGACTATGATGAAAACTACTATAATTATGTAAAGGAGTTTTTGCTAAATGATTGATTTATTAATTAAAAACTCTGATGGGATTATAAAAGCATTTTGGGAAACTAACTTTATGATGGCTGTCTCAATGTTAGTATGTCTTATTTTTTCTCTACCATTGGGAATACTTTTATTTTCATTAGAAAAAGATTATTTATTAAAAAATAAGTTTATTTATCAAATACTTAGTATATTACTTAATGCTTTACGCAGTGTGCCATTTTTAATATTTATATTTATTTTAATACCTGTAAATAGATTTTTATTTAAAACTGCATTTGGTAATCTTGCTGCAACTTTACCACTAGCATTAGTTTCTATAAGTATATATTCTCGTTTTGTTGAACAGGCTCTGCTTAATGTTCCTAAAAAAATAATTGATAGAGCTATAAGTATGGGGGCAACTAAATTACAAATAATACGTTACTTCCTATTACCATCTATAAAAAGTGACTTAATTCTATCTTTCACTTCTGTAACAATAAGTTTACTATCTTACTCAACAGTAATGGGTGTTATTGGTGCTGGAGGATTAGGAGAATTCGCATATAGATACGGTTATCAAGAATATGACTACAAACTTATGTATCTTGTAGTTATTATATTTGTTATCTATGTTTTCATTATTCAATCTATAGGTTATGGATTGGCAAAAAATTATATAAATAAAAAGGAGAAATAATAATGAAAAAATTAATTTCAATTTTTACAAGTTTATTAGCACTTGTACTTGTTCTTACTGCTTGTTCTAGCAAGTCAGATACAAAAAGTGAGAAGAAAGAAAATGTTACTGTTAAAGTAGCTTCACATACTGCCCCAATGACAGATATGTTAGAAATGATTAAAGATGACCTTCAAAAAGAAGGGTATAATCTTGAAATCGTAAAAGTTTCTGATAACGTTCAAGCTAACGTTGCATTAAATAATAAAGAAGTTGATGCAAACTTCTTCCAACATAAACCATTTATGGAACAATTTAATCAAAAAAATGGTGCTCACTTAGTAGCAGTTCAACCTATCTATAACGCCACAGTAGCTTTTTATTCTAAAAACATTAAAGATATTAAAGAGCTTAAAGATGGTGCAGATGTAGCTATTCCATCTGACCCAACTAACCTAGCTCGTGCTTTACGTTTATTAGACAAAAATAAAGTAATAACACTTAAAGATCCAAACAGTTATACTGTAACAACAGCTGATATTAAAGAAAATCCTAAAAACCTTAAATTCACTGAAGTTGCATTATTAAATCTAAATGAAGCTTATAACGAAAAAGACTTAGTATTCAACTACCCTACTTACATCGCTAAATTAGGACTTACTCCATTAAAAGATGGTATCATAGTTGAAGATCAAAACGATTCTACATTTGCAGTAAGTCTAGTAGCAAGAGAAGATAATAAAGATAGCGATGCTGTGAAAGCTGTTAAAAAAGCATTAGCTAGCGAAAAAGTTAAAAACTTCATCAACGAAAAACTAAAAGGACATGCTACTCCAGCGTTTTAATATAAATAAAAGTAAAGATCATCTATAACATTAGATGGTCTTTATTTTATATATACTTCTCTACTAACTATACATTTATTTTAAAAATTTCCTTCTTAATCTTCTACAATGTTATATTTCTTGTTTTCACACACCGTGTATATATTTAATGAATTTTAACTTCTTAATAGTACTTTTTGCTTCATAAGATATTTTTTATGTTATTATTTTCACTATTTATCACTAAATACAATATGGTATTTACATACCCACTTTTGATAAAATAACCAATAATAAACATCCTCCTTTCTTAATTTTAGCTTGAAGGACTCTTATTTTATTGAGAAAATATGATTTTTTTAATTGTATAACTCTTATAACGTCTCCACATTTTTGTTTCAGTGACTTAGCTTTCTCGGCTAACTTAAGTCATTAATAAAGCAATCCTCCAACTTATAATGATTAAACGATGAATAATGGAAAGATTTACAATAATATGATATAATAACGCTATACTAATGAGTAAAAAGTGAGAAGGAGATGCAAATGAATTTTCCTGAAGAAATAAAAAAAATTAGACAACGTTCATTCCTTACACAGCAGGAATTTGCTAAGAAAATCGGTGTGGCATTTTCCTCTGTGAACCGTTGGGAAACTGGACGTGCCAAACCAAACTTAAAAGCAATGAAAAGCATTAATACGTTTTGCTTAGATAATAACATTCCTTATAAAACTATAGAGGAAGCTTGGCTTAATTACAAAATAGAGAAATAAAGGAGCAATATTTCCATGACAGATAAAGAATTGAAAGATTTAAAAGATGACCTATGGCACTCTGCTGATGTTCTCCGTGCAGGTGCATATTTAGCTGCTAATAAGTATGGACAGCCTATTCTTGGGCTTATCTTCCTTAGATATGCAGATATTTTATATAAACAACATAAAGAAGAAATTAAAACTGAATATAATCGTCTTAAAGGTGGACGTATGGAAAAATCAATGAAAGAAATTTCTATCGAGAAGTGTGGATTCTATCTTCCCGAGTGTGCTTATTATGACTTTATCAACGATGCGCCCGACGATGCAAACAAAGCTACCCTTGTAAAGAAAGCTATGGAAGCAATTGAGGATGAAAATCCTAAAATGGATGGTGTTCTTCCAAAAGAAGTATACGCACAACTTGTACCAGAGGATGCACCAGAACTTCTTTCTAATATTGTGCGTATTTTTAAAGATATTCCTGAAAATAGCACAATTGACATTTTCGGTGAGATTTATGAATTTTTCTTAGGTAAGTTTGCACTTGCAGAAGGTAAAGATGGAGGAACATTCTATACTCCTGCAACTGTTGTAAGATATATGGTAGAAGTATTAAATCCTCAACCAGGTGAAAAGAAGTTCTTAGATCCAGCATGTGGTTCTGGAGGTATGTTTGTTCAGGCTGCAAGATACATGCATGATCACAACGCCACTGAGAGTGAGCAGATGAAGTTCCGTTGCTATGGTGTTGAAAAAGAACCTGACACAGTAAAACTGGCAAAAATGAACCTACTTCTTAATAATATTCGTGGTGATATTACACAAGCTAACTCATTCTATTCTGATCCATATAATGCATTTGGACAATTTGACTACGTAATGGCAAATCCCCCGTTTAATGTTGATGAAGTCGTGGTTGAGAAAGTATCTAATGATATCCGTTTCAGTACTTATGGCGTACCAAGAAATAAAAGTAAATCGACAAAGAAAAAATCTGATAAAAAAGAAACAGTGCCAAACGCTAACTACTTATGGATTGGCTACTTTGCCACTGCGTTAAATGAGCATGGTAAGGCAGCGCTTGTTATGGCAAATTCTGCATCTGATGCATCCGGTTCAGAATATGAAATTAGAAAGAAAATGATCGAAGAAGGTATCATCTCACAGATGGTGACTCTTCCTTCTAATATGTTCTCATCAGTTACACTTCCTGCAACTCTTTGGTTCTTTGATAAGCAAAAACCAAATACTGAGAAGAAAAATGAAATCTTATTTATTGATGCTAGAAATATATTTACTCAGATTGACCGTGCTCATAGAAAATTTTCTAATGAGCAGATTAAAAATCTTGGCGTCATAACAAAACTATATCACGGCGATACACAGGCATTTGTTGATTTAATTGATGAGTATAAAACAGAATTTGAAAATGCCCCAGAATCTTCTGACAACAAAGAAGTTCTAACTAAAGATTATTGGCAATCTCAAATTGATTGGTTAACAGAAAGGTTTCCAGATGGTGTATATGCTGATGTTATCGGTCTTTGCAAAGCTGCGCCAATGGATGGTGAGGATGGAATTATTGATCAAGACTATTCCCTTAATGCAGGACGCTATGTTGGTGTAGTTATTGAAGATGATGGTTTAACATATGAAGAATTCAAAGAAGAGATGTATTCTTTAAATGCAGAGTTCACTACATTAAGTGCTGAAGCAAAGAATCTTGAAGAACTCATCGCAAATAATCTGAAAGAATTGTTGGGTGAGTGATATGGAATATGTGAAATTGGGGAATATAGCAAAATTTCGCTATGGAAAGATGCCTGATAAAGATAAGTTTCTTGACGATGGATATCCTGTTTTCAGCGGATATAGAATAACAGGATATTATAGTGAATACATGGTTGAAAATCCGACTTTAATTGTGGTAGCAAGAGGAGTTGGAGGTACAGGGGATGTAAAAATTTCACCGCCAAAATCTTATATCACGAATCTATCTATCATTGTTGATCTTGATGAAAGTGTTGCAGATATGCGTTACTTATATTATCAATTTGTTTGCAATAATTTGAGATACTTGGATACGGGGGCGGCTCAATCACAAATCACAATAAATAATTTATCAAAACACAAAGCTTTACTACCAAGACTTGTTATTCAAAAGAAGATTTCATCGATATTGACAACTTACGACAACCTCATCGAAAACAACAACAAGCGAATCCGCCTCCTAGAGCAAATGGCTGAGAATCTCTATAAGGAATGGTTTGTGAGATTCCGTTTTCCGGGATATGAGGATACGGAGTTTATAGATGGAATGCCTAGAGATTGGGTAAGAGAAAAAATTGGTCTTCATTATAATACCTGCTCCGGTGGAACTCCAAGTAGAACACACGAGGAATATTATACAGAGGGAACTATTCCTTGGGTGAAGACTGGAGAAATAAAAGACGGAATAATAATTCATACTGACGAATGTATAACAGAAGCAGGAATAAAAGGGTCATCCGCAAAGTTGTTACCACAAGGCGCTGTTGTTATGGCAATGTACGGAGTAAACATTGGAATGTTAGCATATTTGGATTCTGAAATGACTTGCAATCAAGCTTGCTGTGTCTTTAACGATAAAAATGAAATTAACTCTAGGCACTATTTGTTTCATTATCTTTATTCGATTCGTGATTATTTGTTGCTCATTGGATTTGGAGCTGCACAACAGAATCTAAGTCAGGATTTAATAAAAAAAGTAAAAATAGTTATTCCGCCAGCTGAGTTAATAAAAGAATTTGATAAGCAAAAAGAACCCTTATATCAAACAATCCGAGCATTGATGATGCAAAATGATAAACTTATCAAACAAAGAGACGCGCTTTTACCACGTTTAATGAGTGGAAAACTTGAAGTGTAAGGAGGTGTTCCTATGCGTAACTTTATATCTGAAGACAATATAGAACAGGCTATACTTGAAAAATTAAAAGCTGATCCTTTTAACTATGATATCCTCATTTGTAATGCTGATCCTAGCAAGCGTGACGATTTGAATGATGGTACAGGAAGATCTTCTAAGAGAGAATGTGTTCTTCCTGATATTATGCTACATTCTCTCAAACGTATCAACCCTACTATCCCCGAATACAAAATAAAGGAAATAGTAAAGACCCTAAGACAGGACTACACAGGTACGGATATTATTGATACCAACTATAAAATATATAGACAAATTCGAAATAATATAAAAATAACAGTTCGAAGAAATGGTAAAGAAGACTTTGATTTTATAAAGCTCATTGATTTTGAAAATCCTGAGAACAATACTTTCACAGCTGTTTCTCAGATGTGGATTCAAGGAAAAGTCTATTATCGCAGACCGGATATTCTTATCTTCGTAAATGGAATGCCTCTTGTGTTTATAGAGCTAAAGAATAGTATTGTTAAGATTGAAGAAGCATATAATAAAAATTTAAAAGATTATATACGAGACATTCCTAATCTATTTGCCTTCAATCAGATTTGTGTTCTATCAAATGGATTAGAAACTAAACTCGGTGCATTCAATGCAACCTATGACTACTTTTTTGAATGGCTTAAAGTTGATAGTGAAAAGGAAATACTGGATCGAGAAGCTATTTATTCTTCAGAAACTATAAAAGATAGTTCTGTAAGATATTTTGTGGATGGTCTACTGAACAAGGATAGATTGATTGACTATATAGAAAATTTTATACTGTTTGAAAATCAACGAATAAAAATTATCGCTAAAAACCATCAGTACTTAGGGGTAAATAATCTGATGGAGTCAGTAGAAAACAGAAAAGAATTGAATGGTAAACTGGGGGGATTCTGGCATACACAAGGCTCTGGTAAGTCCTACTCTATGGTTATGTTTGCCCGTAAGGTTAAACGTAAAGTCGCCGGTAACTTTTCATTCCTTATTATCACAGACCGAGAAGACTTAGATACTCAAATCCATAAGAACTTTGTACGCACAGAAGTTATCGGTTCTAAAGAGGAGTGTCAACCAAAGGACAGCAAGCAACTACGAGAATTTTTAACTACTAACAAGTCACTTATTTTCACACTGATTCATAAATTCAGATACGATAAAACGAAGAAGTATCCCGTTCTTTCAACACGTGATGATATTATTGTTCTTGTAGATGAGGCACATAGAACACAGTATAAAGATTTAGCTGAGAACATGAGAACTGCTCTACCTAATGCAAACTTTGTTGCATTTACAGGAACCCCTCTTCTTGGTACTAAGCGTCTGACAAATCAATGGTTTGGTGATTATGTATCAGAATATAACTTCGCACAGTCTGTTGAAGATGGCTCTACTGTTCCATTGTTCTATTCAAGAAGAGTTCCTGAAGTAGGTCTTGAAAATAATTTTCTTGATGATGACGTTGTGAATATTATCAAAGAAGAAAACCTTAATGAAGATGAAACACGTCTATTGGAAAATGCGTCATCTCGTATTTTAGAAGTAATCAAGCGTGATGACAGACTTGATAAGGTGGCACAGGATATTGCATATCATTTTCCAAGACGAGGATTTCTTGGAAAAGGAATGGTTGTATCAGTGGACAAATATACAGCTGTTAAAATGTATGACAAAGTTCAACATTACTGGGCTATCGAAAAACAAAATATTATGAAACAGAGAAATAACGCCTCTACAGAAGAAGAGCGTGAACAGCTTACTCAAATTCTTTCTTATATGAATAAGGTAGAAATGGCTGTTATCATTTCCGAAGAGAATGATGAAGATGCTAAATTTGCTAAACATGAATTGAAAATATCAGACCATCGTAAAAAAATGAAAGAAATCATACCAGATGGTAGAGATATTGAGGACAGATTCAAAGACCCTGATGACTCTCTACAACTAGTATTTGTATGCGCAATGTGGTTAACAGGATTTGATGTGAAGAACCTTTCTACACTCTATCTTGATAAACCGATGAAAGGTCACACATTAATGCAAGCTATAGCCCGTGCTAACAGAGTATATCCTGGTAAACCTGCCGGAATAATCGTTGATTATGTTAATGTCTTTAAATATATGAAAAAGGCATTAACAGAATATGCTACAGGTAATGATGGAACAGAGTTCCCAGCAAAAGATATTGACCAGCTAATTAGATATATTGATGGCACAATTTCTGAGGCAGATACTTTCCTATTATCATTAGACATTGATTTAGATAAAATAATTGAAAATTCAAATACACTAGATAAATTAGATGCATTAAGAAGTGCTTATGACACTATTATCGCTAAAGATAACGATAAAGAGAAATTTAAGGTTATTCTTAACACATTAACAAATCTCTATGAAGCATCAAAACCTGAAATCTTTGAAAAAAACTGGAGTAATGATAAATTTGCTCCACTTGTATATTTGCACGGACTATTATATCACATTATCGATGATGAAAAAGTAGCTCGTGCCAGACAGAAAATGAATCAAATCTTAGATGGTAGTGTCACCGCAAATCAAAATTTTGCTAATTGTGTTCGAGAAGAATCTTCTCCCTTCACAATAAAAGGACCAAAGGTTATTGATCTATCCAAAGTAGATATTGAACAGCTTAGAAAAGAAATAAAGACTGCTAAGTACAAGGCTATTGAAATTGATGACTTGAAAGAATACATAGAGAAAGTTCTAAAACAAATGCTTAATAGAAACTGCACTAGAACAAAATTCTCTGAACGTTTCAAGCGTATTATTGATTCCTATAATGCAGGTGGAACAGAAAATGAAGATTATTACGAACAACTTGTAAAACTTCTTGAAGAACTACGTCAGGAGGATAATCGAGCCAACAAAGAAGGCCTTACTGAAGCAGAACTAGAAATTTACGATTTGCTTATTGCTGATAAGAAATTAACACAGGGAGATGAGCAAAAGGTAAAACTTTCTGCGAAAAATCTTTATAAGAAATTGAAAGATAATCGTAGCCGCCTTCTTGTAGTCGATTGGTACAAGGATGAACAACCTCGTGCTAAACTAAAATATGAAGTAGAATTATCATTGAATAACGATCTACCTGAAAGCTATGATAAAGCTGCATTTGATTCCAAAGTATCCTTGCTCATGAATCACTTTGTTGATATGGCGGTTCAAGGATACGGCTGGATCGGTATCAGATAACAAAGACGGCGCTAAAGTTAAAAAAACATTAGCTAGCGAAAAAGTTAAAAACTTCATTAACGAAAAACTTAAAGGACATGCTACTCCAGCATTCTAATACACTAATCACGAAAAAGCGAGTTGAAAATATCAACTCGCTCTTTTTATATTATTTTAATAATTTTTCAAATGATTCTCTTACTTGACCTACAGAGAATCCGATAATAACTTGGATAGCTTTACCATTACGAGCTACACCAAGAGCCCCTGATTTTTTCAAGAAGTTATCATCTTTAACTAGACTTTCATCTTTAACGTTAACACGTAATCTTGTTACACAGTTGGTAACATCAACAATATTGTCTTTTCCACCTAAACCTTCAAGAATAATTACTGCTTGGTCATCGTGTGTTGCAGAATCATCTCTAACTTCTGGTTTAGCTTCAGCATTTCCTTTACCTTTTTCACGGTATTCTTGTTTAGAATATAGTTTTGTTTCAGCATCGTCATCTTCACGACCTGGTGTATTTAAATTGAATTTCAGAATCATAAATCTAAATACGAAGAAGTAAATTACTGAGAATGTTAAACCTACTGCTATTTGAACAAACATTTGTGATGAATGGTTTTTGAACATTGGTATCCAGTTAAGTGCTAAAAAGTCGATTAATCCACTTCCGAAGTTACCTACAACTCCAAACCCATACATAGTCGCTGCCATTGCTGCACCTAATACTGCGTGTGCAACGAATAATGCTGGTGCTGCAAATAAGAATGTGAACTCGATTGGTTCAGTAATACCAGTTAAAAATCCTGTTAAAGCTGCTGGAAGTAATAGCCCTGCTACAACTTTTTTCTTTTTATCTTTAGCAGTAACATACATAGCTAACGCTGCTGCTGGTAAACCGAATACTTTAGAGTTACCATGTAACGAGAATCCACCTTGAGGGAATAATTCTTTTAATGGAGTTGTGCTTTGAGAGAACTCTTGAATGTGTTGTACCCAGAAAGCTGTAATTCCCTGTTCTACTACTGCTGGTCCAAACATAAATGGTCCATAGATAAAGTGGTGTAATCCAGTAGGAATAAGTATTCTTTCTAAGAATGTATATGAAAATACTCCAATTACCCCTGATGTTTTTAGGAATCCTTGTAAGGCAACTATTCCTAATTGAACTTTAGGCCATAATAATGCTGTTAAGTATGCCATAGGAATCATTAATAAGAAACCAATAATAATAACAAATGTAGTACCTTGGAAAATTCCTAATAATTCAGGAAGTTTTTTATCAAAGTATTTATTATGAATCCAAACGGCAATTGATGCAATAAGGATAGAACCGATAATTGAAGTATCTAGAGTGATTACTCCTGCGATTCTAGTTAAACCTGTTGGTAATTTTAAAGCTGGTGTTACATCTACTCCAAATGATGGGAATACTGTTAAAAATCCATTGATAAAGTAGTTAAAAGCCATATAAATTAAGAATGCTTCAAGTGCTGCACGACCATTTGCTTTTTTTGCAAGACCAATCGGAATACCAAGTGCGAATACTACTGGCATTTGATTGAAGATTGTCCATCCTCCTTGCTCTACTACGAACCAGAAATTATACCATAAAGTACCTTCTGTCGCGATGCTCCCTACTAAGTTAGGGTTTTTAAATATTGAAGTTAAACCTACTACTAATCCAAAGAATGCGAAGATTATCGATGGCATTAGCATAGCGCCTCCAAAACGCTGAATCTTTTGTAACATAACATTATCCTCCTTTTTATTTTTATTTTTCTGCTATTGTTACTTCTAAACCATTGTGATCTGATATTATTGGATAATTAGTATTATTAAAAATAACACTACTTTCCGTAACATTAAGTTCACGATTACTAAATATATAATCTAACTTTTTCTTGTTCATTGAATCTTCCCAACCACTAATGTTTTTATATACTGTTACACCATCATCTTTTTTCTGAGCCATTTCGTAAGTGTCAAAAAGTCCCATTTCTATAATCATGTTGTAATCTTTTTTTTGATTAAAATAATCTGTATTAAAATCACCCATAAAGATTTTTAAATTAGAGTCATCTGTATGGTTAACTAGATTATAAAGATTTTCTCTAATATTTTCATCTTCACAAGTAGGTAGATTCATATGGCAACTATAAAATTCTATTGTCTGATTATTTATTTCTAACGTTACCTTTAATATTTTTCTTGAAGATATAGAGTGGATATCTTGGTGTGATGTACAGTAGAAATCCTCTACATCACACACTTTACCCTTAGCTAGTATTGCTAGACCTTCCTCATATTTGTCAAAACCAATATGAGAATAGGTCCAGTAATAACTATAGCCGCTTTCCCCATAACTATTTATTTTATCTAATAACATCTTTCCAAAGTTATCTTTTTTTATGTTTGAATAAACATTTTCACTATTAATCAGCTGATTAACTTCTTGCATTGCGATAACATCATATTTTTTTTCTACGATAGTTTTTGCTAAGGTATCAAGTTTTTCAAGCTGATTATTTTCTAACCAACTATGAACGTTAATCGTTAATAGTTTCATATTCTTTCCCTCTTTCATATAGTTATTTATTCCAAATTTCTTTGTTATATTGATCTATTGTACGGTCAGATGAGAAGAATCCGGCTTTAGCAATATTAACAATTACTTTTTTAAGCCATAATTCACGATTTTCATAGTCTGCTAACATTTCTTCTTTTTTAGCGTAATATTCTTCAAAATCAATTAGTGTCATAAACCAATCTTTATTTAATAACTCATTGTATAGTCTTTCTAATCTTTCTTTGTTTCCTAGTTTTACTAAGTCATCAGAAACGATAAAATCAACTACTTCTTTTACACCAGCTTTTTCATAGTAATCTTTAGATACATATCCGCTAGTTTCATAAAGTTTAATAATTTCATCACTTTCTTTACCAAAGATATAGATATTTTCACGTCCAACTAACTCATCGATTTCAACATTTGCTCCATCTAGAGTTCCTAATGTTAATGCTCCATTTAACATAAATTTCATATTACCAGTTCCACTAGCTTCTTTAGATGCTAATGAGATTTGTTCACTAATATCAGTTGCTGGAATTAATTTTTCCGCAACACTTACATTATAGTTTTCAACTAAGAACACATTTAAGTATTTGTTTACTTCTGGATCATTATTAATTAATTCTGATAAGCAAAGAATTAAGTGAATAATATCTTGAGCTATAATATAAGCTGGTGCTGCTTTACCACCAAAGAATACAGTAATTTTTCTTTCTGGTAATTTACCATTTTTAATATCTAAGTATTTTTTAATTACATATAAAGCATTCATTTGTTGACGTTTATATTCGTGGAATCTCTTGATTTGTGTATCGATAATACTATTTTCATCTAATTCAATTCCTTGAGTTTCTTTTAGATATTCTTTAAGAACTAGTTTATTTTCATGTTTGATTTCTTCTAGTTTAGCTGCTACTTCTTTACTATCAACAAATGCTAATAGTTTTTCTAATTTTGTTGCGTCTGTTAGGTACTCATCACCAATTAGTTCTTTTAAGTAAGCTGCTAATGGTCTGTTAGAGAATTCTAACCAACGTCTGAAAGTAATACCATTTGTTTTGTTATTGAATTTTTCTGGATATAACTCATAGAAGTGTTTTAACTCAGAGTTTTTAAGAATTTCAGTATGTAAGTAAGCAACCCCATTTACACTATTAGAGAAGTGGATGTCCATATTTGCCATATGTACTCTATCATCTTTATCGATAATTTGGATATCTTCTCCTTCGTATTTCTCACGAATAACTGCATCAAGTTTTTTAATAATTTTAACAAGATGAGGAACTACTTCTTCTAAATATTCTAGCGGCCATTTTTCTAATGCTTCTGCTAAAATTGTGTGGTTTGTATAACCAGTCATTTTTTGTACAATAGTGTATGCTTCTTCAAAGTCAATTCCATGTTTTTCAGTTAATAAACGGATTAATTCAGGAATTACCATACTTGGGTGTGTATCGTTTATTTGAACATATGCATATTCATATAAATCATGTACGTTACTTCCTTTTGCAATAGCCTCATCTAAGATTAACTGAGCTGCATTCGATACCATAAAGTATTGTTGGTAAATACGTAATAATTCACCATTTTTATCACTATCATCTGGGTATAAGAATAGTGTTAAGTTTTTCTCTATTTCTGTTTTATCAAAGCTAATTCCATCTTCGATAATATTAGTATCAACTGAATCAATATCGAATAAGTTTAAATAATTCTTTGTATCTTTTTTATATCCTAGAACATCTATTCTTTTTAGTGTAGAAGTTAAGTTGAAATTTTTAAATGGAACTGTATATTTAATATCAGTATCTCTTAACCATGATGAATCTTCTATCCAAAAGTTTGGTTCAGCATGTTGTTCATTTTTCACAAATACTTGTCTAAATAATCCACAGTGATAGTTTAAACCTACCCCATCACCATTAATTCCTAGTGATGCAATAGAATCAATAAAACATGAAGCTAGTCGACCTAATCCTCCATTTCCTAAAGATGGTTCTAACTCCTCTTCTTCTACCTCACTAAGACGCTTATTAGCTGCTGATAATTCTTTTTCAATTTCTTCATAAATCCCTAAATTTATTAAATTATTTGATAATAGTTTACCAATTAAAAACTCAGCAGAAATATAATAAACTTTTTTCTTATCAGTATTTAACGTCTTCTTATCAGCTTCTTCTTTAACATAGTTTAATAATTGTACATAGATTTCTTTATTATTTAAAGAACTTAATTCTTTTCCTGTTTTTTCTAATACATAGTTACTAAATTTCATCGTTATCCTCTCTTTCTCTCGAATATCTGTTTGTTATATCTTTTAAAAATTCTTTCTTCTCTTCTGTTAGATCTTCCGCAAGCATTCTCCATTCCCAGTTTCCTCCAACTGTTGACGGAACATTCATTCTACTACTTGCATCTTTATCTAATAAATCTTGCATTGTTACAATTGAATAATCACTAACTGATGAATGAATACCACGAATCATCGCTTGTGTAATGGTTTCATCATCACGTTGATTTAAATACTCAGCTACTAATTTTTGTTCATCATCACTTAGTTTTTCATACCAACCATTTACGACATCATTATCATGTGTACCTGTGTAGGCCACACTATTAGCTGTATAATTATGTGGTAAATCTAAACTATCGTGGTCAGGGAACGCAAATTGAAGTATTTTCATACCTGGGTATCCTGAATCATCTAATAATTTTTCTGCTTTCGCATCAATAAATCCTAGGTTTTCTGCGATAATTGGTAAATCACCTAATTGTTCTTTAATTTTTTCAAATAGTTCGATACCAGGACCTTCTTCCCATGTACCATTTACAGCATCTTCTGCATCTCTATCAATTTGCCAAAAATCTGAGAAACCTTTAAAGTGGTCTATTCTTAGTACATCATAAATTTTAAAACTCTCTTGTACTCTATAAACCCACCAAGAATAGTTTTGCTCTTTATGTTTTTTCCAATCATAAATTGGGTTCCCCCAAAGTTGACCAGTTGGACTAAAGTCATCAGCTGGACACCCTGCTACATATAGAGGTTCATTGTTTTCATCAATTTTAAATAGCTCTGGCATTGTCCACATTTCAACACTGTCACCACTAACATAAATTGGCATATCACCTATTATTTTTATACCTTTTTCATTTGCATATTTTTTAAGTTCTAGCCATTGTTTAAAGAAGAAGTATTGAGTTACAGTATAGTATCTAATACTATCTTTTAATTCCGCTCTATATCTTTCTCTAGCTTGTTGTTCACCACGTTTTATATCTTCATCCCAGTGATTAAGGCTTTGATATCCAAAACTTTCTTTTATAGCCATGTATTCTGCATAGTCAGGTAGCCAACTTGAATTTTCTTGTTCAAATTTTTCTATTTCTTGTAAAATACTCTTGTTTTGTTTTGTATTTTCTACTGCTTTTTCTAAAATAGGTCTTCTTACATTAAACAATAATTCATAATCTACTTTTTCTTTATTATCACCAAAGCTTACTCCTTTGTAATCACTTTTTTCTAATAAGCCTGCTTCACTAAGTAATTCAAAGTCGATTAAGTTTAAATTCCCTGCTACTGCAGAAAAACTTTGGTATGGTGAATCTCCATAACTTGTAGTTGTTAATGGTAATATTTGCCAATATGTTTGATCTGTTTCTTCTAAAAAGTCAACAAATTCATAGGCACTTTTACCAAAAGTACCGATACCAAATTCACCTGGTAAAGATGTAATATGCATTAAAATACCACTTGAGCGTTTTTTCATCTATAAATCCTCCATAAGTTTGCTATTAACATAATCTTATCTCTCAACACTAATTATTATAAATAAAACGGTTTAATTTGTCAATACATTTATGTAATTCTTTTATTATATTTTTCGTACATTTACGTATATGTTGAAAACGTGAGGAAACTTATTCTTAATAGTTGATTTTTTTATTAAAGACATTTATAATATTTAATTGATAAATATAAAGGATAGAAGTAACATGAGTAAATATAAACAAGTATATAATGATATAAAAAATAAGATAGATACACGTTATTATAAACGTAATACAGAATTACCAAGTGAAAATGAATTAGTTAAGGAATACGGATACTCTAAAGATACTATAAGGAAAGCCTTATCTTTACTTGAAATTAATGGTTATATCCAAAAAATTAAAGGAAAAAATTCTTTAATCCTTGGACATGGCCGTATAAAAAATAATTATCTTGGAAATATAAAAACATCTTCAGAATTAAATATTGATGGAAAATATGAGATAACAACAAATCTTGAGTCTCTTTATATAATTCAAGGCGAAGAAAAAATTATGAAGATTTTTGGCGCTAAAGAGAATGAAGATTTTTACCGTGTTAGTAGAAGTAGAACAATTAATGGGGAACGTTTAGAATATGAAGTTTCATATTTTAATCGCGAATTAGTACCCTTTCTTAATAAAGAAATTGCTGAATCGTCAATTTATAAATATTTAGAAGATGAACTAGGCCTTAAGATTACTCATTCTAGAAGAGAGATTTCTTTCAGATACGCTAATGATGAAGAAAAAATGCATATGGACTTAGGGGAATATAATATGGTTGCAGTTGTTGAAAGTACTACATATTTATCAAATGGAAATATACTACAATACGGAATACTGAGTTATCGACCTGATAAATTTACCTTTGTTACTATGGCTAAAAGATAAAAAAGATGCTAATTTAAAATTAGCATCTTTTTTAATTTTATTTTAATCTATCTTCTAATTCTGCTTTTAAATCTTCAAATCCAGGTTTACCTAGTAAAGCAAACATATTTTTCTTATATGCTTCTACTCCAGGTTGGTCAAATGGATTTAATCCTTGCATATATCCAGAAATAGCTACTGCTTTTTCAAAGAAGTACACTAAGTATCCAAATGTAAATTCACTCATATCTGGAAGTTCTACTACAAAGTTAGGTACTCCACCATCTGTGTGAGCAAGTAATGTCCCTTCGAATGCTTTAGTATTAACGAAGTCCATAGTTTTACCTGCTAAGTAGTTTAGTCCATCTAAATTATTATCTGCTTCTTTTAACTCGATATCTTTGTTTGGAGTTTTAACTTTAAGAATAGTTTCTAATAAAATACGACGTCCTTCTTGAACATATTGTCCCATTGAGTGTAAATCTGTTGAGAAGCATACGCTTGATGGATATAATGCTTTTCCATCTTTACCTTCAGATTCACCATAAAGTTGTTTCCACCACTCATTGAAGTAAACCATTGATGGTTCATATGAAACTAATATTTCTATTAATTTTCCTTTTTGTTGAAGAATATTGCGCATTACTGCATATTGATAAGCAATATTTGTACTTAAATCTGGTGTAGAAAGTTGATCTTGAGCTAACTTAGCTCCTTCCATCATTTTATCAATATCTACTCCACTAACAGCTATAGGTAATAATCCTACCGCTGTAAGTACTGTGAAACGTCCACCTACATCATCAGGTACAACAAATGTTTCATATCCTTCATCATCTGCAAGAGATTTTAGAGCTCCTCTTGCTCTATCTGTTGTAGCAAAAATTCTTTCTTTTGCTCCTTCTTTCCCATATTTTTCTTCTAATAATTCTTTAAAAATACGGAATGCAATCGCAGGCTCAGTAGTAGTTCCTGATTTAGAAATTACATTTACTGAGAAATCTTTACCTGTAGTTTTTAAGTAGTTTACTAATTCTGCTGTATATGTTGAAGAAATAGTATGTCCTACAAAGAATACTTGTGGTGTTTTTCTATCTTTTTCATAAAAATTATAGAAATTATCATTTAGCATCTCAATAGCTGCACGAGCACCTAGGTAAGAACCTCCAATTCCAATAACAACAAGTACATCAGAATTGTTTTGAATTTTTTTACTTGCTTCTTTTATTCTAGCAAATTCTTCTTTATCATAATTAGTTGGTAATTCTAACCATCCTAAAAAGTCATTACCTACACCTGTTTTGTTATGTAATTGTTCATGAGCTACTTTTACATAACCTTCCATATTTTTAACTTCTTGTTCATTAAAGAAATTTAATGCCTTTGAATAATCAAAATTTAAATGCATGTTCCTTCTCCTTTTTTTTAACATTTACTTTTTATTATAAATCATTGTTGGCTTGTCGTCTATAATATAATTATAAATTAATTCAGAAACTTTTTCTGCATTGTGTCTAATTGTATTATTTTCAACAATTCCAACATCATTATTTTCTATTAATTCAATACCTAATTCAGCGATTTTTTCATAATCAATTTCAACCGCTTCTTGTTTTTCTTTACGATATCTTGCTAAAACATCTTCATCAAATACTCTTGAATTAGCTATAACTATATCAAAAATATTTTCACCCACATGTTTATTTATTGCTTCAATATGATCTGATACTTTAAAATTATCAGTCTCACCATGTTGGGTCATTACATTACTGATATATATTTTTTTAGCAGTACTTTCTCTTATTTTTTCAGAAACCTGTGAAATAACTAGGTTTGGTATTATTGATGTATATAAACTACCCGGTCCCATAACAATATAGTCTGCATCTTCTATTGCTTTTAGGACATCTTCATTAGCTTTAACCCTAGTTGGTGTTATATATACATGATCAATAACCCCTCCAGCTTTTGTTATAGAAGATTCTCCTCTTATTATTTCTCCAGTTGATAATACCGCATTTAAAGTGGCTATATCATTAGTAGTAGGCAATACAGTACCTCTAACATTTAATATCTTACTCATCACCTTTACAGCCGTTGAAAAATCACCATGTATATCTGTCATAGCTGCTAGCATAAGATTTCCTACTGGATGTCCCTTTACTTCTCCACTGTCAAATCTATACTGGAACATTTTTTCCAAATATGGCTCTACATCTGATAATGCTGCTATTACATTTCTTATATCACCTGGTGATGGAATATTCATATCACTTCTGATTTTACCAGAACTTCCGCCATCATCTGCTACAGTAACTATTGCCGTTAAATCAAGAGGATATTTTTTTAATCCTCTAAGAAGAACTGATAACCCTGTTCCCCCTCCTATAGTTACAACTTTTACTTTTGCTCTCATCACTTACTACCTACCCTTATCTATATCTCTATGTTCAAGATAAACTCTATAGCCTAATTTTGCTATATCTTCATGTAGTTTTCTAGCTACACTCACCGAACGGTGTTTCCCACCAGTACAACCTACTGCTATAGCTACCTTATCTCTTCCTTCATATTGGTATTTATCAATCATAAAGAACATCAATTCTTTATATTTTTCATAAAATTCTTTTGTTACTTCGTCATCAAAAACGTAGTTAAACACATCTTCATCTTGACCTGTCTTTTCTCTAAGTTCATTTATATAAAATGGATTTTTTAAAAAGCGAACATCGACAATATTATCAGCATCTATTGGAACTCCATATTTATATCCAAAGCTAGAAACTGTAATATGATAACTGTCTTTTTTCTCAATTCCAAAGTCTCCTAAAATTTTACTTTGAAGATCTTTCACACTATATGCAGTCGTATTATAGATATAATTTGCTAAACCTTTTATATCTTCCATATCCTTTCTTTCTTGTTTTATACCTTCAAGTAACCCAAACTCTGATGAAAGTGGATGATTTTTTCTTGTTTCTTTATATCTATTTACAATTACTTGATCATCACAATCTAAAAAGATAATTTTTGTATCAAAGTACTCATTTTGCTGAATCTTCTTAAGTACTTCTTTTAAATCTACAAAAAGATGTTTACTTCTTATATCAATACTTATAGCTGTCTTATCAAGTTCTTTTTCCTCAATAATTCTTAAAAAATCTTCTACTACTAGGCCTGGTAAATTATCAGTACAAAAATATCCTTGATTTTCAAAAATATTCAATGCTGTATTTTTACCTGCCCCACTCATTCCTGTGATTATTACTAATTTCTTTTTCATAACTACACATCCATTTGATTAATAATTAGTTATTTTGCAAAATAAAATACAAAATTCTATTTCTTATTTTACACTAAATACTTAATTTTGTGAAATATTAAAGAATAAAAAACTACAAAGAAGAGAATATTTTTCTATATCCTCTTCTTTGTAGTTTAATTAATTATTAGTTATTATTGCCGCTCCGTGTGCTTGGCTGGTTATTCCTACTATTCTGATTTCGAGAACTATTGGTGTTATTATTGCTTCGACTGTTGTTTGAATTAGTATTGTTGCTATTATTATTGCTACTATTACTATTGTTATCATTATTGTCGTTGTCATTATTATCATTATTGTTATCATTATTCTGATTTCTCTTAGAATTTTCTTCTTGTTGACGTTTTTGTTGTTCTTCTATTTGACGTCTTTCACTTTCAGTAATAATTTTTACTCCACCATTTATAGATCCCACATTTTTTGGAACTGAGAAACCACCCGGTCTATGTATACTAATAATGTTTTGCATATTTATTCTATATAAAATTTGTGTCTTTTGGGTATCCGACTCTGTCATATACTTAGTAGGACCATCTATTGAATCAAATCCTTGCCATACCGCTAGTGTATAGTTACTTGTATATCCTACTACCCAAGAGTCTTTTGAATAGTTGTCAGCATCAAATTTATATTTATCTATTTCGGCTTGTCCAAATGTTGTTGTACCTGTTTTTACCGCCATATCAGCTCCACTGATTCTAGCATTTTTTGCAGTTCCATTTACAACATTTCTTAACATTGAAGTCATTATATAAGCTGTAGAATCTTTTATAACTTGTTTTCTGTCATCTGTACTAAAGCTTTTAACTTCTTTTCCTTCATTATCATATACTTTCTTAATAGCTTTTGGAGTAGCATAATATCCATTATTACTAAACGGTACATATGCTGCCGCCATTTGAAGTGGAGAATATCCATCACTACTTCCTCCAATAGGTGTAGTTAATGAATCATCTGTAACACTCATACCTACTTTACTTGCATATTCTTTAACTCTATTAAAGCCAACTTCTTGATAAGCTTTTACAGCAGGTATATTATACGACATCATTAAAGCATTATTAATTGTAATATTACCATGATATTGTCTATCCCAGTTTTGGATTTGTGTTCCTTGAATTTTACTATCATTAATAGTGTGATCAGAACCCCAATTTAAATATTCAATTGCTGGTCCATACGCAAGTATAGGTTTAATCGCTGATCCTGGTTGTAATTTTGACTGAGTAGCAATATTATACCCATTGAATTTTTGATTTTTTCCACCATAAACAGCTGCTATTCCACTATTATCATTTTTTAGAACTACCATTGCTACATCACTTGCTTGTTTAATACCTGCAGAGTTATTTGTAACACTATCAGTTACTGATTTTTGAATATCTGGATCTAGATTTGTATAAATTTTTAAACCTAGGTTTAATACGTCACCTTCATAGTCTTTATATTCTTTACTGCTTTTTAGTTCATTAACAATTTGGTTCATATAACCAGTGTATCTGCTATCGAATTCACTTGACATAATTACTCGTTCATCTGAATTTCTAGATACTATACCATCCATAACATTTGTTTTTTTAGCCGCTTCAGCTTCTGCTTCTGTTATTTTACCATGATATTGCATCAAGTAAAGAACTGTATCACGTCGTGCTTTTGCAGCTTCTGGATTATCATATGGATTATAAGTATTAGGGTGCTGCGGAATACCAGCAAGCAGTGCTTTTTGTGGTAAAGTAAGTTGATCTAAATCTTTATTATAGTAATATTTTGCAGCTGTTTTTAAACCATAAACACCATCTGAATAGTATATTCTATTCACATACATAGTGAAAATACTTTCTTTATCATAATTTTGTTCTAGTTTATAAGCTAAGTATGCTTCTTGAACCTTACGTTTAACACTCTTATTATCATCTAAAAATGTTCGTTTTATAAGTTGTTGTGAGATAGTTGATCCACCTTGAGAACCAAATCCACTTGTAAGGTTAGATACTACTGCTCCCACTAAACGACGATAGTCTACTGCTCCATGTTCAAAGAATCTATTATCCTCTGTAGCGAGTATTGCATCTTGCATTTGTTGAGGAATATCAGCAGTTTCTAAGTTTTCTCCTACTTGATTCCCTAATTTAGCTATTTCATTATTATTAACATCATAAACTATTGTTCTAGAATTATTATCTAATATTTTTGAATCAAATGCTGGTGCTTGATATATCCAAAATACACATAAGAAAAATATAGCTATAATCGCTGCACTTGCTGCATATAATCCATATTTTAGAGCTTTCATCCACTTACTGTTTTTAATCTTTTTAGTATTTGGATTACTTATTCTATTTGGTCTCTTATTATTATTATTATTTGGATTAGGTCCCTTACCACCACTTGGTCTTCCCATTTGTTGTCTTAAAGGATTTTGTCTTTGTTGTGAATTAGGTCTTTGGTTACTTCCCATTGGTCTTTGATTTGTTCCACTAGACCTAGTCCCACTCCTTCTCATTTCTTCACCATTTAACGGTCTTCTTTGTTGATTATTAGATTGAGAATTGTTTCCTCTAGATATATATCCACCTGGCATAACACTTTTCTTACCTTGGGAAATTCTATTCCTCCTTGAAAGACGTTCATTATTATTTTCCGCCATTGTATATCCTCTCTTTATCGTATTATTTACTTTCCTTCATAAAATATAACTTTACTATATTAATTTTAATTTAAATTAAAAAAAAAATCAATTTTAATAGTATAATATTTCAATTTATCTTTATTTTTTAATATTTTTGTAATATAAATTACTTGTTTTACATAAAAAAGGGATAACTTTTTTTTTATAAGTTATCCCCATTAGATGTCGTTAATTACAATTATTTATTTTTTTCTTTATATAACTCTACACCTTTTTTAAATCTTAACAAGGCATCTTCTAAAACTTTTCTAGTACAAGCGAAGTTTAATCTAGCTTTTCCTTCGCCACCTTTTCCAAATTCACTACCTGGATTAAGTTTTAATTTTACATTATCATATAAAAAATCACAAAATTCATCAGAATCTGTTGAAATAGCAGAAAAGTCTATCCACTCAAGATACGTTGCATATGTCGGTGTTAATTTAATTTCAGGTATTTCTCTAGCAAAGAATTCTTTAACATATTCTCTATTTTCTTTTAAAACACCCATTAGCTCATCGAACCATTCTCCACCTTTATTATATGCAGCTGTTGTTACTGGTCCTGATAAAAAGTTATTAGTATTTGTTTTATTCTTAATTAGTACTTTTCTAATTTTTTCACGATATTCTTCATTTGGAACTATTATATTGGATGTTCTTGCTCCAGCAATATTAAATGTTTTTGTAGGTGCTATATAAGTAACAGTATTGTTTTTCGCCCAATCCGACACTGAATGTGACATTACGTGAGTTTTTTCATCAAAAGTTAAATCACAATGGATTTCATCAGAAATTAAAATTACATTATATTTTTCACATAGCTGTGTTACTTTTAATACCTCTTCTTTACTCCAAACCCTTCCTAATGGATTATGAGGACTGCAAAGTATCATCATTTTCACATCATTATTTGAAAGATGATTTTCTAATCTTTCAAAGTTTATGTAATAATCATCTGTATAATCTAAATCGCATTGCACAAAATTTCTTTCACATTCTTTAATATTTGTAAAGAAATAAGCATATACAGGTGTAAGAAGTAATATTGAATCACCTTTTTCAGTCAATGCTTCTATCGTAGCATTTATTGCTGGTCGAACCCCTGTAACATATAGCAACCAATCTTTCTCTAAATTAACTTTATGTACTTTTTTATACCAGTTTATCACAGAATCATAGTATGCATCATCTAAAACATCATAACCATATATCCCATGGGCGACTCGCCTTAAGATCTCCTCAGTTATTTCTGGGGCAACAGGAAAGTCCATATCTGCTACTGTCATAGAGATATACCCTTCTCCCACATTCCATTTTTTTGAGTTTTTTCCAACTCTATCTATAACTTCAGAAAAATTGTATTTCATATTAATGATCTCCTTATCATTTTTTTTAGTCATTATTTAAAGTTAATTTTGAAAAAAATCGCAAATTTTTTATAAGCGTTTTACTAGCTTTATTTTAACATAAACTTCATATTTTTCCTAAACTTTTTGGCTAAAAAAATACAATTTTTGAAAAAATTTTTATACGTTTACATAAAAAACTTTTAATTACAATAATTATGGTTATCTTTTAATTTTTTTTAATAAATTTTTCCGCTATAGCTAAACTTATTACAAGCAATAATATTGCCGCCGACCAAACTAAGACACTTTTTGGATCATCATGTTCTACTATTATTAATCTTACAATAGCAGTTATACCAATATATATAAAATATCTAAGTGGGAAGTGATAATTATTTTTAAAATACTTTACAATAAGTGCTACAAATTCAAAGTATAAGAAGAAAACTAAAATTTCTTCAATAAAACTTTGATAGTTACCAGTATTTGTTATAAATTTCATTCCTTCAACAACAATTTCTTTTAATTCAATTAACAATCCAAATGATAATAAAATACCTACTGTAAGTAACCCAATATTCATTATCCATAAAAATAAGTTTGATATTTTTCTACTAAATTTTTCCATTAGGACTCCTTTTTAGTTTATTTAAAAATTAATTTTAACATAACAATTATTTTATTCATATAATCTTGCTCATTGTATCTTAACATTCAATATGTTATACTTATTATATTTATATATGGAGGTTTTTATGATAGAATTAAAAAAAATATTACCCGATAACTTAACAGAACTTTATAATATTATGTATAACTCTAAAGAACCTGAATGGACGAAACTTAATGCACCTTACTTCAATGAATTTAAATTTTTAGACTTAGATACATTTTTACTGAAAAATCATAATGAATTTTTCTTGAGTGATAGGGTACTTGGTATATTTGTAAATAATAACTTAGTAGGCATTGTTACTAAACATTGGGAAAGTTTTATTACAAGATGGCTAGAAGTCGGTATTGTTATTTATAATGAAGAATATTGGTCTAAAGGGATCGGAGAAAAAGCTTTGAAGGAATGGTTTGACATTTGCTTTAAAGAACATCCAGAAATTGCCAGACTAGGTTTAACAACTTGGAGCGGTAATATTGGAATGATGAAACTATCAGAAAAGTTAGGATTAAAACTTGAAGGTAGAATTCGTAAAGTTAGATACTATAAAGATGTCTACTATGATTCTGTAAAATATGGTATTTTAAGAGAAGAATATTATAAATTAAAATAATTTTGGAGGTCTTTATATGTTATTTCAATATGGTACAATGGCAGGAATAATGGAGGGAGCATTTAGTGGATCAATTACCCTGGAAGAACTTCTAAAACATGGTAACTTTGGTATAGGAACTTTTGATGGATTAGATGGTGAAATGATTATTGTTGATGGAAAAATCTACAAAACTGATTACTATGGTAACTCTTCTATTCAACCTGTATCTAGCACTACACCTTTTGCTAGTATTACAACTTTTAAAGCTAATTATAAAAAAATTGATAATTATACTTTTACTAATTTAGTTTCTAAAGTAAATGATTATCTAAATACAAATTATTTTTATGCAATAAAGATAACAGGTACTTTTAATAAAATTAACACTCGAGCACCAAAAAAACAAATCAAGCCTTATCCCCCACTTCTAAAGGTATTAGAAACTCAAAATATATTTAAATATAAAAACTCTACTGGTGTTATAGTTGGTTTCTTTTCTCCAGATTGCGCACATGGAATAGGTGTTGGTGGGCTCCACTTACATTATATAAGTAATGACTTAAAAGATGGAGGACATGTATTTAATTTTGAAATAGAAAAGGCACAAATAGAAATTTCAAAACCTTTAGATTACTTTTTGAAATTCCCTCAAACGAATGAATATAGGAATCTTAATATCGATACTGAGACTCTTGGTGAACAAATACATAAAGCTGAAGTAAATATAGAATAAAAAAGATGGCTAGCAATAATAATTGCTAGTCATCTTTCTTTTATAAAAAATTATTTATTTTTTTTCTTAGGTGCATGGATACACATGTCGATACAGTCTGCCATTGCTTCATATAAAGCTTCAGAGTATGTTGGGTGACCGTGAATAATATCCATAACATCATCGATTGTCATTTCTGTTTGTAGAAGTGTTGAACCTTCATTAATTAATTCAGCTGCAACTGGTCCTACAATGTGGATACCTAAGATTTCTCTGTATTTAGTATCCATAATTACTTTAACAAATCCTTCACCTTGATTTGATGCTAGTGAACGTCCGTTAGCTGCAAAGTTAAATCTACCAACTTTAACATCATAATTTTGACGAGCTTGTTCTTCAGTTAAACCAACCATTGCAATTTCAGGGTGTGTGTAGATTGCTGCTGGAGTAGCTTTAAGATCAACTTTTTTACGGTGACCCATTGCATTTTCAGCTGCAACTTCTCCCATCTTGAATGCTGCGTGAGCTAACATCTTAGTTCCGTTGATATCACCAGGTGCATAAACACCTTTGATTGAAGTTTCCATATATTCATCAACTTTAACACGACCACGTTCCATTTCAAATTTGTCAGCTAATTCACCAAGACAAGTGTTATCTGGAACACGTCCAATTGATAATAATACTTTATCAGCAACGATATCTTCTTTACCTTCAACTTTAACAACTACTTCGTGACCTTTATCAACGATTTCAAGTAATTTAGTTGATGTAAGAACATTAATTCCTTGTTTTCTAAATTGTTTTTCTAATGCTACAGAAGCATCTTTATCCATACCAGCAATTAAACGATCTGCCATTTCGATGATAGTAACTTTAGAACCAAATGTAGCAAATGCTTGCCCTAATTCAGATCCAATTACTCCACCACCGATAACAGCTAAACGAGATGGTACTTCTTTAATATCTAAGAATTCATCACTTGTAAGAACTTTATCACTATCCATACCAGGAATGTTAATTCTACTTACTTTAGATCCACCTGCTAATATTACGCTATCAGCATCAATAGTAGTTTTATCATCAACAACAACTTTTTTATCTGCTGTTAATTGTCCAACACCGTTGAATACTTTAACACCGTAAGATTTAAGTAATCCTGCTACACCACCTGATAAAGTTTTAGCAACTTTATTTTTAACAGCTACAGTTTGTTCCATATCAACTGAAAATGCATCATTTACAAGTTTGATACCACGATCTTTTGCTGAACGAATGTGGTTGATAATTTCTGCATTGTGTAGGAAAGTTTTTGTTGGAATACATCCACGGTTTAGACATGTACCACCTAATTCACGATTTTCTACTAATGCTACTTTACCACCTAATTGTGCTGCTTTAATAGCTGCTACATAACCAGCTGGTCCACCACCAACAACTGCTACATCGTATTCTCCACGACGTTCACGTTTAGGTGCAACTTCTTCTTGTTTAGTTTCAGGAACTTTTACATCCGCTGCCACTTCTTTTACTACTTCTGCTGCAGCTGCTGTAAATCCACTTTCTCCAGGAATTTCTTCACCTGGTTGTCCAATCCATGCAATTGTTTGAACTACAGGTACTGTAGATCCTGCAGGATGAACGATTTTTAATAATGTTCCACTAGCTTCAGCTTCAACTTCCATATTTACTTTGTCAGTTACGATTTCAAGTAGGACTTCACCTTCTTTTACTTCGTCACCTTCTTGCTTAAACCATTGTACGATTTCGCCTTCTTCCATTTCACTTCCGGCTTTTGGCATAATAACTTCTACTGCCATCTTATAATCACTCCTTAATACACTTTTCTTATATTTTCTATATATATTATATCACTTTTATATTAGTAATGACAATGGATTTTCTATAGCTTCTTTCAGAGTTTTCATGAATTTAGCCCCTTCTAATCCATCTACCACACGGTGGTCAGCTGTTAATGTTAATGTCATAATAGGTCTTACAGTCACTTCACCATTGTAAACTACTGGTTTTGGTACAGTAGCACTTACACCTAAAATTGCTGTATTAGGTTGGTTAATGATTGGTACGAAACTTTTAACTCCGTACATACCTAAGTTACTGATTGTAAATGTTGAATCAGCCATTTCGTCTGGTTTTAATTTACCATTTAAAGCTTTTGTTGTAATTTCTTTAGACGCTACAACAAGTTCTTTAAGACTCATTTTGTCAGCACCTTTAATTACTGGTACTACTAAACCACTGTCCATACCAACTGCGATTGATAAGTTTACATAGTGGTGTAAGTACATTTCTTTTTCATCACTTGATAACGAAGCATTTACATATGGGTGTTTCATTAATGATTTAATTACTGCTAATGAAATAAAGTCAGTAACTGTTGCTTTTTTACCAGTTTCTTCAATGATAGCATCAACAACTTTTTTACGTAATGCTAATAGTTCTGTCATATCAACTTCAACATTTACTACAAATGTTGGTGCACTAAAGTATGATTCACTCATACGTTTAGAAATTACTTTACGCATTGGTGACATAGGCACTGTTTCAACAACACCCCATTGATTTTCATTTGGAGCTTTTGGTGCTTTCGCTGCTTTTGGAGCAACTTCAGCTTTTGGAGCTGCTTCAGCTTTTTGTGCACCATGAAGAACTGATAGTACGTCAGCTTTCATGATTTTTCCGTTAGGTCCAGTTCCTACAATACTTTCTGTATTAATTCCTTCTACTTTTGCAATACGTTCTGCAAGAGGAGAAATTTTAACTTTAGAGTTAAGTTTGTAGTCTAATACGTCATCTTTATGAATTCTTCCTTTAGCTCCAGTTCCTTTTACTTTAGATAAATCAATTCCTTTTTTACTTGCATAAGCTCTTGCAGCTGGTGTAGCACGTAATCCAGAATAATCAATTTTTTCAACTTCTTTTACTGGAGTATAGTCAACTTTTTTCTCAATTACTGTTTCTGCTGGAGCTACTTCTCCTGATTCACTTGCCCCAGGAATTTTTTCACCAGGTTCTCCAATCCATGCGATTGTTTTAACTACTGGTACTACATCACCTGCTTGTGCAAGAATTTTTAATAAAGTCCCTGTAGCTTCAGCTTCAACTTCCATATTTACTTTATCTGTTACAATTTCAAGTAAGACTTCACCTTCTTCGACATGGTCTCCTTCATTTTTAAACCATTGTACGATTTCGCCTTCTTCCATCTCACTTCCGGCTTTTGGCATTATTACCTCTACTGCCATTATTTTTCACATCCTTCGCTAATTAGATTTTATTTTTTATTTACGGCTTTTCTAATTGTTTCTTTGATGTCTTCTACATCTGGAACAACTAATTTTTCTAAGTCTTTAGCAGATGGAATGTTAGTATCTGCTCCAGCCACACGGTAAATTGGGCTGTCTAAGAAATCAAATGCATCACTTTCAGCGATTCTTGCAACGATTTCTCCACCAAATCCACCAGTTTTGAATGAATCATGGCATACTACTAATTTTCCAGTTTTTTGAACTGATTTTACGATTAATTCAGTATCTAATGGTTTTAAAGTAATTGGGTCAACAACTTCTACTGAAATTCCTTCTTCTTTTAATTCTTCAGCAGCTTGTAAACTACGTTCTAACATTCTTCCCCAAGATACTAATGTTACATCATTACCTTCTACTTTAACGTCACCTTTACCGATAACTCCAATTTTACCTACTTCTACTTCACCTTTACGTCCAAATAAAGCTTTTGGCTCGATAAAGATAACTGGGTTATTATCTCTAATAGCAGCACGTAGGATAGAGTAAACATCTCCTGCAGTACCTGGAGCAACAACTTTAAGTCCAGGAATGTGGCAGAACCATGCTTCTAATGCTTTTGTATGTTGAGCTGCAGCCCCTGTACCAGCACCAGATGCACAACGATATGTAACTGGTACTTGAACTTCTCCACCTAACATATAACGCATTGGAGCAGCTTGGTTAACGATAGCATCCATACCAATTGTTACGAAGTCCATAAAAGTTACGTCAACTATTGGACGCATACCTACTGATGCCGCACCAGCAGCAGAACCACAGATTGCAGCTTCACTAATAGGTGTATCAATTATACGTTCTGGTCCGAATTCTTCTAACATACCAACTGTAGTCCCGAAGTCTCCTCCAAATATACCAACATCTTCACCCATTAAAAATACATTTTCATCTTCACGCATTTCGTGAGTCATAGCTTCTTTTATGGCTTCACGAACTGTCATAATTTTTGTTTCTTTAGTCATAACTATTAATCTCCTATTTTTATAAAATATTATTTAAACTTTAAATATTAGTCAGCGTAGTTATCTTGGAATGCAATTGAACCATCTGCAACTTTTGATTCTTTAGCAAACTCTACAGCATCTTTGATAGTAGCGATTGATCTATCTTCAATTTCTTTTAATTCTTCTTCTGTAGCAATTCCATTTTCTAATAAGTATTTTTTATATTTTACATTAGGATCTTTTAATTTCCATTCAGCAACTTCTTCACGGCTACGGTATTTACCAGCGTCTGATGCAGAGTGTCCGAACCATCTGTAAGATACAGCTTCTACTAATACAGGACCTTTTCCACTTCTAGCATGTTCGATAGCTTCTTGCATTGCGTCATAAACTGCTAATACATCGTTTCCGTCTTCAACATGGATTCCTTTAATTCTGTAAGCAGCAGCACGTTCAGTGATTTCTTTAACACGCATACATCTTTCTTGAGCCATTGAAATACCATATTTATTGTTAATTACAAAGAAAATAAGTGGTAAATCCCAGTTAGATGCCATATTTAAGCATTCGTGGAAACTTCCTTCGTTTGTAGCTCCGTCACCCATACAACAAACTACAACGTTACCAGTTTTTTTCATTTTTTGAGCAAGTGCAGCACCAGTACTTAAACCGTGTCCACCACCAACGATACCATTACATCCCATGTTACCTTGTTCTAGGTCATAAACGTGCATACTTCCTCCACGTCCTTTACATTGACCTGTTTCTTTACCAAGGATTTCAGCCATCATACGGTCAATTTCAATTCCTTTAGCAATTGTTTGCCCGTGACCACGGTGATTAGAATACATTAAGTCTTCTTTTCTTAATGGATAAATCGCCCCAACGTTTGCAGCTTCTTCTCCTACTGAATAGTGAGTCATACCGTGAACTAAACCACGTGAGTATAGTTTACTTAACTCCATATCAAAATCTCTAATAAGTTGCATTAGTTCATACATTTCTAAATGCTCTTGTTTAGTTAAATCTTTTGATGTTTTTACCATAATAACCTCCAAAATTTGTATATATATATTTATTAAAATATGTTAATCATATATTACCTTTATAATATACATCTTTTATTAAAAAAAGTCAAATTAATGAACCGAAATAAATAATAATATTTGTTACAAATAAAATGACAGAATTGTTTTAGTTAATTTATCGTTTTGTACTTATACAGTTTGTATAATCTTCTTAAATCTTTTTAAAGCATGCTTTTTTCAGCACTATTGATTTATATCTCAAAAATCAAATTATAGATACAGCCTTTAATTTTTTTAAAAAATATTTTTTATTTTTTAAAAAATTAAAATTTATTTGCTGTTTTAATATTCTCAAAATAATTATTTTTGTAAAATATAAATCGTTTACATTTAGTGTATGTAATTATTATATTATTGTGGAAATTTATATTTAGAAACATAAAAACTTCTCTTTTCCACTTACTTTATTGAATATTAATTTGAAAATGATTTCATTTCAGAAATATTTTCTAGAGTTTTATTAATGTATAATTTCGCCATACTTTTCTTTAAATAATACAGATAACCTACAGTAGTCTTAATTATATTAAGCATTATATTTTCAAAAATTGGATTCTAAGTAAATTTATTTTTATATTAATCTATACAATAACTATATTCTAATATTATTATTTTAACACTAAGATATTTCTTTGAAAGATAAAATATTAAAATTAAGCTTATTTTATTGTCATTTTTCAATAATTGCATATAAATTTTATTTTATATTTAAATTGTAAAAATATAATACGAAACATTAAGTTATATAAATTTATTAATAAATAATACTTGATTAGATATAATTTTTGCGTTATACTATATTAGCATTATTAAAATATCAGGAGGTTTATCATATAATGACATTAAACACAGTGTGGCAACAACAGTATGATCCAATGAATAATATATGGTTATCTGCACTAATCGCAGTTATTCCTATAATTGTTTTCCTTGTTTCACTTGTCTTTTTCAAATTAAAAGGTTACACAGCTGGTGCATTAAGTATAGTTACATCAGCAATAATTTCTATTTTTGTCTACAAAATGCCAGTAGATAAAGTTGCAGGAGCCGCAGAGCAAGGTATTGTTTCTGGGTTGTGGCCTGTAGCAAGTATTGTATTAGCAGCAATTTTCCTTTATAAACTTACAGTTAAAATTGGATGTTTTGATATTATGAAGGAAAGTATCGCTTCTATTTCTCCAGATAAAAGAATTCAAGTTCTATTAATAGGATTTTCTTTTAACGCATTTTTAGAAGGAGCCGCTGGTTTCGGAGCTCCTGTAGCCATTACCGCAGCAATTCTTGTAGGATTAGGGTTTAAGCCGCTTAGTGCAGCTGCAATTTGTTTAGTTGCTAATATAGCAGGAGGAGCATATGGAGCAATGGGTATTCCTGTTACTGTTCCAGCAGCTCTTACAGAACTTAACCCAGTAAAAGTTGGTCAAAATACAGCTATTATCTTATGTCTAATAACTATTTTAGTTACATTTTTAATTGTATTTATGGTTGATGGTTTAAAAGGTATTAAAGAAGTATTCCCTGCAATTTTAGTTTCTGGTGGATCATTTGCAATTACAGAATTTATTTTATTAGAATTTATAGGACCAGAATTAGTTGATATCGCATCATCTATAGTTAGTTTAATAGCTTTAATAGTATTCCTTAGATTTTGGAGTCCAAAAAATGTACTTTCTGGAGAAAGTAAAGTTACTGATACAAAACATAACTTATCAGGTGGTGTAATTTTTAGAGCTTGGCTTCCTTTCATCTTATTAACTGTATTTGTTACTATTTTAAATACTAGTTTCTTTAAATCATTAGTTCAAGCAGCAAACCCACAAACTGGACAAAAGCGCGGAATTCTTAATTCTTTAGTCTATAAAATCCCTTACTATATCGATAGTACTGTTGTAAAAGTTGCACCAATAGCTGAAAAGCCAACTCCAATGAAAGCAATATTCAGTTTCGAACCTTTTACTTCAACTACTACTGCAATAGTAGCCGCAGCTTTACTAACAATAATAATTTTTAAAGTAAAAGCTAGAATCGTAAGAATTGTATTAAAAGAAACATTACTAGAATTATGGGCACCTATCTTAACTATTTGTTCTGTTTTAGCTTTTGCATACATTTCTACTTATTCAGGAATGTCTTCAACATTAGGATTAGCTTTAGCTAATACAGGAAAAATATTCCCATTAGTTTCACCTATTTTAGGATGGATTGGAGTATTCTTAACTGGTTCTGTTGTAAATAGTGGATCTTTATTCGCTGGATTACAACATGTTACAGCAACTCAAATTGGGGTAGATCCTTCGCTTCTTGTTGCATCTAACATTATCGGTGGAGCAATAGCTAAAATGATTTCACCACAATCTATTGCCGTAGCAGCAGCAGCAGTTGGATTAGTTAATAAAGATAGTGAAATCTTTGCTAAAACAATTAAATGGAGTGTAATTTTCTTAGTATTCGCTGGAATATTAAACTTCTTATTCACATTATAAAAAAAAGACCTAAAGTCAATCGACTTTAGGTCTTTTCTATTATGCTACTTTGTGATTGCAATGACATTCTCCTGTTTTGCAGTTTCCACATACACAATCTTCTTTAGCATTATGACAGCCACATTCACAACCTTCTTTACAATTGCAAGTACCTTCTTTACAGTTCCCACACTTACAATTTTCTACAGCATCGTGACAATGACAGTGATGTTCACATGTACATTTTTCCATTATTATCACCCCTATATCTTTTATTAGTTAACTTAATTTTATATTTTTTCAGCTACATAGTCAATAGATTTTCGTCTTAAGTAACTATTACGATTTACGATATATAAATCGTAATAGTTACTCCTTATTTTGAAATAAATAAACGGAGATGCTATTATTATAGCATCTCCGTTTATATCTTAAATTATTTATTCACTAACTACTGTACCATCAGCTAATGTGATTTTATAACCATTAAAGTTAATTTTTCCATTATTAGTTAGTTTTGAAATTTTAACATCTCCTGTAAGATTCCATGTTGAACCTTCTTCTACAGTCACCTCTGCGTTATTATCAACAGCTGTTCCATTTTCTGCATTATCCACAATATTTACAGTTCCATTAAATTCTGTTGAACCTGATAATGTTAATTTTAATGTAGAAACAGTATCAACTTCAATTTTACCATCTAGCTTTTGATCTTTTGCAGTGAAAGTTACGTTTCCTCCATTAGATCCAGCTGTCCCCCAACCATGTGAAGCATCATTTCCTAATACCGCTAAAAGTCTTCCATCACTATCATTATTAACAATATTTACATTCTCAATGGCTATATCACTAGTTGTATTCGTTACATATATTAAATCACCATTATTATTAGTTAATGTACCTTTTGTCATATTAAATGTAGATTTACCTACTTCAGCATCACCTGACATAGATTGGTAAATCATAACGTTGTGTACATTTGTGTCAGAACTACTTCCTTTATCATCACTCATATTTCCTTCTACATTTGAGTTTTCAAGAGTGATTGAGTTTTGCCCCTCGATAACTAAAGCTTCTGAATTTTCAGCTTTTAAATTGGCATTTTTCACTGTTATATCAGCAGTAGAGTATACAGCCGGAGAATTGTAACCTGATGAAACATAGTCTCCCCCATCTACATTTACAGTACCGCCTCCTCTATCTGAACGTATCGCTGCCGAAGAGTTACCTTCTGTTTTAACTTTTAAGTTATTAGCATTCATCGTTGCTCCACCAGTAGTTTGAATACCACCAGAATTATCTTTTGTAGTATAGATTTCTGAATCACTAATGTTTACCGTTGTTCCTTCACCATAGCTAAATACACCATTCCCATTTTGAGCAGTTGTTTTAACTTTGGCATTATTTATATTAACCGTCGCTTTATCCGTAGCTAATAATCCTGCATTCATTCCATAAAAGTCACCATCTTCAGTATTAGATGTTGAACCTCCAGTCTTATTAATTTCTACATTGTCTAAACCTACTTTAGTTCCTTTTACACGTAATGCATTTTCATCATCACCTGTAGAAGTATAGGTTTCGTCTTTTTTATCTTCATCTGATTCAATAGTATTTGCTGAACTTCCTTGATTTACTGTTCCGCTTCCTCCAAAACCACCTTCTCCAGGTTTACCTGGGGCACCTTGACCCCCATTACCAGGTTTTTCAGGTGCTTTTTGAGTTGTTTGAGTATCGTTTGCTAAAATATTCTGTGTTGTTGATATAGTTCCTACCGTTCCAGTCGTTAGTAATGCTATTAAGCTGGTCGCTATAAGTAATTTGTTCTTTTTCATTTCGATTACCTCCATAATTACTTTCATATTTTGTATACTTATTTATAAACTTTTAATTACTTTCTTTAATTTCGGATGACTTACTAACATCCGTATTATTTTATGGACTATTTTATTAGTTGCAAGTTTTTTTAATTTCTTAACCGACATATAAATCATCCTTTAAAATTTATTTCAAATTATTTATTTGATAAATATATTATATAATAATTAACTTAAATCCACTTAAATCAACATTAAGTTATAATTAAAAGTCAAATTTAATTACATTTAAAGTAGTATTAATTTAATTTAAACTAAAAATTCAGAAGAGGAACTATAATATTTTCTCTATAATCTCAAATTACCTAGCAAAAAACGCCTTGAAATTAATTCAAGACGTTTTGTGTATTTTATTAATTAGTTAACACGAATATAAACCGCTCCGCTACCTACATCAGCTGAGTTAACCACAGTTTGGTTTCCTAACCAACCACCGTGAATAGCCTGACCGTTACCAGCATAAACTGCAATATGTGCTACACCAGTTCCTCCATCTGCATAATAGATTAAATCACCTGGCTGTGCTTCAGATGCAGATACTGCAGTTCCTAAACTCATATATCCTGCTGGCCAATCATGATAATTAATCCCTACTGATTTAAGTGCATTTGTAACAAGCATTGTACAATCTTGTGTTACACCTACTTGGCTTAATGCCGCTTGATAAATTGCTGCACCTTTACTTGAAGAAGATGCCTGAGTTGTCGTTGTTGACTGTGTATTAGTCTGCGTCCCAGTAGTAGCTGTCACTCCTGATTGAGTTGTCTGTATCGATTGTGTTGGTCCATATGTTCCAGAATATTGTGCTGTCGCTTGATTAGCTGTTGCGTCATAAGCTGAAGCATTTTTCGTTGTAGCTACTGTACCAACTGCTCCCGTCGTTAACATTGTTATTAAACTTGTTCCTATAAGTAATTTACTATTCTTCATTTTAATTACCTCCAAAATTTATTTTTTCTACTTGTGTATACATGTATCGATTTCTTAATTTTAAAGTACTTTAGTTTTGTAATTTTTATTTTTTTCAAACGACATATAAATCTTTAACTAAAGCTACTATCAAGCACCAATCTCGCACTTGATAAATAATATTATATACTAAAAAACTAAAACTCACTTAAATCAGCCTAAAACTATAATTAAAACTCAAATTTAATTATATTTAAGGTATAAAAAGAGTATAAAAATAATATTTACACTCTCTATTAACAACGTTATTCTATTTTTTATGGTTATTAAAATTACTTCTTGTAGACAAATTACTTTAAAATTATTTTCTACATTTCATGATTCATCCTTAATTTTCTAAAAAATAAATTTTACTAAAAAAAGAACTTAAAGATTTTTTCTCTTTAAGTTCTCTTCTAAATATTAAACTAATTTTTCGTAACCTACTTTTATACTATTTAGTATATTTTCATCTTTTAACTGAGTTACTTCTTTTAGTGCTTCTATTACTCCTTTATCAGAAATTAATTTTTCTAATTGAATTGACTGTTCATCTTCTTCTGATTTAAATGTTAATATGTATGAACAAGCTTTTAAAAGTGCTTTATTAGATAAGCCAAGTTCTTCTGTTTCTCTAATTGGTTTAATGAATCTTTCATTATAACCTAATTTTCTTATTGGTGTACGACATATTCTAGAAACATTATCAACAATTCTAGGATTTTCAAATCGTTTAATAGTTTTATTTCTATACGCAGTCATATCTTCTTTATCAAATCCCCATTTTTTTACAAGCAAGGCACTAGTTTCTTCTAGAACCGCAATAAAGTCTTCACGTACTTTTGGATCTTTAGCACCATCTGACACATATTCTATTCCTAAATAGTTCGCTATATAACTTAATGCAGCATGCCCTGTATTTACTGTGAATAATTTTCTTTCAATAAATGGGTTTAAATCTTTTACGTAATGTACATCTTCAATATTTTTATTATCTTCTACTTTGATTTTCTCCGCTTCTACTACCCACTCACAGAATTTTTCAACTTCTACTAATAATACATCATCATGTTTTTGTGCTGGTACTATTCTATCAACCGCTGAATTTGGGAATCCAACATATTTATTTACAAACTCTTGCTCTTCTTCTGAAAGATATTTGAATATTTCTTGTTTTAGGAAATCTGATCCTTCAATCATATTTTCACAAGCAATAATATCTAACAATTTAGTATTACTCGCTGTAGCTTTTCTTTTTAAGCCCTCAGCAATGTCTTTAGCTATTATAGGTAATACATTCGGTCCGATTGACGTTGTAATTAATTCAACTTCACCTATTTTATTATATATTTCTTCTTTTTCACTAGCAATATTAAGCGCATCAAAATAAGAAATTTCTACTTCTTCTACTTCTTGATCTAATACTTTTATAGTATATGTATCTCTATTTTTTAAATCATTAACTATCGCTTCATTAATATCAACAAATGTAACATGATATCCTGATTTACTTAATAATTCACCAATAAATCCTCTACCTATATTACCTGCTCCAAAATGTAAATCTTTCATTTTTAATACCTTCTTTTTTATAATTTATTACTCAACTTCTGATAATAGTTCAATTACTTCTTCTTCAGTAGAAGCATTTACTAGTTTAATTACATTTTCTTGTTCAGAACAGAAAATTGCAATTTTTGATAGTAATTCTAAATGCTCTCCATCTTTTCCTGCGATACCAAATACTACAAATACCATTTTGTCTTCAGTATCTTCTGGTTTAGCGAATGATACACCTCCAGGAACTTGAACAATTGAAATCCCTGTATTTTTAATTGATTTTTTTGCATCATCAGTTCCATGAGGAATTGCAATAAAATTCCCCATATATGTAGATACGATTTCTTCACGTTCTAACATAGCTGGGATATAGTCTGCATCCACATAACCATTTTCTACTAATACTTCTCCTGCTTTTCTTATAGCTTCTTCTTTACTTCCAATTTCTTGACCTAATAGTATATCATGTTTTTTTAAGTTCATCTTATTTCTCCTATCATTTTATTTCTTTATTCCTTATCTTATGATTTAATTATATTATGATTTTATTCTTTAAACAATATCAATGTCGGCAAATGTATTTTTGCCAAAATGTAGTTAACTAAAAAAGCCAGAATAGAAACTATGTTTAATTAACTTAATTTCTATTGGCTTTTCTTTTATAATTGTAATATGTAATCTTTTAATATTAACTCTATCTTCGTTAATATAAAATCACTATTTTTTGAATGTAATGCCGAATTTAATACCTCATCATTTAAAATAGCTATGCTTATTTGACCTAATAATTCGGTATAATTTTGATTATCAGGACTTACCATCGTAAAGAATACAGAAACCTCTTCTTTTTCTCCAGTGACATTATCCATTTTATACGGATTATTGAGGCTACTTATAATAATAAAAGGTTCATCTATATTATCGTTCAATGTATGGAATAATGCTAGATTTGTCCCCGGAATTACTACTGAGCTTTTTTCATGGCGCTCTATTAAACTTTCAACTATTTCATCTTTATTTTTAATTTCTAATCCAGACTCATCAAATACTTTTTTTAGCGCTACTCTTTCATCGCTGTTATTGTCTATTTCTATATATCTTATATTCGCAAGAATTTCCTTACTAGCCCTTATTAACTCCTCTATATTTATAGTTCTATCAGAATCTACTAAATTTTTTCTTTTAAAGCTTCTACTTTCTAATATCTTGTTTCTAACAACTTCAATATCTTTTTCTTTTAATATTGTTGGAATTAAAATATAATCAATATCTTTATCTAATTCTATAGTAGAAATAACAACATCATAATTTTTTACAAAATTACTATTTACTTTACTTGGTATTGTATATTCTAAATTCTTTATCTCCGGAATATTTTTTCTTATCTGACTTCCTAAAATTTTCGAACTTCCTATACCACTTGCGCAAATAACTAACGCTCTAACAAAATTCTTACGATAAATTTGTTCATAACTAGAAGCGAAGTGTATAACTATATAACTAAGTTCTGTCGAATTAAAATTAATTTCATCAAAAACAACAAGTAATTCTGATTTTATAATTAGATATAGTTCATTATAATTTTTAAGAACAAATTCTTGTAATTCATCATTCTCCTCTGTTAATTTCATTTGATACCTTTTTATCGCAGACTCAACATGAGCTATAAGTCCACTTGATAAATTTGTATCTTGAGTAAAATCTACATTCATTTTTTCCGATACATATTTTATTAATAAGTTAATTTTATAAACTAGCGTATATGAATACTTATCATTAAAATATGATAACTGCTCAATTAATCTACAAGTTTTTAATATTTTTATAAGAAAGTTAATTATACTATCAGTAATATCAAACTCTACAGTTTCTTTTGTAGCTTGTAATAAATCTATAATATATCTATACTCATCTTGGGTATATTTTTCTTTTGAATCTGTTTCATAAGATAATCTTAAAAATACTATGTTTAAGCTAATAAGAATTTTCTTTATACTTGAATCTGTATATATATTGAATATCTCAAGCTTTTTGTTGTTATAAAATATTTGAGTTAAAAGATCAAAATTTAAAAATTTCATAAAAGGATTACTTGATAAACTTTCTCGACCATTTAATCTTGTAAAAAATTCTTCATCACTTATTTCGTTACATAATAAAGATATTAATAAAATCCTTCTATCTATTTCTTTTCCGACAATTTCAATACCTTGACCTTTTTTTCTAACTAAAGATAATTTATAATCCTCAAGTATTTTTTCAATTGTAGGAACTATTGAGGCGACAGTATTATAACTTAGCATTAATTTTTCTGAAATATCCTTAATCGATGTATCTTCATTTAAAATTATAAAACATAAAATTAAATTTAATCTAGTTTCTGCAGAATATGCATAATCTTCAAAACTAGTTTCAAATTGTGTAGAATCCAATGATTCAATATTGCCACTTAAATAATATTTTGATTTTTCCTTTATCAAGTCTATATCTAACGCCTGCAATGAACTTTCTAAATTTTTAATTTCTCTATAGAGTGTTCTTTCTTTTATTTTTGTAGCTTTCGCTATTTCCTTTATGCTTAATTGTTCATTATTTTTTAATAAAACTTGTAATATAAGTTTTTCTCTTTCGTTAAACATATTTCCTCCATACTTAGAGCTTTAAATACAAAATATGACTTCATCTTAGTAATGCATATCGCCTTATTAAGATGAAGTCATAAACACTACTGTTTTCTTTTACAAAACATTATATAGCTTTTTGACTATTTTTGCAAATTCTCAACAATTTCGTCATATTTAGGACTGTTTAAGAAGTTATCTACTGAAACATGTAGAGCTTTTCCATTCATTTGTTTTGCACGTGGAGTTAATTCGTTTTGAGTAACGATTAATAATCCACCTTCTTCTGTTAAGTTTCTAATAGCTACATTAGTTACTTCATAATCTAATCCAGCTTTTTTAACTTTGTTACGTAGAATTGATGCACCCATTGCTGAGCTTCCCATTCCTGCGTCACAAGCAAAGATTATTTTCTTAACATCAGCATAAGAAGTTTCGCTTGCTGCTTCTGTTGCTACTTCTTGACCTTTAGATTCAGCTTTCATACTGCTTACTTTACTTTGAGCAGCTTCTAAATCAGCTTCGCCTTTATCACGACGTAAAATTATACTTGCAATAATAAATGTTACTACTGTTGATACTAATACCCCTGCAATTACTGCAAAGTAGCTTCCTTGAGCAGTCTGTGCTAATACTGCAATAATACTACCTGGAGATGCTGGTGCACGTAGACCTGCACCTAATAATTGGAATGTAGCTGTACCACTAACTCCCCCAGCCATAGCTGCAATGATTAAAGCTGGTTTCATTAAGATGTATGGGAAGTAAATTTCGTGAATACCTCCGATGAAGTGGATAAGAGCAGCACCTGGTGCAGATGCTTTTGCTGAACCTTTTCCAAAGAACATATAAGCTAATAAGATACCAAGTCCAACTCCTGGGTTAGCTTCTAATAAGTATAATACAGATTTACCTGTATTTAATGCTTGTTCTGTTGCTATTGGAGTTAAAATACCATGGTTAATAGCATTGTTTAAGAATAAAATCTTAGCTGGTTCAATAAAGATGTTAGCTAATGGTAATAAGTGAGCATTGACGATAACATCAACTCCTGCACTTAAAATATTAGTAATAACTTTAACTACTGGTCCAATACCGTAGTATCCAATAACTGAAAGAATAAATCCTAAAATACCTAGTGAGAAGTTATTAACTAACATTTCTAAACCAGTTTTAATTTTTGGTTGAACTGCTTTATCAAATTTTTTCATTAAGTATGCAGCAATTGGTCCCATAACCATTGCACCTAGGAACATAGGTGTTCCACCAATACCTTTTTCTGTAAATGTAGTTGTTCCTACAATTACTCCCATAGTAGCTATAGCTGCTACTACTCCACCACGTTCTTCGTGAATATTTTTACCTGCTGAATAGGCAATTAATAGTGGTAAAAGGAAGAATATCATTGGACTTACCAACGATGCTAATTGTGCATTTGGTGTAAATCCTTTTTCAATAAAGAATGCTGTGATAATCCCCCAAGCGATAAATGCACCAATGTTTGGCATTACCATACTTGATAGTGCAGTACCTACTTTTTGAACTAAAACTTTTAATCCGCTTTTATTTTCGCTCATAAGTATAAATCTCCTTTAATTTTATTTCTCTTTTACTTATGAGTTAATTATATCGCTTTCTTTTTGACTAGACAATATCAAAAAAGGCGAAGTAGTTTTTGCCAAACTGGGGTTACCTACATTTTGGCAAAATAAATAAATACAAATTATACTGCATATGTTATAATATATAGTATATTTTGTATTTATCGAAAGGAATTATTAATTTATGAAAAACACGTCTTTTTTAGCCATTTTTGATACATTATTTATAGTAACATTGATTATATTTATGTTGACTAAAAACTCAACAATTTTTTTCGTTTCCCTTCCATTTTATGTCGGGACTTCTTTTTCTCAATATTTTAAACAAAAAGAAAAACTAGATATTTTAGACAAAAAATTATTGAATTTATTAAAATTAGATACTACTATCTATTCAATAGCTTTTATGATTTTATATGTTTCAATATATTCAAGTATTAATAGTATTGAATTACCTTTAAATATTAATTACTTTTTTGGTATAGCCTTATTCCTATTTTTTGTTGCACTTATTATTAGTATTAAACGTAGAAAATTGGCACAAGATTTATTAATTGAAAAATATAGAAAAAAATAAAAAAGAAACCAGCTGATTAACGAGCTGGTTTCTTTTGAATAGGTCTCTTTTTAACAGGTGTTCTAAAATATTTTTCAAATGATTGTTCAATATCTTTAACTGCTACCACTGATACTAATGATACTATTAAAATAAATATTAGTAAAAGAATAAATGATCGAGATTCTATATAATCTAAAAATGTGATTAGTGGTAAACTTGAATAAAATCCGATTGTCAAACTTTTTATAATTACCGCAATAACTACTGTACAAAGTATTAAGACTAAAAATAAATGAAGAGATAATGCAGCCATAGTTCCAAAGAATGTTGCTACACCTTTTCCACCTTTAAAATTAAACAATACAGGCTTGATATGACCTAATATTACAAATAATATACATAAGTATATAGTAATTGCATCTACATTTAATATTTTTAATAAAATTACTATTAAAAACCCTTTAAAAAAGTCCACTGCTAGAACAAAAATAAATGATCTTGTCCCTAAAACACGACCTGCATTCCTGGCTCCAACATTACCTGAACCAGCTTTGGACAAGTCCTCTTTATAAATTTTCTCTAATAACTTACCTCCCATTATATTCCCTAGGAAGTAGGCTATAATAGCATATATAATACTAGTTATCATAGTTTTGCTCCTCTCTTTTTAAAAATTTATTTTTTACAACATTTATACCTTCACTTAAAAACATTAAGCAACCTAAGGTAAACGGAACAAGATAATATGAAATTCTATAGATTATTATCGTAGCTCCTATTATTTCTTTATCAATACCAAGATTCATTAATCCTATTAATACTAAAGCATCAAAAGTTCCCATTCCCCCAGGAATCATAGATAATAATCCTACTATTGACGCTACTATAATTACACCCATTATTTGAAGTTCCTTATTTGCAACTATATTCCCTGTATAAAAATATAGAATAATAAGTATAATTAAAGCTGCGAATACCCATTCTAAGAAAGAAATAATAGTAAGTTTTATACTTAAATATCTATCACCACGTATACTAGGTTTCTTTAAATTAAAAAATAAATATAGGGGTAAAAACAATGACATTAGTAATAAGCAATAATAAAATACTTTATTATGTGCATATAAAGCTTGTCCTGGGAAAATATTTAATACTACACAAATAGATAGTAAACTAATTCCGGATAACATTGAAACGAGTATCATTCCTATAGCAGTAGCTAAGCTTTTACCATTTTTTGTGTATGGTTTATACATATAATATCTTAACCCTGCACCAATAAATCCACCAAAACCTAATACCATATTTAAGGTATTAGTCATAAAACTAATTTTAAAAATACGGAATGAAGGCATACTTTTTGTTAAATTAATCGCTTTTAAAACAAAATAATCATATAAACACAATATTGTTATACCCAGTAAACCACAAAATATAACGAAGAAAAATTTAACATTACCTAATTGTAATGTTAAAAGATATATTTTTTTAAAATCTAAACTAGTAATTTCTTTTTTAAAATAGGAAAAAATCAAATAAAATATTAGTAATCCAATACCTGTTTGAATCAAATTTTTCAAATAGCTAAAAGATCGTTTACTATTAAAATTTTTCATTTTTATTTTCCTTAATATATTTTTTTCTACTTTATCATAACATTTTATACTAATTTTTTCAATAATAATAATTCTAGCTACATTTTTGTTTGTAAAATTAGTGATAAAACTACTTATATTTATTATTAATTCAACGCTTTCATTAAATTTCAGATATTTTTTCTGTTACCAAAATTTATTTTTATTTTTATTAAATTTTATAAAAAAATTAACAGCAAAGAAAAGATTTTACTCCCCTTCGCTGTCTATAAATATTAAAGTTTTTTAATTAACTCTGTTGTTAATATAGATGAATTTACTGCTGCAATTTTTAAAAATTCATCAAATGTAACACGAGTACCTTCTTCTGCTTTATCACTAACACTACGACAAACTATAAACTTAGTACCAAACTGATAACAAGTTTGAGCAATCGCAGCTGCTTCCATTTCTACTACTTGCATAGTAGGAAAATTAGTTAAAATATTATTTTTTAACTCTTTATTAGATATAAATGAATCAGAAGTTCCTACTAATCCGAAGTGTATGTTATGATTTGGTAAATCTATCTCAGCAGCCAATTTTTGTAATTTTTCATCACTCTTATATGCTGCAGGCATTTGTGGAACTTGACCTAATTCATAACCAAATTCAGTCGCATCAACATCAAAGTGACGAACTTCTGTAGCCACAATCATGTCTCCTATTTCCATATTTCCTTGTAGTGCTCCACAAGTTCCTATGTTTATAACATATTCTGGTTTATAATGATCTAATAAAAGAGTTGTCGCTATTGCCGCATTAACCTTCCCAGGAAGACTAAGCATTAATACTATATTACGATTTTCATAAATACCCTCGTAAAAAGTTACATGCGCTATTTTTCTTTCTTTAAGATTTTCTATTTTCTCTTTTATAATAGCAACTTCTTCTGGCATTGCACCTATTAAAGCTATCATAATATTATTCAACCTCTAAAATTTTTATTTCCATTGAATCTTCAGGTCCTGTTGGAAGAGATACTTTTGCTATATCTCCAACTTCTTTTCCTAGTAATGCTTGAGCAACTGGACTTTCATTTGAAATTTTGAATTCAAATGGATTAGCTTCAGCACTACCAACAATTTTATAAGTTTCTGTAACTCCATCAGGTAGTTCTTGATAAGTTACTGTGTTACCAAGGCGAATTGCACTTGATTTTTCATCTAATTCAATAATTACAGCATATCGAATCATTTGTTCCATTTCTAGAATTCTTTGTTCGATAAACCCTTGTTCATCTTTTGCTGCATCATACTCTGAGTTCTCAGATAAGTCTCCAAAGCTACGTGCTATTTTAATTTTTTCAATTACTTCTGGACGTTTAACTTTTTTATAATGTTCTAATTCTTCTACAAGTTGATCATAACCTTCTTGGGTCATTTGATATTCTAATTTTTCTTCTAAAGCCATAGTAATACTCCTTTTTTTAGTCTACTTTCTATTATATCGTTTTTTTTACTATTTTGCTAGTAGTGATTTAATTTTTGTTATTAAAATATCTACTGCAATATCATTGTACCCACCATCTGGAACAATTATATCAGCATATTGCTTAGTAGGTTTAATATACTTCTCATGCATTGGTCTAACAGATACTAGGTATTGGTTAATAACTGACTCTACAGTTCTTCCACGTTCATTTATATCACGCAATAAACGTCTTAATATACGTAAATCACTTGGTGTATCAACGAAAATCTTAATATCCATTAATTCACGTAGTTTCTCTGAATGCAATCCAAACATACCTTCAATGATAATTACATCTTTAGGCTCTTGATGTTTTTTTTCAGTACTACGTGTATGGTTTACGTAGTCATAGACTGGTAAATCTACTGATTTCCCTTCAATAAGTTCTGTTAAATGAGTATATAAAAGTTCATTATCAAATGCACTAGGATGATCGTAGTTAGTTTTTACTCGCTCATCCATTGTCATATGACTTTGATCTTTATAATAATAGTCTTGCTCGATTAACGCTACTTTATCAATTGTTAATTCATCAATAATTCTTTTAGTAACAGTAGTTTTCCCACTACCACTACCACCTACTATACCAATAATTTTAGGCTTTTTAGTTATCATTAGCGTCCTATTTCCTTTCTCATCATATTACTCTTAAACACTCTAGAGTCTAACTTAGTTCTTATTATTTGAAGTGGATGTCTTGCCGCATCAAGTAATTCTCCATCTTCATCATATATCTCACCAATTACTTGTCTAAATGTATCAATTTCTGGTCCAAAGAATTCAACTTCTTGTCCTGTTTTAAAGAAATTACGTTGTTGTATTGTCGCTATACCTGTTTTTTCATCATAATGTAGAACTTGTCCAACAAAATCATAATTTGTTTTTTTACTTCCTTCATTACCAAACATTTGTTCAGTATATTGTGGAATTTCATAGAAGAATGACATTGCTGTATCACGATTAGCACATTTATACAGTTCTAATTTATATTCAGGTGTCATTTCAAAGTTGTCAGGATCTGCACAATAATCATCAATTAATTTTCTATATACACTTGCCACTGTTGCAACATAGTGAATAGATTTCATACGACCTTCAACTTTTAATGAATCAATCCCTAATTCAATAATTTCAGGCACAGCTTCTATTAGCGTTAAGTCTTTAGGGCTCATTGCATAAGGATTTGCACCTTCATCAAATAGCTTTGTGTCTTCATCTTGACCTTCTTCATAAAGATCATAATTCCATCGACATGACTGACAACATCCTCCGCGGTTACTATCTCTAGCTGTCATATAATTACTTAATGTACAGCGACCTGAGTACGCTATACACATAGCCCCGTGAACAAACATTTCTATTTCGACATCTGTTTTTTCACGAATTTCTTTTATTTCTTCATAACCTGTTTCACGTGCAAGAACTACACGGTGAACTCCTTCACTTTCCCAATATTTTACTTCTTTGTAGTTTGAAATAGATTGTTGAGTACTAATATGTATCTCTACATCTGGAGCAACTACTTTACATCTTTCAATAATAAATGGGTCCGCTACGATTATACCTCTAACCCCTGCTTCTTGGAGCGCAATTAAAAATTCATCTAATCCCTCAAAGTTCTCATCATGAGCAATTATATTTGCTGTTACGTATATATCTGCTCCATATTTTTTAGCAAAGTCGCATCCCTCTTTAATTTCTTCAATAGTGAAATTATCTGCATTACTACGTAGTCCAAACTCTTGTCCTCCAAGAAATACAGCATCTGCACCATAATGAATTGCTATCTTTAATTTTTCTAAGTTTCCTGCAGGAAGTAAAAGTTCTGGTTTTTTTACGATAACTCTCTTCCCATCTCTAATTTCTGATATATTTGGTATTGCCATAAGTTTAAGTCACATTCAAGTATGACCTATCCTCCTTGTCATATAAATTTTGATTTTTGTAGGTAACCACTACCTTATTAATACATAGTTTTTTTATAGAAAAATCCTAAATCTACTTCTCTATATTTTGGTTTGATTTTTTCTATATCATTGTAGAAATCTTGTTTTTCATCTTCGTATGCTTCTTTATCTTCATAGTAAAGATCTATTGCATCACGATATATTGTTACTACTTCTGTAATATAGTCTTCATCTTTTAAAACACCTTCAATTTTAAAAGCACTAACTCCTGCTTCAATTAAACGATCTAGTTCTTCAATTGCACAAATATCATTTGCACTCATTATATGTGTTCCATTTGAATCTTCAAAAATTGGATATCGTTCATTTCTATCTTGGCTATATAAAAATAGTTTTTTAGAATTACTATATTCTTCTATATAACTTTCTTTTTTACTGTACATAAAATAATTATCAACCAATTTTCTTACAGACTGAAACATACACAGCATTCCTTGAACTTGAACTTCTATTTCATAGTCACTTTTCCCCGTAATTTCTATGATTTCATCAATTGTTAATTCTTTTGAAAGGCATGTTCTATATGCTCCACGTTTTCCCCAGTAATTACAAGAAAATGAGTTTGTTGCTAATGTATGGGGATCCCATTGAAGCTTAAAGTCTAAACCTTCTTCTCTTAATATTGTAATAATAGTTGGTTCTCCAAAAATTAAAGCATCTACATCTAGTGTTGCTAGATAATGAAGATAATCTACTAAATGATCAAGATGTTTATTATGAAAAATTGCATTCACACTAACGTAAGCTTTTTTCCCGGCTTGGTGAATGACTTCTACCGCTTTTTTTAATTCATCTCTTTTAAATTCTCCTGCAAGTCGCAAACCATATTTTTCTTCACCGATGACGAAACTATCAGCTCCAACATTGATAAGTTCATAAATATGGTCTACACTTTTTGGAGTTACTACTAACTCTACAGTCATTTTAAATCCTCTCGTTAATTAAATTTTATGAGAATAACTCTCTTTTTTCTTCATTAAAAATAAATTATGTCTTTCATGATAATAATTTGTTGTTGCTGCAAAAGCTCCTCTTTCTATTACTATATACTCAGTCTTATTCAACTTATTAGGTGAATCATATGCTAGCAAGTTTAAATCCTCATATTTTTTAGATGAAGCATAACCTCCGAAAAATAAAACCATTACAAAAATCCAAAGAGTAGCAAATAAACCTATACCTATAATAATAAATTTACCAAATAATGAAGCTAAAGAATTACTACCAAAAGTGTTCATTATCCTAATGAGCATTTCCCAGCCTTTTATAATAATTAATAATACGGCTATATAGTATAAGTATGGATAATATACAATTATTAACGCATAATCCGTACTAGCTTCTAATATAGCATTTATAATAAATAATAAAAATAAGAAGATAAAGTATACAACTATAAAAATATTAAATTTTTTCATAAGCATATAATCCTTTATTTTCTGGTTGTTATTGCTATTCCATCTCCAAATGGTAAAATAACACTCTCATAATTTTCATGTTTTAATAACCATTCATTATAGTTATTAATCTTTCTTGAAAGTTGTTTTAAATCTCTGCTGTGTCTAATAATACTAGGGTCCGCTACCATACCTTTAAATAATACATTATCAGTTAAGACTACTACATCTTCAGCAAAATATGGTTCATATAGTTCAAAAAACTTTCTACTTTGACTTTTGGCACCATCTATAAAAACAATGTCATATGGTGCATTTTTAATTACTTCATCTTGTAGTTCTAAAGCATCTGCATGAAGAAGTGTTATTTTATCAGTAAGATTTCGTTTTTCAACATTACTTTTAGCAATATTATACATCTTATCATCACGCTCAATTGTAGTGACCTTACATCCTATTGACTCAGCTAGTTTAATTGATGTATATCCAATTGCAGTACCAATTTCCAATAGATTTTTTGCTTTTTTTATTTTTAACATTTGAATTAAAAATCTTATTCCTATTTTATCAATTATTGGTACTCTATTTTCTTCAGCAAATTTTTCTAATTCAAGATAAAATTCATCAAAATCTTCTAATAAATTTATGACATATAAATCATCCTTTGACTCTATCGCAACCATGTTTACCTCCATATTTATACATCATATTATGATAACATAAAATTTATTATTATTGCAATTATTAAGAACAAAGAGAGTTGATAAAAATCAACTCTCTTTCATAATTTCAATATGAATTATTTTTCTAATGATTGAACTGCAGTAATTAATGCTAGTTTATAAACATCTTCTGCGTTGCATCCACGAGATAAATCGTTAACTGGTGCATTTAAACCTTGTAAGATTGGTCCAACTGCTTCAAATCCACCAAGACGTTGAGCAATTTTATAACCAATATTTCCTGCTTCTAGGCTAGGGAATACAAATACATTTGCATCACCTTGAACTTTTGAATTAGGGGCTTTTAATTTAGCAACAGATGGCACTACAGCTGCGTCAAATTGTAATTCCCCTTCCACAGCTAACTCAGGTGCATTTTCTTTAACTAATTTAGTAGCTTCTGCAACTTTTGTAGTATCTTCAGTTACTGCTGAACCTAATGTTGAAAAACTTAACATTGCTACTTTAGGATCTACATTGAAACTTTTTGCTGTTTTAGCACTTTCAATTGCGATTTCAGCTAATCCTTCAGAATCTAATGTCGGATTAATAGCACAGTCAGCAAAGATATAACGTTTGTCATCTTTACTCATAATAAATGCACCACTAGTACGTTTTGTACCTGGTTTAGTTTTAATGATTTGTAATGCAGGACGAACTGTATCTCCAGTTGAGTGAATAGCTCCAGATACTAATCCTTCTACTTTACCAGTATAAACTAACATAGTTCCAAAATAGTTAACATCTTTTAGTAATTCACGAGCTTTTTCTTCTGTAGCTTTACCAGCACGGCGTTCTACAAATTTTGCTACCATTTCATCGTATTGTTCATAGTTTTCGTGGTCCACAAATTCAATACTAGAAACATCTAAAGATAGTGGTTTAGCAAGCTCTTCTACTTTTTCTTTTTTCCCTACTAATACTGGTTGAACATAGCTAGTAGTACTTAATTTAGCAGCTGCTTCTAATACACGCTCATCGTATGCTTCTGGAAAGACAATACGTACTTTTTTCCCTTCTAATTTTTCTTGAAGTTCTACAAATAAATCATTTGCCATCTTCATATCCTCCTAATTGTATATAATATGTTTAATATGTCTTATTGATTTTAATGTCAGTGCATCTAAAAAGCTACCTTTACCTAATGCAACATAACCTATAATTGTACCAATATAAAATACTAGTATGATTATTACTATAATACGAATATATCGTAATATTACATCATTTATTATCTTCATAGGCATCCCCTACTCTTCAATTCTTCTAACATCTGCACCAAGTTTTCTCATTTTTTCTTCGATATCTACATATCCTCTGTCTATGTGATAAATATCAATGATTTTTGTAGAACCCTTAGCCATAAGTCCCGCTATAATAAGTGCCGCACCAGAACGTAAGTCAGTAGCTCTAACAGTAGTCCCTTCTAAATTAGCTGGCCCTTCTATTAATGAACTTCTTCCTTCTATTCTGATTTTAGCATTCATTCTTCTTAATTCTTCAACGTGCATAAATCTATTTTCAAAAACAGTCTCAGTTATAGTACTTGTACCATTACCTAATAACGTTAATACACACATAATTGATTGCATGTCAGTTAAGAATCCTGGGTGTGGTAATGTTTTAACATCAACAGGTTTTAAAGTATCTAGGTTATTTCTAACTCTCATAGAATCTTCAAACACTTCAATTTCTATACCCATTTCTCGCATTTTACTAACTAATGCAACATTATCTTTGTATGGTGCACCTTTTACAAGTACATCACCTTTTGTAGCTGCTGCTGCAATCATATATGTTGCTGCTTCAACTCTATCTGGCATTATAGTGTATTCTGCACCTACTAATTTTTCTACACCTTCTATTTCTAAAACAGAAGTTCCTTTTCCAGAAATTTTTGCTCCCATTTTTATTAAGAAGTTAATCATATCTTCAATTTCTGGTTCTTGTGCAGCATTTACTATAGTTGTTTTACCTTTTGCTAAACAACTAGCCATAATTACATTTTGTGTACCCCCAACACTTGGGAAGTCAAAGAAGATAGTATTACCTTCTAATTGTTTACTTGATCTCGCTTCTACGAATCCAGCATCTTGAATAATTTCCGCACCTAAAATCTCAAAACCTTTTAAATGTTGATCTATTGGTCTACTACCTATAGAACATCCTCCAGGCATTGCTACTTTAGCTCTTCCTTCACGTGCTAACATCGGCCCTAATACTAGGAATGATGCACGCATTTTACTTACAAATTCAAATGATGCTTCAGTTACTAATGGATTTCTTGCATCCATCTCTAATGTATTTTCTTCTGGTTTATAGTTTACTTTTACTCCTAATGATTCAAATAATAAACTAATTGTTTTAATATCTGAAAGTTTAGGAACATTATAAAATTTACTTGTACCCTCTGTTGCTAATAAACCTGCTGCTAATATCGGGAGTGCAGCATTTTTAGCACCAGAAACTTGTACTTCTCCTATTAAAGGTGAACCACCTTTAACTAAAATCTTTTCCAAGTTGTTTCCTCCATCTCTTTTTTAGCATTTCATACCACTTATTATAGTACCACAAATTAAAAAATAAATAAAGTTTGAATTTTTATTTTCAGTTCTTTTTTTAACTATATTACTTTATAAAGTAGTATTTTAAAATTTATACTTTTTTATAAATTCAATTTTTATAATTTTATTTAATTATAATTCATCAAAAAATGATAATTGAGCTTTTTCAGGAAGACCTTTTAAAGTCCCCATTTCTCTTAAATATTCAACTACAGTAGATGAGACACTTCCACGTTTAGAAAAGTCTTCTATCGATAAGAATGGTTTTTCTTTTCTTGCCTGCACTATTTTATTAGCAACATTATCCCCTAGTCCAGGAACAATTGAAAATGGAGGGATAAGAGTATTCCCATCAATAATATAGTCATGACTTTTTGATTTTTCTAAATCTACTTTTGAAAATGCAAAACCACGTTCTAGCATTTCATTAGCAATCTCATAACTCACGAGTGCATCTTTATCTTTAGCAGTTACTTCATTTTTATCTTTTGTTTTAATTTCTTGAATTTTTGCTTTTAATGATTTTTCACCATTTACTACAGTAATAATATCAAAATCACTTGCCCTTACTGAGTAATAAGCGCAGTAATAAGTTAATGGTTGATGAACTTTAAACCAAGCTATCCTTAATGCCATAAGTACATATGCGCATGCGTGTGCTTTAGGGAACATATATTTAATTTTTTTACATGAGTCTATATACCATTCCGGTACATTATTATCTCTCATGGCCTTCTCAAAATCTTCTGTAAGTCCTTTACCTTTCCTTACACTTTCCATTATCTTAAATGATAATCCCTCTTCTAAGCCAGCATGTATTAAGTAAACCATTATGTCATCACGACATCCAATTACATCTTTAAGTTCACATGTTCCATTTTTAATTAATTCTTGAGCATTTCCTAACCATACGTCTGTACCATGTGATAATCCCGATATTTGAACTAACTCTGAATATGTAGTTGGTTTCGTATCATCTAACATTTGAATAACAAAGTTTGTCCCAAACTCAGGAATACCAAATGTTCCACTTGCCGAATCAACCTGTTCTCTTGTAACACCTAATGCTTCAACCGTTGAGAAAATCCCCATAACTTCTGGATCCGATACATCTATTGTCTTAGGATCAATACCAGATAAATCTTGAAGTTTTCTTATCATTGTAGGGTCATCGTGCCCAAGTATATCAAATTTAAGGATATTATCGTGAATAGAATGGAAGTCAAAGTGCGTAGTTCGCCATGGACTTGTCTCATCATCTGCAGGATATTGATACGGAGTGAAATCAAAAATATCCATATCATTCGGCACTACAAGTATACCTCCTGGGTGTTGACCAGTAGTTCTCTTAGAACCTTCACATCCTGAAGCAATTCTCTCAATATCTATACTTCTTTTTTCTATTTCATTTTTCTCATAATAATCTCTAGTAAATGAGTAAGCTGTTTTTTCTGCTACAGTTGATATTGTTCCTGCACGATACACATAATCTTCTCCAAAGATTTCTTTAGTAAAATTATGCGCTGTAGCTTGATATTCCCCTGAGAAGTTTAAATCTATATCGGGTACTTTATCTCCATTGAATCCTAAGAAGGTTTCAAACGGAATATCCTGTCCATCTTTTATCATTTTTACATCACAATGCGGACAATTTTTATTAGGTAAGTCGAACCCTGATGCATATTCAGCATTTAGGAAGAATTCGCTGTGCTTACATTTTGGACAAACATAGTGAGGCGCTAATGGATTAACCTCAGTTATCTCCATCATAGTAGCAACTAATGATGATCCAACCGATCCCCTAGATCCTACTAAATAACCATCGTCTAGTGATTTTTTAACTAACTTATGTGAAATCAGATATACTACTGAGAATCCATTACCAATGATTGAAGCTAATTCTTTTTCTAATCTTTTTTCAACTATTTCAGGTAGTTTATCACCATATATTTTATGCGCCATACTATAACTTAAATCACGCACTTCATCTGCAGCACCTTCTATATTTGGCGTATACAGTTTATTTTTTAACGGAACAACCAATTCAACTAAATCAGAAATTTTATGAGTATTATCAATAACTATTTCTTCACGAAGTTTTTCATCCAAAAATGAAAATTCATTTAACATTTCTTCAGTAGTTAAGAATGTTGCCATCGGTTTAATATCTCGAGCCCCTGGATTACTTTTTACAGTTAATCGTAATATTTGTCGATAAACATGTTGATATTCATCTAGATAATAACAGTCTCCTGTTGCTACCACTATTTTACCCTTTTTCTTAGCTATATCTATTAGTTTTTTTAATAATTCTTCTAGTTCCGCTTCATCAGCAATACGCTCACTTCTTATAAAGCTGTGATAGTGATATTTAGGTTGTAGTTCAATATAATCATAAAAGTCTATTATATTTTCTACCTTATCTTCTTTTGAATTTAGTAATTCTTCAAAAACTTCATTTTCACTATTTCCACTACCAATTAATAAATCTTCTCTATATTGTTCCAATAAACTTCTTGGAATAGTAGGTTTACCTGATGAAAGATAATCTGTACAACTATATGATACTAATCTAAATAAATCTTTTAACCCTTTAGCATTTTTAACTAAGATAGAACATGGGAATGTTCTTGATCTTTTATGCGCAAGTTTTAAATCTATCTTCTCATCAATTTCATTATGATATTCAATACCAAGTTTATAAAGTTGATCTAACATTTTCACAAAGATTTCAGCTGTAGCTTTTGTATCATAAATGGCTCTGTGATGTTGCACTAAACGAACTTTATAAAGCTTAGCTAAATTGCTAAGACCATGTCTTTTAGCTTCTTTATTTTCTGCACGTGAAATAAATAAAGTATCTATACTAGCATTATTTTTATTTTTTAATCCTAATCTTTCAAAACTCTTATCTAAAAAGCCTAAGTCAAATTTTGCATTATGAGCAACAAGAATATCATCTTCATCTAACCAATTATAAAAATTAGTCATTACTTCTTCTTCAAAAGGTGCATCTTTAACATCATCATCTGTAATACTTGTTAATCTAGTGATTAGTTCTGAAATTGGTCGTTTCGGATTAATATAGCTTTCAAAGGTATCTATTTCAGCACCATTTTTTACTTTAACTGCAGCAATCTCTATTAATCTATCTCTTTCAGCTGAAAGACCTGTTGTTTCTACGTCAAATACTACATACGTAGCATCTTTTAGGCGTAGTTCTTTTTTATTAGTCGTTGCTGTAATGCTATCATCCATTATAAAAGCATTAAGTCCATATATTGGTTTGATTTCTTTACCTTTTGAACTTAAGCAAATCTCTGGGTAAGCCTGTACACCATAAGTATCAGTAAATGCGATTGCTTCATGCCCCCAACTTTCTGCCCTTGCTAAGTAATCTTTAGCTGATGATACACCTTCTAATTGACTCATTTTTGTATGAGTATTTAATTCAATCCTTTTTCTTCCCTGATAGTTATCTTTTTTCTCTTCTTTACTAACTAATTCAAGAAGTTTAGGTTCAATAATTGTATCTCTTAGGTATGGATCATTACTAACTGTACCTTGTACTTTAAGCCACTGACCTTTTTTTATCCCTTTAATTGATTCTATTAATTCTGTTCTTCTTTTATTTTGAAATTTTGTATTAGGTCCATTACCAAATAATCTCAAAATAATAGAATCACTATAATCCGTTAGTTTTAAACGAAACTGACTTGTTCCATTTCTATGAGAAATCTCTTCAGTACCAAAGACTTGTGCCATAATTGTAACATCGCCTGCATAGCCAATAATATCTTTAATTTCTACTATATCTTCATCTCTAATTTCTTTAGCGTAGCGATTACCCCCGCCAGCACCAAATCCACTATATTTCTTTTCAGGTTCTTTAGGTCGACGTTCCGCTTCTTTTTTCTCAAATTCTTCAAGTTTTTCTATTTCTTTAGAAATCTTTTCTTCCTGATTCTCAATAACAGCTTCTACATCTTGTTGTGTAAATATCGGAACTATATCTTTAAGGTCTACTCCAATATTAGAGTAACTAGTTAATATTTTATCTTTTCTATCATTAATAAAATTATTCCAAATAGTTGGCACTTTTATATCCAAGTTAATTATATTATTTTCTAAAGTAAGTTCAGTAAATATTATGCTTTGTAGTAAAGCAGGAGAAACTTCAGAAAAATTTTCTAAAATAACATGCTTCCAATATTCTTTAATTTTATCTTCTGAAACTGAATCCTCTAAGTTTAAACGATAATTTATTATGTATTCATCAGAAAAACTATCACGTAATTTTTGTATAAATAATGTTAATGTTTCCGAATTTGGTAAGTTTTTACCACTGAAATTAAAAGTCCATATTTTATTAATATTATCTTTTTCTATATTATTTAACGAAAAATCTATTAGACTTGTATTTGATAATTCCTCTTCTAATTCTAATGTTTCTATTAACAGAGAAAAATGCTTATTACCCATGCTTCCTCCAACTTGTTATTTTTATAAATTCATATACAGTTTATACTCTTATTTCCTAATTCATTATATGTATAAATGAATTTAGAATATCCACTCTATTATACTAAAAAAACTAACCAAAAACAAATTGTTGTTCATCTATTTTGACGAAAAATTTATTTCTGGTTAGTAAATCAATTTTTATTTATTATTTATAGAATTCTTCTACTTTTGATAATACGTCTTCTACTCTAGTATCAACTTTTTCTAGAGTTTTTCTTTCCTTAACTTCAACAAGACCTTCTCCAACTTTTTTCCCTACAACTACTTGTAATGGGATACCGATAAGGTCAGCATCATTAAACTTAACTCCTGCACGTTCAGCTCTATCATCATATAGAACTTCATAACCCGCTTCTGTTAATTGTTTGTATAACTCTTCACTTTGTTTTACTTGTTCTTCTTTCTTAACATCAACACATAATAAATGAACTTGGTATGGCGTTACTTCTTTTGGCCAAACAATACCTTTTTCATCGTTATGTTGTTCTATTATCGCAGAAATACAACGAGTTACTCCAATACCATAACATCCCATATAGAAATGATTAGCTCTTCCATTAGCATCTAAATATGTAACATCCAACGCTTCTGAATAACCTTTTCCTAGTTCAAAAACTTGTCCAACTTCTATACCTTTAGCGAATTTAACTGGACCTGATAAGTCTTCTGCTAAGTCCCCTTCTTCTATCATACGAAGATCATAATAAGCATCAACCTCATAATCACCAGGATTTACATTAATATAGTGGAATCCTTTTTTATTTGCTCCGCAACTGTGGTTGTACATATATTTAATCGCATTATCCCCAATTACTTTACAGTTTTTAATGCCGAATGGTCCCATGTAACCTACTACACTTCCCATTACTTCCTCAATTTCTTGTTCAGTTGCCATCTCAACTTCAGAAGTTCCTGTAGCTTTCATAAATTTAATATCGTTAAGTTGGTCATTTCCACGCATAAGAACTAAATAGAACTCTCCATCAGCTTTTAAAGCTAATGCTTTCATAGCACGGTTAACTTCAACACCACAGTATGCTGCTATATCATCAATAGTTTGTTGATTTGGTGTTTCTAATAAACTACGTTCTTTTTTCTCAAAACCAGTAGGCATTGTGTAGTTTTGTTCTACTACTGCTGCTGTTTCAATATTTGCTGCGTAATCACTTTCTTCAGTGTACACAATTGTATCTTCCCCAACTTCTGCTAATGCTTGGAATTCGTGAGTGTAGCTACCTCCAATATTCCCTGAATCAGCTTTCACAGCTCTATATTTTAATCCTAATCTATCAAAAATATTACTGTAAGCTTGATAATAGTCATTATATGTTTCTCTTAATGACTCTGGCGAATCGTGGAATGAATAACCATCTTTCATAATAAATTCTTTCCCACGTAATAGTCCTAAACGAGGACGAATTTCATCACGGAATTTTGTTTGTATTTGATATAAGTTAACTGGTAGTTGTTTGTATGAAGTTACCATGTTATTAACTGTTTGACAAATAATCTCTTCGGCTGTTGGACTAAGAGCGTATCCTGCACCTTTTCTATCAGTAACACGAACAAGCTCATCACCCATTTTGTACCAACGACCAGATTCTTTCCAATAGTCTTCAGATTGTAAAATTGGCATAAGTAATTCTGATGCACCAATTTTAGCGTGTTCATCTCTAATTACTTTTTCTATATTTTGAATTACTTTAGTTGCTAGCGGTAGGTAAGTGTAAACCCCTGCAGATACCTGCTTCACCATCCCCGCTTTAATAAGCAACTTATGACTAATTGCTTCTGCAGAGGATGGTACTTCTCTTGTTGTTGGAATAAATGTTCTTGATTGTCTCATAACAATACCACCTCTCATTTTAAATTTACTTTTATTATTATACCATAAAACACATTATTTTACTAAAGAACTTTAAATGAATTCTGAAATTTTAATATTTTACAGTAATATTTATCTAAAATTATTTACAAAAGTTATATTAATTAATTTAGTAAATATCCACCTCTATTTTAATTCTACTATTTTAATTTTTACTTAGAATATAGTATAATATGTTAGAAAACTCTTAACGGAGGATTATATGTTTAATTATCCTAATAAAAAAAATACTTTTGTTCAAAAAACTAATTATTCTAATCGTGGAATGGAATTAGAAGCTGATATTAATTTTGCGAACAAATACTACTTAAATAATGATATTGCAGTTATTCATAAAAAACCTATACCCATTCAGGTCGTAGAAGTTAATTACCCAAATCGAGCAAGCGCTATGATTACTAAAGCTTTTTATCAAACACCTTCTACTACAGACTATAATGGGCTATGGAATGGTAAATATATAGATTTTGAAGCTAAAGAAACTAATTCAATGACATCATTTTCTCTGAGAAATATTCATGATCACCAAATTGATCATATGACAAAAATATTAAACCAAGGAGGAATTTCGTTTATTATAGTTCGCTTTAAAAAAGTCGATAGAACGTTTGTTATGCCATTTAAAAAATTTCTATTTTTTAACGAAAGAGCCTTAAATGGTGGTAGAAAATCTATAAAATTGAGCGAGTTTGAGGAAACTGCTTTTGAAATATCATTTCACTATAAAGTTAGATTAGATTATTTAAATGTTATAAAAAATAATGAAAGTGAGTTTTACTAGTAATGAAACATTTATTCAAATATATTAGTTCAATATTCTTCACGATATGCTTTATTTTATTTTTTGTAGTACTTGGCTTTTTAGCTTTTCAGTTAAAAGATGTACCAAATATTACAAAAGCTAACTTACAAGACCCATTATCGTCTGAAATATACGATAAAAACCTTAACCTAATAGCAACAGTCGGTGCAGAAAAAAGAGAATACGTATCTATTTCTGACATCCCACAAAATGTAAAAGATGCTGTACTTTCTATTGAAGATTCAAGATTTTACTCTCATATCGGTGTGGATCCTAAACGTCTAACAAAAGCTATGTTAGTAAATATTCAATCTAATTCTGCAAAAGAAGGAGCAAGTACTATAACTCAACAGGTTATAAAACATTCACTTCTTACTTCAGAAAAAACAATGGAAAGAAAAATTCAAGAAGCCTATCTATCATTTAAATTAGAAAGTAAATATTCTAAAGATGATATCCTTGAAATGTATTTAAATAAAATATATTATTCCGATGGACAATATGGTATAAAAACTGCAGCTAAGTACTTTTATAATAAAGAACTTAATGAACTTTCTGTTCCACAAGTAGCATTTTTAGCTGGGCTCCCTCAGCAACCAAACCAATACAACCCTTACGACTATCCTGAAGAGGCTAAAAATCGTCGTGACACTGTATTATATGCAATGCTTACTAATGATAAGATTAGTAAAAAAGAATACGATGAATACATTAATACACCAATAACAGACGGTTTAGTAGAAAAATCAGCTGAAGATAGAGCTGAACAACATACTTATAACCCTAAATATGCAGCTTATATCGATCTAATTTCTAAAGAGCTAAAACAAAATAAAAACTTTGAAAATGTCAGTGATCCTTTATCTATGGGTCTAAAAATCTATACAAATCTAAATTCAGATTTACAAATCTATGTTCAAGATATGTTAGACAAACAATCATCTCCTATGCGACCACATAATTCTCAAGCAGCGATTACAGTTCTTGATACAAAAACTGGACTTGTAGAAGCTATTGGTGGTGGGAAAAACTATAAAACTGGTGGTTATAACTATGCGGTCGATGCTAAAGTACAACCTGGTTCTGTAATAAAACCTATTATAGATTATGCACCTGGTATAGAGTACTATGGCTGGGATTCACAAACTACTTTCTCTGACACTCCTTATAAAATCGAAGGAACTAACTTCTATATCCAAAACTGGGATAGAGCTTATCACGGAACTGTTTCAATGGAAAAAGCACTAGCATGGTCATACAATATTCCTGCTGTGCGTGCCTTTGAAACTGTTGGCTATGAACGTTCTAAATTCTTCTCTGAAAGATTAGGTATTCCTGTTACTAAAGATGAACCTACTATCGCGATTGGTGGTAATGTAGACGGAGTTTCTCCACTACAAGTTGCTGGTGCATTCGCATCATTTGGTAATAAAGGTTATTACAATAAACCATCGACTATAGTAAAAGTATTTAATGCTAATGGTAAAGAACTACCATCTATGAGATCTGAGTCCGTAAAAGCTATGTCAGAAGAAACTGCATATTTAATGACTAATATGCTTAAAAATGTTTTAACAAGTAACGGTACATCTCCAAATGGTAAAGTTCCTGGATTTGATATGGCAGGTAAATCTGGTTCAAGTACTTTTGATGAGAATGCTCGTCTAAGATACGGAATTGATATAGTAAATTCTACTAAAGATAGTTGGATGGTTGGTTACTCAACCGAATATACAGTTTCTGTTTGGCAAGGAACAGATGTATTAGATTCTGCATCAAAAGCATTATCTTCTTCTCAGGCACAAACAACACAAGCAATAATGGCAAACGTCATGGCCAAAGCTGCAGATAATAAAGCTCCAGCAGCATTTGAAAAACCAGCTGGAATTAGCACAAAAAATGGAGTCGAATATTCAACTCATAGAAATACAGAAACGGATTATATGTATGCAGGCACTGATAGAGATGCATCATATCAAGCATCATTAGCTGAAAAACAAAGAGATAGTAGATCAGCGGTAACTAGTGCATTTAATTCATTCTCTAGTATAACAAGCTCGTCTAGAAGTAGTTCATCATCGAACTCATCATCAAATAAATCAAATAGATCCTCTAGAAATCGAAGGTAATACTAAAAAAAGCATGGATATAAATCCATGCTTTTTAAAATTAAATTAGTTATTTTCTTTTAAAAATTCAACAGTTTTTTGAATTGATAATTCTCCGCGTAAGTCTTCAACGCTAATACGTGAACGAACACCTTCATCAGTCATAGAGTACATTTCAGCTAATTTTTTAACTTCTGCATCTACATCTGCATCTGTAACTTCAATTTTTTCTGCAGTAGCAATATCAGCTAATACAAATGAAGTTTTAATTTTGTTTTCTGCATCAGATCTCATTTCAGATTTTAACTCATCAGCAGTTTTACCTGTGAATTGTTCATATAAGTCAAATGATAATCCTTGACGAGATAAGTTTCCTGCAAATTGTTCAAACATTGATTCAACTTCTTGATCAACTAATTTTTCAGGAACTGAAACTTTAGCATTTTCTACAACTGTAGAAATAACTTTATCTGAATATTCTTTTTCAGCTAGTTCAGTTCTTTCTAAAGTAAGTTCTTGTTTTAATTTTTCTTTGTATTCAGCTACAGTTGAAGCTGCTTCTTTAGAGAATTCTTTAATAAATTCATCAGTTAATTCTGGTAAAACTTTTTCTTTTACATCATGTACTGTAACTTCGAATCTAGCATCTTTACCAGCTAAATCAGCTACTTGATAGTTTTCTGGGAATTTTACATTTACTTCAGTATCAACTGGTGCAACTTTTCCTTCTAATTGCTCTTCAAATCCTGGGATAAATGCTCCAGAACCTAATTCTAATTCATATCCTTTAGCTTCTCCACCTTCAAATGCTTCATCTCCGATAAATCCTTTGAAGTCGATAACTACGATATCACCTTTTTTAGATTCTGTTTCTTTTACTTGCCATTCTGCTTCACGGCTAAGTACGCTTTCTAATCTTTCTTCAACGTCTGCATCAGTTACTTCAACAACTTCTTTTTCAATTCCTAAGTTTTTGTATTCACCTAATTCAACGTTTGGTTTAACTGTAACAACAGCTTCGAATGTTACACCATTTTCTTTGCTGATTTCTTTAACATCGATATCTGGCATAGCTAGTGGTGATACTTCTAACTCATCGATAGCTTTTGTATAAGCTGCTGGTAATACGAAATCTATTGCTTCTTGGTATAAAGCTTCTTCACCGTACATTTTGTTGAATACGGCTCTTGGTAATTTACCTTTTCTAAATCCAGGTGCATTTACACGTTTAACAGCACGTTTAAATGCTTTATCTAATCCTTTCGCAAACTCTTCTTTTGATGCTGAAAAAGAAATAACTACTTTTCCATCTTCTTTATTTAAAATTTGTGACATTTATTCTTCCTCCAAAATACTTATAAGTACTATCTAAATATTAGTAATAAATACTAAAAACTCTTGATTAATTATATAGTAAATGCTTTAAAAAGTCAATAATTAGGCATATAAAATTATACTTTTTAAACTCAATACAAGTAAATATTATATACCTAATTACTTAAAATAACTATAAATAGAAAACTATTTCCCTATTACTTTTTACACCTATCTCCCATTTAAAAATTTATTAAATTCTTTTATAACTTTATCATTTTCTTTATATGTTGGATAAAACGTTTCTAATAAATTATAAAAACGTGGCGTATGATTAATTTCTAGTAGATGAGTCATCTCATGAACAATTATATGTTCTAAGCATTCTATAGGATACTTAATTAATTCTTGATTTATCCATATTCGCTGTGCTTCTAGATTACATGTTCCCCATCTTGTTTTCATTTTTTTTATACGTAATTCCTTAACTTTTACATTCATTATTGGTTCATATTTTTCTACAAACAACTTACATTTTTCTAATAATAACTTCCTAATTGCAGAGTTGAATATCTTCTCCCTATTTTGATTTTCATCTTTTACATATATATTAATCTTATTCTTATCAAATAAAACTTTATTTTTTAACCGTTCTTCTACAATTAGTTCATATTCTTGTCCAAAAATAAAATATTTTTCCCCTGTTTTATATTCCCGATTTATTGATGTTGATGATAGTAGGTTTTTTCGCCTTTTCACCAATTCGTCCATATTGTCATAAACTAATTTCCTAATAATATAATTAGGTGTTCTAGGAGGTGCACTAACTACTATATCAGCATTCTTTTCAACTCTTAGGTATATATGCTTCATTCCGCGTCTATACCTTATGGTTACATCTAAATTCCCTACTTCTAATTTCTTTTTCATATTGTACCTCCCAAAATATTCTATTTCAGTTCATTACCTACTAGCGATGTCCCGATTCTGACATGAGTCGCTCCTTCTTCAATTGCTATTTTATAATCATTGCTCATACCCATTGATAAATACTCACATGGTGCATAATCTAGATTCAATCCTCTTACCTCATCACGAAGTTGTCTTAATTTTTTAAAGCAGTTACGCAAAACATCCTCATCATCTACAAATGGTGCCATGGTCATAAGACCAATAACTTTAATCTTAGAATATTTTTCCAAACCTTTAATAAACTCTATTGTTTCAAGCGGAGTTAATCCATGCTTACTTTCTTCTCCTGAAACATTAACTTGGACAAAACAATTAACCTTATCTTCTGCTCTTTTTTCTATTTCTTTAGCTAAACTTTCTCTATCTAAAGCATGGAAATAGTCAACATGATTTATTACATCTCGAACCTTTCTAGTTTGTAAGCTCCCAATCAAATGCCACTCTTTATCAGAATATTTTTGTTTTCTTTCTAGATAATTTTGCGGTCTATTTTCCGCAAAAGCATCAACCCCTGCATCTATTGCTTGTTCTACTCTTGCATCTGTTACATATTTTGTTACTGCAATTACTTTTACATCTTCAGGGTTTCTATCAACTTTACCACAAGTTTCTACAATTTCTTTTTTTATATTGTCAAAATTTTCTCTAATATCCATTTTATCTCCTTATTTGAAAATTTCCTCTTTGATTAAAATAAATATTTTATATTTAATTTAATTATATCACGATAACCTATCTTTTGTTTATATAATGTTATATAATTTAACAAATTAACTAATAATATTTTAATTATGACATAAAAAGAGTAATATTATCTTTATTTTAATAATATTACTCTTTTTTATTATTATTTTTTAGGAACTAGTTCTAATGTTTTACCTTTAGGTACATTGCCAATAGATTCACTAGTATACTCTCCGTTAATCCATTTTGTTATTTGATCGTCATAGTTCTTGCTTAGTACATGCCCACTTTGTCCTGGACCAACTACATGATATCCAGTTTTTGTATCAAAGTCATAAACAAATCTCCAAGAAGCACCATGATTAACTAATCCTTCTTCATTTTGTTTTGCAGCCTGAACAGTCACCTTAGACCCCGAAATTGGATACTCTTTTGGATTTAAGAAATATGCTAGTAACGCTGAAGATTTAGATAATGGATGTCTGAAACCTAATGTGTGTCCATTACCCCATTTCCATTTGTTAACATCTTTACCATATTTTCCTTCTAACTCACTAATAGTTTCATTTAAACTATCTGTAAGAACAGTATTTAAACCACCTTTTTCCTCAATTAGATTGATTTTTTTACCGTTTAAACTATCTCTTAAAATTTTGTCTACGTAACTCTCTTTATGAGGCATAAATTTATATGCTTCTTCACTCATTTTATCTTTTAAAATATGTGATTGAATTTTCTTCATCCATGCATCAAAAATTAATGGAGCTGCTTCATCTTTATTATCAATATTATCCCAAGAACTTAATTTATTATATACTTCATTTTTAGAAACTTTATCTTTATCTACATTTTTCAAAAGATTAGTTAAAAATTCTTTGGCGTAAAGATTTTTTGTATCCATCTGTAATTTTTTCATATCATCAGCAGTTAAATCATTTTTTTCAGATAGTACTTCATCAATTCGAGCTTTTCTATATGGCTGCGCCCAAACATTTGATGTGTGATAATCAGTTTTTACAGTTTCAGTATTGGCAGTTGCAATAAATCCTTGTTCTGGATTTACAATTTTAGGAAGTTTATCATATGAGATATATCCTGTCCAACCATATTCACTACTATATCCTGGAACCGGTAAATTACCATTACCTTTTTTCCTAATTGGAACATTACCATTTGATTTATACGCAATATTTCCTTGATTATCTGCAAAGACAAAGTTTTGAGCAGGAGCTTTAAAATTCTCTAACGCTTTTTCGAACTCATCCCAATTTTTAGCCTTATCTATATTTAGAATTGCTTCTAATTCCTGAGTTGACTCGAGAGCTGTCCATTGCATAGAAAAACTTGTATTTTCATTACCTAATGGTTTTAATAAAAAGTCTATTATTGGACCATGTTTTGTATTAACAACCTCAAATTGTTCATCATCTTGACCTTTTACTTTTATTGAATATTTATCAACTTGAGCATCGTAATATTTTCCATCATATTCAAACTTATATGGGTTATCTGATTGTCTTCTCTCAATATATAAGTCTTGAACATCTGGACCAAAGTTAGTTACACCCCAAGCAATATTTTCATTATGACCTAATATAATACCCGGAATACCAGGGAAAATAACTCCTGATACCTTGTGATCCGGTGTAGATAAAGTCATTTGATACCAAACAGATGGAGTTGATAATCCTAGATGCGGATCATCAGCTAACAAAGGCTTACCTGATTTAGTTTTCTTACCTGATACAACCCAATCATTACTACCATTTTCCATAGGTGGTCTTTCAACTTTTGCTGTATCTTTATTTATATTAGCATTGGCACTTAAGTTAGCCTTAATTATTTCTTTTGAATCTGGATTTTTAGAAAAACTCTCAGGAAGAAGTTGTTTTAAATTATCTTCTCCTAAATTATTTAGAATCCAATTATTAAAGCTTTGATGATCCCAGTGACCACCTAAGTCATAGGCCATATATTTACCAATAGTTAACGAATCTATAGCAGTCCATTTTTCTGGTTCATATCCTAATAAAGAAAATTCATATGAAAGTTTTTTATCTCTTTTAGCCTCTTCTATATATGCATTTACACCTTCTGCGTAATAATTCAGAATTTTTTTAGCTGATTCTGAATATCCATCATAAGATTTTTCTGCAGCTTTTCTAAGAGAAAATACTAAATACTTCTTATCGGTTTCTATTGCTGCTTTTCCTACAACCTCTGATAATCTACCGCTTGCTTGTCTTCTTGCTAAATCCATCTGGAATAATCTGTCTTGAGCATGGACATATCCTTGAGCTCTATATAAATCCGCTTCATTTTTAGCTTCAATTGTAGGTATTCCATTTTGATCACGGTGTACTTTTACATCATTATCTAACATAGCAACTTCTACTTTTCCCTCAACGGTTGGTAAAGACTTATGTACAAAATAATAACCATATCCACCTATAATAACTAATAAAGACAAAATAATTATTGTTAATCTTTTTGCAAATTTAAATACTTTATTTTTCATAGGTTCTCCTTAATCCTTTATATTAGTGTATCTAAAATTATATTAGTATTATAAAAAATTTGCAAATCTACTTTTACTTAAAAAACTTTGTATTTATCCCTCTCATTTATAATTAAACTTTGTTTAATTGTACAAAATAGAGTATAAAAATCTCTCTTTCTCGTAATAAGTATATCACCTTACAACTTTATATCACCGCTTAATTAATAAGAATATAATTATAATTATATACCTTTTCTTTAATATATTTTATATTTTTATAAAAATTTTCACAAAAAAAGATTTAAAGGTCTTATACCTTTAAATCTTTTTAATCAATTTTTTATTTCTCTATTTCTTATTAAAATTATTCTAATTCCAAGATAGAAGTAGATAATACAACTAATAAACAATATTCCTAAACTAAAAATTAATAATAGAATACTATATACTAAAAATAGAAAAGCTACTATGTTGTGATGTATTCCCTTTTTCAAAATAACAAAAAATAATAACAAAAATAGCACTACTAACATAGCAAAATATAACCAAGACAATTGACCCATAACTTGGAAAATATAATGTAAATCTTTTGTCGATACATTCGCACTATCTTGTGTTAATTTTGTCTGCTCACGGATTTGATCAACAATACGAGTTCTTAAGTATTCATTTCCTACATAATTTTTAAAGCTATTTATCATTCCGCCTATAAATACTATATACGCTATATAAACGATACTGGAAATAACAATAAGAATTTTTTCAACCTTATCAAACTTCATATTCTACTTTTCACCTTTTTCTCTACATTTTGAACAAGTTCCATAAAATGACAATGAGTTATCTTGAACTTCAAATGAATACTCTTTTTTCATATATTCTATTAATTTATTAAATAAAGAATTAGAAACTTTCTCAATAGTATTACATTTTGTACAAATTAAATGATGATGTAAGCTACCATCTAATGATTGTCTTAAATGATATTTAGAAACACCATTACTAAATGATATTTTTTCTAAAATTTTCAATTCATAGAAAATATCTAATGTTCTATATACTGTTGCAATACCAATATCAGGAGTTTTTTCTTTTAAAATAAAGTATAACTCCTCTGCGCTAAGGTGCAATTCACTATTTTCCACTAAAATTTCCACAATTTTTTCTCTTTGAGGTGTTAACTTATATGAAGATTTCTGAATAATTTCAATTATATCATTATATATACTCATACACTATTTCTTGCCTTTCCTTGTTTTTAAATACATTAACGCTAGCATTGTTTTACTATCAGTAATAGTATTATCATCTAATAATTTTAATGCATCTTCTACTTTGTATTTTTTTAAATTAATAAATTCATCTTCATCTGGATTTTGCTCACCAGCATACTCTAAACCATCAACATAGAATATAGTAATAACTTCAGAACTATATCCTAACGCGACATGAACATCAAAAAGTTTTGTTAGTTGATCTTCTGTAACCTCATATCCAGTTTCTTCTTTTAATTCTCTTATTGCTGATAATTTTTTATTATCTTCACCTGGTTCTAACTTACCTGCTGGTATCTCTAAAGTTACTTGCTCTATAGCTTTTCTATATTGCTCAACTAAAATAACTTCATTTTCTTTAGTTATAGCTAATACAGCTACCGCACCGCGATGATTTATTAGTTCACGAGTTGATGTACCACCATCTGGCAAACTCACCGTATGCATTTCTACATCAAGAACTTTCCCTTTAAATATTTCTTTAACTTCTATTGTTTTTTCTTCTAAATCTCTTCTCATAATTGTCTCTCCATATTAAAATTTAAACTTATCAAAATCATGTGCTATATATACCTCAGATGATAATTGTATATTTTCTAAAACTTCATCTTCCATACTCTTATCATATCTAGCACTTATATGTGTTAAAAATACTTTTTGCGCCTTACTATTGCTTAACATCTTATGTATATCAGTTATACACATATGATAGTTTTTTCTAGCATGATTTTCATCAGCAGCACTTAAATAGGTACACTCTGTAATAATTACGTCGCTATTTTTAACAATATCATCTAATTCGCTAAAATACCTAGTATCAGGTATTATAGTTATTTCTTTACCTGGTTTATCTTCAGATAGAAACTCACTTGAGTTATATATATTTCCGTTATACTCAAACTGATCTGCTTCTTTTATTTTTTTATAAAATGGTCCAGGTTTTATCCCTAATTCCATTAATTTCTCAGCATTTAAACTACCTTTTTGTTTTTTAAAAACTATTTTGTAACCAAAACACTCAATATTATGCCTTAATGGATACGCATAAACCCCAACAGTTTTACTATCTATTATACACGCTTCCTCAGAAATTTCAATGTATTTAACACTGTAAGTAAGTGAACAAAATGTGAACATCAAATTATGTTCTATAAATTCTTTTATTCCTTTCGGACCATATATAATAACTTCTGATTCTTTCTTATCTAATAAAAAACTTCTTGATGATAAAAAACCTATAAGTCCCAGAACATGATCCGCATGAAGATGACTTATAAATATTCTTTTTATTTTTGTAGGTTTTATATTTGTTTTTAAAATTTGATGTTGTGTTGCTTCCCCACAGTCAAACATCCAACATTCTTTTAATTCTTGCATAAAATCAAAAACAAAACTTTGGGTATTTCTAAATTTTGCAGGCAGTCCTGCTCCTGTACCTAAAAATTGTACTTCCATTTATAGTCCTCAACATAATTATTTTATCTTTTATAACTTAACTACAAAAATCTGTGCATCTTGCAAGCAAGTTATTACATGTGCTACTCCCGCAGGTATTTCAAGCAATTCAAATTCATTTACTATTTCAACTTGTTCTTCATATGCAACGGTAATTTTTCCGCTTATATTTAATAATAAAATAGTTCTATCATTGCTATATGAATCTGTTTGGTTCCCTGCTTTTAAATTCATATGTACTACTTGATATTTTTCATTTTCTAATACAATTCCACCTAGTAAAGCATTTTTATCTAATTTAATTTTTTTCATGTTTTTATCTTCCTTTGCGTTTATATAATCCGTCTTCTTCAATCATTATTATTTTATTTTTAAATAGTCTCCCCACAGCACGTTTAAAGCTACCTTTACTCATTCCGAAAACAGCTTTAATATCTTCTGGAGATGACTTATCTGTAAATTCACAATAACCATTATTTTCGATATAGTCTAGTATAGCCTGTCCATCTGCATCCATTCTTTCATGTGCACGGGGTAAAAATGAACCATTAATTTCTCCATTATCTTTTATACCAATAACTCTCAGTGTAACTTTTTCTCCTAGACGAGGCTCAGTATTTCTTTCACTTTCATGAACGAAAATCTTATACCCATCTTTTGAAAGTAGAAAAGTCCCAACTCGCATTAATCTATAAGGATATGCTTCTATATCTTTATTTTTCATACTTTTTTCTGCTTTTGAATAAAGTGAGGCTACTACTGTTTCAGTAGCTAAACGGGCAAATAATTGTCCAGTATAGTCTCGACGTAAAGTAATAAATAGCTCATCACCTTCTTTTGGCCAAACACTTCTTACTTTTGGTAAGTCTTCACCTAATAGCGGAATTTCACGTGAGAAACCTATATCTAATCCCACTCTATCTTCCTCTACTTTAACAACCTTACTAAATGCATATTCACCATATGTAACTTCTGGAATATTAGGTGTTGCAAACAACTTTCCACTTCTCGATGGGTAAACAAACATTGAGTATTCTTCACCTATTTCAAAATCATCTAAGCTATCTACATCTGATTCATTACAACTTATCTCTTCGTCATTCGGCCCTTTAAACACAAGAGAAGAACTCTTTTTTTCTACTAGTTCTAAAAAATGAATCTCTCCAGTAATAAATTTATTTTCTTTTTCCATGTAATACCTCTTTTTCTATTAATTTAGCTTTCGCTACTACTAATTCTCATAAAAAAAGGTTGATAACCTAATATCAACCTTTAAGCCTTCGGTAAAAGTAGTATCAGGACATACTTACTTAACCATATTCTTTATTTGTTTTAATTGATTTACTCTTATCTCCTTAGGGAGAAATCTTCTTATTTCGTCTTCATTATATCCTACTTGCAATCTCTTATCATCTACGATGATAGGTCTTCTCAGCATTCCTGGGTTATCTTGAATAACTTTATACAGCTGTTGTATTGACATACTCTCTATATCAAGATTCAATTTTTGAAATGTTTTTGATCTAAAAGAAATAATATCTTCTGTTCCGTGCTCTGTAATAGATAAGATGTTTTTAATCTCATCTGTTGTTAGAGCTTCTGAAAAAATATTTCTTTCAACAAATTCTATATCATTTTCAATTAGCCAAGCTTTTGCTTTCCTACAAGAAGTACAACTAGGCGATGTAAACAATGTAACAACCACCAGCACTCACACTCCTCTATAAAAATAACATTAATATTTTTATAATTCTATATACTACTTTATTATACTACATATATCTTCCTTTGGCAATATCATATTGAAGAAATATTTTAAATTAGAAACCAAAACCACACATATCTTTTTTATATTCTACCCCAATAAAAAACGTTAATAAAATAGAAATTATCAATATTTATTAAACATATACAGTTTTTATTATATTACATTTTTTTTGATTATAAAATATATTTTTTCTATAACCTAACTACCTTAATTATCTACTTTGAACTTCACTAAAAATTGACAAAATATGTATTATTATGTTATCATATTCTTATGCCAGCATGGCGGAATTGGCAGACGCACTGGACTCAAAATCCAGCGATGGCAACATCGTGCCGGTTCGACCCCGGCTGCTGGTATTTGTAACCTCAATATACTTGAGGTTTATTTTTTTATATAAACTTGCTAGATTTTAATTCATTCGCTAAGGGATGTGAAGGGAGTTACTATGAAATTAATAACAAATAGATTAATTATTAAAGAGCTAGATATTACAGACTATCAATCATGGTATAAAGGATTTAGTGATAGAGAAGTATCAAAAAATGAATTCGATGATGGTTTTATTGATATGTCCATTTGTACTGAATCCTGGTTTGAAGAATTAGTAAAAAACATGATAAGATGAGAAAAGATGACTATCAATATATTTACTCTATATTTGATAAAACTGGAAATCATTTAGGTATGATTGATATAGTTACTTTAGAGAGAAAAAACTTTCAATGGGCAGAAATCGGTTATTTTATTCATAACCAATTTTGGAGAAATGGCTACGCTTTTGAAGCTCTAGAATCAATTTTAGACTTTACTGCTAACGAATTAAAGTTTCACAGAATAGAAGCACATGTAGGTGTCGGAAATACCCCTTCTATAAAATTACTGGAAAAACTGAATTTTCAATATGAAGGTATCAGAAAGCAATTTATTTTTGAAAATGGTGAATGGAAAGATAAAATCATATATTCAAAAATATTAGAGAAATTATAAATTTCCACTTAATTTATATATAAAACCCTCATTTTTATTTATGAGGGTTTTATAATTTTAGAAAAGTTCACCTTAAGCAAATAATTTTATTATGAAAATAAGAATTTTATTCTTGAATAATTTTTTTGAAGCTGTTATAATTGTAAAATACATTTTGAAAGGAAGCTACTTACATGAATAACTCTATTTTTGAAAAGTTAAAAAAAGCTGAACATGGTGCAAGACTTAGTATATTCTCATACCTACTGCTTACACTTTTAAAATTGGGTGCTGGTTTTTTCTTTCGTTCTTCTGCATTAGTCGCAGATGGAATTAATAACGCAACTGACGTTATTTCATCCATTTGTGTTCTTATTGGATTAAAAATTTCAAGAAAACCTGCTGATGAAGATCACCTTTATGGGCACTTCCGCGCAGAATTAATTTCAACATTAATAGCTTCATTTATTATGCTTTACGCTGGTATTGAAGTAGTAATTTATGCGGTTAAAAAAATTATTACTAAAAGCTATGAACAACCTAGTATGCTATCTGCAGTTACAGCAGTTGTTGCTAGTATAATAATGTTTTCTGTTTACTTTTATAATATTAGACTGGCAAATAAACTTGGAAGTAAGTCTTTAAAAGCAGCTGCTTTAGATAACCTAAGTGACGCATATGTATCAATTGGTACATTTATAGGTATTATCGCAACATATATAGGTATACCTATTGCGGATTCAATAGTTGCTATATTAGTAGGTTGCTTAATTATCTATACAGCTGTAAGTATTTTTAAAGAATCTACTCATATACTGACAGATGGCGTTGATGCTGAAGTTATCGAAAAAGTTGAATCAATTGTTAAGGACATAGAGGGTGTTATTTCTATCGTAGATGTAAAAGGAAGAACTCATGGCTTACTATACTTTATTGATATTACAATAACAGTTAATCCAGAATTAAATGTTAAACAAAGTCATGATATAACTATAAAAATAGAAAAAGCACTCGCTCGTGAGTTTTATTACTGTGAAACTTTAGTTCATTTAGAGCCCCATGGTATTAATTGTCATCCAAATCATTAAAAACAATCTTTATATTCTTCGCTATTTTAAAAGCAAGATATTTAAGATTGTTTTTTTATTATGTACTATCAAAAACTATAATGACAGCATTTGTTTGACAAATATTTATGCTAAAAGTATAATTATTGTACATATAAAAAGATACTAATTATATAGTATCAAGCATAAAATAATTTGAAAATTTGATTAAAAATAAAGTTGAGATTCTAAAATAAGAGGATTATTATGACACATGCTAAAGCAATATTTTTTGGTGAACATGCAGTAGTCTATGGACATGATGGAATTACTATTCCATTACCAGAGATGAAAATAGATGTTACACTTGAAAATACTAATGAAATTCAACACAGAGATGATATTTTAGCGTATATCGCAGACGCCTGTGGAATTGATAACAAAACAAAAATTAATATTAATAGTTCTATACCAGTTGGTAGAGGATTGGGCTCATCAGCTGCCCTTAGCATAGCTATTGCTCGTGCTAAAGGTATAACAAAAGAAAAAATTAGAAAAATCGCTGACAAATGCGAGAAGTTTATTCATGGAAATCCTAGTGGAATTGATGTAAATCAAGTACTTAGTGATACTCCACTACTCTTCTCAAAAGAGAACGGAGCAAAACAACTACCCTTTTCTCTTGATAGTTACTTATTAATTATTGATACTGGTGTTGTAGGTATTACTAAATATACTGTAGAACACGTAAAGAATAATTTAAAAACATATAAACCATATATAGATGAACTAGGAAACATTACTAAAAAAGTAATTAAACCTTTAAAAGAAAAAAATATAGACCTTATCGGAGAATATATGTACAAGGCTCATTCACTACTTCAAAAAATTGGCGTTAGCCATGAGAAGAATGACGAAGTTGTCGAATTGTGTAAAAACAATAATGCTAAAGGGGCTAAGTTAACTGGCGGCGGTGCAGGCGGTTGTTGTATTTGCCTATGTGATACTAAAGAGAATGCCTTAAAAATTCAAGATGAACTAAAAGAGAAAGGATATTTATCATGGATGGTTACAGTTTAGGTTATGCTAATATAGCCTTAGTAAAATATTGGGGAAAGAAGTCTAAAGATCCTGTTCTTCCATATAACCCTAATATTTCTTTAAGATTAGATAATTTACTATCGAAAACAAAAATTGAAAAAAGTTCATCAAATGAAGATGAATTTTATATTAACGATGAAAAACAAGGACCTGAAGAAGTAAACAAAATGATTAAATTTATTTCTAAATTTACTCCTGTTGATAGAGAAAAAATTCGTATTAAAAGCTATAACACTGTGCCTACTGCAGCAGGACTTTCATCTAGTTCTAGCGGTACAATGGCATTAGTTTTAGCCTGTAACGAATATTTTAAATTAAATAAATCAACTCAAGAAATGGTTGAAATCGCAAAAGAAGGTTCTGGTTCTTCTTGTAGAAGTTTTTATAAACTTGCTGCATGGCTAGAAGATGGTAGCGTAGAAGAACTTTCTTGCGATCTAGATTTTGGTATGATGGTTCTTGTAGTAAATGAAGATAGAAAGAAAATTTCAAGTCGTGTAGCAATGGAACAATGTGTACAAACATCAACAACATTCGCTTCTTGGGTAGAAAAAGCAAAGAAAGATTTTGTTTTAATGAAAGAAGCACTTAAAGAAGCGGATTTTGAGAAAATAGGAGAAATAACAGAAAGCAATGCATTAGCTATGCATGAAACAACAACTACATCTTCTCCTAGTTTTACATTTTTAACAGAAGAAAGTTACCGTGCAATGGACATAGTTAAGCAACTTCGTTCACAAGGTTATAGATGTTACTTCACTATGGATGCCGGACCAAATGTTAAAGTATTGTATTTAAAAGAAGATCAAGACAAACTATATGAGGAAATTTCAAAATTATGGAACAAAAAAATAATCCTGTGCATGGAGTAGCTTTTGGTAAATTATACCTTGCAGGTGAATATGCTATATTAGAAGACTATTCCAAAGCACTGCTCACTAGTGTTCCTCAAAAGATAGTTACTACCGTAGAACCTAGTGAGAAAACTACTATTTTTGATACATTATATAATATTACCGTTGATCTTTATGAAGATAATAAGAACTTTACTATGATTCAGCAATTTATTATATTTTTGAGTAGGTATACAAATAGCGAAAAAACTTATTCTATAAAAATATATAATGAGCTACATAGTAACAATAAAAAATATGGACTAGGTTCTTCTGGAGCAGTTTTAGTTTCAATCGCCAAAGCTATTTTAACTTTTGAAAATATTACTTTCAATAACGAAACTATTTTTAAACTTGTTACATTATACAATTTAACTCATAATATTAGTGGCTCAATGGGTGACGTAGCTGCTTCATTAAACGAAGGATTAACCTTCTATCAAAAGTTCAATGCTAGCAAACTTAATTATATTATCGAAAATAAAGACGGCATTAAAGAAATTATAAACTCTCCTTGGGATGGGTTAATAATTAAACCTATCTACCCTAAAGCAAAGATTACTATTTTTGCAAGATGGACTGGAGAAGTTGTAGATACTAAAGAACACGTTAAACTTTGGAAGAATAATAAAGAAAATTATTCTACTGAGTATACTACTTTTGTTAGTACTTCTAACAAACTAGTTAAGCAACTAGTAGCTGCGTTTGAAAGTGGAGATGAATCACTTGTATTAAATACAACAAATAAACTTCGCGAAAATCTTCACTATTTAGAAAGTTTCTCTAATATACCGATGGAAACAGCAGCTATGAAAAATTATATAGCTAGCTACCCTGCTGGCAAACAAAGTGGTTCTGGTAGCGGAGATATCGTCTTAGGTTTCAATAAAAGTAATGACGATTTCCAACTACAGCTTAATTTAGAAGAATTATAACTTAGAAAACATGAAAGGATAGACATGAGAAAAAAAGATCATATACGTCTAGCTCTTGCAGACAAAACTACTTTAACTAGTTTAGATGCCTACGCTATTGACTATAATAGTGTTCCGCGTTTTGGACTAGATAGTTTAGATACATCTACTACTATTTGTAATAAAAAATGGCAATTTCCTTTCTTTATCAACGCAATAACTGCTGGTGGTGAAGAATGTAATAAAATAAATCAAGATTTCATGGAGGTTAGTAAGGTTTGTGGAATAGAATTTTTCCCTGGTTCTTACTCTCCTGCTTTAAAAGATAAAAACGATGAAGCGGCATATCCAAAAGGATATTCAATAAATCTTGGTCTTGATAAAGATCCTAAACTTATTTTAGACGCTATCGAAAAGACAAAAGCTCAATACATTCAGCTTCATACAAATCCACTTCAAGAGATTGTAATGCCTGAAGGTGACCATAACTTTGAATCGTGGCTTTCTACACTAACTGTAGTTAGCAAAAAGTCCCCTATTCCAGTAATTCTAAAAGAAACTGGCTTTGGTATGAATGAAGAAACAATTAAATTAGCTATTGACTTAAATCTAGCTGCAATTGATGTCAGCGGTTTGGGTGGAACTAATTTTGCCCGTATAGAAAATGGTAGAAGAGAAGATAAATCTACATATCTAGAAAATATCGGCTATACTACAGCAGAAAGTTTAGAATTTGCCGCACCATATAGAGATAAAATAGATATTATTGCAAGTGGAGGAATTAGAAATCCACTTGATGTTGTAAAATGCTTAGCATTAGGTGCTAAAGCAGTCGGAGTTTCTAAGACCTTCTTAGAAATTCTAGTGAATGATGGAAAAGAAGCATTAATAAAAGAGATAGAAAAATGGAAAAAAGAATTACAATTTTTAATGGTTCTTATGAATGCTAAAAATATAGATGAACTATATGGAAAAATAAGAAGAATAGATAATATATAAAATAAAACCAGGATCGGTTCTATAGTTAGTATAGAACTAATTCTGGTTTATTTATTCTCCTCTAATGTCGCTATTCTTTCAATTGCTTTTTTTAAATCATCTTTCATCTCATTAATTTGAGTTTTATTTTTTTGATTTTCCGCAATTAAATACCAACAAGAAATTAATAACATTACATTTAAACAGATTATCGCAAACATATTCTCTCCTAATAGATTTTTTATTTAAATAAGAATATCATATTTAAATAAATATTACAACCATATAAAAAAACCTCATCAAGTGACGAGGTTTTATTTTTCTTAAATAAATCTAAAAAGAGGGAAAATTTTAGATTTTATTAATCAATTGCGTATTAATTACCAATTATTAATATTTACGTTTTCTAGCCGCTTCAGATTTTTTCTTACG
>USNF01000003.1 GCA_900555985.1 uncultured Gemella sp.
CTAAAGGATATTTTGGTTCAAAACATACATTATTCAAAGTTGCTAAGCAACAAGTTATGAAATCTGGAATGTACGCATTTAGAGACCGTCGTCAAACTAAACGTAACTTCAGAAGATTATGGATCGTTCGTATTAATGCAGCAGCAAGATTAAATGGATTATCATACAGCCGTTTAATGAATGGACTTAAAGTTGCTGGAATTGATATTAACAGAAAAATGTTGTCCGAAATCGCTATCCATGATGCAGCAGCATTCACAAGTATTTGTGAACAAGCTAAAGCAGCTTTAGCTAAATAATTAAAGTAAAATAAAAAAGAACAAACACTAGTAAAAAGTGTTTGTTCTTTTTTTAATATATAATTACTCTAGGGTTCTTTAAATTATTATACTTCATCATAAGAATTTCGTTATAAATTTCTTCACCACGTTTTTCATATAATAATGAAGCCCAAGTATACCATAATAAATCACAGAATCTTAAAAAAATATCTAATTTTTTAAAGTCACATTCTTCTTCTGTAAAATATGCTTTTAGAAATGTAACAGTTTCTTGGTAATCAAGATTATTTTCAGATATAAAACTCGCTATATCAAAATAATAGTCATTTAATCCCGCATATTCATAGTCGATTAGGTAAATGTTATTTTTAGTAAATAGAAAATTTCCTTCAACTAAATCATTATGACATAATCTGTCTGGTTTATATACTTTTTTTAGTTCATCAATTATATAAATAAAATGACTAATATCCATACTAAAGTCTTCAATATCATTTAAATATTTTTCAAAAACAATTACTGGATTAAATGAACATTTTGCTTTAAATTTTTTTGAATGAAATTTTTGTAATAGTTTAGCTATTTTAACAATACTAGAAAGATTTCTTTGAGAAACAAAAGTTTTTGAATTTTTTTGGTATGGAGTTATTAAGTTATCATATTTATAGTATATAGGTTTTAAAAAATATGATTCATTTTTAAGAAGGTCCATAGCCTCTTTTTCATTTTCTTTATCATTAATTTTTGTAGAATCTTTAGAAGTTCGATAAAAGTATTTATTATTTTCTGTAGTAATAATGTAATTCTTATTAGTAATACCATAACTAGTTTCTTCTATTGAAAGAATTTTTTCATTAAGTATTTTTTCTAACTTTTCATAATTATACATAATTTACCTCCTTCATACTATACTTTATAAAAATTTAGTTAAATTAATAAAAGTATAGATAATATTATACTTTTATTATACAACAGGTAAAGAAAACTGTAAAACAAAAAAGGCTTTCATAAAATACATTTCAATAATAAAATATAATATTAAAATACTATTTTTTTAATTATTTTCTTTAAAAACTAAGGTAAATTTCAGGTATTTTTTTATTTATTATTTTCAGAGAATTTTAATATTAAAAATCACATAAAAAACTATATGAATCAGTAATTTTAAAGTTTAAAAATCAATTGAAAAATGCTCATTTTCTTGATAAAAATTAGCTTTTTTGATATAATTATAATGTATAAAATATATTTATATACATTATGTTTCATTTTAATTATTTGGAGGTGTAAAATGAAAAAAATTTTTATTAATAGTGAGTATATTACATTATCTCAATTTTTAAAAATTGAAGGATTTATTGCTTCTGGTGGAGAAGCAAAATATTTTTTACAAGATGCTGACGTGATTTTAAACGGTGACTTGGAAAATAGACGAGGGAAAAAACTATATTCTAATGATATACTAGAAATTGAAAATCAAAAATATATTATTTTAAATGAAAATTAAAACTTTAAAATTATTGTATTTTCGAAATTATTTATCTTTGAATATAGAGGTACATCCCTCGCTTAATGTTTTAGTTGGTGACAATGCTAATGGAAAAACAAATATTATTGAATCAATTTTTTGTTTAGCTCTTGGTAAAAGTTACAGGACCAAAAGTGATAGTGAATGTATAATGTTTGGAGAAGAAGCAGCAGCAATGTCGTGTGTTCTTGAAAAGAATGAGAAATTACTTGATATAATGTTAGGAATTAATAATAAAGGAAAAAGTGCCAAAATTGCTGGTCTAAAAAAAACTAAGTTAACTGACTTTGTTGGAGAATTAAACGTTGTTTTATTTTCTCCAGAAGACTTACAAATTATTAAGGGATCTCCTTCTCTTAGGAGAGAATTTATAAATAGAGAATTTTATCAATTTTCTCGTATCTATCATAAGTATTATTTACTTTACCAACACTTGTTAAAACAACGCAATTCATATTTAAAAGATATGAGAAAAAATCCAAAAGATGAACTTTCTTTAGCATATCTTGAAACTATTACGAGTCAATTAGTAAAAATAGCAATTTATATTACGAAAGAAAGAGCCTTATTTATAAAAAATTTATCCAAATTAGCTCATAAAAATATGTTAAATATATCTAATCATAAAGAGGAATTAGAATTAAAATATAAAAGTTCCATATTAGATATGCTTAATATTAATAGTATTGAAGATGAAAAATTTAATGAAGAAAATATTGTTAAGAAAATAATGGATAAATCTTATGATGATATAATGAGAGGAAGTACGAAAATAGGTCCTCATCATGATGATTTAGAGTTTTTTATAAATAAGTTGGATGCTAAAATATATGCTTCACAAGGACAACAAAGAAGCATAGTGTTATCTCTTAAACTTTCTGAAATAGATTATTTAAAATCTAAAACAGGAAGTTATCCTGTTTTACTTTTAGATGATGTATTAAGTGAATTAGATAAAAATCGTCAACTAAAACTATTAGATGCAATTAATGAAAATGTACAAACTTTTATAACAACACCTTCGATATCAGATATTAAAGAAGATTTATTAAAAAAAGCTAAGGTTTTCAATATTAATAATGGAACTATTAGTGAAATTTTATAGGATATTTAATTAAATAAACTTTTAAAAAAACGAAAGGAAAAATCATGGTAGAAAAAAAACAAATGCAAGAATATAATGCTGATCAGATTCAGGTTCTTGAAGGATTAGAAGCTGTAAGAGTTCGCCCAGGGATGTATATTGGTTCTACTTCGAGTAAAGGACTACATCACTTGGTTTGGGAAATAGTAGATAACTCTATAGACGAAGCTTTAGCAGGATATTGTAATACTATTACAGTTGCAATCGAAAAAGACAATTGGATAAGAGTTGAAGATAATGGACGAGGTATTCCGATTGATATTCAAGAACAAACAGGAAAACCTGCCCTTGAAGTAATATTAACAGTTCTGCACGCAGGTGGTAAATTTGGTGGAGGCGGGTATAAAGTATCTGGTGGTCTTCACGGAGTAGGTGCCAGTGTAGTTAATGCTTTATCAACAAATTTAGAAGCTTATGTTCATCGTGATGGTAAAATTCATTCGATGAAGTTCGAACGTGGAGATGTAGTTCAAGGAATTACTGTAATTGGTGAAACTGATAAAACAGGGACAACTATTCGTTTTAAAGCAGATCCAGAAATTTTCCAAGAAACTACAGTATATGAGTATGATATATTAAGAACACGTATAAGAGAACTTGCTTTCTTAAACAAAGGTATTACGATAATACTTAAAGATGAAAGAGAAGGTCAAGAAAAAGAAGAAACTTTCTGCTATGAAGGTGGATTACTAGAATATGTAGAAATGCTAAATGAAAATAAAGATTCATTACATGAAGCGATTTATGTGCAAGGAGAGATGGAAGGTAAAGAAGTTGAAATCTCAATGCAGTACAATACTGGATATAATAGTAATATTTTAAGTTATGCTAACAATATTAATACACATGAAGGTGGTACACATGAAAGTGGATTTAAAACAGCATTAACACGTATTATAAATTCATATGGTAAAAAAAATAAACTTATAAAAGAAAAAGAGTCGCTTACTGGTGATGATGTAAGAGAAGGTTTAGTAGCTATTATATCTATTAAACATCCAAATCCACAATTTGAAGGACAAACAAAAACTAAATTAGGAAACTCAGAAATGAGTACAATCACTAATAAACTGTTTTCAGAAGAATTAGATAGATTTTTATTAGAAAATCCTAAAGTTGCAAAAATTATAGTTGAGAAAGGACTTCAAGCATCTCGTGCTAGAATTGCAGCGAAAAAAGCAAGGGAATCAACTCGTCGTAAAAACGCATTAGAATTTACAAATTTACCTGGGAAATTAGCAGACTGTTCAAGTAAGGATGCAGCAGAATGCGAACTATTTTTAGTCGAAGGAGACTCTGCAGGTGGAAGTGCGAAACTAGGTCGTAATAGTAAATTCCAAGCTATATTACCACTAAAAGGTAAAATTTTGAATGTAGAAAAAGTTAGAATTGATAAAGTTTTATCAAATGACGAAGTTCGTTCACTAATTACTGCAGTAGGTATGGGAATAGGAGAAACACTAAATATTGATAAACTTCGTTATCATAAAATAGTAATTATGACCGATGCCGATGTCGATGGAAGTCATATTAGAACATTGTTATTAACATTCTTCTTTAGATATATGAGAGAGTTAATAGAAGCAGGATATGTATACATTGCTAGACCACCATTATTTGGACTTAAAGTTGGTAAAAAAGAGTATTACTGTCATACAGATGAAGAGTTAAAAGAAAATATTGAAAAATATGCGACTGATAAAAAGTATACAGTTCAACGTTATAAAGGTCTAGGAGAAATGAATGCTGAGGAACTTTGGGATACAACAATGGACCCAGAACATCGTTTAATGTATAAAGTTAGTATTGATGATGCACAAAGAGCAGATGCAGCATTTGACACGTTAATGGGTGAAAAAGTAGAACCAAGACGTAAATTTATCGAAGAAAATGCTCTAAATGTTGTAAACTTAGATATTTAGTAAGAAAGGATAGAACATGGAAGATAATAAAAATAATATTACCTTACGTAATATAACTACGGAAATTGAAAATTCATTTCTTGACTACTCTATGAGTGTTATAGTTTCTCGTGCTTTACCAGACGTTAGAGATGGATTAAAACCTGTACATAGAAGAATATTATATGCATTTAATGATCTAGGGTTAACATATGATAAACCTTATAAAAAAAGTGCCTTCGTAGTCGGAGAAGTTATGGCGAAGTATCACCCACATGGTGACTTAGCAACATACGGTACGATTGTACGTTTAGCTCAAGATTTTAACAGTAGATATCCAATGGTAGATGGTCAAGGGAACTTTGGTTCAATCGATGGCGATGGTGCGGCAGCAATGCGTTATACAGAAGCGAGAATGAGTAAAATTGCTTCAGAAATGTTACGAGATATCAATAAAGATACGGTTGACATGCAAGATAACTATGATGGCACAAAACAAGAACCAAAAGTCTTACCATCTCGTATACCTAATTTACTAGTAAATGGTAGTAGCGGTATTGCGGTTGGTATGGCTACAAATATTCCACCTCATAACTTAGGTGAGGTTATTGATGGTGTTATTGCTTTAGCAGATAATTCAGAAATTACAATTGCTGAACTTATGACTAAGATAAAAGGTCCTGATTTTCCTACAGGTGCATATTTATTAGGTCGTAGTGGTATTGTAAAAGCATATACTACTGGACGTGGTTCAGTTATTATGCGTGGTAAGACAGAAATCGAACAAATGAAAAATGGTAAGGAAAGAATTATTATTACAGAAATTCCTTACCAAGTAAATAAGGCGAAATTAGTTGAAAAAATTGCAGAATTAGCTCGTGATAAAAAAATAGAAGGTATTACAGATTTACGCGATGAAAGTAACCTAAAAGGAATACGTATTGTTATTGAATTACGTCGTGATGTAAATAGTAATGTAATATTAAACAATCTTTATAAGTTAACACCACTTCAAGGTTCATTTGGTGTTAACATGATTGCACTTGTTAATGGAGTACCAAAACTTCTTAACTTAAAAGAAGTGCTTTATTATTACCTAGAGCATCAAAAAGAAGTAGTTGTTCGTAGAACAAGATTTGATCTGAATAAAGCAAAAGCACGTGCTCATATTTTAGAAGGATTAAGAATTGCTCTAGATAATATTGATAGAATAATAAGCTTAATTCGTGGTTCTCAAACTACTGAAGAAGCTAAAAGTGGTTTAATAAGTGAATTTTCACTTTCTGAAATTCAAGCACAAGCTATTTTAGACATGCGTCTACAGAGACTTACAGGTTTAGAGCGAGATAAGATTGAAGAAGAGTATAAAAAACTTATGGAATTAATTGAAGATTTAGAAGATATCTTAGCTAAACCTGAGCGTGTTCTTGAGATTGTTAAAGAAGAATTACTAGAAGTAAAAGAGAAATTCGGAGACAAACGTCGTAGCGTAATTATTGAAGGTCAAGTAGATCAAATAGAGAATGAAGATTTAATAGAAAAAGAACAAATTATTATTACTTTATCTCATAATCAATACATTAAACGTTTAGCAGCTAGTACGTATAAATCACAAGGTCGTGGTGGCCGCGGTGTTAATGGAATGACAACTAATGATGAGGATAATGTAGCTTATATGTTAAGTTGTTCTACTCACGATCATATTCTATTCTTTACTGATAAAGGTAAGGTTTATACATTAAAAGGATATGAGATTAATCAAATGAGTCGTCAATCTAAAGGAATTCCAATTATTAATTTACTTGAGATAGAAAAAGAAGAAAAAGTAAACTCAATTATTGCTATTTCTGATCTTCAAGAAGAAGGAACAAGTTTAATGTTCTCTACAAGATTTGGTATTGTTAAAAAATCTAAATTAGGAGACTATGCAAGTATTCTTAAAAAAGGTAAGATAGCTCTTAAATTGGATGAAGGTGATTCATTAATAGATGTTCAAAGAATTACTGATGAACAAGACATTATGATTGTTACAGCAAACGGACAAGCTATAAGAATTAATGCTGAAAAAGTACGTCAAATGGGACGTGTTAGCCGTGGTGTCAAAGGTATTACTCTATCTCCAGACGATTATGTAATTGGTATGGAAGTAGTAGATGAATCTAAGAAAATTTTAACAGTAACTGAAAATGGAATAGGAAAAATTTCTAAATCAACAGAATTTAATGTAATAAACCGTGGTGGTAAAGGTGTTAAAGTCGCTAAAGTAACTAAAAAAACAGGTAAAATTGTTGCAGTAAAATCAGTATCAGGAAACGAAGATTTGATGATAATGACTGATCAAGGAATAATTATTAGAATAGATGTATCAACAATTAGTATATTAGGTCGTACAGCTACTGGAGTAAAAGTAATTAATTTAGTTGATGATCAAAAAGTAGCAACAGTTACACTTGCAGCTAAAGAAGAAACTTATGAAGAATAATTTAAAAAACAGCCATAAAAAATGGCTGTTTTTTTATAAAATAAAATTTATAAAACTAATAGCTATATTGTATTAAAAATAGAATATAAAATTAATAAAAATTAAAGATTGATAGAAAATGAATTGTTTTATTTTTGAAAAAAATATATAATGGAATATGTAGTATTATAAAATATTCAATTTTATTATATACTAGATAATAGTATTTTTATTACAAAATAATATGTAAAATTATAATAATGAGGTATGTCTTAATGCAAAGTATAAGATTAGAGAGTAATATTAATGAGAATATTGTAGAAGAGGAAATACAATTATTGACAGATATGTTACTTGAAGCAACTAAGAAAATAACTTCGACAGAAACATATAACAAAATTGTTGAGTTAAAAAAATTAGCTGATTGTAAAAAATATGAAGAATTAAATGAAATAATAAAAACATTAAATCAAGAAGAAATGGAAATAATAGCAAACTTCTTCTCAACACTACCATTGCTAATTAATATATCAGAAGATGTTGATTTAGCATTTGAAGTTAATTATAAAAATAATTCAGAAGAGTCATATGTTGGGAAACTATCCGATTCAATAAAAAATTTAAAAGATACCAATATTTTAAATAATATAAATGTAGTTCCTGTATTAACAGCCCATCCAACACAAGTACAAAGAAAGACTACATTAGATTTAACTGAGAATATTCATAATTTACTTAGAAAACATAGAGACGTTAAAGATGGATTAATAAATAAAAGTAAATGGAAAAATGATTTACAAAAACATATTGAAATCTTACTTCAAAGTGATATAATTCGTGAAAAAAAATTAAAAGTTGCTAATGAAATTACAAATGTATTAGAATATTACAATAGGTCTTTTATTAAAGCAATAACAAAATTAATGACAGAATATAAGAAATTATTAAAAGAAAACTCTATTGATTTAATAAATGAAACACCAATAACTATGGGAATGTGGATAGGTGGAGACCGAGATGGGAACCCATATGTGACTGCCAATACATTAAAATTATCTGCAATGAAACAATGTGAGTTAATTATTAACTATTACTTGAAGCAATTAGATATTTTATACAGAACATTCTCTATGTCTTCACAATTAATAAAGGAAAGTGATGAATTGAGAGAACTAGCTGATAAATCTAATGATGTATCAGAATATAGAGAAAAAGAATATTATAGAAAAGCTATTTATTATATTAGAGAAAAATTATCAAATACTAAGAGATACTTACTTAATACTGAAAACGTAGATGAAAAATATTTAACTGCAAATGAATTAGAACAAGATTTAATGATTATTAAAGATTCACTATTGAAAAATAAAGGTGAAACACTAATAAAAGGTGATTTTGAAGAATTATTAAGTGCCGTAAAAATATTTGGTTTTTATTTAGCAAGTATTGATATGAGACAAGATTCAAGTGTTTATGAAGCATGTGTTGCAGAGTTGTTAAAAAATGCTAATATAGAAAATAACTATAGCTCATTATCAGAAAATGATAAATGTAATCTATTGTTAAATATATTAGAAAAAGATCCAAGACCATTAAATATTAATGATGAAAATAAACAATCAGAAGAATTAAAAAAAGAATTGTTAATTTTTAAAACTGCTAGAGAACTTAAAGATAAGCTTGGAAACAATATAATTAAACAAAATATTATTTCACATACTACTAGTATTTCAGATTTATTGGAATTAGCAATTATGTTAAAAGAAGTAGGTTTAGTGGGTAGTGATTTTGCAAGATTACAACTTGTACCATTATTTGAAACAATTGAGGATTTAGAGAATTCTTATGAAATAATGGATAATTATTTAGATTTAGATATAGTTAAGAAATGGATAAAAGATAATAAAAATTATCAAGAAATAATGCTTGGCTATTCAGATAGCAATAAAGATGGTGGATACCTATCATCAGGATGGTCATTATATAAAGCCCAACAAGATCTTTCTTCACTAGGAAATAAATATGGAATTAAAATAACATTTTTCCATGGTAGAGGAGGAACAGTAGGACGAGGTGGTGGACCAAGTTATGATGCCATTATATCTCAACCTTTAGGTAGTGTTCAAGATAGAATACGATTGACTGAACAAGGTGAGATAATAGCTGCTAAATATGGTAACCAAGATGCAGCATATTATAATTTAGAAACATTATTTTCGGCGGTTATTGAAAGAATGAATGCGGACATGGTTAATATTGATATTAGAGATATTCCAGAAATTAAAGATATAATGGATGAAGTTGTAAATGATAGTTATAAAACATATAGAAAACTTGTTTTTGAAAATCCAAATTTTTATAATTATTTCTTCGAAGCAACACCAATTAAAGAAGTCTCAAGCTTAAATATAGGTTCACGTCCTGCTTCACGTAAGAAAATTACAGATATAGGTGGTTTAAGAGCTATACCTTGGGTATTTTCATGGTCTCAAAGTAGAATTATGCTTCCAGGATGGTATGGAGTAGGAACTGCATTTTCTAACTTTATAAAAAAAGACAGTGATAATATTAATAAATTACGTAATATGTATAAAAATTGGCCATTCTTTACTTCGTTACTATCAAATGTTGATATGGTAATGTCAAAATCTGATATGGGTATAGCTAAAGAATATGCTAACTTATGTAAAGATGATAAGACAAAAGAAGTTTATAACGAAATTTTAAGAGAATGGGAATTAACTAAGCAAGTAGTTTTAGATATTTCAGAACATAAAGAGTTTTTAGAAGATAATACGTATTTAACTAAGAGTTTAGAAAATAGATTACAATACTTCAATACATTAAATTTATTACAGATTGAGCTTATTAGAAGGGCAAGAGAAGAAGAAAAGCTAGAATCTCAAATAAATACAATTCATATTACTATAAATGGGGTAGCAACAGGACTTAGAAACTCTGGATAGAGATAGATCATATTTTATATAAAATAAAAAGTGGAAATTATTACTATAATTTCCACTTTTTTATAATTTAAACAATTTTTATAGCTGAGTATGTATTAGGAGGTATTATCATTCCAAATGGAGTAGAATAAATATCGTTATTACCAAATAATTTTTCCCCATGATAATTTTCAATAAAGTGTGCTTTAGTATCAAGATTAATCACACAAAGTAAATTATTTCTTTTATAAGCAACACAATTATCTTTTGTATAGACCCATTCAAAGTTTGTAATAAATTCAGATTTATTCTTATTGCGGAATGTAGATAATTCGATATAATGATTTAGTAAATCTTTATCAATGTTGTCGTGGGTAAAGCCTAATCTATTATAAGGATCTCTAAAACCATACATACCAATTTCATCTCCATAATAGATACAAGGAACACCAGGTAATGTAAATTGAATAAAACTTGCGAATTTTAGTAAAGATTTAGCTTTCTGATATTGATCATTAGATAATTTGTAAGATGGTCGCTGTTCAACTGGCACACTCTCTGGATTATCAAAAGCAAGCAATGTTAAAACGCGTTCAGTATCATGACTATCAAGAAGATTCATTAAACAGTCAAGTGCAGGGCGGGGATAATTTTCAACAAGTTTTAAAATTTCTATAGTAAAACTACTTGCATCTTTATACTTTACAAAGTTTATTATTGCATTTTTCCAAGGATAGTTCATTACACTATCTAGTTGCTTACCTAAAAAATATCTACGACGTGTATTGTAAGAAATTTTGTTTGTTGCATCTTCCCAAACTTCACCAATAATAAGTGAATTTTTATCATAATATTTTGCACTTTCTCTTATTCTATCTAAAAATTCGTCCGGAAACTCATCGGCAACATCTAAACGCCAACCAGAGATTCCTAGTTTTTGCCAGTAGTTAACAACTCCGGTATCTTTGTTATTGATAAAATCACTGTACTCTTTATTTTCTTTTTTTACTGTTGGTAAATTATCAAATCCCCACCAAGAATGATATTCATTTGGGAATTTACTAAAATCAAACCAAGAATAATAAGGTGAACTTTGTGAGTTATACGCACCGATACTGTCATAGTTATTATATCTGTTAAAGTAGATACTATCAGAACCAGTATGACTAAAAACACCATCTAAAATTATTCTAATATTATCTTTTTTAAAATCAGAACAAAAATTTTTAAATTGTTCATTTGTCCCAAAATATGGATCGACATTAAAATAATCTGCAGTTGAATATCTATGATTTTCAGGACTTTCCATAATTGGGTTTAAATAAATACTTTCAATATTCAATTTTTTGAAGTAATTTTTTTCTTCTTCAATTCCTAGAAGATTTCCCATATAAAAGTCTTTAGCACCATAATTTTTATGTGTTATAGAAGAGTGTGGAATATCATTCCAATTATCATGTCGAATTCTCACATCCTCATTTTTAGCTATAGTTGCTTTATATTTATCACTTCGTTTGAATCTATCAGGGAAAATTTGGTACATAATAGTACCTTTATACCAGTCAGGTGTTGTGTAGTTATAATCGTAAACTGTAAGTTGCCAATCAGGTAGCTCATTAGAATTTTGAACTAATTTTGAATCTAAATTATCATTTTTTAAGTAGGCTGTAAAACTATCAAAATGTACTTCAAAATGATAATAGTATAAACCTATATCAAATGGATCTAATACAATAGAATATTTAAGATAATCATTCTCAATCTTTTCAACAAATTTTAAACTTTCTGAGATATAATTACCAGTAAACTCATTTTTAAGTATTATTCGGAAATCATTAAAATAAAAATTTTCTTTAATTAAAATATCAAATTTAACAGAATCTTTATTTGTAACTGCTCCACTAGGTTTTTTATTGTAAATAGGGTTAAAGATTAACATAGCTATCTCCTAGATTTTTATTATATAAATTATTTTCATATACATTGTATAACAAAAAAAAAAGAATGTAAAACTTTTGAAATGTTAATGTTTAATTTTATTATTATAGTGTTAATATAATAAATATAAGAAATTTTAATGTAAGTTAAGAAACTAATTTACTAAATATCTTAATTATGATATAATGAAAAGGTATAAAAATAAGAGAAATATTTTTAAATTTTCATTTCTTGTTTTTTTTTGAATGCAAAGTAAGCGTTCTCAAAAACTTTTATTTTATTTAAAGGGGGTTATACAATGAATAGTATGGCAGAATATTTATTCCATGAAGGAACAAATTATCACTCTTTTGATTTTTTAGGTTCATTCTTGGAGGATAATAAATGTACATTTAGAGTTTGGGCACCAAATGCAAAAAAAGTATATGTAACAGGTGATTTTTGTGATTGGGATGCTAGAAAATATGAAATGTCACCAATAAATGATAAAGGTATTTATGAAGTAACTATTGAAAATATAAAGGAGTTTGATTCTTATAAGTATGTGATCATATCTAGCTATGGTCAAGAATTTTGGAAAGCTGATCCATATGCATATCATTCAGAAACAAGACCGAAAACTGCTTCAAAAGTTTATTCATTGCCAGATTTTTCTTGGAATGATGAAAAGTGGATGACTAAGAGAAGTGTTCCTTATCATGAAGCTATGAATATATATGAAGTTCACTTAGGTTCGTGGCGTTATGATGAAAATGGTAATCCTTTAAGTTATCGTCAATTAGCTGATGAACTTATTCCATATGTAAAAGATATGAGTTATACTCATGTTGAATTATTGCCAGTAACAGAATATCCTTATGATAAATCATGGGGGTATCAGGCTACAGGTTATTTTGCACCAACATCTAGATATGGAACACCAGAAGATTTTATGTATTTCGTAGATAAATGCCATCAGAATAATATAGGAGTAATTTTAGATTGGGTTCCAGGGCATTTTACAAAAGATGCTCACGGACTATATGAATTTGATGGATCATGTTGTTATGAATACTCTGATACTAGAAAAATGGAGCATAAAGGTTGGGGTACAAGAGTATTTGATTATGGAAGAAATGAAGTTATGTCATTTTTAACTTCTAGTGCTGTATATTGGCTAGAAAAATATCATATAGATGGCTTAAGAGTTGATGCTGTTAGTTCAATAATCTTCTTAAATTATTGCCGTGAGGAACATGAATCAGCAAGAAATATACATGGAGGTTTTGAAAATCTAGAAGCGATAGAATTCTTAAAAAATTTAAATCTTTATGTGAAAGAAAAATATCCAGGAGTATCTATGATTGCTGAGGAATCAACAAGTTATCCAAAAGTAACTGCAGGTGTAGACCAGGGTGGATTAGGTTTTGACTTCAAGTGGAACATGGGATGGATGAATGACAGTCTTGATTATATAGAAGTGGATCCTTTCTTTAGAAAAGATTCACACAATAAATTTACATTTTCTATGATGTATGCTTTTTCAGAAAATTATATTTTACCAATTTCTCATGATGAAGTAGTTCATGGTAAAAAATCTTTACTTGATAAAAACCCAGTAGCGTACGAAGATAAATTCTCAAGCTTGAAAGCATTTTTAGGATATATGTATGCTCATCCTGGGAAAAAACTTACATTTATGGGAATTGATATAGCTCAGTTTATTGAATGGGATGAAGAAAGACAATTAGATTGGTTCTTACTACAATATCCTAAACATGCCTGTACTCATCGCTATGTGAAAGAATTAAATAAATATTATAAGAATACCGCAGCACTTTGGCAAAATGATTGTAACTGGCATGGATTCAGATGGCATGTAGTAGATGATAATATTAATAATATATTTGCATTTTCTAGAATTGATAACAGTGGTAAGGAAGTTTTAGTAATTTGTAATTTCTCAGGCCAAAGCTTGCATTCTTATCCAATAGGAGTAAATACTTGGGGAAGTTATAAAATAGCATTAAATTCAGATGCTAAGAAATTTGATGGAAGTGCATTACAAAATAGGAATTTAAAAACAATAAATAAGAAAACTAAAGATTTTGAATATACATTAAATGTTAACATACCAGCATTTTCGACTATGTATATTGAGAAAAAATAAGAAATTTATAGAATGGGGGTCTAATTTATGGGACGTAAAAAAGAAATCGTAGCTATGTTATTGGCAGGAGGTCAAGGAACAAGACTTCAAGTTTTAACAAAGGATATGGCAAAACCAGCAGTTCCATTTGGAGGAAAGTATAGAATTATTGATTTTCCTCTTTCAAACTGTGCAAACTCAGGAATTTCAACAGTAGGAGTTCTAACTCAGTTTATGCCTTTAGAGTTAAACTCATATATGGGAAATGGTTCGCCTTGGGACCTTGATAGAATGGATGGTGGGTTATCAATACTACCTCCTTATACAGCAGGAAAAACAGGTGAATGGTATAAAGGAACTGCCAATGCAATTTACCAAAATATTAAATATATTGAGCAATATGATCCTGAATATGTTCTTATCTTATCAGGTGACCATATTTACAAAATGAATTATAAAGAAATGTTAAATTTTCATAAAGAAAAAGGTGCAGATTTAACTATTGCACACATTAATGTTCCGATTGAAGAAGCAAGTCGTTTTGGAATTTTAAATACTGATGATAATTTAAAAGTTACAGAATTTTTAGAAAAACCTGAAAATCCTATTTCTACTAAAGCATCAATGGGAATTTATATCTTTAGTTGGAAACAGCTTAAAGAATATTTAATAAGGGACGAAGAAAATGAATTGAGTGAAAAAGATTTTGGTAAAAATATTATTCCGATGATGTTAAATGAAAATAAAAATATTTATGCATTCCCATTCTATGGATATTGGAAAGATGTTGGTACAATAGAAAGTTTATGGGAAGCTAATATGGATTTAATTAAAGCTAAAGAAAGTTTTAATATTGATGATAAATTATGGAGAATCTACTATCGCCATGTTGGTGTTATGCCCCAATACTTAAGTGAAAATGCCAATGTTAAACGATCAATGATTTCTGATGGAACTAGCGTTTCAGGAACGGTCTTAGATTCTATTATTTCTTCTGGAGTTGTTATTGAAGATGGAGCAGAAGTAATAGGTAGTATTATAATGCAGGATGCTGTAGTTGAGAAAGGTGCTAAAGTGTATAACTCTATTATAGCGGAAGGCGCGGTTATAAAAGAGAATATAGAAGTTGGTAATAAGGAAATTACTATAGGGAAAGAACAAATTACAGTTATCGGAAAAGATGAGGTTGTTTCTAATAATATAAGAGTGGAGGGAAAATAATATGGTAAATGCTTTTTGTGTTTTATTTGCAGATAATTATAGAAATGATGATTTACAAGGATTAGTGAGGAATAGAACATTAGCTTCATTATCAGTAGCCTCAAGATATAGAATGGTTGACTTTATGTTATCATCATTAGTCAAAGCAGAAGTATCTAATATTGCAGTTGTAACAAACCATCATTATAAATCTTTAATGGATCACTTAAGTTGGGGGAAAGACTGGGATTTAAATAGAAAAAATAGTGGATTAAAATTTATAACGCCAATGTCAAATCACCTTTCTAACAGAGTAAATCATAATAAGATTGAGGCTTTGGAAGACACATTACTTTATGCAGATGGTCTATTAGAAGAGTACTGTATATTAGCAGATGGTAACATCGTAGGGAATGTTGATTTTAAAGATATGTTAAGACATCATCAAGAAACACATGCTGATGTAACATTAGCATATACTTACAGAAAACCTCAAACTCATGAATCACAAATTATTTTTGATGAGAATGGTAAAGTATATGATTCAATGTACCATCCTCTTGGGTATAATGAAGTATGTGCAACTCAAGTTAAAATATATATTATGTCTAAAGAATTATTTAAAGATGTTGCTAAAAAAGGAATTTCTTTAGGCTGGGAGGACATATTAAAAGACTTTATTTCTAAAAATTTAAATGGATTAAATGTTTTCTCATATGAAATTAAAAATTATACTAGAACTATAAATAGTGTTCAAGAGTACTATGATTTTAATAGAGATCTTTTAAAACCCGAAATTTTAAGAGAATTATTCTTATCGGGAACAGATATATTAACAAGAGTTCAGGATAGTGTACCAACAACATACGGGGATAATGCTATTGTGAAGAACTCAATACTTGGAGATGGTTGTGAAATCAATGGTATAGTTGAAAATAGTATATTATTTAGGGATGTAGTAATAGAAGAAGGGGCAGTAGTGAAAAATTCAATTATAATGCCTAATACTGTTGTAAAAAAAGCAGCATATCTAGATTATGTTATTTCTGATAAATCAGTAGTTATTTCTGAAAAAGTAGAATTAAAAGGTACTGATAATTGTCAGGTTATAGTAGAAAAAAATAAAGTAGTTGAATAAAATAAATAGAGTTAGAGTAAGAGGGAACTTGTAATCTTCGATTTTATTGTAAAAATAAAGTATAATAAAAGAAGTAGTAATTTCAATTACTCTAACTCTAAAATTTTAGTTGAAATAAAAATAACGAATAAGGAGAAAAAAAATGAAAGTATTATTCGTAGCAGCAGAAGCAGCCCCTTTTGTTAAAGTTGGGGGATTAGGTGATGTAATCGGGTCACTTCCTAAAGCTTTACAAGATGAAAATGTAGAGGCAAGAGTGGTATTACCACTGTACTCGTCAATAGATAGAGAAAAATATAATTTACAATATAAACAACATATATTTATTGATTTAGGTTGGAGACATATTTATTGTGGAATTTTTGAAACAGAAGTTAATGGTGTAAAATATTATTTTATAGATAATGAACATTATTTTAATAGAAGTAGTGTATATGGACAAGATGATGATGGAGAAAGATTTGCATTCTTTTCAAAAGCAGCATTAGAAATACTACCATTTATTGATTATAAACCAGATATATTAAATGCTAATGATTGGCATACAGCACTCTCTATTATTTATCTGGACGATTTTAAATCAAGAGGATTAGATTTCTATAAAGATATAAAGAGTGTAATTTCTATTCATAATATTGAATTCCAAGGTAGATTTAATCCATATGAAATGGGTAATTTATTTGGACTAGACAATAAATATTTTGATGCACTTATTTATAATGGTGATTTAAACTTATTAAAAGGTGCAATACAATTATCAAATAGAATTAGTACGGTAAGTGAAACTTATGCTCATGAAATATTAGATCCATATTTTTCATATGGTTTAGACAGTATTTTAAAAATAGAGCAAGGGAAACTTCATGGTATAGTGAATGGATTAGATATTGACAAATTTAATTCAGAAACTGATAAACAGATATTTAAAAATTTTAGTATTAATACACTAAATGATAAAGTAGAAAATAAATTAAAATTTCAAGAGGAACTTGCTCTTGAAGTTAACGAGAATATACCAATGATTGGTATGGTTACTCGTTTAACACATCAAAAAGGAATTGATTTAGTTTTACATGTTGCTGATGAAATATTAAAAACTGGTGCACAGTTAATTATTCTAGGTACAGGGGATAGTCATTATGAAGATGCCCTACGTGCATTAGAATATAGACGACATGATAAAGTACGTAGTTTAATTATGTTTTCATCTGAAATGTCATCAAAAGTATATAGTGCTTGTGATATGTTTTTAATGCCATCTAAGACTGAACCATGTGGGCTATCTCAGTTAATTTCAATGAGATATGCAACTATTCCTATTGTTCACAGAGTAGGAGGATTACGTGATACAGTTGAACCTTTTGATGGTAAGTATGGAACAGGATTTACATTTGAAAGCTTTGATGCGTATGACATGTTAGACGCTGTTTATAGAGCGACATATTGTTATTATCAAGAAAGACATAATTGGAATAAATTAATGAAAAATACAATGAAACAGGATGTAAGTTGGAAGAAATCTGCACTTAAATATATAAATATGTATAATGAAATAGTATAATTATGGTACAATACACGATATAAAAAAATTAAAGGAGAGAATTTTAATGAAGAATAAAAAATTCGTAGAAAAACTAGAGAAGTATCTAAAAAGACAATTTGGAGTTACTATCTCAAATGCAAGTAAGCGTCAAGTTTATGAGGCTTTAATGAGTACAGTAAGAGACGATCTATCAGAAAAGAAATTTTCTTATGAACAAGAATTGAAAAAAACAAAACAAAAAAGAGCTTACTATATGTCAATGGAGTTTCTTGTTGGTAGAACATTAAGAAATAACTTATTTAATCTAGGATTAGAAAATGATGTTAAAGAATATCTTGATAAAAATAAATTTAATTTAGATGAGATTTATGATATAGAGCCAGATCCAGGATTAGGAAATGGAGGTTTAGGTCGTCTTGCTTCATGTTATTTAGATGCTTTAACTAGTAGTGATTATCCAGTTACTGGATTTTCTATATTATACGAATATGGTATTTTCAAACAAGTAATAAATAATGGTTGGCAACAAGAATTTCCTGATTATTGGTTAGATTTAGGTAAATATGGACTTGTATATCGTAATGATGAAGAGGTAGAAGTAAGGTTTTATGGAAGAGTAGAAGAAAAATTAACAGAAAATGGATTTGTAGTTGAACATAAAGACTATACTTCTATTCAAGCTGAACCTTATGATTTACTAATTTCAGGATACAAAACTGACACAGTAAATACTCTTCGTTTATGGGAAGCAAAAGCAAAAACTGGTTTTAATATGAAATTATTTGAACGAGGTGAGTATTCAAAATCTTCTGAAGCGGAAGCAATTGCTTCATCAATTTCAAAATTATTATATCCAGCTGATAGTACAAATGAAGGTAAAGAATTACGTATTAAGCAACAATACTTCTTTATAAGTGCATCTTTACAACAACTTCTTAAAAATCATTATAATGAGTTTGGAACACTTGAAAACTTATCAGATCATGTTGCTCTTCATATAAATGACACTCATCCAGCTATGGGTGTCCCTGAACTTATGCGTTTATTACTAGATGACTATGGTTATTCATGGGATAAAGCATGGGATATTACAACAAAAACATTTGCATACACAAATCATACAATTATGGCTGAAGCATTAGAAAAATGGTCAGTAGATTTATTTAGACCTTTACTACCGCGTATCTATTCAATTATTGAAGAAATTAATAAGAGATTTTGTCAATGGGTAATAGATCAGGGCAAAGAATATACACTAGCAGAAACAGCAATTATTTATGATAATCAAATAAGAATGGCTAATCTTTCAATAGTAGGAAGTCACTATGTAAATGGAGTATCTAAGTTACACAGTGAAATATTAGTCGAATCTACTTTTAAGGCATTTTGCGAGTTATATCCTACTAAATTCGGAAATGTTACAAACGGTATTGCACATAGAAGATGGTTAGGCCAAGCAAACCCAGAGCTTGCTGAATATTTAGAAGAACTTATTGGAAATGATTTTATTAAAGATTTATCTAAAATAGATAAATTAAATAAATATAAAGATGACAAAAAAGTTACTAAAAAGTTATTAGAGATTAAGAAAATTAAAAAAGAACAACTAGCTAAGTACATACAGAATACTACTGGTATAACAGTAAATACTGATTCTATATTTGATGTACAAGTCAAGAGACTTCACGAGTATAAACGTCAATTATTAAATGCTTTACATATTGTTTATCTATATCGTGAAATTAAATATAATGGATTACGTCCTGTTCCTAGAACATTTATTTTTGCGGCAAAAGCATCTTCGGGATATCAAATGGCTAAAAATATAATTAAATTCATTCATTCAATATCACAAATGATAGAAGCTGATGAATTAGTACGAGATTATATAAAAGTTGTTTTCCTACCAGACTACAAAGTTACTCTAGCTGAAAAAATAATTCCAGCAGCAGATGTTAGTGAACAAATTTCACAAGCGGGTAAAGAAGCAAGTGGAACTGGTAATATGAAACTTATGTTAAATGGTGCATTAACACTTGGAACACTTGATGGTGCTAATGTTGAGATACATGAAGCGGTTGGAGATGAAAATATATTTATTTTCGGTTTAGAAACACCTCAAGTTGAGGAATTAAACCGTCAAGGATATAAACCATGGGAATATTATATGAATTCTGAAAAAATTAAAAATACACTGGACTTCATTAGAACAATGACTGTAGGTGGAATGAATTTTAGTTTCATAGTGGATTACTTATTAACTCAAGATAACTATATGTGTTTAGCTGACTTTGAAAGCTATGTAGCTGCACAAGAACGTGTTGCAGATACATATAAAGATAAAGAAAAATGGGGACATATGAGTCTTATCAATACAGCTAATGCAGGTATTTTCTCTGCTGATCGTTCAGTAGCAGAATATGCAAAAGATATTTGGAATATAAAAAAAGTAAAATAGTAATTTATAGAACTTAGTATAACATTATGTTATACTAAGTTTTTATAATTCATTTATAGGGGTGAAAAAACAATTAAAAATAATAAAGTATCAAAATTTAATAAGAATAAGAATAAAAAGAAAAAAGTAAAAAATAAAGCTCAAAAAAATAATAAAAAAAATAATTCTAAAAAAGATAATGTTATAAGTAAAAAGAATAAAGTAGTACTAATAATTACTTCTATTCTACTGTTATTGTGCGGAGTATTTTTAATAGGAGAATATTATAGTGGAAAATCAAAAATTATTATTCAAAGACAACTAGCGGGAAGTAATAATATAGAAAAAGCATGGAATTTTTATATAGCAGAAGGATTTAGTAAAGAAGCTACTGCTGGAATTTTGGGAAACTATATGAGAGAAAGTAGAATGGAACCAACTATTGAAGAAAAAGGGAATAATATTGGGTTTGGAATTGCTCAATGGAGTTTTACAAGAAGAACAGATTTAGAAAAATGGACAAAAGAAAATGATTTTTTACCATCTAGTTTAGAAGGGCAACTTAATTTTAGTCTTATAGAAATGGAAAAATTGAAATTTGGAAAATATAAGTATAATGATTTTAAAAAAATAAATAATGTAAAAGAAGCAACTACATTATTTGAGAAATACTACGAGAGAGCAGGTGTAGTTGCCTTAGAAGAACGTATAAAATATGCTGAGGATATTTATAAAAAATATGGTTAGATTTTTTAAAAAAAATAATAAAAATTTATGTATTATTGAATTCTTTATAAATAAATAAAATTTTGTTGTCAAATATATATAAATAAAGTTTATTCATTGCTTAATGATAACAAAAAAGTAACTTTATAATTCTTAAATATATCATAAATTATTGTTAAAAGGGATTAATTTAAAGTACTTTTAAGTTAATATTAATTAGAGATGATACAATACTCTTATATAAAAATGTTAGGAGTGATTATAATAGATACATATAATAGCAATATAAAAAAAAGAGGATTGTTTATAATAACTGTTTTAATTATAATATTAAGTATGTTAACTCTAACTAGTCAAAATTGTGATGCTAAATCAAAAGTAGCTAATCAAACACATATAGCAGGTACTAATAATATGAAGAAAGCATGGAATTTTTATATTTCACAAGGTTTTAGTAAAGAAGCAACTGCAGGAATTTTGGGGAATTATATGAGAGAAAGTAGAGTGAATCCTTCTATCATAGAACGAGGAAATAATATAGGATTTGGAATTGCTCAATGGAGCTTTGTGAGAAGAATAAATCTTGTAAACTGGTTAAGTAAAAATAATTATGCTTTATCAAGTTTAGAAGGACAACTTAGGTTTAGTATTTTAGAAATGCAAAATATGTCATTTGGAAAATATAATTATTCTAGCTTTAAAAGAATTAATAATGTCAAAGAAGCAACTGCAGTGTTTGAAAAATATTTTGAAAGGGCTGGAGTAGTAGCAATTGATGAAAGAACTAGATATGCTGAAGAAATATATAGAAAATATGCATAGGATAAAGTAAATAAAACTTATTGATAAACTTAATGTTTTTCAATAGGTTTTTTATTTTAATATAAATTTTTACTTTTAAAATAAGTTAACACATAGCGAAAAATATATTAATATGGTAAAATTAAATAGATAATAATTATGATAAATAAAATATATAATTCACATTATTAATTTTAAAGAGGTATTTATGACTAAAGAAAGAGCAGATGTTCTATGTGTTAATCAAGGTTTATTTGAATCAAGAGAAAAAGCAAAAAGAGCAATAATGGCAGGAATTGTCTATAATGATAATATAAGAATAGATAAAGCTGGAGAAAAAGTTGAATCAACAGCTGAATTAAGAATAAAAGGTAAACAAATGCCATACGTGAGTCGTGGGGGATTAAAACTTGAAAAAGCTATAAATGAATTAGGTTTTAATGTTAAAGATAAGGTAATGTTAGATATAGGTTCTTCTACAGGTGGTTTTACTGATTGTGCTTTGCAAAATGGTGCAAAGTTTGTTTATGCGTTGGATGTTGGAACTAATCAATTAGTATGGAAATTAAGAACCGATGAACGAGTTAAAGTAATGGAACAAACTAACTTTAGGCATTCTGTAAAAGAAGATTTTGATGTATTTGAAATAGATATAGCATCAATTGATGTTTCATTCATTTCCTTATCTCTAATTTTGCCTAATTTATCAGAAATAATAAAAGATGGTGGAGAAGTTTGTGCATTAGTTAAACCTCAATTTGAAGCTGGAAGAGAAAAAGTAGGTAAGGGTGGAATAGTAAGAGATAAAAAAACGCAAGTTGAGGTTGTAGAAAAAGTACTCCTTTTAGCTAATAGTGTAGGTTTTAGTATGACTAATTTTTCATATTCACCAATAACTGGGGGAGAAGGGAATATAGAGTTTCTTATGATCCTAAAATATAATGCTGAAAAAATAATAGAAAATAAGAATATTAATATAGAACATATCATTAATAATGCCCACAATCATTTTAAATAGGAGGTGCAGAAGTGCTAATTCAATTAAATATAAAGCAATTTGGAATTATAGAAAATGCTACTATAGAGCTAAAAAATGGATTAACAGTTCTTAGTGGAGAAACCGGAGCAGGTAAATCTATGATTTTAGCGGCTATTTCACAGTTATCAGGTCAAAGAACTTCTACTTCGTATATTAGATATGGTGAAGAGAAAGCAAGCGTAGAAGGAGTTTTTGATTTTCCAAAAAATAAAGCAGTAATTAATATTTTTAAAGAGTTGGATTTAGATATAGAAGATGGTGTAATCATAATTAGAAGAGATATATACAATAGTGGAAAAAGTGTATGTCGTATAAATGGAACGATAGTTACACTTTCTACTTTAAAAAAAATATCAACATATCTACTTGATATTCATGAACAACATGATAATCAGATTTTATTAGTTGAAAAAAATCACCTTAATTTAATAGATTCATTCAACAAAGATAATATAGGACCATTATTTAATAAATATAAAGATAAATATAAAGAGTATAAACTAATTAACGAAAAAATAGAGAACCTGAAACAACAAGAAAGTGATGTCCTACAAAAAGTTGATTTTTTAAAATTTCAATATCAAGAATTATCTCAAATGAAACTAAAAAAAGATGAAGATTTAGTACTTGAAAAAGATATTGATTATTTGGAAAATTTTGAGAAAGTAAATACTTTAGCTTATAGTATCACTGATGGAATAGATGGAGAATATGGAATACTTTCTAAATTATCAGATATTAGATCTAACTTAGGTGAATTAAGTAGATATAATTCAAATTTTGAAGAAAAGTATGAAGAAATAACAAATTTATATTATATATTAGATGATTTAAAATATGAAGTATCTAGTTATACTGATCAAATAGAATATGATGAAGAAAAATTAGATCAGTTGATTTATAGATTGGATAAAATTAAGACATTAGAAAAAAAATATTCTAAACCTTTGAATGAATTAATAGTTTTTAAAGAAACTATAAAAGAAGAGCTAGAAGAACTTGAAAATTATGAAGAAAATTTTGAAAACTATTTAGAAGATCGTAAAAAAATAGAAAAAGAATTAAAAGAAATAGCCCAAGAATTAACAAATATTAGAAAAGAAACAGCTCATAATTTAGAAAAACTAATTCAAGAAGAATTGAAATTCTTATATATGGATAAGAGTACAATAAAAGTAGACTTTAGAGAAAAAGAATTTTCTAATGATGGAAAAGATGAAGTAAAAATCCTGATAAGTGCTAACTTAGGGGAACCACTAAAATCTTTATCTAAAGTTGCTTCAGGTGGAGAACTTTCTAGGGTAATGTTAGCATTAAAAATAATTTTTTCTAGAAGTATAGAGGCTACTTCAATTATTTTTGATGAAATTGATACTGGAGTAAGTGGAAGAGTATCTCAGAGAATGGCGGAGAAAATGTATCAGTTAGGTGTTGGTTCACAGGTATTATGTATTTCTCATCTGCCTCAAACTACAGCATTAGCGGACACTAATTTATTAATTAGTAAGTCTGTAACAGATAAGAGAACAGTTACTACTATAAAAGAACTAGATGAAAAGCAAAAGATTGAAGAAGTTGCTAGAATGGTTTCGGGAGATTCCATGACAAAACTTTCTGAAGAACATGCTATTGAAATGTTGAAGATAGCAGATAAAATTAAATCGGAAATAAAAAGTAAGAGTATATAATATATTAAGTATAGGAGGATTAATGACTAAAGAAGGAAAAATATTAAAGGCATTAAGTGGTTTTTATTACGTTCAATGTGATGACGTACTTGTAACCTGCCGAGCACGTGGAAATTTTAGAAATGACAATATTACACCATTAGTAGGGGATAATGTTATCATCCAAATGAGTGATAATAATACAGGGTATGTTATAGAAATTTTAGAAAGAAAAAATGAATTATTAAGACCTAAAGTATCGAACATTGACTATAGTATCATTATTGTTTCTGTAAAAGATCCAGATTTTTCTAGTAAACTTTTAAATAAAATAATATGTTTAAATGAAAATAGTGATGTTGATATAATTATAATATTCACTAAACTAGATTTATTATCGTCTGAAGAGTTAGAAAACATTCAAGGTATCATGAACTATTATAAAGAAATTGGATATACTGTTTTTAGTAATAAAGATGAAGATGTGGATGAATTAAAAAAAATGGTTTCTCAAAAATATGTCTCTATATCAGGACAATCAGGTGCTGGTAAATCAACATTTATTAATAAAATTTCTAGTAATCTAGATATAGAAACAGGCGAGATTTCAAAACATTTGGGGCGTGGTCGTCATACAACAAGACATACTGAGTTTTATAAAATAGATGATTTTTATATTGCTGATACTCCTGGTTTTTCTTCACTAGACTTAACTTTTATAGAAAAAGAGAATATTCAATATTTATTTAAAGAATTTTCTAAATTTGAGTGTAAATTTAAGCCTTGTAATCATATAGAAGAAATACAATGTGGTGTCAAAGATGCAGTAGAAGAGGGAATTATACTACAAAGTCGTTATGATGACTATAAAGCATTATTTAAGGAAAAAGAAACACAAAAAAGAAAATATATGAAGGAGAAATAAAATGAAAAAAATATTACCATCAATTTTATCAGCTGATTTTGCAAATTTAGAAAGAGATATTAAAGAACTTGAAGAAATAGGAATAGATATGTTTCATATAGATGTTATGGATGGAAATTTTGTTCCCAATATTTCATTTGGATTTCCAGTTATTGAATCAATTAGGTCAAAAACAAATAAAATATTTGATTGTCATTTGATGATTGCTAATCCTGAAAATTATGTTGAAAAATTTTGTCAAGTAGGTTGTGATATGGTCTCATTTCACATAGAGGCAACTAATCATGCTGATAGAGTGATTCAAGTAATTAAAAATTGTGGAAAAAAAGCTGGAATAGTTTTAAATCCACAGACTCCAATTGAACAAGTTAAATATTTATTACCTAAATTAGATTATGTATTAATTATGACTGTAAATCCAGGATTCGGTGGTCAAAAATTCATTCCAGAAATGTTAACAAAAATTGAAGAATTAAATAGTATTCGTAAAGATAAAAACTATGACTTTTTAATCCAAGTTGATGGAGGAGTAAATACGGAAACATCAAAACTTTGTCGTGATAAAGGTGCTGATTTATTAGTTTGTGGTTCATTTTTATTTGGGGCAGAAAATAAAGAACATATTTTAGGTGAGTTGTTAAAATAATGGAAAATAAAATTGTAATGAATGTAATGTTAGGAGGGCAGTTCCCAAAAGAACTGCCTAAATCTAATTTATGGTGTGGAGTGGATAGAGGGGCTTTGTATTTAATTGATAACGGAATTTATCCAGTTATTAGCTGTGGTGATTTTGATTCTATTAATAATAAACAATTAAGAAAAGTAAAAGAGCATTCTGAAAATTTTTTGGTTAAGGATAATCAAGATGAAACTGATACTGATTTTGCTCTAAAAAATATAATTAACTTATATCCTGAAGTATCGAAAATAAATCTATTTGGAGCAACAGGTAAAAGATTAGATCATTTTTTTGGTAATATACTATTATTAAATAATAATTATGATAATATAGATCTAAGAATAATGGATGATTATAATATTATTTTTGTATCAAAATGCGGGAAAAGTACGTTTTCATGTAAAAAAAATTATAAGTACTTTTCTATTGTTCCAATATATCAAGATACTATTATGACTATCAAAAATTCAAAATATGAAGCAGAGAATATGCTCTTAAGTTTCGATAGACCTAATGCAACAAGTAATGAATTTGTAGAAGGTAAGGATATAGTTTTAAATGTAAATAAAAAAGTATTGATTATATATTCAAAAGATTAGAAATGTGAGGTTATTATGGTAGAAATTATACAATTTATAGTTATTGCTATGCTGGCTGGATTTTTGGGATCACTTGTTGGTATTGGCGGAGGAATGATAATAACTCCTGCTTTAACTATTTTATTTGGTATAGATATAAAATATGCTATAGGAGCAAGTATTGTAGCAGTAATAGCGACAAGTAGTGGTTCAGCAATAGCATTTGTTAGAGATCATGTAAGTAATATGAGAGTTGGTATGCTTCTTGAAATATTTACTACTGCTGGAGGTATTGTTGGAGCATTAATGGCAGGAGTTTTTTCATCAAAAGCATTATATATCTTCTTTTCATTAATTTTACTTAATTCATTTTATGGAATGTTAAAGAAAACAGGTTTAATTACCAAAAAGAAAATAAAAGAAGAAGTTGTTAAAAATGATAAATATGCAGATAAATATCAACTAAATTCATCTTATTATGACAAAGCTACTGGAAAGACGGTAGAGTATAATGTTGATAATGTGCCTCAGGGCTCTTTAGTCATGTTTGGTGCTGGTTTTGTTAGTGGTTTACTAGGAATAGGAAGTGGTGCTTTTAAAGTAATTGCTTTAGATAATTATATGAAACTTCCAATTAAAGCGAGCACTGCAACAAGTAATTTTATGATGGGAGTTACTGCTACAGCAAGTGCATTAATATACTTTTTTAATGGAACAATTAATCCTATGATAGCTGCACCAATAGCTGTTGGTACTCTAATAGGTTCAAGAACAGGAGCAAAAGTAATGCAACATTTAGAAGCAAAATATATTAGATATATATTTTTACCAATTTTATTATTTACGATTGTTAATATGTTCTTAAAAGGAGTGGGGGTATTGTAAATGAAGAAAGAAAAAGATATTACAATTACAATCTCTAATATTTTAAAAGTTGGTGTGTATTTTAGTTCGTTTTTAATATTAGTAGGTATTATATTAGCATTTATATCAGGTACGGGAGAAAATCTTTCGATAGAGCGATATACATTTCAAGAGATGATTACAGGTTTATTTAAATTTGACCATTATTCATATATGATGTTTGGTATTTTTGTTTTGATTTTAACGCCAGTTTTAAGAATTTTAGGATTACTTGTTGTATATTTGAAAGAAAAAGATTATAAATTTGTGAGAATTTGTATTATAGTGTTACTAATTTTGTGTATTAGTTTAGCTTTAGGTGTTACACATAATTAATAAAAATAATGTGAATTATACTTAATAAGACAGTGATGCAATAGATTGTGTCTAAAATGTGAACAAAAAATGTTAAAATGTAGTTTTATGCTATATTTTAGCATTTTTTATTTTGAAATATTTCATATCTATTATACAATGATTATTGTAATATTTACTTAAAATATAATATAAATTTAAAGGAGGTATGTTCATGTTGGATCCACTATTACTTGCTAGGATACAATTCGCAGCAACAACAGTGTTCCACTTCTTCTTTGTACCTATCACAATAGGTATGGTATTCTTAATCGCAATTTTTGAAAGTATTTATGTTAAAACAGGCGATGAGCATTACAAAAGAATAACTAAGTTTTTTGGGCACCTATTCCTAATTAACTTTGCAGTTGGTGTTGTAACAGGTATCTTGCAAGAGTTCCAATTTGGTATGAACTGGTCAGAATATTCTTCATTCGTTGGAGATGTATTTGGACCATCACTTGCGATAGAAGCGTTACTTGCATTCTATCTTGAATCAACATTTATAGGTATTTGGATTTTCTCTTGGGAAAAAATCAATAAAAAACTACATGCTATGTGTATTTGGTTAGTAGGAATCGGTACAGTAATGTCAGCATTCTGGATTTTATCAGCTAACTCATTTATGCAACACCCAGTTGGGGTAAAATATGTAGAAAATAATGTAATAGGTACTAAAGCAGAGATGGTAGACTTCTTTGCAATTATAAAAAACCCATACTTATGGAATCAATTCCCTCACGTTATAACAATGGCAATAACTGTAGGTGCATTTACAATAGCCGGTATTTCAGCTTGGAAAATGATTCGTAAACATGAGGTTGCAATATTTAGAAAAGCATTTAAAGTTTCAATAGTTGCTGCTTTAATAGGTTCTACAGGTTTACTATGGACAGGGCATTCACAAATGCAATATTTAGTAAGAGAATATCCTATGAAAGTTGCTGCTGCTGAGGCATTATATGAAGATACAGGAAATCCGGCACCATTCTCAGTATTAGCTAAAATTGATCAAAAACAACAAAAAGCTGATCACTATATGGAAGTACCTGGACTATTAAGTTTCTTATCATACGATAAGTTTGAAGGAAGCTTAAAAGGTATGAAAACTCTTCAAAAAGAAATGGATGAAAAATATTATCCAGTAGTTGGAAAACATATTGATTATACACCACATGTTCCTACTATTTATTATACATTTAGAATAATGTCAGGATCAGCAGTTATATTATTCTTAGTTTCACTTCTTGGAACAATTTTCTCATTTAGAGGTACAGAAATTAAGAAACGTTGGTTCTTAAAATTAATGCCTTGGATGCTGTTAGTTGCTGAAGTTGCAACTGCTTGTGGATGGATTATGGCTGAGATGGGACGTCAACCATTCTTAATCTTTGGTGTAATGACTACTGAATCAGGGGTTTCTCCAAACTCTGGAGCATCAGTACTATTCTCATTATCAGTATTTTGTGTATTATACACAATTCTTGGAATAGCACAATATGTACTATTCAAACATATGATGAAGAAAAAAGAAGTAACTGTAAGGGAGGTAGCATAGTATGGATTGGTCAGTAGCATTACCAAATATATGGTTCTTACTAATTACAGTGTTATTCACAGGATTTTTCGTATTAGAAGGATATGATTTCGGTGTTGGGGTATTAGCTCAACTACTTGGAAAAGATGATGTTGAAAAACGTGTTTATTTCAATACAATTGGACCTTTCTGGGATGCCAACGAAGTTTGGCTATTAACTGGAGGAGGAGCAATGTTTGCAGCATTCCCTATCTGGTACGGTAAATTATTCAGTGGATACTATATTGCCTTTGTTTTAATGTTAGTAGCGTTAATTTTCCGAGGTGTATCATTTGAATTTAGAGGTAAATTAGGCGATAATAGAAAATGGATTAAAGCTTGTGACTTCGCAATGTTTTTTGGTAGCTTATTACCGCCAGTATTATGGGGTATAGCAGTAGCTAACTTTATGACTGGTGCAAATCTTGACAAAGGAAAAAATCTTGTTGATGGATTCCTAGGTTTATTATCACCATTTACAATTTTAGGTGGAATAATGATGTTACTATTAATGTTAGTTCATGGAGCTCAATTCTTAGCACTAAAAACTACAGGTGAATTAAGAAATGCAGCTCGTGCTACATCAGCATTATTGTTCCCATTCGCGGCAATTGTAACATTGATATTTGCAATTTGGGCATTATTTAAAACAGATATTTTCACTGGAAATTACTACATTGGATTAATATTAGCTGTTATTGCAGTGGTATTCTTCGTAGTGTCATTTGTATTAAACTTCCAAGGAAAAGATCTTAAAGCATTCTTATGTACTTCTGGTACATTAGCATTCTTAACTCTAAGCGTCTTCGCTGGAATGTTCCCAAGAGCTATCATAAATAGTAATGACGTCACACAATCACTATTTATATATGATGCTGCTAGCGGAATTTATACACTAAGACTTATGACAATAGTTGCCTTATTCTTATTGCCATTTGTTTTAGGATACCAAGTTTGGTCTTATTCTATTTTTAGAAAACGACTAACAAAAGAAGATGAATTGGAGTATTAGTCAATGAAAAAAAAGGAAGCAAAATTAAAACTTCCTGTTAAAAAAAGTCTTACATTGACACTATTAATATTATCAATAATGGAAGCAGCTTGTATTATTATACAAGCTGCTTTTTTAGCTAAAGCAATTGTAGGGCTTTTCTATAAGAATTTTGATAATGTTGTACGTGACAGTGTTCTTTTTTTAATAGGTTATACTTTTAGAACAGTATTTTTACATTTACAGCAATATTTTACAGAAAAACATGCTATTGATTTTGAAAAAGAACTTAGAAAAAAATTACTTCAAAGTTACTTTAATTTAGGACCTGATTTTACTTTGAGAGAAGGTTCTGGGAAATTAGTTACTTTAGCTATCGATGGAATTGGAAAAGTAAAGCAATATTTTGAGCTAAACGTTTCAAAGCAAATTAGAGGAGCAATTATACCAACTCTTATAGTTATTTTCATTTTTTATACAGATTATGTTTCTGCACTTATGATAATATCAGTAATTCCGGTTATAGTAATTTTTATGATTTTATTAGGTATAAATGCTAGAGATATGGCGAATCGTCAGTATAAAAAGTATAGAGCATTATCAAATAACTTTATAGATACAATTAGAGGGATTGAAACTTTAAAATTTCTAGGTGTAAGTAAAAACTATCTACCAATTATGGAAAAGAAAAATAAAGAGTATAGACAAAGTACTATGAAAACTTTAAGTGTGGCATTTTTAAATAGTTTTGCACTAGATTTCTTAACGACTATTGCAATTGCTCTTTTAGCAGTTAGATTAGGGATATTACTTCTTGATGGAAGTACATTTTTATTACCATCATTAACTGTATTAATTATTGCACCAGAGTTTTTCTTACCTATGAAACAAGCTGCAACTGATTATCATGCTACACTTGATGGTCAAATGGCTTATGAAGATATTAATAGAATGATTATAGATAACGAAAAAAATATTGGTAAAAAATTAACTATTAATAATGTTGAAAGTATTGAATTAGTAGATGTTAACCTTGAAAAGGATGGTAAAAAAATACTTGAAAATATATCTATGTCAATAAATTCGGGAGAGAAGATTTGTTTAGTTGGACAGAGCGGTAGTGGGAAAACTTCGTTAATTTCAATATTGTCTGGATTCAATGAACAAAGTAAGGGAGATATATTAATTAATAAGGAGAAAACTAATTTAAAGAATATTAATTGGGCAAATAATATTTCTTATATTTCACAATTTCCATATATATTCCCTGATACAATACGTAATAATATACTATTTTATTCAAATGAAGAAATATCTTATGAATATTTAAAAGAAATAACTTCTTTAGTAGGATTAGATAGCTTCATTAATAGTCTGCCTGAAGGTTATGAAACAAAAATAGGAGAAGGTGGACAAGAACTAAGTGGTGGGCAAGCTCAACGTATAGCAATAGCAAGAGCACTAATAAGTAATAGAGAAATTATTATTCTTGATGAACCTACAAGTCACTTAGACATAGAAACAGAATTTGAAATAAAAGAGAAGTTATTGGAATTGTTTAAAGGAAGAACTGTTATTATAGCGACACACAGATTGCATTGGTTGCATAATGTAGATTATATTTTAAATTTGGAATATGGAAAAGTAGTAGACTTTGAAAAAGTTGTAGATTTTAAAAATAGTCCTCGCTTTGAAAAATTAAAAAATAATTTAGTAGGAGGTGGCTACAGTGAAAAATAATTCAATTATTAGAAAAGAGTTGAAAAATAATAAAAATATGATGAGTGCTGTAGTCTTTTTAGGATTGATGTCGGTTGTTAGTGGAGCAGCATTAATGTACGTTTCAGGTTTTCTAATTAGTAAATCTTCACTTAGAATTGGAAACATACTTATGTTACAAGTACCAACAGTTTTAACTAGAACATTTTCATTATCTCAGTCAACATTTGCTTATGTACAAAGATTGCTAAGCCATAATCTAGTTTTAGGAATTATTGAAAAAATGCGTAGTCGAGTGTATAAGATTTTAGAACCTAAGGCATTAAAACTAAAAAAAGAATATAAATCTGGGGATTTATTAGGCTTAATTTCAGAAGACATTGAACATATGCAAAATATTTATTTAAAAACTATTTTTCCTAGTATTATTTCATTAATATTATATGTAATCTTTATTACTGTTATGTTTGGTTATGATATGAATTATGCAATTTTAGCAACACTATTTGGATTATTTATTATTTTTGTAGTACCATTTGCTTCACTAAGTGTAACGAGAAAAAATTTCCAATTAATGAAAGAAGCAAAGTATAATCTTTATCGTGATTTTACAAGTGCAATTTTTGGATTAAGTGATTGGATTTCATCAAATAAAGTAAATGATTTTATGGATGATTATCAACAAAAAGAAGAAAAGCTATTAAAAAGAGAAACAAAGATTAAAACATTTGTACACCTAAGAGAAAATTTTGTAAATTTATTAGCAGGTATAACTGCATTTTTAATGATTTACAGTTGTTGGAATATGACTATAAATAATGTAATAGAAAATGTATATATAGCATCATTTTGTATGATGGTGTTATCAGTATTAAGTGTTTCAGTAATGACAAGTGATGCAGTTTCACATATTCCAGGATATGAAGTATCTATAAATCGTGTAAAAGATTTCTACTCACAAGAGGGTGATGAAAATAAAGAAATTGTTTCTTTAAAAAATACGGATGGTAATATTATTGATATAAAAGATTTATCATTTGAATATGAAGAAGGAAAAAATATTTTAAACAATATATCTCTATCAGTAAAAAAAGGTGAAAAAGTAGCTATTCTAGGAAGAAGTGGAGTAGGTAAGTCTACATTAGTAAAACTTCTAACAGGTACATATACAAACTATAAAGGTGAAATTATTGTATTAGATAAAAAACCAAGTGAAACAATGTTAGGAACTGAAATTTCATTATTAAATCAGAAACCATATCTTTTTGATATGACTATAAAAGAAAATCTTAAACTTTCTTTATTAGATTTAGACATAGGCGAATCTCAAATTGAGAAAAAAATTAATGATAGTTTAGAAAAATCTCAGTTAACTAAGTTAATAAGTGAACTTCCTGAAGGTATTGATACAAATGTTTTTGAAACGGGAAGTAGATTTTCTGGAGGAGAACGTCAACGTATAGCATTTGCTAGAAGTATTATTCAGAATAATGAATTACTATTATTAGATGAACCAACAGTAGGGTTAGATCCAAAAACAGAACATGAATTATTAACTACAATTTTTGAAACAAGTAAAGATAAGACTATTGTCTGGATTACACACCATTTAAATTCTATAGAATATATGGATAGAATAATATTTATAAAAGATGGAGAAATTGAGATGGATGGTAGTCATAGAGAATTATATAAAAATAATGAAAAATATAGAAAACTATATGATATGGATAATATAAAATAAAGAGATATCAAGGTGAGACTTTGATGTCTCTTTATTTTTAGAATGGATTTAGTTTACTTATATATAATCTATATTTTATGTTATAATATTATAGTTAGAATAAAATTTAATTATGTCTATTAAATATATACTAATAGTTTGAGGTAACAGATGAAAAAGAAAAATAAAATAATAATACAAGGTGCAAGAGAAAATAATTTAAAAAATATAAACTTAGAGATACCTCGTGATAAGTTTGTAGTTATTACAGGGCTTAGCGGAAGCGGAAAAAGCTCTTTAGCTTTCGATACTATATATGCAGAGGGACAGCGTCGATATGTAGAAAGCTTAAGTGCGTATGCTAGACAATTTTTAGGTAATATAGAAAAACCTGATGTTGATTTAATTGAAGGGTTGTCTCCAGCAATATCAATCAACCAAAAAACAACATCAAAAAACCCAAGATCAACTGTGGCAACAGTCACTGAAATTTATGATTACTTACGATTATTATATGCAAGAATTGGTGAAATATATTGTCCTAATCATCATGAAAAAATTGAAAGCAGCTCGATTAGTCAAATTGTAGATTCAATTATGGAAATGCCTGAAAGAAGCAGAATACAAATAGTTTCACCAATTGTAAAAGAAAAAAAAGGAACACATAAAAAATTAATTGATAAACTAATAAAAGAAGGCTATATTAGATTTAAAATTGATAATGAGTTATATGAAGTAGGAGATATTCCGGAATTAGATAAAAATAAAAAACATTCTATTAGCGTAATTATTGATAGAATAGTTATAAAAGAAGGTATACAGACAAGACTCGCAGACTCATTGGAAACATCATTAAATTTATCTAATAATGATTTAGTGGAGATAGATGATGTTAAAGAGAATACAACTCAATTATTCTCGACAAAATATAGCTGTAAACATTGTGATTTTACTTTGGGAGATTTAGAACCTAGAATTTTTTCATTCAATAATCCACAAGGTGCTTGTCCAGATTGTGATGGATTAGGAATGCATGAAACAGTTGATGTTAATAAAATTATTCAAAAGGAATTATCTATAAATGATGGTGCGATATTAGTATATAATAACGCAACTTCGAATTATTATCCTAGTTTAATAAAATGTGTATGTGAACATTTTAAAATAGATATGAGTATTCCATTTAAAGATATATCAAAAGAAAAACAAGATATTATTTTATATGGAAATAAAAATGAAGAAATTAAACATACATATATAAATGATGAGGGTGTACAACGTACAAGATTTGTATATTTTGAGGGCGTAGCAAATAATATATTTCGACGTTATAAATCAGGTATGACAAAAGCAACAAGAGAAGCAATGTCTAAATATATAAAAGAAGATTTATGTAATAGCTGTAAAGGGCAACGTCTAAAACCTGAAATATTATCAGTATATGTTGCAGGAAAAAATATCGCAGAAATTTGTGAAATGTCAATTCATGATAGTTATAAATTTTTCAATGAAATACAATTAAGTGAGAAAGATTATACTATTGCAAAATTAGTTTTAAAAGAAATAAGATCAAGGTTACAATTTTTAAATGATGTAGGGTTAGATTATCTAACGCTTGATAGGGCATCAGGAACACTTTCTGGTGGAGAAGCACAACGAATTCGACTTGCTACACAAATAGGATCAAAGTTAATGGGTGTAACTTATATCCTTGATGAACCTTCAATTGGGTTACATCAAAGAGATAATGAAAAGCTAATTAGCACAATGTTATCGATGCGTGATTTAGGGAACACTGTATTAGTAGTTGAGCACGATGAAGAAACGATGTTAGAGTGTGATTATATTATTGATATAGGTCCGAAAGCAGGAGAACAAGGTGGAGAGGTTGTTGCTGTTGGAACGCCAAAAGAAGTAATGAAAAATAAAAATTCTATTACAGGAGCTTACCTATCGGGAAGGAAAAAAATCGAAGTTCCTTCAGAACGTAGAGAAGGTAATGGGAATTTTATAGAGATTAATAGAGCTAAGAAAAATAATCTAAAGGATATATCGGTTAAATTCCCACTTGGTAAGTTTATTGGAGTAACAGGAGTTTCAGGTAGTGGTAAATCAACATTAGTAAATGAGATCTTATTTAATTCTGTAAAAAATATTTTAAATAAAGAAAATATTGATACAACAGTAGTTAAATCAGTTAAAGGTGTTGAGGGAAATATTGATAAGATTATTGATATTGATCAAAGTCCTATAGGTCGAACTCCAAGAAGTAATCCAGCTACGTATACAGGAGTATTTGATGATATAAGAGATTTATTTGCTAGTACTAATGAATCAAAATTAAGGGGATATAAAAAAGGGAGATTTAGTTTTAATGTAAAAGGTGGACGTTGTGAAGCATGTACAGGAGATGGTATTTTAAAAATTGAAATGCATTTTTTACCAGATGTTTATGTACCCTGTGAAGTATGTAAAGGGAAACGGTATAATAGGGAAACTTTAGAAGTAAAATATAAAGGAAAAAGTATAAGTGACGTCTTAGATATGACAATAAAAGAAGCATATGAATTTTTTGAAAATATTCCTAAGATTAAAAATAAGCTTGAAACACTAGTTAATGTGGGTCTAGACTACATAAGATTAGGACAAAGTGCTACGACTTTATCTGGTGGAGAAGCTCAACGTGTAAAACTTGCAAGTGAATTATATAAGAAGTCTACGGGAAAAACTCTTTATATACTAGACGAACCAACTACTGGATTACATATAGATGATATTAGCAGATTAATAAAAATTATAGATAAATTAGTTGATGGTGGTAATACGGTAATTGTCATTGAACATAACCTTGATGTAATAAAATGCTGTGATCATTTAATTGATTTAGGTCCTGAAGGTGGAATAGGTGGAGGAACTATCTTAGATGAGTGTACACCAGAAAAATTAATTGAAAATAAGCAAAGTTACACTGGAAAATTTTTGAAAAAAATATTATAAAAAATATTATAAAATATTTTTATTATAGTTTTCAAAGTCATAAATAAGTAAAATATTTTCTTGTTTATTAAAACATATTTACATAAAGTATTAAATTTAAACTGAAAATATTTTTGATAAATACAGTATAAAATTAAATAAATTTTGATATTGTCTAAACAACTTAGTTATGGTAAAATATAAGTAACAACTGGAGCACATGTATGACTTGCTATACATTCGGGCCTAACACTTTTAAATAGGGAATGAGAATCGCTTATTAGTATAAAAAGCTTCCTAGAGAAGACTTTAGAAAGTAAGGCTATCATACCCACCTGATTATATCAGGACCAATTAAGGCAAGATACTACGGTGCTTTGGTTTTTTTAGACTGGTAGAATAATCCGGTCTTTTTTAATTTTAAATAATATTAATGGAGTAAGAAATGTTACATCAATTTTCAAGAAATGAGTTAATTATAGGAACTCAAGGATTAGAAATATTAAAAGAAAAAAGAGTGGGAATCCTTGGGATTGGAGGAGTCGGTTCGTTTGCAGCTGAAGCATTAGCACGTTCTGGTATAGGTTCTTTAGTACTTATGGATAAGGACGATATAGATATAACTAATGTAAATAGACAAATACATGCAACAACTAAGACTGTAGGTTGCAGTAAGGTACAAGAAATGAAAAAAAGGATACTTGATATAAATCCTGATTGTGAAGTTATTGCTATACAAGACTTTTATACTGAAGATACATTTAATATATTTTATGAAAAAAAATTAGATTTTGTTATAGATGCTTGTGATACAGTAACTTTTAAAATTCATTTAATAAAATATTGTTTATTGAATAATATTAAATTCATAAGTGTTATGGGATCAGCGAATAAAATGGATCCTACGAAATTTAAAGTAGCTGACCTAAGGAAAACTACAGTTTGTCCTCTTGCTAAGGTAATAAGAACAAAATTAAAAAAAGAAAAAATAAAAGGAAAAATACCTGTAGTATATTCTACAGAAAGTCCTACAAAAGCTAATCAAGATTATTTAAACAAAATAGGTAAGCAGGATTCTGAAATCCGTAAAGCAAAGATACCTCCAGCATCAAATGCATTTTGTCCATCTGTAGCAGGTTTAATTGCAGCAAATTATGTATATATTAATTTGTTGGAAAATATAAAAATATTAACAATAGAAAAACCTGAATAAAAAAATAAAGCAACGCTTTCATTAGCGTTGCTTTTCTTTAGTTAAAGGTTGACATATTCATCTTTGTGAGATTTTCTGTAAACTTTACATGAAATTCGAAAATAATATAATTTACATTTTCATAAAAAAAAATCTCAAAAATTTATAATTTTATTTGATTTTTTTAATCAAACATTGTATAATTGTATTAGATGAGAAAGGAGGATTACTTTGAAGAATAAAGGAACATTACTGGCACAAAATCTTAAAAAGCTTCGAAAAATGAACAATTACTCTATGTCAGCAGTAGCGGATAAGTTAGAGTTGTCATCTCATGGCGTATATGCTAACTGGGAATATGGCAGAAACGAACCCAATGTTGCTACTCTGGTTTCTATTGCAAAATTATATAATGTTACAATAGATGAGTTAGTGGGCTACAAAACTGAAAAAGTAGAACGTTCAGAGTTAGAAGGTACACACTTTGAAGTAATTGATATGATTAAGGCTTTAGATAGCGAAGATTGTAAATTAGTAGAAGAAGTTTTAAGAAGATTTAGGGGATATTCTTTTTCTAGGCACTTGAATCTATAAAATAAATTCAAATTACTTAGGCTATATGGGTTATATGTAGTATATTAAATTAATAGTTTGAGATATAGGCTAGGTTAAAATAAAAACTTAGCCTATATTTTCTTTTTCTTTCATGATAAAGGGCGTGATAACTATAAATACAAAAAGTTTGATGACTAAGATTTTAAATGCTGCCATAGAAAATAAAGCCAGTGATATCCACATTTATCCGAATATAACAGGATATTCCTTTATAAAACTCAGAGTAATGGGGAATCTGAGTAAATATGAAAAATATTCTAATAGGGAGTTAGAAGCAGTTATTTCATTATTGAAATATAATGCTAATATAGACATTTCAAGAAATAAAGAACCACAAAGTGGTAGGTTTGTTTATAGGCTCTTAGGTAAAGAATATTATCTAAGAGTTTCTACTTTACCTTTAAGTGAGTTATTTGAAGGTTGTGTAGTAAGAATTTTCACAAATGAGATAGAAGATGTTAAATATAGTATTTTTTCAAAAGATAATATATTTATAGATAGGCTTGCTTCAAAAGCAAATGGTCTTATTATATTTTCGGGACCAACAGGAAGTGGGAAGTCAACATCAATGTATAAATTAGCAAGCAGATGTGCTCAGTTAGGTAAACAAGTACTTACGATTGAAGATCCAGTAGAAAAAAATATTAGTAATTTGGTTCAAATGCAGATTAATGAAAAAGCGGGTATAACATATGAAAATGCATTAAAATCAATGTTACGTTGTGATCCGGATGTTCTCGTAGTTGGGGAAGTAAGAGATTATAAGACTGCAGGACAAGTTGTAACATCTACATTTTCTGGACATTTAGTTTTAAGTACAATTCATGCGGAAAATTCGATTGGTGTGATAAATAGATTAAAAGATTTAAATTTATCGCATGAAGACATAAAACAAACTATAATCTGTATAATTTCACAAAGATTGGTTAGATTAACCAATAATAAAAGAGGATTAGTTACTGAAATATTAACAAAAGAAGAAATTCAAAATTATATTGAGAATAAAATTATAGGGAATTATACTTTACAACATAAATTTAATATAGCGTATGAGAAGGAGATAATATCACTCAATGAAAAAGAAAAATGGGGATATTAGTAAAATTCTTGATGAAGAGAATAAAATTTATTTTATTCGAAGGTTATATGAATTAATCGAGCATGGTTATATGCTTGAGGATTCAATTGAATTTCTTTTATTTCAATATGATGTTTCTTTAGAAATAATTGATAGTGTAAAACTTGAACTCTCTCATGGTAAAAAGTTATCGGATTTGCTGAGATATCTAGGATATTCTAACTTTGTAATAAGCAAAATGAGATTTGCTGAAGATTATGGTAGCATAGAAGAAATGCTATTAGAAATTGAAAATTATCTAAGAATAAAAAAAGAACAAAAAGAAAAAGTAATAAAAACTTTAAGATATCCTATAATTCTTACCATTGCATTAATTACACTAATCATGGTATTTAACTTGTTAGTAATTCCACAGTTTGAAAATATTTATACATCATCTAGTATAAAAATGGATATTCAAACGATTATTCTAATTAAAATTATATATTATACTCCTAAAATTATATCTATTTTAGTGATGTTATCGATAATAGTAGTAGTTTATATGCTATACATAAAAAAATATAGAAAAAATATATATTTAAATACACTTATGTATATTCCAAAAATAAAAGTATATGCTAGATTATATTATTCATATAAATTTACTTTAGAATTAAGTTTATTTCTAATGTGTGGTTTTTCATTAAAAACTGCATTAGAAGTAATTATAGAAGAGAACTATGACTATTATTTAACATATTTTTCTAAAAAAATAATAAAAGATTTAGATAAAGGACTTAGCTTTGAAGAAGCAATTGCCAGTATTAAGTTTTTTGATAAATCAGTAGAAAAATTCGTAGTTCACGGTATAAATAATGGATTAATTGATAAGGAGTTGAGATTATTTAGTGAGCTAATGTTAGATACTTTTTTAACATCACTAGATAAAATGTTAAGGAAATTTCAGCCAGTGTTATTTGCTATATTAGCAATTGTAATAATAGGCTTATATATGGTAATTTTAATGCCTATATTTAATATGGCAAGTTCGTTGAAATAAGGAGAGAAATATGACGAAGAAGACTCTTAAAATAAGAAAAAGACAGAAAAATAAAGAAGCGTTTACATTGATAGAGATGTTGATAGTTTTGTTTATCATAGCGATATTACTTATTTTAATTATCCCTAATATAACAAAAAGTATTGATAGCGCTAAAGATAAAAGTTCAGAAGCTTATGAAAAAACTGTTCAATCACAAGTTACTGCTTATGAAATAAATGAAAAAGACCCTGATGTAACATTTGATAAGTTAGTAAATAAACATTATTTAGAAGGTCCAGTAGACAAGGCAAGTAAAGCTCCTAATGGAAAACAAATAATAATTTCAAATGGAAAAGCTACATTACAAAAATAATTCAGCCTTTAGTTTAATTGAAATGATGGCTGTATTGTTTATAGTAGGTATCTTAATAATTATTTTATCGATGATTACTATATCTAATTATTCTAAGTATAAGGATAGAATGGCAATAAATGAAGTTATTTCTGATATATACCTTGTTCAAACAGATAGTTTAAAAAGTAATAACTCTTATATTGATTTTTTTACTAGAGATAATGAATATATTGTTTATTCAAATGGCAAAAAAGTATGGAAAAAAATACCACGAGGTGGTAGGACATTACTTAACGGGAATACAATTAGATTGAAATATAGACATGGTAATTTGGTTTCAAAAGCTAATACTATAGATGTTAAATTATCATCAAGTAAATATAGAGTTATAGTTCATTTAGATTCAGGATACGTTACTGTAGATGAAGTTTAGTAAGAACGGATTTACATTTATAGAAATAATAGCAGCATTGTTTATATGTTCATTAATATTTGTATATTTGATACCGAATATGGTAAGACAGTATTCTAATATATCGAAGGCAGAAAAAGAATTAGAAATGCGTGAACTTTTATATGAAGAAATAAGTAACCATAAAGATCAGAAGCATTTTAAAGTAAGAAGAGAAAACTATGTAATAATAGTTAATGGAAATAATGCTGAAATATATGATGAGAAAACAAGAAATAAGATAAAGTATGGATAGAAAAAAGGCAGGTTTTACTCTTTTAGAATTAACAGTATCGTTATTTTTATTAACTATTTTATCAGTTCTTCTTATGCTAATACTTGAAACTACTGTTAAAACATCAAAAAGATTTATGAGTTATACAGACTATGAATATGCTTTAGCACATAAAAAAATTTTTGAAATCTATAACGAAAGTAATACGGTTGATAGATACAGTAATCATATAGTTATGGAATCAAAAAATAATAAAGAAGAAGTATTATTAATCTTTAGAGGTGATAGAGTATTTTTAGAAAAAAAGAAAAATACGAATTCATACGTAGGTAATATTTTACTATTGAAAAAATTAAAAGGATACTCTATAAATCAAGATGGAAATTTACTAAAAATAAATATAATTGACAGAAATAACAAAAAGCACATTTTACATCTAAAATTAAAACATAATAAATAGATATTAATTGATAGTATAAGGAAATTTAACGTACTATCTATAGAGGAGAATTAGTATTTAAGTAAAGTGGCGGTAAAAAACTTAAAGAAACCCTCCCTAAATAAAAGACTCAACCCTAGAAAAGAGATGTAAATATGAATAAAGAAGGAAATGCTATCGTAATTTCAATAATGACATTACTTTTTGTTATAGTTATTATGTTAAGCATAATAGGAATATATATAAATAAATTTTATAGTATAAAAAGTTTAAATGATTATTATGATAAAAAAATAGTATTACAATTGAAAATTAATAATTCTAAATAATGGAAAATACGGCTTTAAAAGATATAGGTTTTAAAGCTGTATTTTTAATTATATTTAACATATATTTATTGCTTTGTTTAGGTAAATAGTTTAAAATGTTATTATATTATGTGTAATAAATTTAAGGAGAATATTAATGAGTAAAAAATCTATTTTGGCACTAACAGTAGTAGGGATAGGTGCATTAGCAACAGCAGCTATCTTTGCAAAAAATGATAAAGTAAATAAAGAGGATGAGCAAAAAATAAAAGAATCTAAAGAATACCTTGAATCAAAAGGGTATGCAATTAGTAGAAATGGTTTCCCAATAAATGGATTTGATTTTCTTTCTGTTTCAAGTTTACCAACATATTATAAAGTAGCTAAAACAGTAGCTAAATATGTTTTATAGATTATGTTTATTCCAGAGAAGAATTATTCATTTTATGAAGCGGAACCAAAAGGTAAATTAACAATAAAAAAATTCTGTAAAGAAATGTTTTATAGAATAATGTACGATGAAATATCATTGTTATCGGCCAATTTAAGCTATTATTTTATATTGTCATTATTCCCAATGTTAATAGTTGCGGTTGCATTAACACCATACTTTAATATAGACCAGAAGTTTTTACTTGATAAAATTCAAAGTTTGGCTCCTGGGGAACTTGGTGATTTTATATTTGGAATGATTTCAGAAGTGTTAAATAATAAAAATAATAATACAATTATAACATTAGGTATTGTATTTACCTTATGGTCTGCATCAAATGGTATATATGGTATAATTATAGCATTTAACAATGCATTTAGGGTAAGAGACGGAAGAATATGGATAGTAACTAAATTAATAAGTATTTTATTTACAGTGTTATTTTTAGTAGGTATGTTTTTAGTATTAGCACTAGTAGTTTTTGGAAAACAACTTACATATCTACTATTTCATAAGTTGAACTTAGATGAAGGTTTTTATAACGTATGGTCTTATTTGAGTTATAGCTTTCCAATTATGTTTACTTTTATAGTTTTTGTATTTTTATACATATTAGGACCTAATTTACGCTTGAAATTAATTAGTATTTTTCCAGGAGCAGTATTTGCTACAATTTCTTGGACACTTGTCAGTAGACTATTTGGATATTATATAGATCATTTTTCAAGTTACATTAAAACTTATGGAACAATTGGAGCCTTAATGGCCTTTATTATTTGGCTATATATCACTGGTTATATTCTAATTTTAGGAGCTGAAATCAACGCAATTTTTCATAATTATAGAGTTGAGCATAGGGTATTTGAAGAAACACATACAATTGAATAAAATAATGACAGGATTAATAATTAATAGTCCTGTCATTATTATTAAGGGCAATATTATGTTAAAAATTATTAACTTATAGTATAATTAATTAATAACTAGTAATAAATTTAGTAATTATGAGAGGAAGCATTAAATATGATAAAAGAAGTATATTTAGCCGGTGGATGTTTTTGGGGAGTTGAAGGATATTTTTCTCAATTAAATGGTGTAATTGAAACAAAAGTAGGTTACAGTAATGGTCAAACAGAAGATACAAATTATAAATTAATAAAATCTACTGATCACGCTGAAGTTATTTACTTAAAATATAATGATGAAATCCTGCCATTAACTGATGTTTTACAACATTACTTTAGAATTATAGACCCTACAAGTCTAAATAAGCAAGGAGAAGATGTTGGACGTCAATATAGAACGGGAATATATTATGTGGATGAAGATACTGCTGAAATAACAAAACAGTTCATCGATGAATTGCAGAAGAAATTTGATAAAAAAATAGTTGTGGAAGTTGAAAAAGCAAATAATTATATTGACGCAGAAGAATATCATCAAAAATATCTTGAAAAAAATCCTACAGGGTATTGCCACGTCGATTTAAGTTTAGCTAAAAAAAGTTTATAATAAACAATATAGAACTTAGAAATGTTTTGAAAAAATAATAAAAAAAAGGTAAAATATAAATAAGTATATATTTAATAGAGGAGTTAAAAAATGACAAATATTTTAATTTTTGGACATAAAAATCCAGATACAGACACAATTTGTTCTGCTATCGTTTATAATAATTTAAAAAGACTTCAAGGTATGGATACAGAAGCTGTAAGACTTGGAGAATTAAATGATGAAACTAAATATGCATTAGAGTACTTTAATGTTAGTACACCTCGTCTAGTTGAGAGCCTTAATGAAGGACAAAATGTAATATTAGTAGATCATAATGAATTTCAGCAATCAGCTAATGGTATTGAAAATGCAGTAATTCGTGAAGTTATAGATCATCATAGAATTGCTAATTTCGAAACAGCTGCTCCATTATACTATAGAGCAGAACCACTTGGATGTACTGCTACTATCTTAAAGAAAATTTATGAAGAACAAAGTGTACATATAAATAAACAAATGGCTGGACTTATGCTATCGGCAATTATCTCAGATTCATTATTACTTAAATCACCTACATGCACATTACGTGATAAAGTTGCAGCAGAAGAATTAGCTGCTATTGCCGAGGTTGATTTAGAAGAATATGGATTAGCAATGCTAAAAGCAGGAGCGTCTACTAAAGATAAAAAAGCTGAAGAATTAATTTCATTAGATGCTAAAGAATTCATCTTAGGAGATGACAAACTAATCGTTGCACAAATAAATACAGTAGATGAGAAAGAAGTTTCTGAACGTAAAGAAGAACTAGTTAGTGCTATAAATAAAGAAATCTCAGAAAAAGGATTATCTGCATTTGTGTTTGTTATTACTAATATCTTAACTTCAAATTCTGAAGTTTTAGTACTAGGAGATAAAAAAGATAAAGTTGCTTCAGCATTTAATAAGACATTAAATAATGATTTTATGTTATTAGAGGGAGTAGTTTCACGTAAAAAACAAGTAGTTCCTCAAATCACAGAAGAGTTTACAAAATAATTTAGAATATTTTTGAAAGTGGGACTAGTTTCCACTTTCTGTATTATATGAGCTTAAAAGAATTTTAAGAATAAAAAAGAGGATTATAAATGAAAAATAGTAAATCTTTACTTTGGACTTTTATTAAGAGTACTGTAGTAAATTGCTTAATAGTCATTGCATTTTCAGGTCTATTTAATGGAAGTCTTAGGATTGATAAACCAATATACGGGTTCTATGGTGCATTGCTCTTAACTATATTGTATATGTTCATTAGGCCAATAATATTGATGGTAAGTATAGTTCCAATTATTATGACTTTTGGTATTTTTATAGTTATAATTAATGCTTTATTGATTATGTTTGTGTCATATTTATTGTCACCCCATTTTGAAGTGGCATCATTTGGCTCAGCATTTTTCTTAGCAATATTTATATCTATATTTAATGCATTATTAAATAGTAGTGATAGAAAGATAATAATAAAAAAATTCTAAAGGTTGATAGATGACCTTAATCTAATCTAAATATAAAATAGTAAGGAAAACTAAATGAAAATAGTAACAACAAGAGATCTAATTGAAAAATTAGATTTAGAAATAATTAGTGGAGAAAAAGGACTAGATAGGGAAATAACTACAGGGGAGTTATCACGACCTGCATTACAGTTAGCAGGTTATTTCTCGCATTACACCCCCCAGAGAGTACAGATACTTGGTACGAGTGAGTTATCTTTCTTTAAGTTATTAACTGACGCAGAAAAAAGTTCTAGAATGGGTATGTTATGTACAAGGATTACTCCTTGTATAATTGTATCACGAGGTTTAGATATTCCGAATGAATTAATAGAAGCCTCTAATAAATATGATACGCCTGTACTACGTAGCAACTCTGAAACTACTAAGTTAATGGGATTTATTACATATCATCTGCAAAATATGTTTGCTCCAACTACATCGGTACATGGTGTATTTATTGAGGTTTATGGGATTGGTATACTATTAACTGGAGAAAGTGGTATTGGTAAAAGTGAAATAGCATTAGAACTAATAAAAAGGGGGCATCGCCTAATAGCAGATGATAGAGTAGATATTAGGGAGCTTCAGAAGGAGTACTTAATTGGAACATGCGAATCTCCTTTAATTAAGCACTTTTTAGAAATAAGAGGACTAGGGATTATCAATGTAATGACATTATTTGGAACTGGGGCAGTTCGAAATGAGAAACGACTTCAACTAAATATTCATTTAGAAACATGGGATGAGTCTAAACAATATGATCGTATTGGTTTAAATAATGAAAAACAAGAAATATTAAATTCTAAAATAGAAAAGAAAACTATCCCAGTTAGACCAGGACGAAACGTTGCAATTATTATTGAATCTGCAGCAATGAATTATCGTTTAAATCAAATGGGAACAAATACTGCTAAAGATTTTACTAGCAGGCTAGAACAGGAAATTAAAAGAAATAATACAGAAAGTAGCAAAGGAGAATAAACATGAGCTTAGGATACATTAATCCAATTGCATTTCATTTATCTACAAAACCAATTTATTGGTATGGAATAATAATTGCTACGACAGTGTTAGTAGCATATTTAATGGCTGAACGAGAAGCTTCAAAAAGAGGATTACCAAAGGATACGATGTTAGATCTTTTATTAATGGCTCTACCAGTAGCATTTATTTTCGCTCGAGCTTATTATGTTGTGTTTCGATGGGATTATTATTCAAATCATAAGGATGAAATTATTGCGATATGGGACGGAGGAATAGCTATCTATGGAGGCCTATTAGGTGGCTTTATTGTATTATATTTCTTCGCTAGAAAAAGAAAAATTAAAATAATAAAACTTTTAGATATAATTGCACCAAGTTTATTAGTAGGTCAAATGCTTGGACGTTGGGGTAATTTCTTTAATCATGAAGCATATGGAGGAGAAGTAAGTCGTTCATATTTAGAAGATAGATTTATTCCAAAATTTATAATAGATAATATGTTTATTGATGGAGCATACAGACAACCTACCTTTTTATACGAGAGTTTCTGGTGCTTTATAGCGGTAATTATATTAATATTATTAAGAAATAAATTATCTCAAAGTGAAGTGTTTGCAACGTATATCATATTATATGGTGTCGAGAGATTTATCGTTGAAGGTATGCGAACAGACTCTTTATATATAGGTAGTTTACGTATTTCACAAGTACTTTCACTGGTATTTGTAGTAGGAAGTTTGATATACTTAATAGTGCTTAATACAAAATTTAAAGACAAAAAAATATTGTATAAAGAATCATAAAAAGAGGGTGGAAACTATGACAGAAAAAATTTATGACTTAATTATTGTTGGAGCAGGTCCAGCTGGTATGACAGCATCAATTTATGCTTCACGTGCTAATATGTCAGTTCTTATGTTAGAAAGAAAGTACCCAGGTGGACAAATGCAATCTACAGAAGAAATTGAAAACTATACTGGATACGAACATATAACAGGACCTGAGTTATCAGAAAAAATGTTTGAGCATTCTAAAAAATTTGGTACTGAATTCGCGTTTGGCAATATTACTAAAATAGAGGTAAAAGAAAACTTAAAATATGTTACTGCTGGCTCAACAGTTTATGTAACAAAAACGGTTATTATTGCAACAGGTTCTGAGCATAGAAATCTTAATGTACCAGGAGAAGAAGAATTCTCAGGTAAAGGAGTAAGCTACTGTGCTGTTTGTGATGGAGCTTTCTTTAGAAATAAAGAAGTAGTAGTAGTTGGTGGAGGTGACTCTGCTGTTGAAGAAGCACTATATCTATCTAATCTTGTCTCTAAAGTTACAATTGTTCATAGACGTGACGAATTAAGAGCACAAAAAATCTTACAGGATAGAGCATTTGCAAAAGATAATATTGAATTTATATGGGATAGTGTAGTTACTGAAATCAAAGGTGAAAGAAAAGTTTCAACAGTTGAGATTAGAAATGTAAAAACTGAAGAAATTAGTTCTATTCCTGCAGATGGAATATTCATTTACGTAGGTATGATACCTCAAACTAGTGATTTTATTGATTTAGGAATTACAAATTCATCTGGATATATACCTACTAACGAAAAACTTGAAACGACAATTCCTGGAATTTTTGCAGCTGGAGATGTTAGAGAAAAAGAAATAAGACAGGTAGTAACAGCTACATCAGATGGGGCAATTGCAGCTCAAGCAGCATATAGTTATGTAGAAAGCTTAAAATAAGAAATAGACTCAAGAATTTCTTGAGTCTATTTTTCTATATAGAATTCCTTACTTAATGAGGATATTATATCAAGTTTCTCGTTAGTAACCGGATGATTTAATTCTACTTTTAATGCCCCAAGGTACATCTTATCATATTTATATCCATCTTTAGAATAAAGTTTGTCTCCAATAATTGCATTTCCAATTGATGATAAGTGAACTCGAATTTGGTGAGTTCTTCCTGTATCTAGAGAAATCTTAACCATAAATTTATTTTGATCGATTTTTTCACAAGAAAGTATATTTGTTACTGCGTGTTTTCCTTTACTTGTAACTACCATTTTATTTTTTTCATGAATATCTCTTCCTATATTTGTTTTTATGGTTTGTGGTTTTATATTATTTTTTATAAGTGCTGTATAAAATCTTTTAATTTCACGATTCTCCAACATCTTATCAAGTTTTGATTTTATTAATGGTGTTTTTGAAAAAATTACCAATCCACAAGTATCAATATCTAATCGATGAATAGGTTCTAGATACTGATAGTCAGAGATTAAATAATTAACTAAAGTATCGTCTTCAGTACTAATATCATTCGGATGAGTTTTGATTCCAAATGGTTTAGAAACTACTAGTAAATATGGATCTTCAAATTCTTTTATTATTGATAAGCTGTTGTTTATTAAATAATCTGATTTTGATAATTCTATATTTAATTCAAGAATATCATTTTTAGATAATGGGGTGTTAAGCTTTTCTACATTATTATTAGTTAAAATTGTATTATTGTCATGATGTGATTGCATTCTTATTAAATGAAGATTTTTCTTAGAAATATTTAAAAATTTAACTAAATAATCTTCAACACTTTTATAATCATTTAAAATATTAAAATGCATAATTTCTCCTTTAATTACTGATGATTATTGCAAATACAATTGTATTTGAGTTAGAATATTTATATAATCATAATATAATTTTTATTTAAATCATATTAATATATTATTTAAATTTTAGTTGTTTTAATTATATTATACTTTATAGAATCGATAAAGTAAAAAGAAGGGAGAAATTATAATGACTTTATTTTTTAATAATGATTATTCGAGGGGAGCTCATCCAAAAGTAATTGAGAAAATTTTAGAAACAAATATGCAGGTAGAATTAGGTTATGGATTTGATAGCTATTGTTCTAGTGCAAAAGATAAAATTAAAAAATCTTGTGGAAAAGAAGATTCTGAGATATATTTTTTAGTAGGTGGAACACAAACTAATGCAACAGTAATTAGAAGTGTATTGAAGCAATGTGAAGGAGTAATTGCTCCAGATACCGGTCACATAAGTACACACGAAGCAGGGATTATTGAGGTAGGGGGACATAAAGTAATAGAACTTAAAAATTATGAAGGAAAAATTAGAGCAATTGATGTAAATAATTATATAGAAAATTATAATAAAGATGAAATTAAAATGCATATGGTAAGGCCAGGAATGGTTTATATCACATACCCAACAGAATATGGTACATTGTACTCAAAAGATGAGTTGAAAGAATTATATGATGTTTGTAAAGAAAACAATATTCCATTATACGTGGATGGAGCTAGATTAGGATATGGTTTAGTTGCGAGAGAGTGTGATATGTCTTTTAATGAATTTGCAAATTTATGCGATATTTTCTACATAGGTGGAACAAAAGTGGGGGCGCTTTGTGGTGAAGCTATTGTTTTTTCAAATAAAAGTTACGTACCAAATAATTTTCTAACTTTAATTAAACAAATGGGAGGATTGTTAGCGAAGGGGAGATTACTTGGAGTGCAATTTGATGCTCTTTTTACTAATGATTTATATTTTAAAATTAGTAAAAATGCAATAAATATGGCTAATATATTAAAAACAAACTTAAAAGCTAATAATTATAAATTTTTTATTAACTCCCCAACAAACCAACAATTTATAATATTAGAAAATGAAAAGATTAAAAAATTACAGAAATTTATTAATTTTTCAATTTGGGAAAATTATGACGAAAATAATTCTGTTATAAGGTTAGTAACAGATTGGTCTACTACGGAAGAAGATATAAATAAAGTAATAAAATTATTTTAATATAGAAATTTTAAGAAACTAGGAATTAATAACTAGTTTCTTTTTTTATACTAATAAATTATTGTATAAAATTTAAATTTACTGTTGATTTTATAGGCTATTTATAGTATTATTAATCATGTATTTAGTAATAGTAAACTTATAGTTTAATAATAAAATACTTTTACGACAAAAAGTTTATTGATATTAAACCTTTTTAACAAAAAGTAAGATAATAATAAACATAGAAATAGTTTAATTGTTACTTTAATGAAAGGAGATAATATGTACTCGATAGGAGAACGATTAAAAAGATTGAGAATCCAAAAAAATCTCACCCAAGAAGAATTAGGGGAACGCACTGATTTAAGTAAAGGATATATTTCCCAAGTAGAGCGTGATTTAGCATCACCATCTATGGAAACATTTTTTAATATATTAAAAGTTCTGGGATGTGCTCCAAAAGATTTTTTTGATAAAGAAAGCACTAGCCAAAAAGTGTATTATTCGTTAGATGATCAAACTAGTTATGAGGAGACTGACGATGGATACGAACTAACATGGTTAGTACCAGAATCTAATGAAAAAGAAATGGAATCATTAATTCTTAAATTAGAAAAAAAAAGTAATTATAAAACTTTTTCTCCTTCAGAGTCAGAAACATTATGTTACGTTTTGCGTGGGAAATGCAAGCTAAAACTTGGAGAAGAAGAATATATTGCTTCTGAAAAAGAATCATTTTATTTTTTAGCTACATCAGAACATAGATTATCAAATCCATTTGATGAAGAGTGTGAAATTTTGATTGTAGCAACTAATTCATATTTATAAGGAGAAAGAAATGTCAAATATCGTTGAATTTAAGGATGTATCAATGTCATTTGGTAATACAAAAGTATTAAAGAATATTGATTTAGAAATAGAAAAAGGAAAATTTTATACATTATTAGGTCCAAGTGGATGTGGTAAAAGTACAATTTTAAAGCTGATTGGTGGTTTTTTAAGTCCAACTTCAGGAGATGTACTATTAGATAATAAGGTTGTAAATGATTTACCAGCTAATAAACGCCAAGTTAATACAGTTTTTCAAGATTATGCTCTATTTCCACATATGAATGTTTTTGAAAACGTAGCTTTTGGTTTAAAAATAAAAAATGAAAAAAAAGAAGTAATAAATAAAAAAGTAAAGAAGGCTTTAAAACAAGTTAACCTTGTAGGATTTGAAAAACGAGATATTAGTGAAATGAGTGGAGGGCAAAAGCAACGTGTAGCTATTGCACGTGCAATTGTCAATGAACCTGAAATTATTTTGCTTGATGAATCATTATCTGCACTTGATTTAAAATTACGTCAAGAGATGCAATATGAACTTCGTGAATTACAACAGCAAACAGGTATAACTTTCATATATGTAACACATGATCAAGAAGAAGCTTTAGCAATGAGTGATTACATATTCGTTATGAATAATGGAAAAATTGAACAAAGTGGAACTCCACTTGATATTTATGATGAACCAGTTAATAGGTTTGTTGCAGATTTTATAGGTGAATCTAATATTGTTAATGCAGTAATGTTAGATGATTACTTAGTAGAAATTTATGGGAAACAATACGAATGTGTTGATGCTGGTTTAGATAAAAATAAAAGAGTAGAGGTAGTAATTAGACCTGAAGACTTAGAAATTACTTCTATGGAAAAGGGTAAAATTAATGTTGTAGTTGACACACAATTATTTAGAGGTGTACATTATGAAATTTGTTGTTTAGATGATCAATATAATGAATGGATTGTACACTCTACTAAAGAAGCAAAACCTGGTTCAGCTGTTGGTCTTAACTTTGATCCTGAAGCAATCCATATTATGGTACCAGGAGAAACAGAAGAAGAGTTCGATGCACGTTTAGAATCATATGAAGAGGAGGAATAGAAATGTTTAATAAAAAAACTCGCTCACTTTTTATGATTCCATATGTATTGTGGATGTTACTTTTTGTAGTATTTCCGATTTTACTAATTGTATACTATTCATTCAGAGATATTAATGGAAATTTCACTCTATCAAATTATCAAGTGTTTTTTAGTAGTACTTATGTATTGATGACACTTTATAGTTTTTGGTATGCATTTTTAATTACATTAATTTGTTTAGTGATAAGTTATCCATTAGCATTTATTATAAGTAAAAGTAAATATAGTGAATTATTATTATTACTTATAATTTTACCAACATGGATTAATATATTATTAAAAACTTATGCTTTCTTGGGATTATTTGGTGAATATGGAACAATAAATAGTTTTCTAGAATATATAGGAATAGGGACACAAAGTTTATTATTTAACTCATTTAGTTTTGTATTTGTTTCTAGTTATATTTTCTTACCATTTATGTTACTACCAATATACAATTCAGTTGTTGGGATTAATAAAAACCTAATAGAAGCTTCTTATGACTTAGGAGCTGATTTTAGAACTACATTTAGAAAGATTATTTTTCCTTTGAGTATTAATGGTGTAAAAACTGGTATTCAAGTAACATTTATTCCAGCATTATCTCTATTTATGATAACAAGGCTTATTGCAGGTAATAAAATAATAAACTTAGGAACTGCAATAGAGGAACATTTCCTTGTTACTCAAAACTGGGGAGTAGGATCTACGATTGCTGTATTCTTGATTGTAGTAATGGGAATAATAATGATACTTACAAATACAAAAGACAAGGTAGAAATAGGAGGAAGAAAATAATGAAATTAACATCAAGATTATATTTAATTGTTATATTTGTTATATTATATATTCCTCTAATTTATTTGGCGTACTACTCGTTCAATTCTGGAAAAACAATGATAGATTTTGAAGGCTTTTCTTGGAAACATTATAGCGAATTACTAGAAAATAAACGAATGATGGTAATTATTATTAATACTGTGGTAGTAGCTTTATTATGTGGATTATTTTCAGCTGTATTTGGAACATTAGGTGCATTAGGAATATATTCATTAAAATCTAACAAAAAGAAAAATAGCTTTTTAATTGGTAATAATATCTTAATTGTGAGTCCAGACGTAATAATTGGATGTTCATTCTTACTTATGTTTACATTTATAGGAAAACAATTAGGAATTGATAGTATTCAAGGTTTTTGGTCAGTTTTACTATCACATATAGCTTTTAGTATACCGATAGTAGTATTGATGGTGCTACCAAAATTATATGAAATGCCAAAATCTATGATTGATGCTGCTGTTGACTTAGGAGCAACATATCCACAAGTTTTAAGTAAAATAGTTATTCCTTATATTACTCCCGGAATTCTAGCAGGTTTCTTTATGGGACTTACTTACTCACTTGATGATTTTGCAGTAACTTTCTTTGTTACAGGTAATGGATTCCAAACATTATCAGTTGAAATATATTCAATGGCAAGACAAGGAATCAATTTACAAATCAATGCATTATCTACTGTATTAACTTTATTTGTAGTAGTTGGAGTAATTGTATACTATATAATTAATACAAGTAAATTAAAAAGGGAGGTAAGATAATATGAAAAAATTACTTATTTCAGCCTTATCAATAATTGTTATTTGTTTGGGATTATTGTATAGTAGAAACTTTATCGATAGCTCAAATAGCGGAGAGAAACAAACACTTACTATTTTTAACTGGGGAGAGTATATTGATCCAGAATTAATAAAAAAATTTGAAGCAGAAACGGGAATCTCTGTTGTATATGAAACATTCGATTCAAATGAGGCAATGTTAACTAAAATACAATCAGGATCAACTCCCTATGATATAGTTGTACCTTCAGATTATATGATAAAAAAAATGAAGAAACTTAATTTATTAAAAAAATTAGACCATAGTAAACTTGAAGGATTTGATAATATTGATCCACAATTTTTAAATCTTTCGTTTGATACGAATAATGAATACTCAGTTCCGTATTTCTGGGGGACATTAGGAATTATCTATAACAAAACTAAAGTTCCAAGTGATTTAAAATTTGAAAAATGGGATGATTTATGGGATGCCCGTTTAGAGAATAATATTCTTCTTATTGATGGTGCAAGAGAAATGATGGGAATAGCCTTACAATCAGAAGGGAATTCTGTTAATGATACAAATGAAGTTGATCTTAACTTAGCTGAGAAGAAATTAGAATTATTACATAAAAATATTAAAGCTATAAATTCTGATGAGAAAAAAATGCTAATGATTAATAATGAAGCTTGGGTTTCTGTTGTCTTTTCAGGAGATGCTTCAGCAATAATGACAGAAAATGAGAATATGGTATATTCAGTACCTAAAGAGGGGACAAATCTTTGGTTTGATAATATAGTTATTCCTAAAACTTCAAAAAATGAAGATGCAGCTTATAAGTTTATAAACTTTATGCTTAGGCCAGAAAATGCAGCACAAAATGCTAAATTTATAGGATATGCTACACCAAACGAAAAAGCTAAGGAGTTACTGCCAGAGGATGTTACTTCTGATGAGCAGTTCTATCCTGATTTAAGTAGTATTAAAAAAGCTGAAGTATATGAGGACTTATCACCAGCAATGCTCCAGTTATACAATGACTTATTCTTGAAGTTTAAAATAAATAATAGAAATTAAATTAAAGGAGATTATCTTTATTAGGATAATCTCCTTTTTTTACCCATAATTGTAACGATTTAAATTATATTATATAATAATATATATACATGAAGGGAGAATTATTATATGAAGAAAAGTACTGCACTATTAATTACAATATTACCAATAGAATTAATGACATTATTGTTATTTTTTTTACCTGAAAGATATCTTGCAATTGTAACTATGATGATAGTGCTATATTTTGGAATAATTATGTTGGTTTTAGGAAAATATATAAAAAAAGGTGATAATGCTCATTTAATTAATGGCATCGATATTAGTTTTGAAGAAGCAAAATTACCAGAAAATATTGAGAAGTATTCTAAAGATAGTAAGGTTGTAGGTAATATATGTTTTGGAATGAGTAGTATATGTTTTCTTGTTGTAATAGTATACTTAATTGTAAAGAATATTTAGTAAAAAGTATAGAGAATAATTTTCACTATGCTTTTTTTACTATAAGTAATATATAAAATGTGGTATAATTATGTAGTTAAGTTTATATAGGAGGATTGTATGTTTCAGGCTTTATATAGAAAATATCGACCACAATCATTTAATGATATTGTTGGTCAAAATCACATAGTTTCAGTACTAAATAATGCAATTGAAAAGAATCAAATTAGCCATGCGTACTTGTTTTATGGTCCTAGAGGGACAGGTAAAACTTCTATAGCAAAAATATTTGCTAATGAAGTGAATAAAAATGAAGTATATCAAAAAGAAAATGTTGATATTATAGAGATTGATGCCGCGAGTAATAATGGTGTTGATGAAGTACGTGATATAAAAGAAGCAATCAAATTTTTACCAAGTGAAGGTAAGTATAAGGTTTATATAATTGATGAGGTTCATATGCTTACAACAGCAGCATTTAATGCCTTACTTAAAACTTTAGAGGAACCACCAGCTCATGTAATTTTCATCTTAGCTACTACTGAAATTCATAAGATACCAGCGACAATTTTATCAAGATGTCAAAGATTTGAATTTAAAAACTTATCAGTTGAACAATTAGAAGACAGATTAAAATATATTTCAAAAAATGAAAATCTAGAGATAGAAGATGAAGCAATAAAGAAAATTGCTACTTTAGCTAAAGGTGGATTGAGAGATGCTATAAGTATACTTGATCAAGTATCTAATTATTCTGAAAAAATTACTTTGGAAAATATTTTAGAAGTAACATCATCTATTAGTGAAGATAGTATCTTGGAATTTTATAATTACTTATTAAAAGGGGATGTAACAAAGTCTTTACTTATATATAATGACTTTGTCTCACAAGCTAAAGATACAAAACTATTACTTAATGATTTAATAAATATAACTAGAGATATTATAGTTTATAAAAATTTAAATAATACAAATTATACAAGTTATAATATAAAAAAAATTGAGGATATAGTAAAAGATATTCCATTTGATTATTTTTATAAAATAATAGATTATTTATCGCAAACAGAGCAATATATAAGATTTTCAACTGAATATATAAGTTATATGCAAATATGTATAGTAAAAATTTGTTCTAAAGATAATTCAGTTGATAACAAAGTAGATATTATATCAAATTCTGGTAAAAGTATAGTTGTTAATACACAAATACAAGAATTAGAAAATAGAATTCTACTATTGGAAAATAAAGTATTACATTTAAAAAATCAAAAAGTAAATTTAAATAATAAAATAGATGACTCAAATACTACTATCCATGATTCACATTCATCTCAAAATGTAGAAATAAAAGAGGTAATTATTAAAGATAAAAGTAAAATTTTGGAGTTGATTAATAATTCAAATGATAATTTTACTAATTATGCTTCAAATGTTTTTGTAAGAATTATTAATGATAGTTTTGCTACGGATAACAATGAAATGTATGCTATGGGAGAAATATTCAAATCTTGTAAATTAGTTGCATCTTCTAAAATAGCTGGTTTACTTGTATTTAGTGAAGCGGAAAATATGATGAAAATGGCTCCAAATTCAAAATATAAAAAGTATTTAGAAGAATTATTTAGAAGATATATTGGAGTAGATTATTCTATATATACTTTACAAGATCATCAGTATAATATTTTACTAGATGAAATTAAAAATGAATCACCAAGTAATGACAAATTGATTGAAAATAAAGATGAACAAGAAGAAGTAAAAAGCTTGGAAAATATATCAAAAATTGAACAATTATTTTCAGATATTATAGTTGAAAAATAGAACTGAAATAATATGAAAGATATTGAAAATTATTGACAATTTATAGGTTTTTAAATAGAATTATAATATAACAAGATATTTAGGAGGAAATAATATGCGTGGAATGGGAAATATGCAACAAATGATGAAAAAAATGCAAAAAATGCAAAAGGATATGTTAGCAGCCCAAGAAGGATTAAAAGATCAAACAGTTGAAGGTACAGTTTCTGGAGGAATGGTTACTGCAATAGCTAATGGAGATGGAAAAATTTTAGACATTAAAATTAAAGAAGAAGTAGTAGATCCAGAAGATATCGAAATGTTACAAGACATGGTTTTAACAGCAGTAAATGACGCATTAGAAAAATCTACTCAACTTAAAGAAGAAACTTTAGGTAAATTTACAAATGGATTAAATATTCCGGGACTATAAGATGCAATATCCAAAACCAATTTTAGACTTAATAGATAGTTATTCACTTTTACCTGGAATAGGGAGAAAAACAGCAATTCGTCTTGCGTTTCATACGTTAAAGATGAATGATAATGATATAAATAATTTTGCAAAATCATTAGTAGAATTAAAAGAAAAACTTACAAATTGTGAGGTTTGTCATAGATTATGCGAAACATCTATTTGCGATATTTGTGCAGATAATTCAAGAGATAAATCAACAATTTGTGTTGTAGCAAACGACAATGATTTAGTGGCTATGGAAAATATGCAACAATATAGAGGAGTATACCACGTTTTAGATGGATTGATATCCCCTATGGATGGTATTGGTCCATTAGATATTAATATTAAATCACTGTTTGAAAGAGCTCAAGATCCAATTGTTAAAGAAATAATTCTTGCAACAAATTCATCACCTGAGGGTGAAGGAACAGCAAGTTTTATTTCAAAATATTTAAAAAATACGGATATTAAAGTTACTAGAATTGCTCAAGGGATTTCATTTGGTAGTGATATAGAATATGTAGATGAAGTTACACTATCTAGAGCAATTTCTGGAAGAATAGAAATATAAATTTAGGAGGGCATAAATATGTCACAAAAATCGGTAAATGCAATTAAAGTTTTAGGTGTAGATGCTATCAATAAAGCGAAATCTGGGCATCCTGGAGTAGTAATGGGAGCTGCACCTATGGCTTATTCATTATTTGCTAATCATTTAAGAGTAAATCCAAAAAAAGAAGATTGGATTAACAGAGATAGATTTGTTTTATCTGCTGGGCACGGTTCAATGTTACTTTATTCATTGTTACATCTTTCTGGTTTTGAGGATGTTTCATTAGACGAAATCAAAAGCTTCCGTCAATGGGGTTCAAAAACTCCTGGTCACCCAGAGTTTGGTCATACTAAAGGAGTAGATGCTACTACTGGTCCACTAGGACAAGGTGTATCAACAGCTGTAGGAATGGCTTTAGCTGAAAGATATTTAGCAGCTAAATATAATAAAGAAGGTTATGATTTATTTAATCATTACACATATGTAATTTGTGGTGATGGTGATATTATGGAAGGAGTTGCTTCAGAAACAGCAAGTTTTGCAGCAATTCAAAAATTAAATAAATTAGTAGTGTTGTATGATTCAAATGATATTTGTTTAGATGGTGAAACAAAAGATGCATTCTCTGAAAATGTTCGTGCAAGATATGAAGCTTATGGTTGGAACACTATTTTAGTAGAAGAAGGATCAAATGTAGATGCTATTAGTAAGGCGATAGAAGAAGCAAAAAAATCTGATAAACCTACACTTATAGAAGTTAAAACTATTATTGGTGCTGGTTCACCTAATAAACAAGGAACTAATGGAGTTCATGGTGCTCCATTAGGTGAAGAAGAAACTGCGCTGTTTAGAAAAGAAATTGGTTGGGAATATGATCCATTTGAAATTCCGGCAGATGTTTATTCAGACTTTAAAGAAAAAGTAGCCGATAGAGGAGAAACTGCTTATAAATCTTGGGAAAAAGTTTATTCAGAATACAAAGAAAAATATCCTGAATTAGCAGCTGAATTAGAAGAAGTTTTAACAAGAAAAGATATTGAACGTTTATCAAAAGAAAGTTTTGGCTTCAAGAGTGTTGGTGAAGCACAAGCAACTCGAAATTCATCACAAGATGCAATTAATAGTATAGCTGCAGTTTTACCTACATTCTTTGGAGGATCAGCAGACCTTTCACACTCAAATATGACATTTATAAAAGGTAATGGTTTACAAGATGATGAAAATAGGTTAGCAAGAAATGTGCAATTTGGAGTACGTGAATTTGGAATGGCGACTATTTTAAACGGGTTAATGTTGCACGGTGGAGTCAGAGTGTTTGGAGGAACATTCTTTGTATTCTCTGATTACTTAAAAGCTGCATTAAGATTATCAGCTTTACAAGGACTTCCAGTAACATATGTATTTACTCATGATAGTATTGCTGTTGGTGAGGATGGTCCTACTCATGAACCTATTGAGCATTTAGCATCATTAAGAACTATACCAAATAGTTATGTTTTCAGACCAGCAGATGCTACTGAAGCGCAAGGCGCATGGTATTTATCACAAAAAGTTAATAATAAACCAACATCACTTGTATTAACTCGTCAAAATCTTCCAATTTTAGAAAATACTTCTTTTGAAAAAGTTTCAAAAGGTGCATATGTTGTTTATGAAACTTCTTCAGATTTCGATACTATTTTAATAGGTACAGGATCAGAAGTTGCATTAGCAGTGGATGTAGCTAGAGAATTAGAAAAAGATGGTTCTAAAGTTCGTGTAGTAAGTATGCCATCTGTAGAGTTATTCGAAGAACAACCTAAAGAATACAAAGAAGAATTATTACCACGTAGTGTTCGCAGACGTGTATCATTAGAAATGGGTAACACAGCTTTATGGTATAAATATGTTGGATTAGATGGATTAGCTATTGGTATTGATAGTTTTGGTGCATCTGCTCCAGCGAACAAAGTAATTGAAGAGTACGGATTTACTGTTGATAAAGTTGTAGAGAGAATAAAAAATGAGCTATAGAGAAATCTCCCCTGGAGATATAATTAAGGTTAAGGTTACTGCTGTAAAACCATATGGAGCATTTATAGAAACAAAAGATGGTCAAGTTGGATTAATTCATATTTCAGAGATAACTAATTGTTTTATTTTTGATATTAGTAGTTATATAAAACAAGATGAGATTTTAGAAGTTAAAGTATTATCTATTAAAGATAATAAAATTAATGCTACCTTAAATTTCAAACAAAAAAAATCATCAAATAAAAAAGAAATTAATAGTTTAGATACTCTTAATTTTGTCTATGGATTTGATACAATAAAAAGAAATATGAAGTTTTGGCAGAAAAAAGCAATGATTGAAATGAGAAATTCAAAATAAATCTATTGACAAATGAATTACAAATGTATATAATAAATTTACATAACTAATGAAGTATAGGAATTGAAAGTAATTAAATATTATTTTCAGAGAGAATCTAGCGGTGAGAAAGATTCATAATATTACTTTTATGCTACCTATATATAACTTCATCGGCAGATAAGCCGTTATAAATACTAATGAGGAGTATAATATATACTTGAATTAGGGTGGTAACACGATTAAGGTCGTCCCTTGTGTAATTAACTTTACACAAGGGACTTTTTTATTTTTATATTTTAAGGAGACAAAAATGAAACAATTAACATCAACACAAATTAGAAGAATGTTTTTAGACTTCTTTGTAGAAAAAGGACATAAAATAGAACCTAGTGCTTCACTAGTTCCAGTAGATGATCCAACATTATTATGGATTAACTCAGGGGTAGCAACTTTAAAGAAATATTTTGATGGACGTGTAATTCCAGAAAATCCTAGAATTACAAACTCACAAAAATCAATTCGTACTAATGATATTGAAAATGTTGGTAAAACAGCTCGTCACCATACTTTTTTTGAAATGTTAGGAAACTTTTCAATTGGAGATTATTTTAAACCTGAAGCAGTTGCTTGGGCTTGGGAATTCTTAACATCTGAAAAATGGTTAGGTTTAGAGAAAGAGAAATTATCAGTAACTATACATCCTGAAGATACTGAGGCATACGATATTTGGCATAATCAAATTGGATTACCAGAAGAAAAAATTATTCGTATAGAAGGTAACTTTTGGGATATAGGTGAAGGGCCTTCAGGACCGAATACTGAAATATTCTATGATCGTGGAGAAGAAACAGATACAAAATCACCAAAAGAAGAGATGTATCCAGGTGGAGAAAATGAAAGATATCTTGAAGTTTGGAATGTAGTATTTAGTCAATATAACCATAATGCAGATGGTACTTATACAGAACTGCCTGCCAAAAATATTGATACAGGAATGGGACTTGAAAGAATAGCATCTGTATTACAAGATGTTCCAACAAACTTTGATACTGATTTATTTATGCCTATAATTAGTGAAATCGAGAAGTTATCAGGGAAAAAATATGGTGTTAACGATGAACAAGATGTTGCATTTAAAGTTATCGCTGACCATATAAGAACTGTTGTATTTGCTATTGCAGATGGAGCTCTTCCATCAAATGAAGGTAGAGGTTATATACTGAGAAGATTACTTCGTAGAGCAGTTCGTTTTGCTAAAGTTTTAGATTTAAATAATTCATTTATGTATAAACTTACTGATGTAGTTGCAGAAATAATGAATGATTATTATCCAAATGTAAAAGAATCAGCTGATTTTGTTAAGGATGTAATTCTTAAAGAAGAAGATAGATTCCATGAAACTCTTAATGAGGGAGAAGCTATTTTAAATGGTATTGTTAGTGAAGTTAAAGATACTACAAAAATCATTTCAGGTAAAGATGCATTTAAGTTATATGATACTTTTGGTTTCCCAATTGAATTAACAGAAGAATACGCTGAAGAATATGGTTTAAAAGTTGATATCGATGGATTTAATGAAGAAATGGAAAAACAAAAAGAACGTGCAAGATCATCAAGACAAGATGATTCATCAATGCAAGTTCAATCAGATTTATATAGCAGAATTATCGGAAATAGTGAATTTATAGGATATACTCAATTTGAAGTATCTTCTAAGCTATTAGCTATAGTTGATAAAGAAGATAATTTATTAGATAAATACTCTGATGAAGAAGTTGTAAAAGTTGTATTTGAAAAAACACCATTTTATGCAGAGAGTGGGGGTCAAATTGGAGACCATGGTGAAATCTTAGCTAATGGATTTAAAGCCAAAGTACTTGATGTTAAAAAACTACCTGATAAACGTCACATTCACTTTGTGAAAGTACTAGAAGGGGAATTTAAAGTTGGAAATGAATATGAACTAATTGTAAGCAGAGACTTTAGATTGAATGTTGAGAAAAATCATACAGCTACCCACTTACTAAATGAAGCACTACGTCATGAAGTAGGTTCACATATAAAACAAGCTGGATCTCTTGTAACTGATGAAAAACTAAGATTTGACATTACTCATTTTGCACCTTTAACAAAAGAAGAAATTGAAAAAGTAGAGCAAGAAGTTAATAAACAAATATGGAATGCGTTAGAAATTAAAACTGAAGAAATGCCAATTGCCGAAGCAAGAAAATTAGGAGCTCAAGCATTGTTCGGCGAAAAATATGGAGATATTGTTCGAGTAGTTTCGATTGGTGATTACTCAATAGAACTGTGTGGTGGTACACATAATTCAAACAGTAGTGAAGTAGGAATTTTCAAAATTATTTCTGAAACTGGGATCGCTGCAGGAGTTCGTAGAATAGAAGCGCTAACAGGAAGAGCCGCATATGAGTATTTAAGACAACAAGAAGAGACACTTCGTACTGTTGAAAAATTAACAAAAGCTAATACTTCAAATGTAGTAGAAAAAGTAACTAATTTACAAACTGAAATAAAAAAACTTTCTAAAGAAAAAGAAAGTTTACAACAAAAAATAGCTAATGCAGAGTTAAACAATCTAGTAAATAATATTAAAGAAGTTAATGGTATAAACGTACTTACAAGTTTAGTTGAATCTGAAAATATGAATCATTTAAAACAACTTGTAGATAATGCTAAATCTAAATTAGAAAACTATGTTATAGCATTTGCTTCAATAAATGATGATAAAGTTAACTTTGTAGTTGCAGTGGATAAAGCTATTACAGATAAATATAATGCTGGAAAACTTGTAAATGTTTTAGCAACTGTCTGTGAAGGTCGTGGAGGTGGACGTCCAGACATGGCACAAGCAGGAGCTAAGAATAAAAATAATATTGATAAAGCATTTGAAGAATTAATAGCTAATATTTAATAATATATTGCCTTACCTTACCTTAAGAACAAGGGAGCTGTAGTATTAATTATTACATCCCTTGTTTTATTTTTTTGTAATATAAATATATTATATTACTCCCTTTTTTAATGAAAATATGGTATAATGGTGTAGATTATTATGGATATAATAATCTTTATAGTAATTCGGTTTAATATTGAATTATTATAGTATAGATTATTTAAGATAAATTAGGAGGATTCTTAATATGGAAAACAAAAAATTAGGAAAAGTAGAAATTAATCCAAGTGCCTTAACGGTTATTGCAAATATTGCTGCAAGTGAAGTAGAAGGTGTATCAAAATTATTAGGAAAAAAAGTATACTCTAAAGGAGTAGAACTAGAATTCGTTGGCGATGAATTACTTATCGATGTATACTGTAATTTAAAATCAGGATATTCAATCGCTAAAACTGCAAGAAAAATTCAAGAAAATGTGAAAAATTCTATTTTTAATATGACAGAAATTAATACTAAAACTGTTAATGTAAATATTATAGGAATTGATTTTTAATTAGGAGATACTAATGAAAAGTAGACATGAATTAAGAGAATCAGTATTTAAAATTTTATTTCAAGTAGAAAATACAGATTTAGATTATAGAGAATTATTAGAATTTGAAGTAGATGACGTTTCAGGTAGTGAATATGTAACTAGAACTCTTGATGATATTTTTGAGAAAAAAGAACAAATTGATGAAATAATATCTAATAATTTAAAAGGTTGGAAGTTAGAACGTTTATCTAAAATGGATAGGCAAATCTTAAGAATATCTACGTATGAAATTTTATTTACAGATATTCCATATAAAGTTTCTATAAACGAAGCTGTAGAACTTTCAAAAAAATATAGTGAAAAAGATGATAGCTATAAATTTATTAATGGAGTATTAAAAGGTATAGTTGAAACTTCAACTAAATAAGAGGTAAAATTATTGGAAGAAAGAGCATATTTAACTGTTACGGCATTAAATAAATATATTGAGAAAAAGTTTATTTTAGACCCTTATCTAGGTGAAATATATATAAAGGGTGAGATATCAAATTTTAAACTACACAATAATAATAATATTTATTTTTCTATTAAAGATGAAAATACAAGAATAAATGCAGTTTGGTTCGGTGCTAAGAATCGTGAGTTTAAAGATGGTGATACAGTCTTAATTAAGTCTAAAATAAACTTTTATTTTCCAAGAGGCGAACATAACCTATTAGTTATCGATATGAAAAAAGATCGTATTGGTGAACTATATCAGAAGTTTTTAGAATTAAAAGAAAAGCTTGAAAAAGAAGGCTTATTTTCGTCAGAGTTTAAAAAGGATATTCCAAAATTCAGTCAAAAAATTGCTTTAATAACAGCAAAAACAGGTGCTGCTATACAAGATATGACTAGAACAATACAAAGAAGATTTCCAATTGCTAAAATTAATGTTTATTCAACTTTAGTTCAAGGAGAAAATTCAGTTGAAGATATTGTAAAAAATATTATTCTTGCTGATAGTGAAGATAATGATGTAATTATATTAGGACGTGGAGGAGGATCGATTGAAGATTTGTGGAGTTTCAATACTGAAGAAGTAGTTCGAGCAATCTTTAATTGTAAAACTCCTATTGTAACAGGAATTGGCCATGAGACAGATACAACGTTATCAGATTTTGTGTCAGATGTTAGGGCATCAACGCCGACTGCAGCTGCAGAATTAGTAACCCCAAATATAATAGATATAAAAAATAGATTATCTTTTAATAGTGATAAATTAAATAGAAGAATGTCTTATATATTAGAAGAATATAGAACTAGGATAGCAAATAGTAATTCAAATCCTTACTTTAGAAATTACACAAATATTTATAACGTTTATAAAGAAAAAGTTTATTTGTTAGAGAAAGAATTATCCAAAGGATTAAATAACTTAATTAAGGATAAGAAATCTGAATTAACTATTTCTAAAGAAATATTCCAAAAGATAGATGTTATAGGTCCATATAAAGAATATTTCATTAAAAAAGTTGATAGCCTTGAGGCGAATTCTCCTATTAATATATTAAAAAAAGGATACTCAATTACATATTTAAATGATAATAAAATTACATCAGTAAAAAGTGTTAATAAAAATGATAATATATCTGTAAGGCTTTCAGATGGTTTATTAGAATGTAATGTAATTGATACAATAGAAGAAGGAGTAGAGTAATGGCTAAAGAAAATTTTGAGTCAAATTTAATTAATCTTGAAAAAATTGTTTCTGAATTAGAATCAGGACAACTCTCATTAGAGGAATCGTTAGAAAAATATAAAAAAGGTATAGACCTAGTAAAAAAATGTAATACAATTATAGAAAATGCAGAAAAAGAAGTTCATAGACTAACTGAGGATATTAAAACAAATGAATAGTTTCGAGCAATTTATAAATGAAAATAGAAATTCTTTAAATATTTATGCAAAAGAATATATAGAAAACCTAGAAATTCCTGAATTATTAAAGGAATCAATTATTTATTCATTGGTTAATGATGGGAAAAAAATAAGACCATTATCGTTTTTATATTTATTAAAATTTTATAATATAGATTATAAAGAATATTTTGACGTTGCATTAGCAATAGAATTAGTACATACTTACTCATTGGTTCATGATGATTTACCTGAAATGGATAATGACGATTATCGCTGGGGAAAACCAACTAATCACCGAGTATATGGACAAGATATTGCAGTTCTAACTGGTGATTCAATGCTAACATTAGCATTTGAAGTGTTAAGTAAAGCAAATATAAATGATACTCTTAAAGTTAATCTTATCCAACAATTTGCTAATTATTCTGGTGCAATGGGAATGATTGCTGGTCAGGTATACGATGTTAAGCAAAAAAACTATCAAGTTGACGCTAATTATCTAAAATTGATGCATAGTTTAAAAACAGGTAGACTAATAGAATTACCGCTTGATTTTGCTTGTAAAATAGCTCGAAAAGAATCGGATTTAGATTATATAAGAAGTTTTGGTAAAGAGCTAGGTATAGCGTATCAAATAAAAGATGATATTTTAGATTATTATGGTGAATTTGAAAAAATAGGTAAATTACCAAGTGATGAAGATATGATTACTTATCTTAGTTTTTATGGAATAGATGAATGTAAAGAGTTACTAGAAAAACACACAACAAATGCAATAGAAATTTCAAGAAAATTAGAAAATAATTTATTGGAAGACTTTGCTAATTATTTATTGAAAAGAGATAAATAAAAATAACCACGGTAGTTTAGGGGTAAACTTCCGTGGTTTTATACAGTAAATATTAACGTAGGGTGGGCACTGGAATTTCTATGTACTATGTTAATATATAATTCTAATCATATAAATTGTAGTTACTGGCACAAACATGAGGATTACTGTTAATTGTAAAACTAAAAGTAGTTTGTTAAACAATATATATAATTAAGACTGTATGTTATTAATCATAATGATTAAATATGTAGTATTTAACTCTATAGTAAGAGTTTTAAATAATTCCAGGTTATAAGCCCAAATAAAGTCAAACAACTTTACATAAATATTATACTAAAAAAAACAGGAAATTTAAAGTATTTGTGTAAAAATAATAAAAGTTTTTTTATTTATTAAGATATAAATATAAATTAAATTAATTTATAATAAAAAATTAACAAAGTAAAAATAATTAAGGTGGAAGTTATGAAAATATTGGTAGCTGTAAATGAATTTAAAGGTTCGTTGACCTCAAGGGAAATAGCAGAATTAATTTCAAAATTAGCTAATAGTAGGTATAAAAATATTGAAATAGAACCAGAAGTAATTGCGGATGGCGGAGACGGTTTTTTAGATATTTTTAATGATTTTTCTAAAAAAGAAGTACTAGTCACTAATGCCATGGGTGAGAAAATTAAAGCTAGTTATTTAGTTGATTATGATAATAAGAAAGCAGTTATAGAAGTAGCAGAAATAATTGGTCTAAAAAAAGTAAGTGAAAAAAATCCATACCTAGCAAGTACTTATGGTTTAGGAGAAGTAATAAAATCATTACTCCAGGAAAATATTAGAGATTTTATTATAGGTCTTGGAGGAAGTGCAACTAATGATTGTGGCATTGGCATGCTAAGTGCTTTAGGGTATAAATTCTTTGATAAAAATAATAATGAATGTATACACGGTATAAATGCTTTAAGTAAAATAAATAGAATTGATGACTCATATTTAAATGAAAATCTAAAAAATGCTAAGTTTACACTTGTTAGTGATGTTGAAAACATTTTATGTGGACAAGAAGGAGCTACATATGTCTTTTCTAAACAAAAAGGACTAAAGGAAGAAAATTTTCAGATTGTAGATGATTATGTTAATAAATTTACAAGAATAGTGTATAATAAGTATAATACAAATTATTCAAATATTTTAGGTAGTGGTGCTGCAGGTGGTTTAGCCTATGGTTTTCTAACTTTTACAAACTCTGAAATTAAAAAAGGTTCTGATTTTATGATAGAATACCTCAAAATAGAAGAAAAAATAAAAGAGGTAGAAATAGTAATTACTGGAGAAGGTAAATTAGATTTGCAGAGCTTTATGGGGAAAGCCCCAATTGAGATAGCAAGATTGGCAAAAAAATATAAAAAATCAGTTATATTTTTAGCTGGAACTATTTCAGATAAGGAGATATACACACTAAACGCTAGTACTAAAGGTATTATTGACGCTTCATTTTCTATTTTGAGAGGAATTTCAACTCTAGATGAAGCTATGAATAAGAAAATTGCAATTTCAAACTTAGAAAATACAGTGTCTCAAGTTTTTAATTTATTGGAGATTTTTAAAGATGAATAATAATAATATTTTGAAAGGAATATTGTGTATAATAATTGCTGGATTTGGATTTGCATTAATGTCTTTATTTGTTAAACTGTCTGGTGATTTACCATCCATGCAAAAAGGTTTTTTTAGAAATATAATAGCTGTATTTATATCTTCGATACCACTTATTAAACATTGGAAAGTTATAAATATACCAAGAAATAATACTGGATGGTTAGTACTAATTTCAAGAAGTGTGTTTGGAACTATAGGATTGGTTTTGAATTTTTACGCTATTTCACATATAAGCTTAGCTGATTCTTCGATTATTCAAAAACTGTCTCCTTTTATTATTATAATATTATCATACATATTTTTTAAAGAAGAAATGACTAAATTTCAAGTTTTCGCAATAATTATTGCTTTTATTGGGATTACATTAATAATTAAGCCAAGTGGAAATAATATTATTAGTATGGGAGCATTAGCTGCATTATTAGGTGCTTTATGTGCGGGTATAGCATATACTTGTGTAAGATATTTAGGAACACATAATATATCAGGTGAGTTTATTATTTTTTTCTTTTCAAGTCTATCATCGCTTATGTTACTGCCATATCTAATTTTAGATTATAGAACTATGACGTACTATCAATTATTAATGTTATTATTAGCAGGTATTAGTGCAACCATAGGTCAGTACGGTGTGACATTTGCATATAAATTTGCTGCAGCAAAAAATATTTCGGTTTTTGATTATTCGCAAGTATTATTTTCTGGAATTTTTGGATATATGTTTTTCGGAGAGTTTCCAGATTTTCAAAGTTTAATTGGTTATATAATTGTAATATCAGTAGGTATAGTTTTAGTATTAAGATCTAAGTAAGGAGGTAATATGAAGAAAAAATATATAATCATCTTAATAAGTATACTAGGAATAATAACTTTTTATTTTGGAATAAAAAGTATAAATGAATTTTCCGTTAGTAGTAACAAAATAGAAGAAAAAAATAAAAATTCTATAAAATCGAGAGATGGAATAGTGGGAGTTAAACAACCTTTTCCTTTCTTAAAAAATAGTAAAGAAGTTGAAAATAACTTTCTAGAAAATGCAAAAAATAGTATAGAAGATCAATTTATTCTTTTACAAAAAGATAACTTACCAGTCGCAGAACAAAAACTTTTTGCTAATAATAAAGATTCTAAACAATATATACTAGGATATTTATCAGGTAAGAAGTCAAAACATTATGAGGAAGGCGAAACTGTTGAGCTAAATAGAAAATATCCATATTATGTGCAGTGGGACAGAAGATGGAGCTACGATAAGCTTGGTGATATAAATATAGCAATTGGTGGCTGTGGGCCTGCTACTGTATCTATGGCGATAAGTGGTTTATTAAATGATAATTCGATAACTCCTGATAAAATCGCAAAAATTGCTGATGAAAATGGATATTTTACAGATGATGGAATAAAATGGAGCTTTTTCGATTTTATAACTAAAAAATATAATTTGAAGACAAAAAATGTTTCATTAAATCAACAGTCAATAGATGATGTTTTACAAAGAAATAATCCTATAATAACTTCAGTAAAAGCCGGTAAGTTTACAACAGTAGGTCATATTGTACTTATTGTTGGAAAAGATAATGATGGAAATTATATTATAAATGACCCTAATAGTTATGGAAGAACAATAAAAAAATGGAGTTATGATGAGTTGAAAACAGAAATTAAGTCTATGTGGGAAGTATCAAAATAATTTATTAATACAAGAAAAATAAATGAATTATATAGTTTTAATAATTATATAATTTGTTTATTTTTTTGTAAGTAAAAACTGAAATAATTATAGATACTGATAAATGGAAATAGACCAATAATTTGCTTAATGCTTAGAAAAATATTATAATAAAAGGTATGTTAAAGGCTTAATAAAGCGATATTTAAATAATATTTAATAGAAACCTTAAATAAAAATTATAAGATGGAGGAATAATAATGTCTGTTCTAGATATAAAAAATTTAGAAGTATCGATAAATGATAAGAAAATATTAAAAGGACTTAATTTAGAAATTAAATCTGGGGAAATTCATGCAGTAATGGGGCCTAATGGGGCAGGAAAATCAACATTAGCGTCAGCTATTATGGGACACCCTAAATATGAAGTTGATGGAGGTAGTATTTTACTTGATAATGAGGAAGTACTAGACATGGAGGTAGATGAGAGAGCTAGAGCTGGATTATTCTTAGCTATGCAATATCCTTCAGAAGTTCCTGGTGTGCCAACATCAGAATTTATTAAATCAGCTATTAATGCTAGTAGAGAAGAAAATATTCCACTAATGCAATATATCAAAAAACTTGATAAAACTATGAACTTTTTAGAGATGGATTTAAAAATGTCTCAACGTTATGTGAATGATGGATTCTCAGGTGGTGAGAAAAAACGTAATGAAATATTACAGATGATGATGTTAGAACCTAAATTTGCAATTCTTGACGAGATTGACTCTGGATTAGATATTGATGCATTGAAGATTGTATCAAAAGGAGTTAATAAAATGCGTGGGGAAGATTTTGGTTGTTTAATTATAACTCACTATCAACGTTTACTGGATTACATTGAACCAGATTTTGTTCATGTATTAATGGATGGGAAAATAGTTAAAACTGGAGGACCAGAATTAGCACTTCGTTTAGAAAAAGAAGGATATGATTGGTTAAAAGAAGAGGTTTAATATGGAAAATAATAAATTAAAACTTAGTATAAAAACATTACAGAATATTTTTTCTGATACTAATGAACCTGAGTGGTACTTAAATACAAGAAAATTGGCTTTATACAAAAGTTATACTTTACCTTTTCCTAAATTAGAATCAATGAATTTAGAAAATTGGAATCTTTTTAATGTTGATTTTAGTAAATTGCGTATTGAAGAAAATACCACTAATAATGAAGACGTATTAGAAAAATATAATGTAAATAGGGATGATTTTGTAGTTATTCAAAAAAATAACACTTTGGTTTATGTGAATATACCAGAAAAATATAATAATAAGGTAAAAATAAAAAATATATTTTCTGCTATGAATGATGATCATATTAAAGATAGTTTTATGAGTGTTGTAGATTATGCAGAAAGTAAAGTAACATCAGTACATTATACATTATTGAACGCAGGATTATATGTAGATGTAGTTGATAATTCAGAAATTGATGAACCTTTACAATATATAGTAATTTCAGATGGTGAACAAAGCTTGTTTAATCATGTTACATTACAAGTTGGAAAGAATGCTAAATTCAATTTTATTGAAAATTATATAAATAATATTGATAAGGATAGTGAACCATTCAATATCGTTACTGAAGTAGTAGCTCATGATGGTGCAAAGATAAATTATAGTTCAATAACTAATCAGCCTGGTGCAAAGAGAGGAACTATTTTAAGACGAGGTTTAACATATAGAGATGCATTAATCAACTGGAATGTTGCAGCAATGGATGAGGCTAATGTGTATCATGATAATACAACACATATTCTGGGTGATGGTTCAGAAGCAAATCTAAAAATTGTTACTTTAGGTGTAAAGGAACAGAAGACATATTTTAATAGTGAAGTTGTAAATCAAGGATTAAATTCAAAAGGAGATATTCTTCAACATGGTGTTCTTCTTGATAGATCACATATAGTATTTAACGGTATAGGATTTATTGTAAAAGGTGCAACTGGATCTAATGCTTATCAAAGCTCTAGAATGCTAACTTTATCTTCAGATGCTAAAGCTGATGCAAATCCAATGTTATTAATTGATGAAAATGACGTTATGGCAGGACATGGGGCTTCATTAGGACGTATCGATGAAGAACAATTATATTATTTACAGAGCAGAGGATTGACTAGAAAAGAGTCGAGTAGACTACTTGTTCATGGATTTTTATCACCTGTAATTACTGAATTAACAGTTGATAAAATTAAAGACTTAGTAACGATTCTTATTGATGAGAAAATAAATAATAATGAGAGTGAATAAAAATGAAAGATTTAAGCATTTATAGAGAGGATTTTCCAATACTAAAAAGAAAAATCAAAAATAATGATTTAATATTTTTTGATAATGGAGCAACAACTCAAAAGCCTATTCAAGTAATTGATGCAATAAGTGATTATTATAAAAATTATAATTCTAATATACATAGATCTGTTTACACTCTTGGAGATGAGTCAGAAAAGATATATGAAGAGTCGAAACATTTAGTTAAAGAATTCATAAATGCTAATAGTCATGAAGAAATTATTTATACTAGCGGTACTACGGAAAGTATGAATTTTATAGCAAGAATAATTGAGCAAGATGTTGAAGATGGAGATGAAATTATTCTTACATACATGGAACATCATGCAAATCTTGTACCATGGCAACAATTAGCAATTAGAAAAAATTTAACTTTAAGATTTTTAGATTTAGATGAGTTAGGAAGAATTAATATTAACCAATTAAAAGAGTTGATAAACGATAAAACTAAAATAGTTTCAATTTGCCATGCATCTAACGTATTAGGAAATATTAATCCAGTATATGAAATAGGTAGTATGTTGAAAGATAAAAATATATATTTTGTAGTTGACGCTGCACAATCAGTTCCTCATATGAAAATTGATGTAGACAAAATGAATTGTGACTTCCTTGCATTTAGTGCGCATAAAATGTGTGGACCAACTGGTATAGGTGTCTTATATGGAAAAAAGAATCTATTAGAAAAATTTGATCCAGTAGAATTTGGAGGAGGAATGATAGGAGTTGTTGAAGAAAAATCATCGACATGGGCGATTCTTCCAGATAAATTTGAAGCAGGTACTCCTTTGTTGGCTGAAGCAGCAGGACTAGGAGCAACGATAAAATACCTAGAAGATATAGGTTTAGAAAATATCGAGAGTTATACTAAAGAACTAACTAAATATTTGTATGATGAGTTATCAAAAATAAGTAATATTAAAATATATGGAACAAATGAGATCAGTGAAAGAGTATCATTAGTATCTTTCAATTTAGAAGGAGTTCATCCACATGATTTAACTAGTTTTTTAGATGAAAAAGGAATCTGTATAAGAGCTGGTCATCAGTGTACTCAGCCATTACTTGGAAAGTTAGGCGCATATTCGGTAGCAAGAGCCAGTCTATATTTTTATAACACAAAAGAAGAAATAGACTTCTTTATTCAAGTGTTAAAAGAAACAAAGGAATTTTTTGAAAATGAGTTTTAATGGATTAAAAGATTTATATAAACAAGTTATTTTAGATCATAGCAAATATCCACGTAATAATGGTGAAGTTGTTGATGGATACAAATTAGAAATGTTAAATCCTTCATGTGGTGATAAAATTACTGTTAGTATGGATATTGAAGATAATATAATAAAAGATATTAAATTTGTTGGGACAGGATGTTCTATTTCATTAGCATCTGCTTCTATGTTAACAGAGGAACTAAAAGGATTATCTGTTTCAGAAGCAAATTTAAAAATTAAAGATTTCCTTAATATGATAATGGGAAATGATTTTAACGAAGATAATTTAGAAGACAGTCTAGCACTTCAAAATATATCTCAACTACCAGCAAGGGTAAAATGTGCTACACTTGCATGGAAAATAACTGAAAAAATATTAGAAGAAAACAATAAATAGAAGGAGTGATAGTGTTGAATAAAAATGAAGAAATGTTTACCGAGTATCAGTATGGATTCTCAGATAAAGATGTATCTATTTTTAAAACTGAAAAAGGACTAACTAAAGAAATAGTTGAAACTATCTCCAAAAGAAAAGAAGAACCACAATGGATGTTGGACTTTCGCTTAAATGCATTAAAAGAGTTTTATAGAATGCCAATGCCTACATGGGGTGGCGATTTATCAGAAATTGATTTTGAAGACTTAACATACTATGTAAAACCATCAGAAAAGACGGAACGTTCATGGGATGAGGTTCCTACTGAAATAAAAAATACATTTGAAAAATTAGGTATTCCTGAAGCTGAGCAAAAATATCTTGCTGGGGTTTCTGCTCAGTATGAATCTGAAGTTGTTTATCATAACATGCATAAGCAGTTTGAAGAACAAGGAATTATATTTGAGGATACCGATACAGCTTTAAAAAACCATGAAGAAATTTTTAAAAAATATTTTTCTAAAGCAGTCGACTTTAATGATAATAAATTTGCTGCATTAAACTCAGCAGTATGGTCAGGTGGTTCATTTATTTACTGCCCTGAAAATGTCTCTATTGAAGCCCCGCTTCAAGCATATTTTAGAATTAATAGTGAAAAAATGGGGCAATTTGAGCGTACACTTATCATTATTGAAAAGAATTCTTCTTTACATTATGTTGAAGGATGTACAGCACCTACATATTCTGCAAGTTCCCTTCATGCAGCAGTAGTTGAAATTTTTATTAAAGAAAACGCAAGATTTAGATATACGACAATTCAAAACTGGTCAACTAATGTATACAACTTAGTAACAAAACGTGCAATAGTTGAAAAAAATGGTACTATGGAATGGGTTGATGGAAATCTAGGTTCTAAACTTACTATGAAGTATCCAGCATGTGTATTAGTAGGTGAAGGAGCTAGTGGTAGCACGTTATCTATTGCAATGGCAAGTGAAGGTCAAGTACTGGATGCTGGTTCTAAAATGATTCATTTAGCTCCTCGTACTTCATCAACTGTAGTTTCAAAATCAATGTCAAGACGTGGAGGAAAAGTTAACTATAGAGGTTGGATTAACTTTGGAAAAAATTCAGAAGGTTCTCGTTCGAATATCGAATGTGATACACTAATTTTAGATGAATATTCAACTTCAGATACTATTCCATATAATATTATTAAAAATTCTGATGTTTCTTTAGAACATGAAGCTAAAGTATCTAAAGTTTCTGAAGAGCAATTATTCTATCTTATGAGTCGTGGTTTAGATGAAGGACAAGCTACAGAAATGATAGTAATGGGATTCATTGAACCATTTACGAAAGAATTACCAATGGAATATGCGGTAGAATTAAATAGATTAATTTCATTTGAAATGGAAGGATCAATTGGGTAAAAAATAAGAGCTTTTTAAAAGCTCTTATTTTTTATGTAATTCGTTTTCATTACTGTATAGAAATTTTCAATAAAATATGATAATATAGTATGTAATAAATATTGAAGAGGTACATTATGAAAAGAAAAAGAGATTATAAAGAGAATTTAGGAAGTAACAATCAAAATAGTAATTCTAATAATCAACAGCATTATGAAAATTACAATAATGGAAATTCATATGAAGATAATCAGAATTATGGCGATTATAATAATGGAAATCCATATGAAAATAATCAAAATTATGGTAATTATAACAATGATAATTCATATGTAAATAACCAAAATTATAGTGATAATTCATACAACAACTATGATAATTATAATACTCAACAGTATAATAACTATGGAAATAATGGGTACTCTAATTATGAGAATAACAATTCATACAATAATTATGAAAATTATAATTATGATCCTAACTTATCGGATGAATATTATGATGATACGCAAAATGAGTTTTATGAAGAAGAACCTGAAGAACAGAAACCAAAGAAAAATCTATTTCTAATTTCATTTCTAAGTGCACTTGCTATTTTACTAGTTGCTGGAGGAGCTTATTTTGGTTATACAAAATTTATAAAAGAATCTAAGCAAACTGTCGATTTAAGTCAATATGAAATAGAGTTTTCTCCGTATGGTGAAGATGGTGAAGGAAAACCTTCTGCTGATATTAAAAAGATCCCAAATGTTGAAACAAACGATGCTTCAGTAAAAGATTTCTTGCAAGATCCAGCAATTACTTATAATAAAAATAATAACTTACGAAATGGGGACAAAGTTGAAGTTAGTATTACCTTAAGTAAAGCAACAGCCAATTCAAAAAAATTAGAGTTAGTAGGAGAATTTAAACGTAGTTACACAGTAAAAGGACTAACTCAGAAACAGAAAGATAATACAGTAGTTAAAGAAGAAAATAATAAGAGCAGTAGTACTAAAACAAATACATTTAGAGAAAATAGCTCTGTAGATACTAAAAAGCTTTCTGAATCTGATTTGGAAACTTGGGCTAAAACAATTTATATTAAAGATAATAACAGGAATTCGACTAGATCAGATTACTCTGCGGATGTATGGCTAGGTAACGATAACCTTGCATATGTAAATGTAAAACGTGGGGATAATACAGTTGCAAAATATCGTGTAAATAGTCGAGGCCAATTAGAGCAAAATTCTAGTGGTTCTAGTTGGAGTGTTGTAAGTAGTGTATATACAGAGTAATTTAAATATTTTCTTATAGTCAAATAATAAAAAAAACTAATAATAGGCAATGTATAGGCATTCAATTATTAGTTTTTTTATTAATTTTTTAATAAAAAACTTTAAATAACCCTTGTAATTAAATAAAAATAATGAGATAATGTAATATATAATGTAAAATAGTAAGAGGAGACATACACATATGACAAAGATACTAGCTATTAACTCAGGGAGTTCATCTTTAAAATTTCAATTATTTGAAATGCCTGAAGAAAAAGTTATTACAAAAGGATTAGTAGAAAGAATAGGAATTGAAAATAGTGTGTTCACTATTGAATTTAATGGTGAAAAAAATAAAGAAACTGTAGACATTCCTAACCATGATGTAGCAATTGAAATGTTATTATCAAAATTAACATCATTGGGAATTGTTTCTGATGTAAAAGAAATTGAAGGAGTAGGACACCGTGTTGTTCATGGTGGAGAGTTTTATGATGCATCAGTTTTAGTAACAGATGAAGAATTAGCAAAAGTTGACTCTATTGAAGACTTAGCACCATTACATAACCCTGCTAACATTAAAGGTGTTCGTTCATTCCAAAAAGAATTACCTGGGGTACCTAACGTACTAACATTCGATACTGCCTTCCATCAAAGTATGCCAAAATCAACTTATATGTATGCAGTACCAAGAGAATTCTATGAAAAATATGGAGTTCGTAAATATGGTGCACACGGAACAAGTCACAGATATATTGGTGAAAAAGTTGCTGAAGTATTAGGTAAAGATCCAAAAGAATTAAAAACTATTTCATGTCACATTGGAAATGGTGCATCAGTTTGTGCCATTAAAAATGGTAAATCATTTGATACTTCAATGGGATTCACTCCATTATCAGGTTTAGTAATGGGAACTAGAACAGGGGATATTGATCCAGCTACAATCCCTTATATTGCTGAAAAAACTGGTTTAACTCTAAACGAAATTTTACGTATCTTTAACTTCGAATCAGGATTAAAAGGGGTATCTGGTATTTCTTCTGATTTACGTGATGTTGAGGGCGCAAGATTCACAGACCCACACGCAGCAGAAGCTATCGATGTTTATATTAATAGAATCAAACAGTATATAGGAGCTTATGCGGCAGCAATGAATGGAGTAGATGCTATCGTATTTACTGCAGGTGTTGGTGAAAACGCAACTTGGGTACGTGAAGAAGTATTAGAAGGAGTTTCATTCTTAGGTGTAGAAATTGATAAAGAGAAAAACAATGTTCGTGGAAAACTAACAGAAATCTCAACTCCAAATTCAAAAGTAAAAGCATTTGTAATTCCAACAGATGAGGAAGTTATGATTGCTAGAGATACTTATAACTTATCTAAATAATTTTAAAAAATACAAGGCTGGGGATTAATTCTCCAGCTTTTCTATTTAGAAAGGATTATATGGAAACAAAAAGCTTTAAAGAAAAATTTGGTACAGCAATCGAAGTGCTAGAAATAATAAATAAAGCAGGATTTGAATCATACTTTGTAGGTGGTTGTGTAAGAGACTATATATTAAATAAAAATTTTTCAGATATAGATATTACAACAAATGCATTATCAGAGGAAATAAAAGAAATTTTTTCAAAAACAATTGATACAGGAATTCAACATGGTACGGTTACTGTTTTATATAAAAACAATTCATATGAAATAACGACGTTTAGAACAGAAGACAACTATAGTAATCACAGATCACCGGATAAAGTTGAATTTGTAAATAACTTAAAAGACGATTTAGATAGAAGAGACTTTACTATTAATGCCATGGCCCTTGATATAAAAGGTTACATTTATGACTTTCATTCAGGAGTTAATGATATAACAAATAAAATTATAAAAACTGTAAATAATCCTAATGAACGATTTTTTGAAGATGCACTTAGGATGATAAGAGCATTTCGCTTTTCTTCAAAATTAGGGTTCAGTATTGAAAATAACACATTTAATGCTATTTGTAAAAATTCAAAATTAATAGAGTATGTTTCGATTGAAAGAATTATTACAGAGTTTAAAAAGCTATTTGAAGGAATAGGTAATAAAAAAAGTTTTGAATTACTATTGAAAAGTGGAATAAATATTTATATTCCTTTTTTTAAATATGTAAAAAATTATAGTGATTTTTCTAAGTATACATTTTGTCAGATTATGTATTACCTAATGTTTTTTAATAAAATACCTATTTCTGAATTGAAAAAATTAAAATTATCTAATAAAGAAGTTTCAAAAGTTAAAGAATATGACTTAATATACAGTAATTTCAACTTAAATACACCAATAGAAAATATTCTTTATCAATATAGTTTAGAAGATGTATTATTTATTTCAAGATTATTTAATTTTATGGAAGACAGGAAGATTTTGAATACAAAGCTAAATATAAAAAGTTTTAATGATGTAAATATTACTTCAAAAGAGATTATTGAATTAGTCAATAAGACACCTGGTCCATGGATAAAAGATATAATAAAAAAAATTGAAAACAATATTTTATTAGGTAGACTAAAAAATGATAATAAAGAAATCATTAAATTTATTAAAGAATTAAATTAATATTAGTATTTTATAGAAAGTGAGGTGAGAGAATTTGAAAAATAAACCTTTTTGTGTAGTTGATATTGAGTTAACTGAAGATAAAGAAATTATACAATTTTCTGCAACAAAATTATCAATTGATTTTAAAGAGATTTCAAGTATAGATTATTACGTTAAACCCAAAAAAGAAATATCTAGTTTTGTTTCAGAATTTACAGGAATAACACCAGAAATGCTTGAAGATAAACCACTCTTTAAAGAAATTGCTTATGGTATATATGAGTATATAAAAGATTGTACATTGGTTTGTCATGGGTTACAGTCTGATTATCTAGTAATAAAAAAGAACTTTATGAAGGTGGGTATAAAATATATACCTTATAGAACAGTTGATACAGTTGAACTTGCTAGGATATTATTTCCAACTCAAAAGAGTTACAGATTGGTAGATTTGTCTAATTCTTTAAACCTCTACTCTGGCACAGGGTATCATAATGCACTGATAGATGTTGAAGTTACAGTTAACTTGTTAAAAAAAATTGCTGAAAAAATAAAATATATAGATGAGAGTAACTATTTGAAAGTTAAAGAGATTTTAAAAAGAAAAGAAACGGGATATTTTGAATTCTTTAATTTATGTAGGAAAGATAAGTTTGAGGATTCAGAGGATAATTATATTATATTTGATGGAATAAAATTCAAAAAAATTAGAGATAGTAATCTAAAACCTATTGAAAAAGGTAATATTTTATTCTCATGTATTGATGAGTATGATTATATAAATATTAATAATATAGATAATTATGAAGTTCTTAAGCAAAAAAACGAATATGTCCCATTAAATATATTTTCTATGTTCTCTAAACATAGAAATTCAAATTTAGATAATTTGTTAATTAAACTGTATATTTGGGTATTAGAAACTGAATCTGGAGATTTATCAGAATTAAATCTATTATCTTCTGAACTAAAATTATTAGAAGACATTAAAAATCTGATAAATATTAGTTCTAAATCATACTATTTTGAGAAAAAATATATTGCATCTAAGTCTAAAGAGAATATTGTAACAAATCATAAAAATATAGAGTTTCTCTTTAGTAAAAATTATTTTAATAAATATAAACTTATTTTTGATGATAAGAAGATTCTTGGAAGGGAATTAAATATACTTAATGTAGAATATTATCATTATAGACAAGTAATTACAGAGTTGAATATTGTTATTTCTCAAAATCCTGCATTAAAATACTTAAGAGAAATTCAAAATAATTTAAATAGTTTAGTAAAATTTCTTCATGAAATGTATATTTCTGAAAGTTTATATTTATATAATGATAGTTTAGATTTTATTGTTCAAGATATAGATGAAATTATTAAGGTAGTAAAAAAATATTCAAAAAAAATTCCGTTAACAAAAGTATTTTTAAATAACCTAAAAAAAACATTAACTAATGAAAAAAATAGTTATAAATTCGAAATTATTGATCAAGAAAATAGTCTATTTTTAAAAGTTATAAATGAAAAAAATGTAAAGAATATAATTAATACTATCCATACTAGAGATACTAAATATTTAAGAAAAAAAACTAAATTATCAATTTGTTATTTAGATAATTTAAATGAAATAAATACTACTAAAACATTAGGGAAAATTTTATATGTATTTAAGAGCGATAAATATAGAGACTTATTTTTTAGCAGAAGAGAAAAAAAATCGAATGTTAAATATGTGAATTTCACATCAACAGATTCATTTAGTGAATTATTCACTGATGTTAGCAAAAATATAAAACCAAGTTATATATGTTTTGCTACCAAAGATATATTATATTATAAGTATTATTTAAACAAAATTTTTGATAATATAATTGTGCTAAATAATGCAGAACTATAATTATTTAAATACTTATAAATTATTTTGTGACGAATATTTTAAAATATAAGATTTTATGGTATAATTTTAATAGTTTTTATATTATGATTATACTGAATAATAAAGAATAATCAAGGAGGAGTATTAGTTTGAATATTAATAATTTAAAAGAACAACTAGGAAAAACAGTTACTCTTGGTGCATGGATTGCAAACAAGAGAAGTAGTGGGAAAATCGCATTTTTCCAATTACGTTATGGAGCAGGTTTTATACAAGCTGTAGCATTAAAAGAAACTTTAGGTGAAGAACGCTATCAACAACTACGTCATTTACCTCAAGAAACTTCAATCAAAGTTACAGGATTAGTAAAAGAAAACGATCGCGAATTATCAGGAATCGAGTTAGAAATTCAAGATTTTGAAGTAGTTTCTGAGGCTATTGATTATCCTATAACTCCTAAAGAGCATGGGGTAGAATTTTTAGCAGATAATCGTCATATTTGGATTCGTTCAAAAAAACAACACGCTATATTAACTATACGTAATCAAATAATTAAATCTACATATGACTTTTTCGAAAAAGAAGGGTTTATTAAGACAGATCCACCAATCTTAACTTCATCTGCACCAGAAGGTACAACAGAGTTATTTAATACAAAATATTTTGATGAGGAAGCATACTTATCACAGTCTGGACAGTTATATTTAGAAGCTACTGCTATGGCATTTGGTAAAGTTTTCTCATTTGGGCCAACATTTAGAGCAGAAAAATCTAAAACTCGTCGTCATCTAATCGAATTTTGGATGATTGAAGCAGAGATGGCATTTTGTAACCATGATGAGAGTTTAGCATTACAGGAAGCATATGTTAATTATTTATTAACAGAAGTTATTGAAAAATGTCAAGAACAACTAAAAATCTTAGGACGTGATTTAGAATCTCTTAATGCTGCTCGTGGAGAATTCCCTCGAATTAAATATAAAGATGCTATAAAATTATTAAAAGATAATGGATTTGATGATATTGAATATGGTGATGATTTTGGATCACCACATGAAACATTTATTGCTAATAGCTATAATAAGCCAGTATTTATTACTCACTGGCCATTGGATATTAAGCCTTTCTACATGATTGAAGACCCTAATGAACCAGGCGTAGTGTTATGTGCTGATTTAATTGCACCAGAAGGATATGGTGAAATTATTGGTGGTTCTCAACGTATAGATGACTATGATAAATTACTTGAAAATATTAAAAAACATGATTTAAATCTTGATGCATATGGATGGTATTTAGATTTAAGAAAATATGGTTCTGTTGAGCACTCAGGATTTGGATTGGGATTAGAAAGAACAGTAGCTTGGATTACAGGAAATGGACATGTTCGTGAAACTGTTCCATTCCCAAGATTATTAAACAGATTAACGCCATAGGAGCTTAAAAATGATCAATATCAATACAAATGGATTATTAATTGATACTGATTTTCTTATGAATTATAAAAAGCATAACTTATCTGGAGAAGAGGCTTTGTTTCTTCTTCAGATAAATTATTTAACAGAACAAGGGAAAAAACTCTTCTCTGTAAACTCGTTTTCTGCAGCGTTAGATATGACAGAAAATGAGGTTTTTGACAAGTTAAATATTTTATTAAGAAAAGAAGTAATTAAATTAAGTAAAGACAACAGAATTTACTTTACAATTTTCTCAAATGAAGAATATTATTCACTTAGAGAATTGTTAAAATTAGTAGAAAGAGTTTCTTCTAAAGTTATGACATCTAAGGAGATAGATATTGTAACTTCGTGGTTTGATAAGAAGTATACAAAAGCAGAAATAGATGAAGCATTAAGCATTTCTACTAATATTAATTATGTTAATGGTATATTAAATAATAAAAGTATAAAAGAACAAAATATAAATTATGAAAGTGATGATAATTTAGGATATGACTGGTTTGGTAGATAAAGATTTACAAAATAAAGTTAAATTAATTACACAATATCTTGATAAAAACTTCCCTAATGTAGATTGTGAACTTGATTTTTCAAATAATCTTGAATTAATTATTGCGGTTTTATTATCTGCCCAATGTAAAGATGAGTATGTTAATAGAGCTACAAAAAAATTATTTGAAAAATATAAAACTATTGATGATTACGCTGATGCAAAAGTTGAAGATATTGAAAAATTAATAAAAACATTAGGGTTATATAAGGCAAAATCAAAGAATATTGTTGGTATGGCAAATATGTTAAGAGATGTGTATGATTATAAAATACCTACTACTCGTGAGGAACTTATAAAGCTACCTGGGGTAGGGAGGAAGACGGCAAATGTTGTATTATCAGTTGGTTTTAATATACCGGCAATAGCAGTAGATACTCATGTAGAAAGAGTAGCTAAAATGTTTGGTTTGGCAGATAAAAATGATAATCCGCTTCAGGTTGAGAAAAAATTAATGGAATTATTTCCAATGAAAGACTGGGGAAAAATACATCATCAATTAATTCATTTGGGACGTTACAAACTTCCTGCAAGGGGAGAAAAAAATTTAGATGCTGAATTAGAAAAACTACTGATAAATAATTAGAGGAGAATTATATGTTATTTATATTTATAACTGCATGTTTTTTAATTTTATTAGATCAACTTAGTAAAAATTTTATAGTGAATCATTTTACGTTAGGAGAAAGTAAAGAAATACTTTCAAATTTTTTTAATATTACATCTCATCGTAATAAAGGAGCTGCATGGGGAATTTTACAAGATAGTAGATTGTTCTTTATTGTAGTAACTATAATTTTTATGGCTATTTTATCTTATTATTTATTTAAACAAAAAGGAAAATTAACTATTGTTGATAAATTTACTTTTTCGCTAATCTATGCAGGAGCTATAGGTAATTTTATTGACCGTTTAACACGTCATGAGGTTGTTGATTTTCTAGATTTTAGAATTTTTGGATATGACTTTCCTATCTTTAATTTAGCAGATTGTTTTATTTGTGTAGGTGTGTTTTTCCTAATGTTAAAAATTTATAATGAAGAAGATAAAAATGTATAACAGGAATGACTTAAAATGAGTTATTCCTTTTTTTCTTGTAATCTTATATAATAATAAAGTATAGTTCTATAGTTCTAAAGGAGTAAAAAATTATGTATTATCATATTTATAAAAGTGAAATTGGTAAAATATATTTAGTTTCAAAAGGCCACGCTTTATGTGGATGCTATTTAGAAAATCAAAAAAATTTCCCAAAAGAAATATTAAATTACCAAAAAGATGATTCATTAAAAATATTTATTGAAGCAACGAATTGGTTAGAAAGGTATTTTAGAGGAGAAAATGTAGAAAATAATGAGATATCATTAGAAGTGAATGGAACAGATTTTAGAAGAAATGTTTGGAATATTATAAAAGGTATCCCTTATGCAAATACAGTTACATATAAACAAATAGCAGATACTATTATTAAAAATAATAAATTAAAATCTATGTCATACCAAGCTGTAGGTAGTGCTGTAGGTTATAATCCATTGTTAATTTTCATTCCATGTCACAGAGTAATAAGAAGTGATGGCGATATAAAAGGATATTCTGCTGGAAATGAAATTAAAAAATTCTTATTAAACTTAGAGTGTGATAATAATAAGATATTATTATAATGGCGGTGTATAGAAGAAATTTCAAAATTATGGTATAATAATAAGGATTAAATTGTTTATAGGAGAAATAAATGAGTAAGAAGAAAATAGTTTTTATGGGAACACCAAAATTTGCAGTTCCTATTTTACAGATGTTAATAGAAAATTATGGTGTTGATTTAGTAATTACTCAACCTGATAAAAAAGTTGGTAGAAAAAAAATATTAACACCACCACCAGTCAAAGAGGTTGCTGTAGCTCATGATATAAGAGTTCTACAACCAGAAAAAATTTCTAAAGATGAAGATACATTAAATGAATTAAAGCAATTAAACCCTGATATTATTATTACAGCGGCCTATGGACAGTTAGTTCCTGAAAGTATCTTAGAGATTCCAAAGTATAAATGTATAAATGTTCATGGTTCATTGCTACCAAAATTACGTGGAGGAGCACCTATACAGTATTCAATTATTGAAGATCATAAGAAAACTGGTATTACAATAATGTATATGGTAAAAAAACTTGATGCAGGTGATATGCTATCGAAGGTTGAAGTAGATATATTAGATAGTGACAACTACGAAACTTTACATGATAAGTTGTCTATTACAGGACGTGATTTATTGAATGAAACACTACCTAATATTTTCTCAGGTAATATTTCACCCGAAAAACAGGATGATAATGAAGCTACGTTTGCTAGTAACATATTACGTGAAGATGAAAAGATTGATTGGAGCTGTACAGCAAGAGAAATATTTAATAAGATTCGTGCTCTTGATCCAATGCCGGGTGCATTTACGCACTTAGATAATAATATATTAAAAATATGGAGTAGTGAAGAAACTCTATTAAATGAAGAAATACCATTTGAAGCTGTTGGTACAATAATCAAACAGGATAAAAAAAATATTTATGTCCTATGTGGTAATAACACGGTTCTAAAAATTAAAGAATTACAAGTATCTGGAAAAAAACGCATGCCAGTAACTAATTTTTTATCAAATAAAAAGAATTATGTAGGTATAACATTAGGAGAAATTAATGAGTAATATAAATGCCAGAAAAGTTGCGTATGATACGTTATATGAGATATTTTATAATGAGGCATATAGTAATATTACACTTAATAAATTTTTTAAACACAATAGAATTGAAGAGCAAAACAAAAGATTTATAAGTGAAATAGTTTATGGTACATTAAAGAATAAATTATTTTTAGAACATATCTTAAAAACATATAGCAAAGGAAGAGTAAAGCCTAAGGTAAAAGTAATATTATTAATGAGTATTTACCAAATTAAATTTATGGATAAGACTCCTAATTTCGCTGTAATTGATGAAGCGGTAAAACTATCAAAAAAGATTGCTGGTAATATTACAGGAAAATTTGTTAATGGAATATTGAGGAATATTGAAAGAAATATAAATGATTTAGCATTAAAGTACAAAAATAGTGAAGAACAATTTTGCATTGAAAATAGTTGTCCATTTGAGTTATATAAAATTTTAGTAGATCAATATGGAAATAATAAAGCAAAAGCCATTATTGAATCTTTTAATAATAAAAGTGAAAATAGTATCAGATATAATCCTAATAAAGTAACTAAGAAAAAATTGCTAGAAATCCTTGGTAATGATGCTAAAGAAAGTACTATTTGTGAGGATAGTATAATTATAGATAAATTAGACATTAACAGCAAATATTTTAAAGAAGGATATTATATTATACAAGATGAGGCCAGTGCCTTAGTAGCTTGCTCAATTGGTGAAAATATTGAAGAAAAATATAAGATACTTGATACATGTGCTGCACCTGGAGGTAAAAGTTTACATATTGCAAGTAAATATTTAAATTCTACTTTAATTTCATGTGATAAATATATACATAAATTGGCTTTAATTAAAGATAATATTAAAAGACTTGGTATTACTAATATAGATGTAAAAGAACAAGACGCAACTAATATGAATAGTAGTTTTATTAATAATTTTGATATAGTAGTTTGTGATGTACCATGTTCGGGTGTTGGTGTTATAAAAAACAAACCAGAAATAAAGTATAAAATTACTAATAAATATGTAGAGGATATCTCTAAATTACAATATCAAATATTAGAAAATAGTAAAAACTATGTGAAAAAAGGTGGAATACTTATGTATTCTACTTGTACGATAGACAAGAGAGAAAATATTGAAAATATAGAACGCTTTTTGAAAGAAAATAAAAATTTTGTATTAGATAAAATTAATCTAATAAATAGTGACGTAAAAGTAAAAGAAAATGGCGTATTAGAAATATTGCCTGATGATTATAATTGTGATGGTTTTTTCATTGCAAAACTTAGAAAACTGGAGGAAAAATGTTAATATCAGATTTTAAAGGCTATAAGAAGTCTAGATGGCTAAAAGATTTTGAAAAAATGTCTATATATTCTATAAGATTAGATCAACTTGAAGAATATATGATAAGCATTGGTGAGAAGAAATTTAGGGCAAAACAAATATATGATTGGTTATATAAAAAGAGAGTTACTGATTTCTCAGAAATGAAAAATATACCAAAATCATTACAAGAAAAACTAAAAGATGAGTTTGAAATAACAACCCTAAATACTATAATAAAACAAGAATCAGCTGATGGTACTATGAAGTTCCTATTTGAGCTACAAGATAAGTTTACAATAGAAAGTGTTTTAATGAGAAATAAATACGGTAATTCTTTATGTGTCACAACACAGGTAGGTTGTCGTATAGGATGTACATTTTGTGCATCAACACTTGGAGGACTTAAAAGAAACTTAGAGGCTGGAGAAATTGTATCTCAAGTTCTTAAGGTCCAACAAGAATTAGATAAAAAAGGTGAGCGTATTTCAAGTATTGTAATAATGGGAATTGGTGAACCATTTGAAAACTATGATGAAATGATGGATTTCATTAAAATAGTTAACAGTGATGAAAGCTTTAATATTGGTGCAAGACATATTACAGTATCTACATCAGGAATTGTTCCTAGAATTTATGATTTTGCAAATGAGAATATTCAAATTAATTTTGCTGTTTCTTTACATGCACCTACTAATGAATTACGAAGTAAAATTATGCCGGTTAATAGGGCGTATAATATAGATAAATTGATGGAAGCATTAAGATATTATCAAAAAACAACAAATAGACGTATTACTTTTGAATATGGTTTAATGGGGAAAGTAAATGATCAAAAAGAACATGCTGAAAAATTATCTGAAATTATTAAAGGGATAAATTGTCATGTTAACTTAATTCCTATTAACTATGTACCAGAAAGAAACTATGTAAGAACAAGCAAAAATGATATTTTTGCTTTTGAAAAAATTCTTAAAAAGAATAAAGTTAATGTAACTATAAGAAGAACACAAGGTGATGATATTGACGCTGCGTGTGGACAATTAAGAGCAAAAGAACGTAAAGACGAGGTAAAAGGAGGAATTCCAGATGCCACTAGTATATTCGTATAATAGTAATAAAGGTAGAAAAAATAAAAATGAAGATGCAGTAAGTGTCGTAAAAAATAAACAAGCTGAAGCATTAGCTATAATATGTGATGGAGTAGGAAGTCACAGTAATGCTGCATATTCAAGTAATTATATAGTATCTACTTTAGAAAAAGAGTGGAAAGATATAACTTTTGCTAATTTTAATAATATGAAAAATTGGCTGTATGATAAGATTGAAAAATTAAATAAAGAGTTATTTGAAAAATCACAATCAAGCAATAAAAAAATGGGTACAACTATCGTTGTTTTAGCAACATTCGGTGATAAATTCGTTGTCTATAATATAGGTGATAGTCGTGCATATGGAATAACTAATGACGATGATATGAAAGTTATTACTGTAGAAGATTCTTTTGTTGGTGCGTTAATAAGTGCAGGAGCTATAACTGAAGATGAAGCTAAAACTCATCCAGAAAAACATGTGCTTACTCAAGCACTTGCAACAAAAGAAAAAATTAACTTACATACATTTATAGACGAATTAGAAAGTTATGATTATTTTATAATTTGTTCAGATGGATTAACGAATATGATTGAAAAAGAAGAGATAAAAGATATTATACGTAATGAAGAATTATCTGTTGCTGTTGAAAAGTTAATTGATCTAAGTGTAGAACGTGGAGGAATTGATAATATTTCCGTTGCGATCTTAAATAATTTAAGGGGTGATAGTAATGATAGACAAAATGATATGTAACAGATATAAAATTATAGATCATCTAGGCACAGGAGGGATGGCCACAGTTTGGCTAGGTTATGATACTATCCTAGATAGAAATGTTGCTATAAAAACTTTTAAGATTGATGCAAATGATGAGGATGCGGTAAAAAGATTTAATAGGGAAGCTAAAGCAGTGACAAGTTTATCACATCCTAATATAGTATCGATCTATGATGTTGAAAATGAAGGAGATTTCTATTATTTAATTCTTGAATATGTTGAGGGAATGACACTTAAGGATTATATGATGAAAAATCCTAAAATGCCAATTGAAACTATAGTACATATATCTAAACAAATTGCAGACGGATTATGTCACGCTCACCAAAACGGGATTATTCACAGAGATATAAAACCACAGAATATTTTAATGAATGAAAATCTTACGTGTAAAATTACAGATTTTGGAATAGCAAGAGCTTATGGGGATACTACTCTTACTCAAACTAATCAAATGTTAGGAACAGTTTATTATTTATCACCTGAGCAAGCTAGAGGGAATGTAGCAACAGCACAAAGTGATATTTATTCTTTAGGTATTTTAATATTTGAAATGATTACAGGACAAATTCCATTTAAGGGAGAATCAGCTGTTGCAATTGCATTAAAACATCTTCAAGAAGAGTTACCTGATATTGATAAATTTAGAGAAAATGTTCCACAGAGTGTAAAAAATATTGTTCTTAAGGCAACAATGAAAAATCCAAATGAGAGATACATTAGTTCTAAAGAATTAGCTGAAGATTTAGAGACAGTATTAAATCCGGAAAGATTATACGAAAATAAATATACTGGCTTTAAAATACCAGAAGAAAATGCCAATGCTGCATATAATCAAACACAATATATTGATACTCGTAATATTGAACCATATTATGAGCCTAATTATTCAGAAACTGGTCAGTATAATAACTATCCTGATGAGAATTATAGAAATAATAATAATTATAATAATAACAATAATATCCCTAATAACAATAATAGTGGGAAAAATCAAAAAAATAGCTATAGTAATTTAGGGAATAAAGAGAAAAAACAACCATCTAAAGTAAAACATGTTATTTTAGCGTTATTAGCTATTATATTTATTGTAGTTGGAGCTTTCTTCGCATATAATTATATTGTAGGTGCTGATAGTGTTTCTGCTCCTGAAGTTCGTAATAAAACATTAGAAGAAGCTAAAGTAACAATTGTTAAAGCAGGATTAGAAGTAGGAGAAGTCACTGAAGTAGCGAGTGATGATGTAAAAGAAAATACTGTTATCGATAGTGATCCTAAAGCAGGTAAAAAGGTTAGAAAGGGTTCTAAAGTGGACCTAAGAGTTTCTTCAGGTAAGAAAACAGTAGATATGCCAAACTATGTTGGATTAGATGAAGATACAGCTAAAAGAAATGCATCAAAATTAGGATTTAAAAATGTTACTGTTGAGAAAGTAGAGAGTAATAATTATGACAGTGGTAAGGTAGTAGCTCAAAACATTTCTGCTGGTTCAGAAATTGTACCAAATGAAAAAGAACTTATTTTACAAGTCTCATCTGGTAAGAAAAAAATTACTATGCCTAACTTAGTTAATCAATCTAGTCAAGTAGCTCAAAGTACAATAGCATCATATGGCTTTAGAAATGTAACTTATAAAGAAGAGTACTCAGATAAAGAGGCTGGAACAGTAATATCTCAAAGTATTAGAAGCGGTGCAAGTATTGTTCCAGGGGAAGAAAGTTTAGAAATTGTAATTTCTAAAGGTAAGAAACCATCAACTAATACTAATTCTAATGATAAAAATGATTCATCTAATAACAAGAATACAAATAATTCTACTGGCGATAAAAATAGTACCACTAATAATAATTCAAATAACAATAATAACAGTAGTAATAGCAATAGTAACAATAATTCAAATAATAAAAATAACAAAGATTAATAATAGTGGAGTAGGGTTATATTATCCTACTCCATAAATTATAAAAATTTAACGTGGTAATTGTATATGAATATGACATTAAAAAAGAAATTAGAGTTTTTACCGGATAGCCCGGGCTGCTATATTTATAGAGATAATATAGGTGAAATTATTTATGTAGGTAAAGCAAAAAATTTAAAAAATAGAGTAAAAAGTTATTTTACAGGAACTCATAATAAAAAAACCCAAGTATTGGTATCTAAAATCGAGGACTTAGAGTATATAATAGTTAACTCTGAAAAGGAAGCATTAATTTTAGAAAATAATTTAATAAAAAAATATAAACCATATTTTAATATTAGATTAAAGGATGATAAGAGTTATCCATATTTAATGATTACTAAGGAAGAAAATCCTAGACTTCTTATGACTAGAAAATACAAAAAAAGTAATAAGAATATTTATTTTGGTCCATATGTAGATATAAAATCAGCGAATGAAGTGAAAAAAATTTTAGATAAAGTATACCCTTTACGCCGCTGTAACCCTATTGAAAAAAGACCATGTATGTATTATCAAATAGGTGAATGTATAGGACCATGTGCAAGAAGAGTATCTCAGGAGGAATATCGAGAAAGAATAAATAAGATTAAATCTTTTTTAAGCGGTGATACTTCTGAAATTCTTGAAGATTTAAATAAAAAAATGAAAGAACATATAAAGAATCTTGAATTTGAAGCGGCCCAACAAATACATAGTTATATAAAATCTATAGAAATTTCTATTCAAAAACAAGTTATTACCGATAGTAAAAATATAGATAGAGACTATATAGGATTCAGTTATAATAAAGAATATATATGTATTCAAATTTTCTTATCACGCATGGGGAATATTATTGAAAGGAAAGTAGAGTATTTTAACTTATATGATACTCCTGAACAAATACTATATTCGTATCTAATTCAATATTATACATTAAATAAATTACCTAAAGAAATATATGTTGATGGTTTAGATATAGATTTATTAAATGAGATTTTTTCTTCAAAAGTAATTTCTCCAAAGCGTGGAAATCATAAAAAAATACTAGATACAGTTGTAGAAAATGCAAATTACTTTTTAAATAATAATTTAGAATTGGAAGAATTAAAATCTAGAAAATTACAAGTTACACTTAATAACATTGCAGAGAAATTAGGAGTTAAATCGATAAATAGTATAGATGCATTTGATAACTCTAATATTATGGGAGTGGATGCTGTTTCTGTTAAAGTTAATTTTACAAATGGTAAGAAAAATACGTATAATTATAGAAAATTTAAAATAAAAGAAACTGTTGGAATTAATGATATAGAGACTATGAAAGAAGTTCTTTATAGGAATTATAAAAATAAGAAAACAAATACTGAATTAATTATAGTAGATGGTGGTAAAAATCATCTAAATGCTGCTATAGAAATTGTACACAAGAAACTTGGGTTAAATTATATTAAAATTATTGGATTAGCCAAAAATGATAAGCATATTACGGAATATATTATAACTGATGATTATGAGATAATAGAATTTCCAAAAACCTCAGCTGAATATTTGTTTTTAAAACAAATACAAGATGAAGTACATAGATTTGCTATAACATATCATAGAGCGACTAAAACAAAAAATATGTTTAATTCTAGCTTAGATAATATAGAAGGTATCGGTAAGGTAAGAAAGAATATATTATTAAAATCATTTGCATCTATTGAAGAAATTAAAAATGCACCAGAAGAAAAACTGATAGCTTTAGGAATTCCTAAAAATACTATAATTAAATTAAAAAATGAATTATAAAAATTAAGTTATCCATATTTATAAAGAAAATAATACGGATAACTTAATTTTTTTGTAATAATCTATAGTAATATCATAAAAAGTATGGTATAATAACTTAAAAGATTATAAAAAAGTCGAGGAGGCAACTATGAAATTTTTATCATTTAGTTATAACAATGAAGAACTATATGGAGTAAAAGTAAAACGTGAAGAAAGTGCATGGAATTTAATTAAAGTATTAGAAGATTTTGATAATGAAAGTGTTATCCCTAAAACATTAAGAGAAGCTATTGAAGTATATGGAGTTTCTTTTATTGAAAAAATTAGAAAAGTTTTAAAACTTGTAGAAGAAAGTGGAAAAGCTGATAAATATAAAGTTTCATTTGATGAAATTATATGGCGTTCACCTATTACAAGAACACCTAAAAATGTACTTTGTGTTGGACATAATTATGAGGCACATGTTAATGAATTAGGAGATGAGTTGGCAAAAACTCCTAAAGATGTACTTATTTTTACAAAATCACCAACAGCACTAGCTGGTAATAATGAAGTAGTTCCATCTCATAAATCAATAACAGATAGTTTAGATTTTGGTGGTGAGCTAGCTGTTGTTATTTCTAAACCAGGTAAAAATATTCTTAAACCACTTGTATTAGATTATATTTTTGGTTATACAATTATGAATGATATTACTGCTACTGATCTTCAGTACAAACATGGACAATTTTTCTTAGGAAAATCTTTAGAAAAATCAGCAGTTGTTGGTCCATATTTAGTTACTAAAGATGAAGTAAGTTCTCCTGAATCTATGAGTATTGTTACAAAAGTAAATGGAGAAATTAGACAAAATGCAATGACTTCTGAGATGTTATTTAGAGTAGATGATGTACTATCAGAAATTAGTAAGATTGTTCCATTAGAAGCGGGCGATATTATTGCTACAGGAACACCTGCAGGAGTTGGTTCTGCACAAAATCCTCCTAAGTTTTTAAAACAAGGAGATGAAATTAAAATAACAGTTGAAGGAATAGGGACTTTAACTACAGTTATTGGTGAATAGAAGAAAGGATAAATCATGGCTAAAAAAGCAAAGGATAAACAAGTTACACATATAGAAAAAGAAGATTTAAAAGCACGTCAGGCAGCGATTAATGAAGCAATTAAAGTTATAGAAAAAGAATATGGTAAAGGTGCAATAATGGATATTTCTTCTGAAAATCCAATTAAAGTAGAGGCAGTTTCTTCTGGTTCTCTAGCTATAGACTCAGCACTAGGAATAGGTGGATATCCAAAAGGAAGAATAGTGGAAGTCTATGGACCAGAATCTTCTGGTAAAACAACTATAGCTCTACATGCTATTGCAGAAGTTCAAAAAACTGGAGGAATTGCAGCATTTATCGATGCAGAGAATGCACTTGATATTGAATATGCTAAGGCTTTAGGTGTTGATTTCACACCAGGTAAATTCTTCTTATCTCAACCCGATAGTGGTGAGCAAGCGTTAGATATTGCAGAAAAATTAATTTTATCAGGAGCAATTGATATTATAGTTATCGACTCAGTAGCTGCATTGGTACCAAAAGCAGAAATTGATGGTGTCATGGGAGCAAATCATATTGGTTTACAAGCTCGTCTTATGTCACAAGCATTAAGAAAATTAACTGGACAAATAAATAAAGCTAATACAATTGCTTTATTTATAAATCAACTACGTGAAAAAGTTGGAGTAATGTTTGGTAGCCCTGAAGTTACAACTGGAGGACGTGCATTAAAATTCTACTCAACAGTAAGAATTGATGTTCGTAAAGGAGAAGCAATAAAAGGTGCTGACAGTGAAATACTTGGAAATAGAACAAAAATTAAGATAGTTAAAAATAAAGTTGCTCCTCCATTTAAAATTGCAGAAGTTGATATTATGTTTGGAGAAGGAATATCAAAAATTGGTGAAACACTTGACTTTGCAGTGGATTTAGATATTATTAATAAATCTGGATCATGGTTCTCATATAACGGAGAAAGACTGGGTCAAGGTAGAGAAAATGTAAAAAAAGTATTTGAAGAAAATGAAGAGTTATATAATGAAATTTATGATTTAGTAAGGGCAGAAATATTGAATAAAACAGGTAATAAAGAAACTTCAACTGAAGATCTTGAAGCTGATGAACTAGATTTAGGGATTGAAAATTTAGGTGAGGTAGAATAATAGATATATGAATAAACGATTATTTAAAATAGTATTATGGTTAATGATATTTGCAATATTAGCTAGTGGATTTATTTCTGCAATTGCGATATTTCTATAATACAATAAGGTTAAAGATAAGAACTCAGAGCTATTCTGAGTTTTTATTTTGAAAATGTGATAGAATATAATTATATAAAAACTAGGAGAAATACAGTGAATTTAGTACAAAATATGAATGAAAATCAATTAAAGGCTATACTAAAAACTGAGGGTGCTGTTATGGTAATAGCAGGAGCTGGAAGTGGAAAAACTCGCGTTCTGACAAATAGGATAGCATACTTAATTTCTGAAAAAAATGTTTTAGAAAGTAATATCTTAGCAATAACATTTACCAATAAGGCAGCAAAAGAAATGAAAGAGAGAATTTATAGTCTTGTTGGAGAAACCTCAAAGTATATTTGGATTAATACTTTCCATTCAATGTGTGTAAGAATTTTAAGACAAAATATAGAATTACTTGGATACAATAAAAATTTCACAATATTAGATGTTAGTGAGCAAAAATCAATTATTAAAAATATTCTAAAAGAGTTAAATCTATCAGAAGATTCATATCAACCAAATAATATATTAAAAATTATATCAAAAGCTAAAAATAATATGACAAGTGTTAGCGATATGCGCAGTCAGTCTAGATTTGGTTTTATGAAAAATGTGTCTGAAATTTATGGACATTACCAAAACTATTTAAAGAAAAATAGTGTATTAGATTTTGATGATTTAATGCTAAAAACAATAGTCCTTTTTGAAAAACATCCTGAAGTACTAAGTATATATCAAAATAAATTCCAGTATATTCATGTTGATGAGTATCAGGACACTAATGTTATACAATATAAACTTATAAAAATGTTATCAGCGGTACACAAAAATGTTTGTGTAGTTGGCGATGATGATCAAAGTATTTATAGCTGGCGTGGAGCTTGTAGTGATAATATTATAAACTTTGAAAAAGATTATGATAATGTTGAATTAATATTCTTAGATCAAAATTATCGTTCTAATTCAACTATTTTAGATGCCGCTAATGCAGTGATAAAAAATAATACTGAGAGAAAAGAGAAAGTATTGTGGTCAGAAAACAAAAGTAATAGAAAAATATCTATTTACGGTGCTTTAAATGATAAAGATGAAACAGATGATATAGCTAGAAAAATATTAGAATTAAATAAAGAAGGCATAAAATTTAGAGATATGGCAATTTTATATCGAGCTAACTTTTTATCGCGTTCAATGGAGAATTCATGTTTATCGTTCGGTATACCATATAAGCTTATAGGGTCATTAAAATTCTTACAACGTCAAGAAGTACGTGACTTATTAGCATATTTAAATGTTATAGTAAATAGAGATGATGAATTTAGTTTAAGAAGAATAATTAATGTTCCTAAAAGAGGAATTGGGGCAACCTCAATGGAAAAAATAGATAAGTATGCTAATGAATATGGACTATCATTATTTGAAGCTCTAGAAAATATTGATATGATTGGAGTTTCTAAAAAGATAACGACTAATGTTCATTTATTAACTAACTTAATAAAAAAATATTCTAATACTGAAAATTATTCAATTGATGAACTAATAATTGGAATTTATAAGGATTCAGGTTATGAAAATATGCTTAAAGAATCATCAGATCCTTATGCAGAAAGTAGAATTGAAAATATATCAGAGTTGGTTTCATCTGCGAAGCAGTTTTCAAGCATGAATGATAGCTTAATAGATTTTATATCAGAAATGTCACTGACTTCTGATGCTGATGATGAAAATATTGAGGATGCTGTAGTTTTATCAACCGTACATGCGGCTAAAGGACTTGAATATGATGTAGTATTTATAATGGGACTTGAAGAAAGTTTATTCCCTTCTATAAGAGATGCAGATAGTAGTGAAGATGAAAGAAATAAAATGGAGGAAGAACGTCGATTAGCATATGTTGCAATAACAAGAGCTAAGGAAAGATTATTTATGTCTTTTGCAAACAGACGTATGCAATTTGGTTCAATAAAAATGAATAGAAAATCACGATTTATAGATGAAGTACCAAAGGAACTTACTCATTTTGAGTCTTCTTTTGGCTCAACTCCATCAGATAATAAAGATTCAAATATTGAACAAGCAAATAAATTTATAAGTAATCTTAGTCCAAAAATTAATATTACTAAAAAAGCTAAACTATCAAATGACATGAATTATAGCACTGGTGATATAGTATTACATAAGAAGTTTGGTGAAGGAAAAGTATTAGACATAAAAACTGATAGTGTAAAAGTAGAATTTGATGAAGTTGGAGTTAAGATACTGCTTATAGAATATGCTAATTTGACTAGAAAGGACTAGTACTTAAATGAAAGAAATAAAAGAAGAGATTTATAAACTAGTAAAATTATTAAATAAGTATTCTTATGACTATTACGTTGAGGATAATCCTCAAATAAGTGATACTGAATATGATACACTTTATAAGCAACTCGAAAAACTAGAGAAAGAATATCCAGAGTTAATTCAAGAAAATTCTCCTACACAAAGAGTAGGAGATGTTGTGTTATCAGAATTTGAGAAGGTCACACACAAAGTCCCTATGCTAAGTTTATCTAATACTTTCTCTACTGAAGATTTAAGGGATTTTGATAATCGTATAAAAAAAGTAGTAGCAAATAGAAAAATAGAATATATCTGTGAATTGAAAATTGATGGTCTTGCAATTTCAATAAATTATGTAAATGGAAAATTAATAAGTGCAGCAACTCGTGGTGATGGAACAGTTGGTGAAGAAGTTACTGATAATATTAAGACTATATTTTCTATTCCAAAAGTATTAAAAGACAATAAAACTTTTGAAGTCAGAGGTGAGGTATATTTACCTAAGAAATCATTTAATATTTTAAATGAAGAACGTAAAGAGAATAATGAAGTATTATTTGCAAATCCAAGAAATGCAGCAGCAGGTTCATTAAGACAATTAGATTCTAAAATTACTGCCCAAAGACGATTATCAGCCTTTATATATTCGGTAGTAGGAGATAATACTATTGAATCACAATTACAAGCATTAAAAACTGCAGAAGAATATGAATTGCCTGTAAATAATAATTATAAGCTTTGTAAAAATATTGATGAAGTAATAAATTATATAGAATATTGGGATATAAATAGAAAAAATTTACCTTATGAAATTGATGGTATTGTAATAAAAGTAAATTCGTATAGTCTTCAAGAAGAGATTGGCTATACTCAAAAAAGTCCTAGATGGGCAACTGCATTTAAGTTTCCAGAAGAAGAATTAGCTACAAAATTATTAGATGTAGAACTAAGCGTGGGACGTACTGGAATTGTTACACCTGTAGCACAACTAGATCCTATTGTAATTTCTGGCTCTACTGTATCTAAAGCATCATTACATAATAAAGATGTAATAGATGAACTAGATATTCATATTGGAGATATGGTAATAGTAAAAAAAGCAGGGGAAATAATTCCAAAGGTTGTTAGAGTATTAAAAGAATTAAGATTAGAAAATTCAGAGAAATATATAATGCCTAATCGATGCCCTTCTTGTAATAGTGAACTTGTCTCAAAGAAAGATGATCCATTTATTAGGTGTGTTAATCCTGAATGTCCTGAACAAAATATAAGAAAGATTATCCACTTTGCATCGAGAGATGCTTTAAATATTGAAGGATTGGGTGATAAAGTAGTAGCTACTCTTTATGAACAAGGTATTATTTCTCATACAATAGATTTATTTTCTTTAGAGAGAGAAAAATTAATTGATTTGGATAGGATGGGAGAAAAATCTGTAGATAATCTATTGAAAGCAATAGAGAACTCTAAGAATAGTTCTTTAGATAAAGTTATTTATGCATTAGGTATTTTAAATGTTGGGAAAAAGGCTGCTAAAATACTTGCTGAAAAGTATTTAAATTTAACAACTTTAATGACGGCGACTGTTGATGAATTAATTAATTTACCAGATATTGGTTTAATTACAGCAGAATCAGTTATTGACTTCCTATCTAATGAAATAAATATTAAATTTATAAATGATTTAATTTCAATAGGTATGAATCCTCAATATGAAGTTCAAAAAATTGAAGATGATAATATATTTAGTGGGAAAACAATAGTTTTAACAGGAAAATTGGTTGAATTAACACGAAATGAAGCAAAAGAGTATCTGGAAAAATTAGGTGCAAAAGTAACAGGAAGTGTAACAACAAAAACTGATTTAGTCTTAGCAGGGGAAAAGGCAGGTTCAAAATTAGCAAAGGCAGAACAATTAGGTATTCAAGTAATAAGTGAAGAAGAGTTTATTTCTATGTTAGGAGAGAAGAAAGTAAATGGATAATAAGTTACCGTATAAAGTCTTTGGTTTGGTAATAGCATTTGTTTCAATAATTACTTTTTTTATAATGAATTATAATGCTGTTCCCGTATCATTTATATTTTTTACATTAAAACTCCCATTAACACTGGTATTTTTTACATGTTTCTTTTTGGGGGCAATTATAGCAAGTATTTTTTGGTACCAAAGATATAAAACATTAGAGAGAAAATATGAAAGAACATCTAAATTATTATTTAGTAAAGAAAAATTAGAAGATGAATAGTTATTTAATTATAATGATAGATTAGGAGAATAGAGGCGAAAAAATGGGACTTAAATATAATTGGAATTATCCCCAATATGATGAAACTTTTTTGAATGATTTAAAAGAATATAATATATCGGAAAATATTGCTAAAATACTTGATTCTAGAGGTATTAATAAAATTGAAGAAGTAAAAAAATATTTTTCTGATGATTATGAGGAAGGTTATGATCCTTTTTTAATGCATGATATGAAACGAGCAGTTGAAAGAATAAATAATGCTATAGAAAATGAGGAAAAAATACTTGTTTATGGTGATTATGATGCTGATGGAATTACTTCTACTGTTCTACTAGTAGAAACTTTAGTTTCGCTAGGAGCTGATGTATCTTCATATATTCCAAATCGTTTTGAAGAAGGGTATGGTCCTAATAAAGATGCTTTTTCTAAAATAATTAAATCAGGAATTAGTCTTATAATTACTGTGGACAATGGTATTGCAGGAGTGGATGAAGTAGAATTAGCAAATAGCCTTGGTTGTGATGTTATTATTACTGACCACCATAAAATTCAAGATGAAATTCCAAAAGCATATGCAGTTATTCATCCAGAGCATCCAGAGGGGCAATATCCATTTGGAAAATTAGCTGGAGTGGGTGTGGCTTTTAAATTGGCACATGCATTATTAGAAATATATCCAGATTTTTTACTAGATTTAGTAGCTATTGGAACAGTTGCAGATATGGTTTCTCTTACAGATGAAAATAGAATATTTGTAAAGCAAGGAATAGAGTTACTAAATGAAGATCCACGTATTGGAATTAAAATGATATTAGAATTATCTAATATTACAACTAATATTGATGAACAAACTATCGGATTTTATATTGCACCTAGGCTGAACTCAATAGGAAGAATGGATAGTGCAAAGGTAGGATTGTCATTTTTAATGGCAGAAGATATTTCTGTTGCTAAATCTTTAGCAGAACAAATAGAAGAGTATAATGTTCAAAGAAAAGAAGTAACAGAAAATATTGTTAAGGATGTTATTGAAACAATAGAAAATAGCGATATAAAAAATAAGAGTGTAATAATGGTCTCTGGAGATTATCATGAAGGAGTACTAGGTATTGTTGCTTCTAATATTGTTGAGAAATATCAAAGACCTGTACTTATTATGAATAATAAAGAAGGTATATTAAAGGGGTCAGCAAGAAGTGTATTTGAATTTAATATATACACTGCAATTAATAAAATAGGAGATAAATTTATTGCTTATGGTGGGCATACACTTGCAGCTGGATTTTCATTTGATGAGCAGAATTTTAAAGAAATAGAAAAAACATTATGTAATGAGTTTGATGAGTATAAGAATAATAATGAACTAAAATCAACCAAAAACATAGATATAGTGAGCAGCTTAGAAGAAGTAAGTTATCAATTTTTAAATTCATTGGAAGTATTAAAACCGTTTGGAATGGATTTTGAAAAACCAAATATTTTATTAGAGAATGCAAAGGTAATAGAAAAAGTTTATTTTGGTGCAGATAAACAGTATTTACGTTTAACTATTGCTGATGAAGTAGGGAACTTAGAATGTATTAGTTTTAAGGACAATATGATATTTAAGGATATAAATGTCAATGATACGATAGACTTACTTTGTACTTTAGATAAAAATTATTTTAATGGTAGAACGAAATTACAAGCACATATCATTGATATGCAAGTTAAAGAGTTTCTTTTTGAGGATTTAAGATATACTAACTTTGATGAAACGACAATTAGTATAGATTCATTAAAATTATCTAAAGATATTGATAATAAACAAAGTAATTATTATTGTTATAAAGATTTAGATAATATCGATACAGAATATTCTAATATCTACCTTTTAGACATACCACATTCACTAGAAGATATTAACAAAATTTTAGAATTAAAACCTAAAAAAATATACTTGATTTGTAATGACAAACAAATTATGTCAGAAGTTTATAAAATTGATAAATCAAGATTAGTGAAGCTGTTTAATATTGTATTAAATGCACCAAATAAACAAGTAAATATTACTCAACAATTAGATTATTTACTAAGTTTACTAAAGACAAATACTAATAGTTTAAAGATTATGATACAAATTTTTCAAGAATTAAATCTTGTAAAAGTTGAGAATAATATGATGATATTAAATCCTAATTACGAAACTGTAGATCTTAGAAAATCATCAATGTATGTAAAAATGGAAAATATTTTTGAAGTTGAAAAATTACTTTTAAAAGATAGTATTATTAATATAAATAAAAAATTTGAAAAATAGCTAATAATGTATAAGAAAAAGGATTAACTAAAATATTTTTAGTTAATCCTTTTATAATATTACATAATATATTTCATAGAGAATATAAACGGTAAATATTATTAATAAAAAGTTAGTAAATATTCTTAAATTATTTTTTAAGAAAAGTGACAAAAAGTTAATAAACAAAACACCAATAATAGCACCTAATGTGTTAGTAATTAAATCTGTTATATCAGGGAAACCAATTTTAAATACATATTGAGTACTTTCATAAATAAAACTTAATAAGAATCCTAAAAATATAGCGCTAATCCCAGAGCGTTTTGGATTTAAAACCTTAATATATATACTAAATGGTATGAAAAATACTATATTTAAAAGGACTTCCATTGGATCGAAATTACCATTTCTAAACGGAACTAAATTAATAGATCTCCATGTAACACCTGGATGAAGTAATAGTTTTGGATTATCTAACCAGCTAAGATTACTACTTTTTAATAAAGACCAGTCCATTTTTGCAACTATTACCCAAGTTAATATAAAAAGATATATAAAGAATAAGGATAAAGATAATTTCTTACTGTTTAAAAATGCTTTCATAATATCTTTCCTTTCTAATTGACATTATATTGTTCGATTTTAGCATAAAAGACTAAAACCAACTTAAATTATATTTTTAATATATTAAATAAATAATATTAATTAATAACTGACTATGTTATAATTACTATATTAATATATATTTTAGGAGTTTTCAAGTAATGTATAGATTTAAAAAAATACTAACTTTAAGTATATTTGCTATATTTTTAATTTTTATATCTGGGTGTGGCAATTCTAAAAATTTACTTCTTGGTGAATGGAACGCAGAAAAAGATATTGATGTAAATGATATTGTAAAATTTGATAATGATAAAATGACAGTAAATGGAAAAGAATATAATTTTAAAATAAAATCAATTGAAAAAAAGGATGATGTTATTTATTATAAAATTGAAAAAGATGGTGAGTTATTTACAGTTTTATTCTTATTTAAGGAAGACAGAAACATTGCCTATATGCTTAAGCCTTATACATCAGATAATTTAAAAGAAGGTAAAGTAATTTATTCTATGCATAAAGTTAGTAATAAAAACTAATTATATTATGTATAAACTATCTTATGTTTAAGTAAAAGATTACTATAGTTTGATTAGATATAGCTGATAACTTATACTTAATATGATATAATAAAAAATAAAAAATTTTTGGAGAAAAATTGATGAATAAATATATAAAAATAATATCTTATATTTTATTAACAGTCTTTTTAATTTCTTTTTCAGCATGTAGTAAGTCTACAAATTTAATTGAAGGAGAATGGAAAGCGCAAACGGGTGCAATGAAAAATGAAATTGTAAAATTCGATAATGATAAAGTAACAGTAAATGGTAAAGAATACGACTACAAGCTAAAATCTAAAGAGAATAAAGGAGATCTAATATACTATAAAATTGAACAAAATGGAGAATCATATACTATTATTTTTCCAGATAAAGATAAAAATATAGCAATAATGATTCAACCTTATTCTCAAAATGATGACTTATATGGCAAAGTGCTTTATGCAATGAATAAGAAAGATCAACCTAATTATAGTGAATATGTAAAAAAATATACTAACTAGTTTCTAATTAAGAATAAGATTTTTAAATCGTATATAAAAGTAAAATATTATGACTTTTATTCTAAAATCGATTTAAATATTCTTATTCTTTTTTGTTTCATAATCTATACTTATATGGTATAATAACTACGTTAAGAAAACTTTTAGGAGATTAATAAATAGATGAATTTAGAAAAATATATTTCAATCGTGGAAGATTGGCCAAAAGAAGGTATTAGCTTTAAAGATATTACTACATTAATGGCAAACGGAGAAGCGTATAAATATGCAACTGATCAAATAGTGAGTTATGCTAAAGAAAGAAATGTTGATGTTGTAGTAGGACCTGAAGCTCGTGGGTTTATTATAGGTTGCCCTGTGTCTTATTCACTAGGGATAGGCTTTGTTCCTGTAAGAAAACCAAATAAATTACCTCGTGAAGTCATTAGCTATCAATATGACTTAGAATATGGTAGTAACACTTTAACAATGCATAAAGATGCTATTAAACCAGGTCAAAGAGTATTAATTACTGACGATTTATTAGCAACTGGTGGAACAATTGAGGCAACTATAAAATTAGTAGAAGAATTAGGAGGAATTGTAGTAGGTATAGCGTTCTTAATCGAATTAGATGGACTAAATGGTATGGACAAACTACAAGGTTATGACGTTCTTACATTATTAAAAATGTAATCTACTATATCAAATTATATATGACATTTGAACTATTAGAAAAGAAATATCTAAAAAATATAAATACTAATGCTTATTTATATGAGCATGAAAAAACACAAGCTAAACTTGTATTTCTAAAAAATGATGATATAAATAAAAGTTTTAGCATAAGTTTTAAAACTGTTCCTTACAGTGATAATGGTATTTTTCATATTTTAGAGCATTCTGTTTTATGTGGTTCAGCGAAATATCCTGTAAAAGAACCTTTTGTAGAATTACTTAAAGGTTCTTTTAATACATTTTTAAATGCTATGACATTTCCTGATAAGACCATGTATCCAGTATCTTCAAAAAATGAAAAAGATTTAGAAATTTTAATGGATATATACTTAGATGCAGTATTTAATCCGAATTTAAAAAATAACCCGAATATTCTGGCACAAGAAGGTTGGCATTATCATCTAGAAGATAAAAAAGATGACCTTATTTATAAAGGTGTTGTTTATAACGAAATGAAGGGTGCATACTCTTCCGTAGATGAAGTACTAGATCAGTATGTAACTGAACATTTATTTAGTGATACTTCTTATAAATATTCACCTGGAGGGAAGCCAGAAGCCATCCCATCTATTACTCAGGAAGAGTTTTTAAGTACATATGATTATAACTACCATCCAAGTAATAGTTATATTGTTTTATATGGGGACATCAATGTAGAACAATATCTTAATCATATTGATAGTTACTTGAATAATTATAACTACAGAGACTATTCTAGTTACAAACTTAGTAGACAAAATAATTTTACGAATGAAATAAAAAGATATGAATACTTCAATGAAGACGTAAAAGATAAAGCGTATGTAGCATATAATTACATACTTGGAGACAGCAATGAATTCAGTGAAATCGAAAATATTGATATAATTGATGATATTCTATTAGGAAGTAGTAATACTGAATTTAGGAAGTTTTTTATAGATAATGGTATTTGTGAAGATGTGTATAGTTATTTACAAAAAGATAGAAAAGAAACTGTTTATTCTATTATCTTTAAATATGTTAATGATGATAAACTAGAGGAATTAGATACATTATATAAGAATTTACTAGCAAAAATTATAAATAATGGATTTGACTATGAACAAGTTCAGGCATCTATTAACAAAAAGAATTTCAGTATAAAAGAAGAAGTAAATAAAACATCATCACCAAAAGGAGTATCTTATGCTATAAGATTATTACGTACATGGTTGTATGATGATAGTGATATATTTAAAGCATTTGATTTAGATAGTATGATTGATAGTTTACAACAAAATTGTGATAAAAAAAATTATGAGAATTTAGCTAAACAGTTTATCTTAGAAAATAACAAACAAGCAATAATTAACTTAATACCCACAACTGTTAAAGAAAATAAAGAAAAGGACTTAGCAGAATATAAAAATTCATTATCAAATGATCAAATTGAGAAAATTATAGAAGATACTAAAAAATTGCAAGAATGGCAAAATACTCCTGATAAAAAGGAGGATTTAAATAGAATTAAATGTGTAGAAGCAAGTGACGTTGTATTGAAAAATCCATTTGCTGAAACTTCATTTGAAAAAGTAGAAAATATTAATTTTGCACACTTTAATACTGTAACAAATGGTATTTCATATTCTAAATTCTTGTTTGATATTACGGATTTCACTATTGAACAAATTCAATATTCTTCTCTATTAACTTATTTATTATTTAATTTTAATACTAAAAATAAAACTGAAGCAGAAATTATTAAGGATATAGGATTTAATCTGGGAGGCCTAAGCTCATATATTGATGTAATAAGAAAGTATCAAAGTGAAGAATGTGAAGTTAAATTTATTATAACTGCTAAAAACTTAGTTGAGAAGGTTAAAGAACTAGCAAGTATTTTAGAGGAAACAACACTAAATGTTGATTTCAGTAATAAAGACGCTTTATATAATGTTCTTTTAGAAATAAAACTCATGTTAGAAAGTAAATTTAAAAATGCTGGACATGCATTTGTTGCAAGAAGAATTAGCAGCTATTACAACCCTCAAAGTAAGCTAGCTTCATATCATAGTGAATATGAGTTCTACTTATTTATATTAGAATTATTGAATAACTTTGAGAATAAATTTAGTGAAATTATTAATAAATTAAATACAGTTTCAAATTTAATATTTAGTAGTTCTAGAGTATTAATTAATTTTGTAGGTAGTGAAGAGGAGTATTCAAAATATAAAAAAGATATATCAGTCTATACGGATAAGTTATATAATGATACAGAAAAGCAAGATGGGTTTACACTAAATTTTGAGACTCCAGGATATTCAGAAGGATTTTATTTTGATTCTCTAGTACAGTATGTTGGATTAGGTTATAATATCGATAATTACTCTGGTAATCATCTTGTTTTAAGACATATCTTAAGTTTAGATTTTTTATGGAATAATATTCGAGTGAAAAATGGTGCATACGGTGCAGGAGCTATATTCAATGCTTTTGGTGACTTTAATTTATGGTCTTATCGTGATCCAAACTTAAAAGAAACACTTGATATTTATTACAATATAGATAAATATATTAAAAATTTTATTTCCGATGATAAAGAAATGAATAAATATATTATTGGTACATTAAATACATTAGATGTAATTATGTCTCCAAGTGCGTTAGCAACATACTCTTTAAATTTATATCTTACTAATTCACCATTTGATAAATATGATGAAATTGTTGAAGAAATAAAAAATACAAATGTTGATGATGTTAATAAACTTTCAAGTAACTTTAATAATATGAAAGATAATGCATATGTATGTGTGCTTGGATCAAAAGAAAAAATATTATCTAATTCAGATTTATTTAGCAAAACAATAGAAATTAAGTAGAAAGGTATATAAATGAGAGTTCGTAATAGAGCAGATGCTAGAGAGCGTCTTGAAAATAGTCCGGTTGTTTTTTTACAACCTAAGGACAACAAAGGTAAGTGGAGAGAAATATTTGGAAATAATAATCCAATACATTTAGAGATTGGTAGCGGTAAAGGAAAATTTATTCATACACTTGCAGAAAAGAATCCTAATATAAATTTTATAGCTATGGAAGCACAACCTACAGTTCTAACATTCCTATTAGATAAAGTAGAAGAAACACATAGAGAGAATTTAAAATTAATTTCTGGAAATGCTGAAGACTTATTAGAGTATTTTGAAGATGAAGAAGTTGATCAACTTTACTTAAATTTCTCAGATCCATGGCCTAAGACTAGACATGAAAAACGTCGTTTAACTTATCATACTTTCTTAAGTCGCTATGAAGTAATCTTAAATGGTGATAAAAAGATAGTTCAAAAAACGGATAACCAAGGATTATTTGAATATAGCTTGATGAGTTATGCAAAGTATGGATATATATTTAATAAATTATCGTTAGATCTAACTAATAGTGTTTATGAAAAAGATAACATTCATACTGAATATGAAGATAAATTTATTAAAAAAGGTAATAGAATTTACATGGTAGAAGCTATAAAAG
>USNF01000004.1 GCA_900555985.1 uncultured Gemella sp.
TGAAAGAATTTCGTTTTCAATACCTTGTTTAGATTTGTTGTTATCAACCATAGCTGACATGTATTCGTTACCTACAACAAGAGCACCTTGTACTGCAGAGTAAGTCATACCAACTACTGATACTCCACGTTTACCGATTTCTTCGATGTGTGAAGCAAAGTCGATGTGGTTGTTACCGAATCCTTCAGTTGTAACGATAGCACCATCGATATCCATAGCTTCGATAGTCATACCAACACGTTTAGATACATAGAATTTTTCTGAGTTAGCTTGAGGAGATCCAACTAGTAATACCCCTACTAAGTCGATTTCTTCGTCAGCCATAGCTTCAAGTACTAATGGTTCACGGTAGTAGTGACGAGAAGTTTCTTTAGAAGCTGGTCCAATACATGTTAATGCGTGGATACCACCGTCTAATACTTCTGTTGGAGCAAGCATTACTGGTAAGTTACCAAGGTCAACGTTTGGTTTAGCACCAAGTGTACCAACTGGTTCTACTGGTAAAATTAAGTTATCGTGCATTGCACCTTGTCCCATGATTTCTTTAACGATTAATACTTTTTTGTTTCCTGGGTGACGGTATTGTTCGATATTGATGTCTCCTACTACTAGGCTTTCATCATCTAATTCTTTAAGAGCTTTACGAATTTCTTCAGTAATGTGGTCGAAAGCTTTGTGAGCAGCTAATGGTCCTGGACGTTCCATGTTAGCTCCTGCTTTGATTGTTACTTGACCTTTAATGAAGATTTCTCCTTTATCTGGAGCACCAGGACGTCCCCACATAATGTTACGTTCTAATTCACCTTCAGAAGATCCGAATTCCCCGATTTGAACTCCGTTAGCATCAGTTCCTGTAAGAACCATTACTACACCTTTAAGTTCACGAGTAACACCGTGTCCGATTTCTCCTTCTTCTTTAACAGCGATTGGTTGAACGTCCATGATTGTTTCACTGTAATTGTCATATTTATCAGGAGTGATGATTTCTAATTTAACATCTTCTACTAATTCTTCTGACGCAGCAGCTTCTTTACATAAATCTTCTGGTGTTCTTAATACTAAAGTAGTTCCTTGAATTTCAGTTTTTTCTCCAAATACTACTTTGTCAATTTTATAGTGTTTAGTTTTTAATGAACGGATGAATTTTGATTCACCTTCATGTTTTTCTTCAGCTTTTGCTTCTGCAGCTGGTGCTGCTTCTACTACTGCTGATTTCCCTTCAACTACTGCTGCAGCTGGTGCTGGTTGAGCAGCTTGTTGAGCGAATGCTGATAATGGAATTTCAAGGTTAATGTTTTCACCTTTTCCAATTTGTAATTTGAATACTCCAGCTGGTGCTGCAGCTTGAGCCGCTGGCGCTGCAACTGGTGCAACTGGCGCTGCTTCTGCAACTTCTGCAGCTGGCGCTACTTCTTCTTGTTTTTCTTCTGCTTTTTCTTCTCCGCCTTGAACAGCATCAATGATTGCTGGCGTAATAGGTACTAGAGCGTCTGTTGTTTTAGTTAATTTAGCTCCTAATACTTGTCCGATTGTTAATGCATCATCTGGGAATGATAGTAAACCTGAATCTACTAAATCATCGAATAACCCTGGATCTTCAAGATTTTCTGGGCTAATTACGATACCTTCCTCAGCTCTGCAACAAAATACCGCTTTGTCATTTAAATGTTCTTTTGCAGTTTCTACTGTAATTGACATTACTTCTAACCTCCAACTAATTATTTATTATTATGTAATTCTAAGCTTTTATAGCTTCTGTATAAATGATGGTCAGTGGCACGAAGGACGTGGTCGGTACTGTGGTAAACTTTTACTCCTAACCTAGGAGCTACACCTGTAACGGTGTTAGTTCAGTCTTGACAAGTACCAGTAATTACAGCTTTCGCACCATCTTTTTTCATTGCTAATACTTTTTCCGCTTGTCCTGGACAGATACCAGGTAGCTCACAACGTAATCTTCCGTTTTTATCTGGTTTCATACGTTTACACATTTGAACAGATACTACATCTGCTCCCATTCCTTCAGCTATTTGACGAAGACGTTCTTCTTGGGCACCACATTCACAAATAAGTATTCCTACTTTTTCGCGATCTTGTGGGAATGGCATTGCCACTAATAATCCCCCAGTTGTTTTATTAATTGGTTCATCTTCTTTAGCTGGGCGTCCTGTGAATGGACCACCGCGAACGATTTCACCGTGTGGATTAATGTATCCTCCAGCTTTTTCTATAAATACACTAATTGGTAATCCAATTGGTACATTCATGAAAATTTTTGGATCATGAACACGTCCACCGACCGTAAGATCTTTATCGATTAATGGTTTATCTAATTCAATAGCTTCTACAATACGTTTAATAGTTTCTACGTTTGAGATAATAGCATTTGCTTCAAGTGGTAATTGACCAGGTTTTAAAATTACACCTAATGTTTCCCTAACGATAACACGTTCGTCCCCTGCAGGATACATATTTGGTAAAATTTTAATACTGATATTTGGTTCATCTTTACATGCTTTACCTAGAGCTAATAAAGCTTTACGATATTTAGTTTTAATCGCAATATAACCTTCTTTTGCTCCTGTTAATTCAACAATGTATTTTAAACCACGAACCACTTCTTCTGGATGTTCTTCCATGTAACGAACATTGTGTCCTAATACCGGTTCACATTCAGCAGCATTAGCTATTACGTATCCACCAGGTATTTTTGCAGATAGTTTGATTCCAGTTGGGAATCCGGCACCACCCACACCTACGATACCAGCGTCTTTAATACGTTGTAGATGATCGTCTGTTGGTTCTAATTTTACATAGTCATCTGATTGTTCTTTGTCTAATTTAACAATAATATTCATATCATTAATTTCTTCAACAACACCAGATAAACTTGTGTGAATATTAGCACCTAATCCATTAGGAGTCGCAACAAGTTGTCCACGTTTTACATGGTCCCCAACATTAACGATAGGTTGACATGGGCCACCAACATGTTGTTTTAGCGGAATAGTAATTTTATCAACATTAAACTCTAACATACCTTTTCCTCCTTTCAGCAAAATTTATTTACAAGCAGTAGCACGAAACTCCTACTGACTTTATTGTATAACAGTTTCAGAAAATTTGCAAAGCTTTTTTTAATTTATTTTTTGAGAAATAAAAAAACTATCCTCTTAATTTTACACATAAACTTTATGGTTATCGTTATATGCCCACTTGTATAAGAAAATATTAACAATTTATTTTTTTATTGTAATTGAAAGAGATTATCACTTAAATGAAAAACCTTTTCAAACTTGTATATTCATACTTTTTTGATAAATTAGAATTCTAGTATTTTATGTAAACCTTACTCTAAAACTTGAATTATTACACATATTTACAAAATTTAAATACTATAATATAATTATAGAGTACAAATAAAAGGAGGAAAGTGGTAGGTTACCACATACAATTTAATATGATTAACTTTAAGAAAGCAGGGATTATTTTCTTAGCTTCCGGATTTGTTCTTAGCGGCTGTACTACAAAAGATAGTAACACAACTAGTACAACAACTGAGAAGAAGGAGATAAAGTCTATTTCACTGGAAGACTTCACTAAGAATTTAAGTAACAGCGAGTATCAATTTATAGATACACGTGATGATGAAGCTTATAATGGTTTTAAAGTTGATAACGTGAAAAACGGAGGACACCTTAAAAATTCTATCCAATATAGTGCATCATTCGTAGGTAAAGTTAACAAAGACAAGGAAGCAAAGTTTGTTAGTGATAAAGGACTTGATAAAAACAAAAAAATTGTCGTTTATGATACTAACAAAGATAATATTGAAAAAGTATCAGATAAATTTGCTTCTCTAGGTTACGAGGTTTATAAGTTCGAGGATTATAAAACATTTGCTGATAACTATGCAAACAAAGCAAATATAGCAGCATACCCTGAATATCAAAACCTTGTCTCTCCTAAATGGGTAAAAGATGTACAAGATGGTAAAAAACCTGAAACTTATACAAATAACAGCTATACTATATTTGAAGTTTCTTGGGGAGAGTTAGATAAGGCAAAAGCCTACAAAGAACATATTAAAGGAGCTTATCACTTTAATACTGACTGGATAGAAGAAGGGCCAGTTTGGAATCTTCGTTCTGCAGATGAAATCAAAAAGAATTTATTAAAACAAGGTATTACAAGTGATAAAACTATCATATTATACTCTAGCGATGCATCGGCTGCCTTTCGTGTAAACTGGGCGCTTAAGTGGGCTGGAGTTAAAGATGTACGAGTATTAAACGGAGGATTACAAGCTTGGAAAGATGCTGGATATGAAACAGAATCAAACGTAAATACTCCACAAGAAGCTAAAGACTTTGGTGTAAATGTACCAGCTCATCCTGAATACGATATAGCTCGTGCTAAAGAAATGTCTGAAAAAGCCCAAAAAGAAGGAATTAAACTAGTAAGTATTCGTTCTTGGGATGAATACACAGGTAAAACAAGTGGATATGATTATATCGATAAAAAAGGTGAACCTAAAGGAGCTGTCTATGGATTCTCTGGAACTGATGCTGCTAATATGGATGACTATTACGATCCAGATGGTACACTACGTAATCCACAAGAAATTTATAACTTATGGAAAGGCCAAGGTATTTCTGAAACAGATAAGATTGCTGTTTATTGCGGAACTGGGTGGAGAAACTCTATTCCTTGGTTTATGACTCAACTAACTGGTCGTGCTAATACATACTTCTACGATGGAGGATGGAATGACTGGCAACTAGATGGTTCTCTACCTGTAGATGAGAATAAAGATAAAGGTGCTAAACCTGACGCTAAAAATGATTTTAAATAAGAACAATAAAAGAACTTATCCATATTTTACGATGGATAAGTTCTTTTATAAAATCTTCCAATTATTATATACTACTTTATCTAAGATAGCTTCATCATTACTAAGTTCCTGTACTAATTTCAAAATAACTGGAGATGCATTACTTATATCTAATTTTTCCAAGTTAATCCAATAGACTCCACTAGAATCATTTAATTCATCAACAAGTTTTTCTAAAACTTCATCTTGTTGTTCAAAATTAACATCTACATCATAAAACACCATAATATGATGTACCGTACGATTTTTTTCTTCTACAAATATATCATAAACCCTACAATTTCTGTAGTTTTCTATTTGATAACCTGTTTCTTCTTTAAATTCTCGAATTAACGTTTCTGTAAATCCCTCGTTTCCTTTTTGACTACCTCCAGGTAAATCGAATCTATTTCTGTATGGGCCTTTTTCTTTTTTTATACATAATAGTCTATTATCTTTAATACAAATTCCATAAATTCCAATGTGATTAACAATCATAGTTACACCTCTATAGTTTAAAAAAAGCGATGTTAAATTACATCGCTTTAATCTTATTCTAATTCACTTAATTTTTCTTTTAAGAATGGAACTAGTTCATCCTTAAGATCACTCTTCAATGCAAAGTCTATTGTAGTTTTAACGAAACCAATAGTTTCCCCTACATCATAACGTGCCCCATCAAAATCATAAGCATAAACTTTTTCTTCTTCATTTAACATTTGGATAGCGTCTGTTAATTGCACTTCTCCACCGATACCAATATGTTTTTTCTCTAAATGTTTGAAGATTCCTGGATTTAGAATATAACGTCCCATTATTGCTAAATTAGATGGTGCAGTCCCTGGAGCAGGTTTTTCTACGAAAGTTTCAACTTCGTATAATTTTCCTTCATGACTTTTTGGAGCTATAACACCATATCTATGTGTTTGGTTTTCAGGAACAGTTTGTACTCCAATAACTGAGCATCCTGTTTTTTCTGATTCATCCATAAGTTGTTTTATTGCAGGACGTTCTTTGTTGATTACAACATCATCCCCTAATAATACTGCAAATGGTTCATCTCCAATAAAACTACGAGCTGTAAGGATCGCATCCCCTAGACCTGCCATTTCTCTTTGACGAACGTAATGAATTTTTGCTAAAGTAGTTGGGTATTTTACTTTTTCTAAAAGTTCTAATTTACCTTTATTTTCTAATTCTACTTCAAGCTCAACATTTCTGTCGAAATGGTCTTCTATTGCTCTTTTTTGTTTTCCTGTTACTATTATTATATCTTCTATCCCAGCTTTTACTGCTTCTTCTACTATATATTGAATAGTAGGAGTATCAATGATTGGCAACATTTCCTTTGGTAAAGCTTTAGTAGCTGGAAGGAATCTTGTTCCATACCCTGCTGCTGGAATGATTGCTTTTCTTACTTTTTTCATATATTCACCTATGTTTCTCTAAATTTCAACAGAACTATGATAACATGTTTTTACTTTTTTAGCAAATAATATTTACTATTTTTACAATAAATCAAACATTTTTATCAAAGTTTTTTAAAGTTAAAAAATTTAAAAATTCTGTTTTCATAATGTTTCTTATCTTTATCATTTTTGAAAATAAACATTTTACGAACAATAAAGATATTATAAGTCTATTATGAGAACATATCTCCCCCATAATTTTCTATATACTAAGTATTACTTACTGCCTGTACAACTATTTCTGTTGTTTTTTCTTTACCATCACGGTAATATGTTACTTTAACAGTATCACCTATTTTAGCTTTTTCGAATAAGAATTTTCTAACAGCTGCTACATCTTTAACTTCCGTATCATTCAACTTAGTTATTACATCATATTTTCCTAATCCTGCTTTAGCTGCCGGAGTACCACTTTCAACTGAACGAACTACTACCCCTTGCTTTCCTTCATATTTTAATTGAGATTTTACAGTATCGTTAGCAATAGTATTTACCGAAACTAACTGAACACCCATTGCAGGACGAACTACTTTACCTGATTTCTCAAGTTGCTCTGTAATTAACTTAACCTCATTAGAAGGAATTCCAAATCCGATACCTTCCGCACTAACATTAGAAGTTGCTTTGGCAATTTTAGATTCATTGATTCCTATAAGTTTACCTTCATTATTAATTAGCGCACCACCACTATTACCTGGGTTAATTGCAGCATCTGTTTGAATAACTGTTTGGTTCCAGTCTACAGTTCCATCTCCATCAACATCCATAGGAATCTGACGATTTACCGCTGAAACTATACCTTTTGTTACAGTATTTGAAAAACTAAGGTCTAACGGTGAACCAATCGCAAAGGCAGTTTCACCTACCGCTATGTCATCACTATTCGCAAAGTCCATAGTAGTTGTTACATTATCACCATTTATTTTTAATACAGCTAAGTCTGTCCAAACATCTGTTCCAACTAGTTCTGCATTTACATTAGTACCATCACTTAATATAACAGCTAACTTCTTAGCTCCTTTAACTACGTGATTATTAGTAACTACATATGCAGTGTTACCAGTTTTTTTGTAAATAACACCACTACCTGTAGAAGCTGTTTTTAAATCACCCGAATTAGAGTTATTGCTATTAGAATTGTTATTAGATTTATTTTTTGAATTTCCACCTAAAATTGAATCTAAGTTATTGCTGTTAGTTTGATAGTTAACTACTGATACTACTGCATCTTTAGCTTTTGATATTGCATTAACCGTTAATTGTTGGTTATCCTTATCTTCTTTTGTCGCAGTAACTGAAGACTTCAAGGCGCTACCTGTACCTGTAACAGCTTGTGCACCGAAAACGCTAGTAGCTCCTAGCGCAAATGCTGCAAATACAGTTAAAAATAATTTGCCATAATTTTTATTTTGTTTTGGTTCTTGAATACCTTGTTCTTCTTCAAAATCTTGATTTTCTTCAAAATATTTTTCATTATCAAAATCTTCAAATCCCTCATTATTTTGATCATAATATTGTTGTTGAACATTATTTTGATTATTAACTTGTTGGTTATTTACTTGATTTTGATTATTAAATTGTTGATTATTATTTTCTAAGTTTTGATTATTTTGGTTATCTCTATTATCCATAAAATCCCTCCTTATACTAATATCTATAAGATAGTATATTCTAATTATACATCTTGTAGTACTATTAGTACAATTAATTTTCACTATATTTTTCGGTACATTTACATATTATCAGTGTGAGTTAAAACAAAGTTTAAAGAAATTGTAAAGTTTTCTACCCTATAATTTTATAAAAAAAATAAAGTACCTCAGTACCTTATTTCAATTTTAAAGTAAAAAATTGTAAAAATCTAAGTAGATTAAATAGACAAAAAAAGATTACCCAGTAATAATAAATAAATATACTATCTGCATTACAGGCTAAAATAGTATATGCCCCTATACCCGTCAGTACTAGATTCACTAAGAAAGTCTCAACATGTTTTTTGGATCTTATTACTATAAATAACTGTATTAATATCATAATTGAAAGTGCTAAAACTATTAATTTTATATTTGTATCCGTAAAGTACTTAGGAAATTTATAAATATTTTTAGCCATTATATGTCTGATCATACCCATTTTTCTTTCAGAATAATAATACCACCCAGAAATCATAACTATTAAAATTACTTCTAATAAAGTAATTAACCTATGCGTTTTTTTATATTTTATATTTTTCAACATTTAACTCTCCTTGTTTTAAATTGCTTAAAATGATATAATTACTTAATATTATATAGAAAAAAAGAAATTTTATCAACAAATCCTCAAAGTTGATAAATAAGAAGGGATTTACTTATGAATAAAAAATATTCAATTTTATTATCTATTCTACTTTTAGTTTTTACGTTTTTATATACTTTTAAAATAAACTTTGATTTAAGCCAAAAACTAAATGTTATGAATCTTATCATAATACTGATTGTTCTTGTTTTATGGCTATTCTCAGGGTATTTATTAATACTAAAAGATATATTCAAAAGTTCTGAAAGAGAGCATAATGGTATAGTGCTTGTTTATGTATTGTTAGGAATTATATTCTTCTATTATAATCCCTTCCCAAGACCAGAAAGCTTCAATATCGAACTACCAAGAATTACTTACTTTATAGTAACATTATTAACCTTTATCTTCTTTATAATAATTTTTAGAAAAGATAAGTTACTTACACTAATATTCGCAGTGTTCATTCCATTTTCTGTTCAAAGCTATCTAGTAAATGTTCTTAATAACACTAGTTATACAGATTATACTATCTATATCGTAATATTATTTATTGCGATTGCATATGGAATAAACTTTATTACAGACAAAAATCGTTAGCGACTGCTAACGATTTTCTTTTATACTAAAACTATATATTTTTTACAAATATCTGCAAAGAAGCTTTGAACATCTCCATCTAGTAGATATTTTTCTTGTTCTTCATCTACTATATAATTTTCACTAGCTTCCATTACACCTAATAATCTCTTAAATGTATCCGCAAATAAACCTTCATCTTCATTTAGTAGATAATTAAATTTTTGTTCTGCGAAGAAAGGTACGAACACCTCTCTAAAAGCACCTTGTCGAATTCTTCCAATTAATTTTGTTCCATCTTCTAAAGTGAATAAGTCACCTTGTTTTTCAACAAACTCTTTTGCTTTTAAATAGCTAGAAAAGATTTGAAATCCTTCCGCTTCTTGATATTCTCTAAACACTGGTATCTTCAATCCTTTTTCAGTGTATAGATTTTTATCAATAATTACAAATACTTCTTCTAAATCCCAAAATTCTTTAGCAATATAATAAAATGCAACTCTCCATCTGCTATCACCTTTTGGCAATCTTTTAAATGTTGAAATTTGCTCAACTAATTTTATATCTTTTTCCATTAAACCTACTTTACCTCTCTTAATTAATCAATTTGTATTAATGTACCTATTCTTTTAGCCGTTTGATTATCTAGACGATACGAGAAGAACTTATCATTTTCTTTTACTGTACAAATACTAGTAATCTCAATATTTTCATTCAAAATACCAGCTTGTTCTAATAAACCTTTATTAATAGTCCACAAATCTAAATAATAGCTATCTCCTATTTTTTCATAGTAATTATCCACTTTTAAGCTAGCAAATTTCTCTATTAAATCTTCAGATACTTCATACTTTTCTTTTGAAATCGATGGTCCAATTATAGTTTTAACATCATCTAATTGGCAGTTATATTCTTTTACCATAATTTCTACTATTTCCCCGGCAATATTACCATAGGTACCGCGCCATCCTGCATGCGCTAAGGCTACAACACCTTGTTTTTTATCATAAAAAACTATAGGTACGCAGTCTGCAGTAAATATTAATAATGGTACTTGCTTTAATGATGTTACTAAACCATCAGCTTCTTGACCATTTTCTGCTAAATCAGCACTAGACTTAATTCTTCGAACAGATACACCATGAACCTGACTGTTAAATGCTACATTACCGTAGTTAAACCCATACTCCTCAGAAAAAATATTCATGTCATCTTTATTTTTTGCATCTATATTTCTATGAGTGAATGCTATTTTTATATTTTTATCTTCTATTATAATTCCATCTACTGTTTCAAGCATTATTTTTTTCCTCCCGATTACAACTGACATATCATTTTGTATCCCTTTAATTATACTTCTAAAAATTATAAAATTCTAGTATGAAAGTTGTATTTATTAAAATAGAATATACTTACAAAAATACCCCAATAATACTTATATTATTATTGAGGTATTCCAATTAATATTTCATATTAACTTTATTACTCTACTAAATCCAAATACACTTTTTTACTAAATGTTGTTGAATTTAATACTGTACGAATCGCATTGATTACTGTACCTTTTTTCCCTATAATACGCCCGCAATCATCAGGGTGTACTGTTAAAATATAGTGTTCACGAGCATTTTTAATGAATTTTTCAATTTTAATTTCATCTTTATGCTCAACGATTTCACTTACAATGTTATAAATTAACTCTTCCATTTCTATTCTCCTTATTTAGCAACAATATTTACTAATCTTCCAGGAACAACAATTACTTTCATAACTTGTTTTCCAGCTATTAATTCTTTTACTTCATCATTAGCTAAAACTATTTCCTCTAATTCTTTAGGAGTTAAATCTTTTTTAACGTCTAGTTTAGCTTTAACTTTACCCATAAGTTGAACTACAATTTCTACTGTGTCACTTACAAGTTTACTTTCATCAAATGTTGGCCATGGTGCATATGAAATTGACTCAGTATTTCCATAGATTTCCCACATTTCTTCAACAAGGTGTGGTGCAAATGGAGCAAGAAGTTGAATAAATCCTAGTGCATATTTACGAGGAATAAATTCCGCTTTGTAACAATCATTTACAAACACCATAAGTTGTGAAATAGCAGTGTTGAATCCAAGAATTTCGATATCTTCTGATACTTTCTTAACAGTATAGTTGTAGCTTACTTCTAATTCTGGATTTTCTTTATCTTGAACCTTAGCATTAACTTTTCCAGTTTCTTCATCTACGAATAGACGGTATACTCTATCTAAGAAACGACGTGATCCATCTAAACCATTTTCACTCCACGCGATAGAAGCATCTAGTGGTCCCATAAACATTTCATAAACACGTAGTGTATCTGCACCATGTGATACGATAATATCATCAGGGTTTACTACATTACCTTTAGATTTAGACATTTTTTCTGGACGACCATCTTTACCTTCAGCAAGAATCATACCTTGGTTGAATAGTTTTTGGAATGGTTCACGAGATGGAACTAAACCTAAATCGTAAAGAACTTTGTGCCAGAATCTAGCATATAGTAAGTGAAGAACGGCATGTTCTGCTCCACCGATATATACGTCAACTGGTAGCCAGTATTTTAGTTTTTCTGGATCAGCAAATACTTCATCATTTTGTGGATCGATATAACGTAGGTAGTACCAACATGATCCAGCCCATTGAGGCATTGTATTTGTTTCTCTCTTACCTTTTTTACCAGTTTCTGGATCTACAACATTTAACCACTCTTCGATATTAGCAAGTGGAGATTCTCCAGTTCCTGATGGTTTAATATTATCTGTTTCTGGTAGTAATAATGGTAATTCACTATCAGGTACAGTAGTCATAGTACCATCTTCCCAGTGAATAATTGGAATTGGTTCTCCCCAATAACGTTGTCTTGAGAATAACCAGTCACGTAGTTTATAAGTTACTTTACTACGTCCTGCATTATTTTCTTCTAAAAATTCAATAACTTTAGCGATAGCTTCTTCATTGTTTAAACCATTGATAAAGTCTGAATTAATGTGCTTACCATCACCGTAGAATGGTACAACTACCTCACCATTATCTTCGATAACAGCTTTAATTGGTAAATTAAACTTAGTCGCGAATTCATAGTCACGCTCATCGTGTGCAGGAACAGCCATAACAGCTCCTGTTCCATAACTTGCAAGAACATAGTCCGCAATCCAAATTTCTACTTTTTCACCATTTACAGGGTTTATTGCATAAGCTCCTGTAAACACACCTGTTTTATCTTTGTTTAAATCTGTTCTTTCTAGGTCAGATTTACGTTTAACTAAATCTAAATAAGCTTCTACAGCTTCTTTTTGATCTTCTGTAACGATTTCTTCTACTAGTTTATGCTCTGGTGCAAGTACACAGTAAGACACACCGAAAACTGTATCCGCACGTGTTGTAAATACTGTGAATGCTTTGTCAGTACCATTTATTTTAAAGTCAATCTCCGCACCAACAGATTTCCCAATCCAGTTACGTTGCATTGCTTTAAGACTTTCAGGCCATTCAAGAATATCTAAGTCAGCTAAAAGTTGCTCAGCATAATCAGTAATTTTAAGTACCCATTGACGCATTGGACGACGTTCTACTGGGTGACCTCCACGTTCTGATTTACCATCGATTACTTCCTCATTAGAAAGTACTGTTCCTAGCGCTGGACACCAGTTTACAGGTACTTCATCTACATATGCAAGACCTTTTTCATAAAGTTTTTTGAAAATCCATTGTGTCCATTTATAATATTTTGGATCTGTAGTGTTTACTTCACGATCCCAGTCATAAGAAAATCCTAGTTCTTTAATTTGACGACGGAACGTGTCTATATTTTTTTTAGTAAAATCTCTTGGGTCATTACCTGTATCTAATGCATATTGCTCTGCAGGTAGGCCGAATGCATCCCATCCCATAGGGTGAAGCACGTTATATCCATTCGCTCTTTTGTATCTACTTAAAATATCAGTAGCAGTATATCCTTCTGGATGACCTACGTGTAACCCTGCTCCTGATGGGTATGGAAACATATCTAATGCATAAAATTTCTCTTTAGTGTGATCATCTAATGTTTTAAATGTCTTATTCTCTTCCCAATATTTTTGCCATTTTTTTTCTATTACTCTGTGGTTATAAACCATGAATTAAGCACACTCCTTCGCTTTCAAGTTCTTTAACTTATAGTATACCAATTTTATTAATATTTAGCAACAGTCGAACTATAAAAGACTGTTGTATTTTAGCCCTTTTTAAATTAAAAAAACTAGTCTTACAATCTAATTTTTTAATTTTCTTACCAAAAGACAGATTTTGTATCGACTTTCGGTAAGAATTTAATTAATTAGACTCTAGACTAGTTATTTTTATCTATTTTTTCTCAATTAGCATAAATGAGCCACCAAGCATTGTGTCATATGGATCTGTACTACGTTGATTCCAAATACGGTCTACATTATACCATTTATTAGTATTATATGCACTAGCTGGATCCATAGCTTTTGTTTTACCATTTTGGTAACCACTTAACATAATACCGTGTGTATACGCATATCCTCTAACAAAGTCCCCATTACCTACAAGCGCAAATACAGGGTTACCTGAATGAAGAGCTTGAACCAGTTGTTCTTTAGATTTAATAACTGTATTTTTAAAGTTATAATGTTTAATTGCATAATCCGCACCAGCTCCTGAAGTTCCAATCATACTAACATTAAACTCTTTAGTATTATAGTAAATTACATCAGCAACATCAACAGGTGTTACAGGCTTACCTAATCCTGAAAATGCCATCGCTAACGCTGTAGGCACACATCCTGTATTTGTCATATTAGCTATTCCATAAACTTTTCTACCCCAACGAGCATCACTTTGATAATATTGCGGCATATTTAATGCTGGAACTGAAAGTTTATAGTTAGGAATATACCAACCTTCATTTCCTACATAGTATTTTCCGCCATCTACCCAACTATTTGTTACCATTTTCCCATCAGATCCAACCCAGTAACTTCCTACCCAAGCATTTTTTGTTAATTCTCCTTGATTATTGTAGTGATACCATACATTACCTGTTTGTACCCAACCTGATTTTTTTGTTTCTGTATTTTTGTCTTCAACTGGTTTTTTATCTTCTACTGGTTTCTTATCATCCGTAGCTTTTTTAGCATCTTTTACCCATTTACCATCGCTACCTACATAATATTTTCCACCATCTACCCAGCTGTCAGTTACCATTTTCCCATCAGATCCTAGCCAGTAATTTCCTGACCAAGCATTTTTTACTAGGTTACCTTGGTTATCATATAAATACCACGTATTTCCAGTTTGTGTCCAACCTGTTTTTTTAACAGCGTCTTTCACCCACCATCCTTGACTTCCTACATAGTATTTTCCACCGTCTACCCAGCTGTCAGTTACCATTTTACCTTCAGAGTCTAGCCAGTAACTTCCTACCCAAGCATTTTTCACTTGTTGTCCTTGAGCATTGTAGTAGTACCATATATTCCCATTTTGAGACCATCCTACTTTCTTTTCAGCTGGTGTTTCTTTTTTAGCCGGAACTTCTCTATAAGCAATATCTTCCTTTTTCTCATCTGCATTTTTATCCTTATCTGTTACAACTTTGTATGCAACATCTGGATTTTTATCAGATACAGATTTTTCTGATTGTGCTTTTCCTCCTGATATTTTTCCAGCTACTTCTGATTTTTCTGTCACCGAAGATTTTTCTGCCACTGCTGGTTTCTCTGTCGCATCTTGTTTATTTTCTATAGCTGATTCCTCTGCTGTTGCTGGCTTTTCTGCTACATTTTGTTTACTATCTGCAGCTGTTTTCTCTGCTGTTGCAGATTTCTCTACTACTGCTGTTTTTTGTTCTGCTGCGTGTACTTCACTACCTGCCACTACATTAACTGCGAATGGAGTAGCTAGTACTGTTAATAATCCTAATCCTACTTTTAATTTATTATCTACCATAATATCTTTACTCCTAAATAAAATATAATTTTATACTCTATATATTCTATTACATTTTCTCTATTTTTACAAAAAAAAGTATCAATTATAATAATTTTTTTATTTTTTATAAAATATAATTTATTGACATAAGAATGCCCTTACTATAAAATTATAAATATAAAATGTTAGAAAGGACTCTTAAAAAGAGATTAAAACATTATGAGTAAGAAAATATTAGTAACAGGTGGGGCAGGATTTATCGGTTCTCACACTTGTATAGAATTATTAAACAATGGAAATGAACTAGTTGTTGTTGACAACTTATATAATGCAAATAAAAAAAGTTTAGAAGTAGTAGAAAAAGTAACTGGTAAAAAAGTAACATTCTACGAAGTTGATATTCGTGATGAAGAAAAACTAAACAAAGTATTTGAAACAGAAAAAGATATTTTTGGGGTAATTCACTTTGCTGGATTAAAAGCAGTTGGAGAATCTTGTGCTTTCCCTCTAAAATACTATGATAATAACGTAGCTGGTACTACAACTCTTTGCCGCGTTATGGAAAAAAATAACTGTAAAAATATTATCTTCAGTTCATCAGCTACTGTATATGGTGATCCACATGCTCTTCCTATTAAAGAAGACTTCCCATTATCAGTAACTAACCCTTATGGGCGTACTAAACTTATGCTTGAGGAAATTCTTGGTGACGTTTATACTGCTGATAACGAATGGAACGTAGTATTACTTCGTTACTTCAATCCAATTGGAGCACACGAAAGCGGAGATATTGGTGAAGATCCATCAGGTATTCCTAACAACTTACTTCCATATGTAATGCAAGTAGCTGTAGGTAAATTAGAGAAAGTTAATGTCTTTGGTGACGACTTCGATACACACGATGGAACTGGTGTACGTGACTATATCCACGTAGTTGACTTAGCTCGTGGGCATGTTGCTGCGCTTAAAAAACTTGAAAAAGGTAGTGGGCTTTCTAAATATAACCTAGGAACAGGGGTTGGATACTCTGTATTAGATATTATTAAGAGTGCTTCAGCTGCAGTAGGACATGACATTCCTTATGTTATTGCTCCTCGTCGTGCAGGAGATATCGCTGCATGTTACGCTGATGCTACAAAAGCAAAAGAAGAACTTGGATGGGAAGCACAATACGATGTAAAACGTATGTGTGAAGATTCTTGGAGATGGCAAAGTAAACATCCAAATGGATTTGATGAATAATTAATAAAACACTAGTCTAAATTTAGACTAGTGTTTTTATTTATAAATAGCTATAAATGCTCCACCTGTCATATTATCTTCAGGCGCTAAGCTACGCTCTTTCCAAATATCTTCTATATTATACCACTTATTAGTTTTTGCCATATTGTCAGGATCAAAGGCCTTTGTTTTACCATTTTCATATCCAGTTAATAAAACCGCATGCGTACTATATCCATTAACAAAAATACCATGACCTACAGCTCCATAAACTAATGTACCATTTTTTAAAGTTTTTTCTAATTCTTCTTTCGAATCTATTACTTTATAATTTAAGCCCCATTGATTAACTACTTCTTGAACCCCTAAGCTAGATGTTCCTAAAAAAGTAGTATTCATCTCCATAGTCGTACTATACAGAAAATCCGCCACTTGAACTGGACTAACATCTTCTTTAAGACCAGATATGGCCATTGCTAAAGCTGTAGGTACACATCCTGTTAGCTTCATATTTGATAAACCATATCTTTTCGCTCCCCATCTCTCATCAGCTTGATAATATTGAGGCAACTTCATCGGCTCTAAATAATTTTCTGTCACATTATAATTTAGTTTACTAGAATTATTTTCATAATATACCCATTTATTTTGTTGATCTTTTATCCACTCTGCTTTAGCAACTGTCGTAACGCTAGTAAACATTAAGCTAAAACTTAAAGTTATTATCACTTTCCTTAACAAAATAACACTCCTTAATAACTAAAAATTCAAGTCATTATATTATACTATTTTTTAAAATTTAAAACAAATAGGAGAAATTGTAAATTATGATTTAATAATCACACTTTACAACTTCTCCTATTAATAAACTCATTAAAGTTACTATACTATTTCTTAGTAATTTGGTCTTGCATAACCTTTAATGTAGCTTGCATTCCAGTTATAAGTTTTTCTATTTACTTTTGTATTCCCTGAGCTTGTGTAAGGTGAAGAGTTACCTTCGATTGTTGTAACAACTCCATCTTTTACTGATTCAACAATTCCGATGTGGTCGGCAAATCCTCCACCATCCCAGTCAAATGTAATAACATCTCCTGCTTTTGGTAAAACTTTACCTTGCCAAATACCTTTTTGTTGCATAATTCCGATATGACGTTGAACTCCACATTCTCTTCCGATAAGGCTACTTAATCCAGCTTGTTGGAAGACTGTAGTAACGAAAACATCACACCAGTCATCTGAATACTTAACAGTGTATCCTACAGGTTTTGGATTAACTGAGTTATATGCATCAACTATTTTTTTGTGTTCAGCTGATCCCATCTCAACACCTAAGTAGCTTTGAGCAATACTTAATACGTTATTTAAAGCACTAGAACCATTACCAGTTGCTCCACCTTTAACCCATTTACCATCAGCTCCAACGTAGTATTTACCTCCGTCTACCCAGCTGTTTGTTACCATTTTTCCGTCAGATCCAATCCAGTAGTCTCCTACCCAAGCATTTTTAATTTGTTGTCCTTTATCGTTGAAGTAATACCATGTACTTCCTGCTTTTGTCCAACCTTTTCTATTTTCACCTGGTTTTAAAGCGTCTGATACCCATTTACCATCAGCTCCAACGTAGTATTTACCACCATCTACCCAGCTGTTTGTTACCATTTTTCCGTCAGATCCTAACCAATAGTTTCCTGACCATCTATTTTTTACTATATTTCCTTCGTTATCGTATAAATACCATGTGTTACCTGTTTGTGTCCAACCTGTTTTCTTAACAGCGTCTTTTACCCACCATCCTTGGCTTCCTACATAATATTTACCACCGTCTACCCATCTATCAGTTACCATTTTTCCATCTGATCCGATCCAGTAACTTCCTACCCAGTCATTTTTTATTTGGTTTCCTTGAGCATCATAGTAATACCATGAATTTCCAGTTTTTGTCCATCCTGTTTTCTTTTCTGGTGTTTTTTGGGCATCTGCTGGTTTTTTAGCATCTTTTACCCAGTAACCTTGACTACCTACATAGTATTTTCCGCCGTCTACCCAGCTATTTGTTACCATTTTCCCGTCAGATCCTACCCAGTAACTTCCTACCCAGGCATTTTTTACTTGATTTCCTTTAGCATCATAGTAATACCATGTATTTCCTGCTTTTGTCCATCCTGTTTTTTTCTCTGCAGCATTTGGTGTAGGTGCTTGAGGTTTACCAGATACTGTTTTTACAGAGCTAGCTTTTTTATCAGAAGATTCGTCCTTTTTAGCTGTTTCTTCTTTTTTAGTAGCCTCTTCTTTATTTGCTGTATTTTCTTTTTTAGTATCTTCTACTTTAACATTTTCTTTTTTAGTAGTTTCAACCTTAGTATTTTCTACTTTAGTTGTACTTTCTACTTGTTTTTGAGTAGTAGTTTTTACTACTTGTACATTTTTTCCATTATCTTGTGCAGCATGAGCTTCACTAGATCCAGTCGCTGCATCTACAGCAAATGGTGTTGCTAATACAGTTAATATTCCTAATCCTAGTTTTATATTATTTTTCATAGTTATTTTCAATCTCCTATACTGTTTTAGTTTCCATACTTTGTCATAACATTTTCAATAAAAATCAATATACATTATACCATTATTTCCATTACTGCATAGTTACCACTTAATTACAAATTTGTTACATATTTATTATGTAAACTTTAAAATAAAAAATACAGAATTAAATTATAAATAAATTCTGTATTTTTATTTTTTAAAAATTAATTTTCTAATTACTAGAGTAGTATTCTTTTTTCCAACTAAATCCTTTTATTAAGCCTACTAATGTTCCTACTCCATAATAAACATGGATTAAAAATAATATTATTGGCATTAGTAAAATTGTAATATTAAACTCATTATTTATTATTGTCATAATTGTAATAAGTATTGTAAATAAAAAGTAAACACTACTTAATAAAATAATGAATAAAGATGTAATTGGTATCATACATAAACTAAATATTATAGCCAAAACAAATGCTAGTGGTACAAAATGGAAAATAGAAAAAGCTTTAGGATAAATATGACTTACTTTCCCTATCCAATAACCATTAGAATATTTTTGTTTTAACATTCTCTTTAATGTTGGTCTTGTATATTGATATGATAATATATCATTACTATATCTAATTTTATAACCATTTTTTCTTATACGGTAATGTAGTTCATTATCTTCAACACGTCCTACTTTTTCATCAAGTAATCCTATTTTATCAAAAATTGACTTTCTATACATACCTTGGAAAACTGAACTAACATATTTTTTAGTAGTTTTTTTTCTATAGTCAGCTATTCCACTACCAAACATATTTTCTTCAACTAATAGTAATGTTTTACTAAAGTTATCTGCATTTTCTATAATATTTGGTCTTGGGCCTCCACAAACATCTTCACCTTCTTCTATAATTTTCACATTATTTTCTATAAAGTTCTCTGTTATATGTGAATGGCAATCAACTTTTAATATACATTCTCCTCTTGCAGCTTTTATTCCTACATTCATCCCTGCTGATAATATTACTTTTGGGTTTTTTAATAGTACTACATCATAAAAATCATGATTACTATTTTTAAAATCTTCTAGTATTTTCCAGCTATTATCTTTTGACATACCATCAATAAAAATTAATTCTATTTCATTATGATTATATGTTTGTTTTTTAAAGTCTTCTATTAATCTCGGTAAAAACTTCTCTTCATTTAATAAGCCTACGACTACTGATACTAACATACTTTCTCCTTCCTGAAATTAGGCTAGATTAACTTTGTAATCTAGCCTGAATTTATTATTTATCTTTTCTTCCTAATTTTTCATTAGCATCAAACATTATACTTGCAATAGACTCTCCCCAATGAGGTGCAGTTGCATAGTTAACATTCATACCACTTACTTTATTTCCTAAGTGAGCTCCTCTAGCTGGGTAACTTGAATTGCTTAGATATTTTTCATTAATCCAACGTGCAGCACCTAAAATTCCCGCATCTACGTTATCAAATTTAGTTGCTGAAGTATATGGGCTTGAATCATAAGCAGCAATTCCGAAGAAGTTATTTTTAGCCTTAGCTATATTACTTTTACCCCATGCACTCTCTAAAGCACTGTGAGCTACTAAGTATAAAGCATTTACTCCATATTTTTGTTCTGCAGCTTTGAATGTTGCACCTTTACCTGCTAACATACTATTGCTTGCTCCCATTAATGTATAAAGTTTATTTATATCAGCAGCAGTATAGTTTGTTTTAGTTTTTAAATTACTAAATTGGAAAGGATGGTCTAATTTAAATGAACCAAAGTTAATTCCATCTGCTGAGTAATATGATTTTCCTACTTGCATACTTGAATGGTGATGTGCAACTCTTACACTACTGTTTTTAGAATATCTGTGATATACATATTTCCCATCACTTACATAGTCAGGAATAAATGTTGTACTTGAGTTAACAGCTTGTACTTGAGAAGGATTAACATATCCTACTAATCCAGCTACTTGAACTGGAATTCTTCCTGAAGCTGAAGCTCTGTTATCTTTGAATATTATAGTTCCTTGAGAAATATGTGATAAAATTTTACCATTACTATCATATACTGGGATATATAATCCTGTTACTTTGTAGTGTCCTGTATATTGGTTACTAGCAGCTTCGCCACCTTGAGCTTTACCACCTTTTTGGGCATCTTTTACCCACCAACCTTGTTTTCCTACATAGTATTTTCCACCGTCTACCCAACCGTTAGTTACCATTTTTCCATCTGATCCTAACCAGTAGCTTCCTACCCAAGCATTTTTAGTTAATGCTCCTTTACTATCGTAGTGGTACCATACATTACCTGTTTGTACCCAACCTGATTTTTTAGCTGTTGTAGTTGTTGATTTTGTTGTTTTTGCAGATTCTGACGTTTTCTTAGCGTCTTTTACCCACCAACCTTGGTTACCAACGAAATATTTTCCGCCATCAACCCAGCTGTTTGTTGCCATTTTTCCATCTGATCCTAACCAGTAGCTTCCAATCCAAGCATTTTTCACTTGATTTCCTTTTGCATCATAGTAGTACCATGTATTCCCTACTTTTGACCAACCTGATTTATTAGCTGATGTAGCTGTTGATTTTGTTGTAGTTGTTGATTTTGCAGTTTGCGCTGTTTTCTTAGCGTCTTTTACCCACCAACCTTGACTTCCTACATAGTATTTTCCACCATCTACCCAAGTATTTGATGCCATTTTTCCATCTGATCCTAGCCAGTAGCTTCCTACCCAAGCATTTTTTACTTGTTGTCCTTGAGCATTGTAGTAATACCATGTATTTCCTACTTGTGTCCAACCAACTTTTTTAGCTGCTGCTTTTGATGTAGTAGCTTGTTTTGTTGTAGTTGTACTTTGTTTAGTTGTTGTTTGTTTAGTTGTTGTTTGTTTATTTGTTGTATTTTGTTTAGCTGTTGTTGTAGTTACAGCTTGTTTTTTAGCTGTTTCTTTTACTTGTGCTGCTTGAGCATCATTATTATCCGATACTGCATTAACAGTAATTGGTGTTGCTAACACCGTTAAAACCATTAAACTTTTCTTTATATTTTTTTTCATTTCTAATCAATCCTCATTCATCTTTATATTGCAATGACTATTATATCATAAATTTAATGCATTATTGATTACAATTAAGTTATTAATGTTACATGTTTATTACAGAAAATACACGTATGTTACAGAAAAGAGAATACGAAACTTTACTCGTATTCTCTCAGTATTTTTTCTAATTTTTTATAGTCTTTTACACTATCAATTTCATAGATACTATTTGCTTCTAGTTCTTCTACATAAACATCTAATTCAGTTATATTGTCTTTAACCATATTATCCCAATATAAATCCATAAACTTATTACTAGCGTATGCTAAATCTATAAATTTATTGATTTTTTCTGCAGTTTCTTTATCCCAGAAAGAGACTCCACTTAGTATTCTTCCAGCCTTACTATCTACAATAATATCTTTTACTTTATAGTCATCTCCATAAATAAGGAACCACTCATTTTCGCAGTCTTCACGATAAACACTAAAATATGTCGAACGATTAATATCAGCTCTAAACATATTTTTAAATAAATAATTATCCGCATCTATTACATAGCTATCTGCTAAATAATCTTTTACTAGGTATAATGAATAAAAATTGTTATATTCTGCATATTTTTCATTAAATACTAGTTTTACACCATACTTTTCTTTTAAATAGTCAAACTGTTCATGTAGATATCCAACTACTACTATAATTTCATCTATTCCTTTTTCTTTTAAATATTCTATTTGATACTCAACTAAAGGTTTATCTTTTACTTTGATAAGTGCCTTTGGAGTATTATCAGTCATAGGTCTAAGTCTAGTACCTAAACCAGCTGCCAAAATAATTGCTCTCAATACTGTATCCTCCTAATTTTTAATATGAGCTTTCAATAATTAATCTTTTATTATTATATATACACCTAACATTATTACTAAAGAAGTAATTATAACTAATGTACTTAAACCAATTCCTAAAAATATAGCAGAAAATACTACTGTCCACACTACGTAACTAACATTTAATCCCGTCGCTTTAGCTGGTTTTAATCTATTGATAGACATATAATACATTATATATGATACCATGTTACTCAATACAAATATAAATATTAATCCCCCTAATTTTACATCCGCTACTTCTGTAACACTAAATCCTTTAAATAGCACTATCACAAGATACGCTAAAAATGATGTAACTTGTCTTATAAGTAAAGTTTCTATTTCTGTTAAATTATTACTCATTGCATAAGAACTAAGAACACTCTCACTTCCCCAAGCAATAGCACAAATTAATGCAAAAAGGAAACCAATATAAAATGAATTAACTTGTTCACTAGTATAACTTTGAGCAGCAATACCTGCTATAATAAGTGCTATCCCCACTATTGTTTTCTTAGATACTTTATGTTTTAAGAAAACTATAGCAAGAATTACAGACACCGCTGGATATACTGCAGTAATAGCAGAAGTTAAACCTCCTCCAATATATTTAACAGCATAAAGATTACATTGCATACCTATTGGCCCAGCAAGCAGTGCACCAATTATTACACTAATGTTTCTAATATTTGTAAAAATTTTAAAGTCTATCTTCTTATACTTTATAAGAAGTATTGCCGCTAAAATAAAAATACTTATAAAGTCATGGACAAAGGCAACGACAAATGGAGAAACATTATACACTGAAAATATATACGCACTTATCGTTAAGCCTAACCCCCAAAATAGACCAGAAAACAAACCGAAAGAAATCCCTGATTTATTTTTCATAACTTTCTATATACTCCTTAAGATTTTTTAAACAACGATTATATCTATCTTGCCCATAGCTACCAAATTCAGCACCTTGTTCTTCTTTATAAATCGTCCATAGACTCCAAAGAAAATCTTGAAGAATTTTATAAATCATAATTTTAGCAACACTTACAGGAGTATTCTCGCTATAATAATATTTAAAGAATTCTCCTTCTTCTGATTTTTTATAATTTGATTCAATAAATAGTGCCGCTAAATCCCACATAGGATCATTCATAGAAGAATATTCCCAGTCTATAAGATATACTCTTCCATTCTCATCTTCAATAAAGTTCTCTGGAACTAAATCAATATGACAAGATTTTCTATCTATTCCAATTTCTTCTAGATGTGCTTTTAATCCAAATACTTTTTCTCTTATTTTATCGTAATAAGCATACTTTATCTCACCTTGAATTAAATCCTCATATTTTTTTATTTCATCAAAGATTTTAAATTCACCTTCTAGTTCTTTACCAGAACCGTGAACTTTTTGAAGTATCCCTGCTACCTCTTTATTTTTTGTTTTTATATAGTGTGCATCAAAAGTTATCGCATTTTCTATATATTCATTTACTTTTATACCTTCTTCAATATCAAAAATATAATTTTCAACATCTAATTCTAAATCTCGAAGGTTTTCTAAATTATTTTTTTCCGCAATTCTATTGATAAGCTTATCTGTACCTTTACCAAAGAATTTTACTATAAACTTCCTATTTGTAGTTTCCACTAGGTAGTTATTATTAGTCATACCACCTAATCTTTCTACAGTAACTATTTCCTCTTCTTTAGAAAGTAGCTTTTCTATTTTTTGTTTTATTAGTTTTTTCAATATAAAAACCTCTTTCCTAAATTTCCCACTTAAATACTGTTTTAAATGCTGTATTTAAATCAGTTGCAAAAACTCTATGAATATCATTAATATTTTTCACAGGAGTTTCTAAATAAATAATATTTTTAAATCTTCTTTCAAATTTTTTATTACTTAGCATTTCTACTGCTTTTTCAAAGTCAACTCTACCAGAACGAGATGAACCTAATAGTGTTAAACCTTTTTCCAATACATCACGAGTATTAATATTAACATTATATTCACTAACACCCATAAGTACTAAACTACCTTGTGGTTTTATATATTTAATAATATCATTGATAGCATAACCACTACCATCTCCACCACAACATTCTACACCATGGTCAAAGCTTAAATCAACTGGAATATCGTCAGTAATGTAACGTTCTTTCGCAAAACTAAATAATTCTAATTTTTCCCAGTGACGGCCTATTACGATAATCTCACAGTTAGGCAAAGTATAGTTGATTATATTAGCCATAACGTACGCTAAACTACCATCACCTATTATAGCAATTCTATCTTTTTTACTATGAGAATTTTTCATAAATCTATCCATAGCATGCATACCAACACTAATGAACTCAGTAATAGCTGCAACACTATCTTCTACACCATCATATGCTACTACTCTATCTTTTGGTAAAGCTACAAATTCTCTCATAAAACCATCATATCCACTAGATAAGAAATGTGTTCCACTCATATAATTTTCATAGAATTCTTCATCACTTGCTCTTGGTGGTTGGTTAGGAATCATAACTACCTTTTGTCCTACTTTATACGTACCTGTAGGGTCAGATATCACAATCCCTACACATTCATGAATAAGGGCCATAGGTAGTTTTTTAGCTAAAATTTTTGGATCTCTTTTCCCTTGATAGTATCTTTGATCCGCATGACAAAGAGCCATATAATTAGGTCTAATAACTATTTTATCTTTATCATTTAAATTTTCTTCATTATATTTTACATTAATAAATTTCGGTTTTATCAATTGATATATTTGATTAATCATATTATTCTTCCTCTAACATACTCTTAGCAATTTTAAGATCAGTTACAGTAGTCACTTTAAGATTTGAGTATTCTCCACGAGCTAGCGCTACTTTTTTCCCTTTAATAACAAATATTTTACATGCATCTGTTAATATTTTTTTCTCTTCTGCATCTAGTGATGTATATAAGTCTAAGAAGTCTTTACAACGGAAACTTTGTGGAGTTTGTCCTTGATAATAGTGTGCTCTATTTGGAATATTAGTAATATACTCCCCATTTGTACTTTCAACTATTGTATCTACCGCTTCTACTACTGTATCTACAGCATCACTTTCTTTAGCTAATCTAATATTATCTTTAATTATTCTAAGCGTAATAAATGGGCGAACAGAATCATGTGTAACTACGATATCTTCATCTGTTAGCTCTTTATATTCATTTATTCTTTTAATAATATTTTCAATTGTAGTATTTCTATCTACCCCACCTGGAGTAATGATTATTCTATCTTTAAAAGTAGGAATGTATTGTTCAACTAAATCTTCTGCATGTGAAACCCAATCTTCATGCACTCCAACTACTATTCTTTCTATTTCAGGCTCTAATAGAAATTTCTCGATAGTGTGAATTATTATAGGTTTATTACCTAAATCTAGAAATTGTTTTGGCATGTTGCTAATTCCCATTCTAGTCCCTGTTCCACCAGCTAATATTCCTGCGTAAATCATGTTTTTCTCCTTAATTATTTATTTTCTATTTTAGTTTATATTTCATCTATCCTATTATATCATATATTAAGATATTCAACAAAAAACTTTACAATTTTTAGATATTTTGAGTCGTTATCTTGAAAATATGATATAATGTTTAATAGAATTTTAGAAAGGATTTACTTTTATATGAAAAATATAAAGATTAATGCATTAGCTAGTATAATGGTTAATATTTTAAACATAGTATTCCCATTAATCACTAATCCTTATTTAACGCGAATACTAAGTAAATCGAACTATAGTTATTTCAACACCGCAAACACATGGGCAAGCTTTGTTATTCCTTTAGCTGCTTTCGGTATATATAATTATGGAATACGTTCGATTAGTAAAGTAAAAAATGATAAAGATCAAATTAACTACGTATTCTCAAAACTATTTTACATATCAGTAATAACATCAGTATCTATAACAGCATGTTATTTTGTATTCATTAGTGTCGGTACAAATATTGAAAACTTAAAAATTTTATATTACATCCTTGGGATTCAAGCATTATTCCAATTTTTAAATATTGAGTGGATGAATGAAGCATATGAAAACTATACATTTATTCTATATAAAACTCTATTTATTAGAGTAGCAATGTTAGTTTCAATATTTGCTTTTGTAAAAACAGAAGATGATATTATTCCATACGCAATAATAATGACTGCAACTACAATATTTAACTATCTATTAAGTTTCCTTTGGATTAAAAGAGAAGTATCTTTTGTTAAAATTGAAATTAAAGAGTTAATAGCATCTACAAAAACATTAACTACTATGTTATTATTAGCGAATGCTAATATGCTATATACATTACTAGATAGAATGTTTATAACAAGAGGTCCTGATGAAAACTATATTTCATACTATACTATAGCTCTTAGTATTATAATGCTTATAGCTAATGTTCTTGGAGGAGCTTTAAACGTTTCTATACCTCGTTTAAGTTATTACCTAGGAAATAATGATTATAAGTCATACCAATATCTAATTAATACATCTAGTTCTATCTTTCTATTCCTAATGCTCCCTATTAGTTTTGGATTAATGATTTTAGGGACTTACGCTACTGTAATATATTCATCAGAAAAATATTTAGAAGCTGGAATAGTAACTAGTATCTTTGCTCTACGTACTATTATTTGGGCTATTGAATTAATATTAGGTAAACAAATTATATTTATAAATGACTTTGAAAGTAAATTAACATCATTATACTTTATCGGTGGTGGTGTAAATATAGTATTAAATACACTATTATACATTAATGGATTATTTAGAGCTGAATACTATATTGGAACAACTATTATAGCTGAGTCGGTTGTGGTAATATTAGAAATTATGTTTATTAAAAAACATAATTTAGTAAATCTAAATACAATCTTTTCAACTGTTGCTAGATATTCTCTAGTATCGCTTGGATTTATTCCAATATATTATCTTTTCAAATATATATTTAATGTACATTCATACGCTATTAACCTTAATATGTTAATTATGGTATGTTTTGTTGTAGCTACATGTGGATTATACTATTTAATCATATTATTCATTTTGAAAGACAAGACTTTACATTATGCGGTAAATATTGTTAAAGGGAAATTGAAAAGAAATTAAAGTAAAATTTTAAATAAAAAAATCATTATAATACGTTATGTACTATAATGATTTTTTATTATATATTTTTATTTACTTTTTAAGCACTACTTTGGCTAATTCTGGATTACCTTTTTGATAAATTGGGTTTTCTTTCCAATTGTAATTAGAGTTTGGAGTTTCAAAATCTTCTCCATATAACGTACTTATATACTCTCTTGTGTTAGATGGAACTTTTACATCAATATTTTTGAAATTACGGCTCTCTAACTTATCAAATGGTATTTCGTAGTGGTATACTTCGTATCTAGTTGGATTTCCTAAAGCATTAAGCATATAGAAAATCGTATCAGAAGAAACTTTCTCATCTTTTCTATCATATACTATAAAGTCTACATTAAGACCTTTATAACTATATGATAGTTCTACTAGCTTATCATTGAAATAAAATTCTTTAGTTCTAGAAAATCCATTATTTAAAAGATACTTTTCATCTTCTAAAAACTTATTATAATCCGGGATAATTATTCCAAAATCCATATCTAAATCATGACTAATAAAGTCATTTTCTCTATAATACCCTAGTAGTGTTCCAAAATCTAACCAAATATCATATTCTTTTAATTTTGAATTGTAAATAGTACTTAATATTTCTTCAAAATTTTCTTTTAATAATTCACTTCTTTTTGAATCTAATTCAATATTAGCTTTATCATTTAATTTTTTTATAATTGGTAAGTTCTTTACTATATCCTTCTTATCACCTAAGAAGCTAGCTAAACTTCTTTTTAACCACTGTAGCATCCTTGGCACCCCTTTTATTACTTACTTTTATGCAATACGCCAAAATAATAACCAATATTCATAAATAATATTATTCCTAATAAGTTAATTCCATAGAATGTTGAACTCAAGAACATATTAGATACTAAAATAACAATTGTTATTAATGATAATAAAACTACTTGATTATTATATGTTCCATTTTTGAACTTCATAAATAACTCTTTAACAAAGCTAAAAACAAATATTCCCATTATTGCTAATCCTACTAATCCATTATAGAAGAACATTTCTAAATAACCATTATGTGTATAATAATGTTCTTTAACTACATATTCATTAGGATCTTTTGTTTTAGCTACTTCATACCAGTTTCCAGATGAATAACCTAATATTGGTTTTTTTACAGCTAATCTAGCTGTTGATTGCCAGATTGTAAATCTGTTATTTGAGATATTTTCTTCACTCGTATCTGTTCTTTCTAATGAATACTTTTGTTCATGCTCTTTTTTCTCTTCTTGAACTTTAGTTTCATTTAATTTCAAATATTGCTCACCCGTAAAAGCTACTGCTTTATAACTAACTACAACAAGTATAATACTAGCAAATATCTTAATCGCTGATCTTTTTAAATCTTTACCATCTAAGAATTTAATTAGTGAGTATACTAATGTAACAACAACTAAACAAATAAATGTTGTTCTAGATCCTGATAATACAATATAAAAATAATTTAAAGTGACTGCAGTCCATCTTATAATATTTTGTTTTTTGACTAGAGTTCCAATTCCTATAGTTAAAAATATTATTATGATTAACGATGTTATTGATAAATAGTTAGGATCTGAGAAAATCCCAAATAATCTAGATTCGATAAATCCTTGTCTTACCCATCTTCCTTTATAATTCTCTGATTTATAACCTTTTAATAGTAAAAACTGAAGTAATGAAACTAAGACTCCAACAGTATTAAATGCAACAATCACATATAAAAACATATTGTATAATTTTTTACTTAATTCTTTTCCATATAAACTGAAAACTGGGTATATAGATATAAAGTAAATAATAAATACTATCATGTTTTTTATATTTGTCATATAACCATACTTGATTACTATTGCACAAGTTACTATATTTACACCTAAGAATAAAAATAAGTATTTTATATTCTGTACATTTTTATAAACTTTCTTTACAAATAAATTATACATTGCTATAAGTAGTCCTAGTAAAGTCATTAAACTAGTAACTATTTTATTCGCAGTTATAAATTGTAGTGGAAGAATTAATCCACACATGCAATATACTGCAAGTATTAGCATGAATATACAATTTATCTTGTAATAATTCTTTTCTATTGATTTTAACATATGCTTGCTTAATATCCTCTTTTCTCTATTAATTTTCTATATAGGTTTCTGTTTAGTAATAGAGCTATAAACCCTATTTTTCTTCCTTTTGTAAATAATGAATCATTTAAAATATCTTTACGATGATCTTTTAAATATGATATTAAATTATTTTCTAACTCTTTATCATTATAATTATCATCTAATAATAGTCTATCCAATACATAAAAATATGCCCAACTCATTCTAGTTTGAGCTACATCTTTTAATTTTGGGTATTTTTCTAAAATAATATTGCGATTTTGTTCATAGGCTTCTATTACATTTAAAAATTTTGTCGAGAATTTTTGAGTTGTAATACTATTTTCTCTATGAACGTAGTAGTATTTTTTCTCATTTGTTGCAACTATTTTTTTACATTTATCCAATAGTTTTACCATTATAAATGCATCTTCGGCTATTTTTCCTACTTCGAATTTTAAATCTGAAAATAGGCTTTTTCTGTACAGCTTGTTAACTGCTGTAACAGATAAAATTTTTGCTTCCATCACCATTTTTATAGCTTGTTCTGAGCTTAATTCCCAAGTTTCTTTATTAGTTACCTGTGCTTCAGGAGTGTTATTATAAACATCATAAAGGGCACACATAGACAAATCTGCATTAGTATTATTTAGATTTTTTAGTAATAATTCATACATGTCACTGTCAATGTAATCATCACTATCAATAAATCCTACTAAATCAGAATTAGCTTCTTCTATTCCTCTATTTCTAGCGTCTGATAATCCTCCATTTTCTTTGTGTATTACTCTAATACGCTCATCTTTTTTTGCTAATTCATCACATAATTTTCCGCTGTTATCTGTTGAGCCATCGTTTACTAAAATTATTTCTAGGTTTGTATATGTTTGATTAATTATAGAATTTACACAACGTTCTAAGTATTGCTCCACATTGTATACTGGAACAATTACACTAATTTTTTCGCCCATAATATTCCCCTTTATATTTAATATAACTATTTTTCATATCAGTTATTACCGCATCATGATGTGGTACTTGTTTTTCCTTTGGTGGTGGTGTCATATAATCACCAAAAGCTGTTTTTAAATAAATATCATACCCAACAGGAATTGGCATTTTTGTATTTTCAAAGTCAATAAAAATATTATCATCAAATGCTTCTATCGGATATTTTTTCTTCATATATCCAGGCCCTGTACAAAGTTCTGTTATACCATCGCTTTCCTCACGTGTATATTTAGTCATTTCACGCTCAGCTTTTTTCCAAATTTTATAGCGTAATGATTTTGGAGTAAGTCCTAGTAAGATTGTACTTCCCCACTTCATAATAGCACCATGTTTTTCTGGAATAGTCTGTGCACAAAACAGTGAATAAATCAATGCCCAGCGCACTTGTTTTTTTCTACTAGATTCGTCTTTCGGATAATAATCCAAAGGAATAACATCAAGTGCTAATCCATGAGGCATATCTAAGTCTTGTTGATATGGTTTAATACATGTTGTTTGGGTATCTCTTATCGTGATAAATAAGTTTCTATCTACAAACTTAGAATCACTTTTAGATAAAAAGTACTCTTTTTTAGCATACTTATTCCACAATTCAGGTAGTTTTTCATAATCTTTTCTTGGCATAAAGAAATCTAAATCATCATCCCACGGGATAAATCCTTTATTTCTTAAACCACCTATAGCTCCACCGCCACAAAGGTAACAAAGTAAGTCATGTTCACGACAAAATTCTACAAAATATTCAGCCATTTCTAAACTTTTATTTTGAATTTCTTTTAAACTACTCACCTACAACCTCCGCTACTATTTCTTTGAAGTTTTCAACAATAACCTTAACATCTTCATCACTTAAACGAGTGTGCAGTGGTAAAGTTACTTCATTTACAAAATAATTATAAGCATTTGGATAATCTTTGATATCAAAACCTAAGTTGCTATATGCAGTTAACAGTGGCAATGGTTTATAGTGTACATTACAACTAATTCCACGCTCTGCCATTTTTGTAATAATTTCACCGCGTTGCTCATAAGTGGCACCTTTAACGTGTGTAATATATAAATGCCCTGAAGATTTATAAGTATCTGTATAATGTACTAACGGTACTATTCTAGTTCCTTCAAAAGCTTTATTATATTGTTCTACTAGCTCTACTCTACGTTCTAATAATTTTGGATAACGATCTAGCTGAGCTAAACCGATAGATGCCATAATATCAGTCATATTACATTTATAACCAGGTATAACTATATCATATTCCCATGAACCTGCTTTTGTTTTTGCTAAAGCGTCTTTAGTTTGACCGTGTAAAGAATATATTTGGAACTCTTTGTATAGTTCTTCATTATCAAAATTAGGATTTTCTTTCCATGTTACGCTTCCACCTTCAGCTGTAGTAAAGTTTTTAACTGCGTGGAATGAGAATGTCGTAAAGTCTGCTACTGCTCCAACTTTAACACCTTTATAAACACTTCCTAATGCATGAGCTCCATCAGCCACTACTGCAACACGCCCTAATTTTTCTTGGTATTCACTATTTGCTTTAAACAATGATTTTTTCGCATTTACTACTTCGAAAATTTTATCATAATCACATGGAATCCCCGCTAAATCAACTGGGATTATAGCTTTTGTTTTTTCTGTTATCGCATTTTCTAATGCAGCGTAGTCCATCTCATGACCATCTTTTTGAATATCAACGATTACAGCTTTCGCTCCAACATGATAAATAACACTACATGATGCAGTGTAAGTCATTGCTGGTACGATAACCTCATCGCCTTCACCAATACCTAGTACTCTTAATACTAATTCTAAAGCAGCTGTAGCTGAATTTAAACATACTGTTTTAGGCGTTGTAGTAAATTCTGATAATCTTCTTTCTAATTCTTTTGTTTTTGGTCCTGTTGTTATCCACCCAGATTTTAAAGTATCAATTACTTCATTAATCTCATCTTCAATAATATCTGGTGGTGAAAATGGTATATTATATTTTTTCATCTCTAACTCCTATTTTATAACCGCTAAAGCAGTTCTTATCATTATTTTAATATCATTTATAACACTAAATTCTTTAATATATTTTAAATTATATTTCATTTTATCTGGTAAAATCTCTTCTACATAGATATCATCAATACTTCTACCACTTCCTTTGTACTTCTCAATAACTTCATCTTCATCTTTATATTCTATGCTAGCTGGCGAAGTTATCCCTGCAGGAAGAAGTAGTGTTGCATTCATCTCATCAGTATAACGATCTACATATTTAGCAACTTCCGGACGAACACCTACAAAACTCATATCCCCTATTAAGACATTTATTAGTTGCGGGAGCTCATCTAATCTTACTTTACGAAGTTTATGCCCAACTTTACTAATACGTGGATCATTTTGTTGAGTAACTGCTGCACCCATCTTATCAGCATCTTTTACCATTGTTCTAAATTTAAAAATTTTAAAAGTTCTTCCGTATGTCGTTATTCTCTCTTGCCTATAAAAAACCGGTCCTTCACTATCTAGTTTTATCCAAATAGCGATTCCTAAAATAATCGGGGATAATGGAATAAGCATAAGTAATGCTAAAACCTTATCAAAAAATAATTTTAAGAATAAAGACACTTTCTTTTTTTGTATATTTTCTCTATATTTCTTTACTATTTCTGTTTCAAATCGTTTATCAACGTTCATTATTCACCTTACTATACCATCTAAAAATAAATAGATTAATATATATATTTTAAAATTGTTACTTCATTCTAAAATACATACATTTCATCCCCTTATTATACCATATTTTTTTATAGAACTAAAGAATATATAGAGATATTTTTATACAGAAAACCCTTACCTATCAACCTTTTTTAAAAGAGTTACAAAGAAAATACTTTCTCCGTAACTCTATCTTATTAATTTTTATTTTTCTTTTCTAATACGTAAAAGTAACCCTGCTAATGCAAAGATTCCTACTAAGCCCAACAAGCTTGATGAAGTAGTCATACCCGTTTTAGGTAATTGTTTTCTCTTATCTGCTTTTTTCGCTTTAGTAACTTCTTTTTTAGTTGAAGTTGGAGTAGGTTTTACATTAGGTGTTGGTTTTACTTCATTTTCTAATACATATTCATAGACAATATGAGTTGAACCTTCTTTTAAAGTACCACTCTCTGCATCAGATGTTGATGATGTACCAACAAGAATATAATTTTTACCATCGACAGTAATTTTTTGAGGGCGTTCATTACTATTTTCTCCAAGATTATAAGTAATTAACTCTCCATTTGAATTATAGATAGGTGTTAATGCAACCTTTGTATAAGTGTCTTTAAGTTGTTTGTTTGTACCTTTAATTACATAGTCAACAACTACATCACCTTGGTATAATGCAGAAACATCTTGGTCAGCCATATCTTCTTTTTCAGATATATAATATGTTACAGCCGTATTAGCTCTTAAGTTAAATATTTCAGCATAGTGGAAGAATGTTTTTGTATCAAGATTTGTATCTTCTGGAATATTAGTCCAATCCCCATTATTTGGTGTAATATAAGTACTTGGATTAGCTACTGATTTTATAAGATGTCCATTTTTCACATAACTATCATCTATAGATGAAGGATTTTCGAGACCACCATACCCCTTTCCTCCTTCAGCAGCTAAAGAGTGATTTGGATATTCTTCTAAATTTTGCGAACCAGATTCATATCCTTTAACACCGCCTTCTTGACTTGATTTCCAAACCATTCTAGCATCAATTGGTAAATACTTAATATTTTTCGCTATTTCAAAAGGAAGTGTAATTTCAACCTTAACAGCTTGACTCTTATCAAAGTTAGCAAATAACGCATATGAATATGCTTTTCCAGTTTCTTCAAGACCATAATCATAATTACTTGTATTAACTACATATGGTTTTTTCCCTGCAGCAAGTTCTTCAGATGTTGGTATATCATAAGTGTTCTCTCCATTTTCCATTGTTTCGTCAAAAGTAACCTCTTTCATTGGTTCATTTACAGACACTGGATTACCTTGTGAATCTCTAGTTCCTATAAGTGTGAAGTTAACTGTCGCACCCTCAATTTTAGGAACACGGATTAGAACATCGCTCACTGTTTGAGTGTGATCACTTGAATGCATTCTTTGAAAAGCAACTGTATATGGATAAGTCACACTTTTCCCATCTTTACTTAAAGTTGCATTTTGTCCCTCTACATTAACATGACCACCTTCGTTAACTATATTTTGTTTTGGTGTGTCACACTTAGTAATAATTTTATCAGTATTATTGCTAGTTGTAGCTTCACTGCTAACTGCTGTAGTATTTTCAGTTGTATTAGTAGCTTTAACATCAGCCGCATTAACTTTATCTCCACCAACAAGCGCAATACTAGTAGGTATAGCTGCACACATTAATAAATATTTAATATTTTTCTCCATAAAATATTTTCTCCTAATTTATTGATTATTAAAAATTTTTATTCATATTTTAACTGTTAAAAATATAAATGTTTAAAAAATTATCCACAACTAATTATAATATTTAAAAATTAAAAAATCAATATTTTTTGTGTTGATATCAGTAAATAAAAAATAAAAAGAATAGTTTCTTAAAAAACTATCCTTTTTAAATTCTAAAATTCACTATATACATATTCCTGTACATTAGAAAAGTCAGTCATAAAGCAATAAATTATTATTCCCATAATTACAATATAGAAAAATATTGTCCAAAATATTAGCCTATGTTTATCGTTAATTTTATTTTTTAAGTTTATAAAGATCTCTCTCAAAATCAATCCATCCTCTCCAACCTAAATGCATTGCATCAAACATGTAATATTCTTCGTATTCTTTACTCGAATAATCCATTACTTCTATATTATTTTTTTGGGCAATTTCTTTTATTTTATTATAAGCAACTTGACGCGTTGCACTGTCTATCCCTGTATAATCACTCCACTTCCCATTAGCTGGAAGAATGGCGAATTTCATCTTAATATTTAAGTCTTTCACTATCGATAATAAAATATCTAAGTCATCATATTCTTTAGATTCATCATACTTTGTATTTTTTGAACTATTTTTTAATTGATCATATTTATTTCTTATGTATTTATCATAATATGTATTATCAATCTGGTAGTCATTATTATTAGTTTTTTCTATAGCTTCAGTCGTGACTTGCTCATCTAGTTGATCCCAATTATAGTTTGGTGTCTTTTCACCACTCATAGGATAATTTTCCTTACCTTTATTCCTATAAAAACTATATTTGTTTTTAAAAGAATGTATATAATTATTTAGCTTTAGAAACTCTCCTGTAACGACATTACCCTTACCTTCTACAAAGTATCGTTTATAGCTTTTATACTTATCATTTAGCTCTTTATTAGTAGATGAAAGTTCAATCACCCTATTAATAAATTTTTCTTTAGTATCTTTACTAATCTTTTCATTAGCCATAGTATTGTATACATGTTCGTCAGAAATTCTAGATAAAAATGCATCTTTTAATATTCCATTTTTATTATCAAACCATTGAATCGACTGAATCATAACTATTTCATTATTTCTAACATCATCACCTATAGATCCTAAAGTAGCCGCATGAATGATATTTTGAGAATTACCAACCCCTACTTGCATAATATTAAAATCCCCATAATTAAAAATCTTCTTAGGGTGGAAATCTTCATTAATAGTTGTTGTTAACTCAGATGAGCCTAATAACAACACTGTATTAGGAGTCATGTTTTCTAATATCATATCTTTACTTTTATACTTCTCATAAGAAGTATTGTAACGCATGCTATTGTCATTAACTTTATAGTAATCTTCGATTTTCTTTATATATGTTCTATCTAAAATAAAAAGTGTTATTAATACCAGAATTATTGATATTAAAAATGCCCTTAGCTTTATCATATTTCACTATTTCCTATTTTCTATATATGAAATTACCTTATTTGGTGTATCTATCTCTTCGTATGTTACTTCTGTCGGTGCTATACTTAGTCCAAAGATTTCTTCAATTCTTACCAACATTTCAACAAACGCCAGCGAATCCATTAAACCTTCTTCTTTCATATTAATATCTAAATCTTCTCTAACTACATCATCTTCACAGATTTCTTCTAACATATCTAATACTTGTTCTTTTACCATCTTCTTATTCTCCTTTAAATAAATTATTTATTTAATAAAGTCTTTAATATTTTATATGGTTCCCCTGAAAAAATATATAAACCAAATATTACTAAGTTTATAGTTATAAACCAACTACATACTTTATACCATACTTTATTTTTATTTTTCTTATAAAATTTACTCTTCTTCTGATAATACTCAAATCCTGCCATTAGTATACCATGATAAGCCCCATAGACAATATAGCTAATTGTTAGACCATGCCAAAATCCCATAAGAAGCATATTTACCATATAAGCGTACATTGCAGTATTTAATCGTTTTTTAAATCTTTTCTTCTTTGTTGCCTCCATAAACACTCTAGAGAAGACAAAATCTCGTAACCATGTTGAAAGTGTAATATGCCATCTATTCCAAAAGTCTTTTATATCAATACTTAAAAACGGCTTATTAAAGTTCATAGGTGTTTGTACACCAAGAATATTACTACTACCTACTGCCATTAAACTATATCCAGCAAAATCAAAGAATAAATATAATGTATATAAATACATATATTTTATGGAATATTCTAAAGAACCAAAATTAGGAAGAGTTACTAAGTAGTGATAACTATAAGTTGACAGCACAACCTTATATAATAATCCTAATACTACTCTGTATACCCCTACTCCTGCAAGTTCTAAATATTCATCTCTTGACATTCGCTCTTTGATATCCACCATAAATCTACGACTTCTATCTATTGGGCCAGAACTAACCGTTGGGAAAAATAATAGAAACTGTATGTAATCTATTATACTAATCCTCTCTTTAATTAGGCCATCCGATATTTCAATCATAATCTGTATTGTCTTAAACGACATATACGATATTCCAATAAATGCTAGTAAATGCCACTGTGTTAATGCAAATACTTTGTTTATTATTAATGGAACTACAGATAAGAACACCAAAATCTTCAAGTGTTTTGCATTTTGGGTTTTATGAGCTATTAAAACCAAGATATATTGGTAAATAATAAACCCTATTAAATAGCTTAACATCAATGTTTTTTTACCATAAATTACTATAGCAAAAATAACAGACAGTGTTAGTATATAATATTCACTTCTTTTCCCTAGATAGTTTATTATAAAACCAATTACTAAGGCTAGAATTAAGAAAAAGAAAAATTCATTGCCTTCAAAGTAACTCATACTACACTAACTCCTTTAACTTTTTCTTATCAATTTTACCATTATTATTAAGAGGCATCTCTTCCAAGAATACAATTTTCTTCGGTATCATATATTCTGGAATCAGTTTTTTTAATTGTTTTTTTATTTCTTTCGTCACTTCAAAACGTTTTTCAATTTTATCACTATATACAATAAAAGTTGTTAAAGATTTAACTTTACCATTTTCATAATTAGGCAGAGTTGCTGCCTGACGAATTTTTTTATTTTTTAATAAGTTATTGTCTATATCCTCTAGTTCTATTCTATGGCCATGTAGTTTTACTTGAAAGTCTATTCTACCTTCACAAAATAGCATATCGTCTTTAAAGTAACCTAAATCACCTGTTAAATAGCTTCTTACTTCTTTTCCGTCTAAGACAGCTTCACCAAATTTTTCTTTAGAAAGCTGCTCATTTTTAAAGTATCCTTTGGCTACCGTGTTTCCAATTATAGCTATTTCACCTTTACCTTCACTATCTACATTTTTTAACTCTACTTTTGAACCCCATTTAACCTTACCTATCGGTAAATTTTCATAATAGTTTTGAACTATTTCTTTGGTAACTTCTAACCAAGTAACCATTACTGTTGATTCAGTAGGCCCATATGTATTAATAACCTGTGCACCTGGAAAATTCTTATGAATTTTTTCTACTGTTTGAGCGAATAGTTTTTCTCCGCAGAAAACAAATTGTTTTACTTTAGGCATTAGTTCTTGATTAAAACTTTTATCTATAAAGCACATCTCGATAAATGAAGGTGTTGAGATCCATATTGTCGCCTTTGAATTTTTTAATTCTTCAAACATAACTTTGAAATCTTCTTGGTGTTTTTTATCGATTTGTACTAAAGAAGCACCTAAGTATAAACTTGGCCATAATGACATTACCGAAAGATCAAATGAAAATGGTGGATGTCCAAGAAAGACTAATTCATCATCTTCATTATAATAACCAGTATACCAGTGTAAAAAGTTATTCAAATTATTATATGTTATACAAACGCCTTTTGGTTTACCTGTACTTCCAGATGTAAATATTATATAAAAAATATCTTCTCCTTTTACATAATATTCCTTCGAAATTCTTTCTTCAGTACTATTTATTATTTCTTTCGCTAACTCAACATTTAATATTTCTGTAGATAACTCTATCTCTTCAGTAACTAAAACTAATTCTGAATCAACTGTACGAACTATCTCATCTACCCTATCTTGAGGAGTATTTATATCAATCGGGCAAAAAGCTCTTCCTGATTTAACACACGCTAGAAAGAAAACTAGCATAAATGGATGTTTATGCCCATATACTACTATCGGATTTTTATTATCCCCTAATTTTTTTTCTAAATAAACAGCTAGCTTATCAGAATACTCAATTAGAGTCTTATATGTTAGATTTTCATTTTGGTATATATTATTAATATACACTTCTTTTAAACTATCTTTATACTGATCTAGTTTTTCAAAAAAAATTAAGCTCACAAATCCTCTCCTTAAAATTTTTTATAACTAATATTATACCACGCATAGTTAAAAAATACATTGTATTTTTGTATCACATTACTATTTTTTTGTTAGTGAGCGAATTAATTAGTATAAATATGTGTTTTATTATATATCTTCTTACCAAATATTTTCCCATTACAAATATTAATTTTACATTTTTTAAACTAAATTTATGTATTAGTTGTTAAACTTTGTTATAATAAATACATTAATACTAAAAAAATGTAGTTCTCTGTAGGAGGCAGATATGAGTAACCGTATAGCACTTTGGGATAATCTAAAATTTATTTTAATCACTTTAGTAGTTGCAGGACATTTTGCCGATCAACTAACTGATTATTCTTCAATTTATTCAAGCATATATCTTTTTATTTATGCATTTCATATGCCATTATTTATATTTATTTCTGGCTATTTTCATTCAGATAGGAATACAACGAAAAAGGTATTATTTTATACCTCACTTGGATTTTTATATAAAATAGTTTCTTTCCTAATTGATCGTTTAAATGGTGATTCTCAATACATCTTTAATTTACTGGCTGATAGTGGATTGGCTTGGTTTATGTTTGTATTGGCGATATATACATTTGCATTATCCTTATTAAAAGATCAAAATAAGAAATTTATCTTAATCGGTTCAATTATCCTAGCTTGTTTTGTTGGTTACGATAAGTCTATAGGTGATTTCCTATATTTATCTAGAGCTATTATTTTCTTCCCTTTTTATTTACTTGGAACAATGATGAAATCATTCGATATATTAGAATTCAAAAGAAAATATCCTCTACTTAAAGTAGTCGCTCTGCTAATTTTTATAGCTTGGGGAATCCTTTGTATTACAAAAGTTAATACTTTATATGGATTAAGATACATGTTTTCTGGAAGACATCCTTTCCCTGACGGAATAATAACTTATGGTCCAATAATCAGACTAGCATGTTATATTATTTCGACAGTATTGAGTATATCTCTAATAATACTAATAAGTTCAAAAAATATAAAATGGATTAGTAATTTCGGAAAAAATACCATAAACGTCTACTTCTGGCATTCGAATTTATTTTATATTTTCAAATCATATATTAATTTAAATAGTATCTATAGTTCATTTTCATTAGGTTTTGTTGTATATGTAATGGCTACTATAGCCGTCACAGTTGTTCTATCTACTAAGATATTTAATTTCCCTGTTAATATATTAAAAAAACAGATATTTATGTAAATAATATTCCTATTAGAATTGAATTTTCTAATTCTAATAGGAATTTTTATTTCTAACAAAATAAGAAGGTAGCTCAATTAAGCTACCTTCTTATTTATTTTCTTTCCAAGTAAAAATGGAAAACTATTATTAATAATTTTTGCGATAATTTCGCAGAAACATATTGCTAACACCAACTCTACAAAAGCTATAATATAATTATTTACAAATATTCCTGTATATCTAATAGCTAACTGCCCCATAATAATATCTAATATATATAAGACTATTGGAGAGTGGTACGCATAATATATTAGTGTATTTTTACCTATCTTTTCAAATATAGATATTGATGGTAGGTTTTTAAATAGTATTATACTTGCCCAAATTCCACAAAATGCCGCTATAAAATATAATGGTATTGAGTTTGTTTGTTGATAGAATAAATCTACTCGTTTATTAAATATTCCAGATGCTAAACTTACTGCAGCTACAGGTATAAAATATATTAGACTAAACCACTTGTTAATTACTTCCATATTTTCTCTAACAATATAACCAGTTAAAATAAATATAGCTGCAAAAGGTACTAAATCAAAACTCCATACTAACCAATACTCTTTTATATACATCTCTTTTCCTAGTAATCCTAGAACAATCAATAATATATATGATAATATTAAACCATAATTATTTCTTTTATATTTTATAATAATATAGCATACTAACTCTGCTAAAAACAATGCATATAAGAACCAAAGTTGAAAATATACATGTAATCTATCAGCTATAACTAATGCTTTAATAAAATGAATAATATCCATCTTCAAAATATTTTGCGGTTCAAATACTATTGATTGTATTAAAAATATCGAAATATTCATTAAAAAACACGGTATTATAATAGTTTGTATTTTCTTCTTTGTAAATTCAAAAAATGAATTATATTTACTAATATTTAATGTCATACCCGATAAAAAGAAAAATAACGGTATATGAAATATATATAGCAATAATTTAACTTGACTTGGAGTATAAGACATATGTCCTAAAATTACTAATATTATACAGATCGCCTTTAACATATCTATATACTTTATTCTTGTATTACTCACTCACGTCACTCCTTAACACATAAATATTAACTTCTTCGTCTACTTTCTCTTGAAAAATAAAATTAACTTCTTTATTATAATGCTCTTTAAACAATATTTTTACTTTTTCCATTAATCCTGATTTCTCAGGAAGCACAAATTTTATATTATTTGAATCTAGCACACTAGACAATAGATTATTACTGTCACTCACATTTAGATTATCTAATTTTTCTTTGTATTGTGGAGTGAAAGTTTGCCAATTTCCTAAAGTTAGCATATTTTTAGTAAGTTTATCTTTTTCTACAAAAACTTTACTAACATTTGGTTGACTATTAATAATATTACTATATCCTGCGAAAATATATAAGTTTTTCTCATTATTTTTCAATAATTCATTATAAACTTTATTATGAGGAAAACTCTGATGGACAAACCAGTATAAATTATCAGTTCCATATTGAATAGTATTATTTAACATAATAAGGCTTAATACGCTAAAAATTATATTCTCCGTTCCTCTTAACAATCTATAATTTCTCTTTTCAAAAATATCCTGTAAATATACTATAAAGCTAAAAATAAATATTATTATTAACGGAATATATACTCTCTCTACCATTCTTTGTCTTATTGATAATAACCCAATTAAGGCTATTGGCATTAATAATGTTAAATACCCATATATTCTTTTCGGTCTATAAAGTAAAGGTATTAATACTATAAAATAAATAAATACTTTTAATAACTCATTTGAAAAAATTTGAACAATATTATTTTTTATTGATAAATCGTATTTTTTTGAATTATCTCTTATCTCATCTAACTTATCTAGCGTGTTATTACTAAAAACATTTTTCTCAGCAAATATCCATGCATTATAGCTTTCTAAATCATTTTTACTAATATTTTCACTTACTAATTTATCCTTATATTCATTATAGCTCATCGCTGGATAATCTCTTATAAGCGTACTCTTATCATTCCATGTAATATAATTTTGAACTTCGCTATTAGTCTTTACAAAAATAAAGTTTGTCGCTATTACTAATGCAGTAACAATAGCTAAATATACTGTTTTCTCTTTTTTCTTATTTACAATTAATTCATAGAGAATTATACCTAAAAGCAGTAAAATAACACTCGCTATAATCTGTACACGTAGAGAAAATCCTACAAAAATAATTATACTAGATAAAACTTTTTTCTCTTCTTTGTATAATAGTAGCACCCCTGATGTCGCTAATAAATATGCAACAACCGAGTAGGTAAAGTATTTTAATAACGTAAATTCAATTATTAGTATAATCGCTATAAGTAAAATCTTACATTTTCTTTTTCTTAATAAAAAAATAAATACTGAAAAACTTATACTATATGTTCCAACTAAAAATATAAAATAAATATTAATCATTGGAAGGATATTTTGAATAAGTACTAATATTTTAGTTAATACTATACCTATATACGGTAGCAACATAGATTCACCATTTATTATTGAATAATTTATTGTAACATCATCTACAGCATGATAAATATAACCATACTGCATTCTAAATATCCATACTACTAAAAGAGGCAATACCAACGCCCCAAACGAGTATATCCATTTTTTTATCATCTATGTTTATTATCTCCTAAATTACAACTTTTCTTTAAAAAAATATCCTAGTTAAAACGATAACATAGGACTCTTTACTAAATAGTACTATAAAACCAAATAAAATTCAATTGATTTTCAAAATCTTATTCTTTAATTCTAACAATAATTAATGATATTGTTTTCAGACTATTTACATAGTTCTTTCATAGTATTACAATAGACTATAGGTTATCTGAAAGGAGAATTTATGTTAAAAGAATTTTTCAGTTATTATAAGCCATATAAAAAATTATTTTCTATCGACTTTGGTTGTGCAATTTTATCAGGGGTACTAGAGCTACTTTTCCCTGTTGCGGTAAACAAAGTCATAGATACAGTCCTACCAACAGGTAATTTTAAGACAATAATATTAGTTTGTTCGCTATTATTTGCACTTTACCTTTTTAGTATGACTCTTAATTATATCGTCGTCTATCTTGGCCATACTCTAGGAATTAACATAGAAACTGATATGCGTCGAAAACTTTTCGCCCATCTTCAGAAGCATTCTTTTGAATACTATGATGAGAAAAAAACAGGAGAACTGATGAGTAGACTTACTACCGATTTATTCGATATTAGTGAGGTTGCCCACCATGGTCCAGAAGATGTTTTTATTACTGTTATGAGTATTTGTGGGGCTTTTGTTCTTATGTGGAATGTTCATGAACAACTGGCAATAGGAACAATCATCCTTATCCCAATTTTAGCTATTGGGTTATCTATTTTTAACAAAAAAATGAAGAATGTTAATAGAAAAATCTATTCACAACTTGGTGAATTTAATGCTGGATTAGAAAATTCACTAAGCGGTATCCGTGTTGTAAAAGCATTTGCTAATGAAGAGTTTGAGAAAAAAATATTTGAAGGAATGATTCAAAACTATAGAAAAAATAAACTTGCTTTTTATAAAACTATGGCTACTAGTAGCTCATTCAACTACGTATTAATGCGACTTATTACACTAACTTCACTTGTTTTCGGAGCTTACTTCACTATTAAAGGTGAACTTACAACAGGTGAATTAGTAGGTTTTGTCCTTTTAGCAAATACTTTTGTTAAACCTATCGAACGTATTAATACAATGGTAGAAATGTATCCAAAAGGTTTCGCAGGGTTCAAAAGATTTAACGAAGAACTAGCTAGAAAACCTGCTATTGTAGACAGTCCAAACGCAAAAGTAGCCCCACACTTCAATGGAAATATTCAATATGACAATGTATCTTTTGAATATGGTGATGGTCGTCCAGTATTAGAGAATATTAACCTTGAGATTAAAGCTGGAGAAATGGTCGCTTTTGTAGGACCTAGTGGAGCTGGTAAAACTACTTTAATCAACCTTCTTCCACGATTTTACGATACTACAAAAGGTTCAATATCTATTGATGGAGTTAATATAAAAGACTACACATTAAGCTCACTTAGAGGGCAAATAGGTACCGTTCAACAAGATGTATTCTTATTTAACGGAACTATTCGAGAAAATGTTCTTTATGGTAAATTAGATGCTAGTGACGAAGAAGTGGAACGCGCAATAGAGGCTGCAAAATTAAAAGAAGTTATTGAAGAGTTCCCTGAAGGACTTGAAACTCCTATCGGTGAAAGAGGAGTTAAACTATCAGGTGGACAAAAACAACGTTTATCTATTGCTAGAATATTCTTAAAAAATCCATCTATACTAATACTAGATGAAGCAACTAGTGCCTTAGATACTCAAACTGAACAGTTTATCCAAAACTCATTCGATGAACTTTCTAAAGGTAGAACTACATTAGTTATAGCTCACCGTCTTGCAACAATTAAAAATGTTGACCGAATTATTGTAGTTACTCCTAACGGAATAGTTGAACAAGGTACACACAAAGAACTATTAGAAAAAAACGGCCACTATGCAGAACTATACTATGCTCAATTTGGTAAATAACAAAAAAATCTAGAGTTATAATAAACTCTAGATTTTTTATTTTTATCCATTATTTCCAAAACATTTTTCAACAAGAGTAGAGATGTTCGTAGCCATTGTACCCATCTCTTGCATTCTTCCATCTAATGCTTCTATAGATTTCCCTCTATTGCTGTTTAATAACTCAGCAAAATCTTTTGCTTGAAGTGCAATTCTGCTCAGGATAGCACCAATTGCTTTTTGACCTACTACTACATCAGATAAAGTTGCATAGTTGTAAATAGCTTCTTCTAAATAAGTTCGTAATTGAGCTTTTAGAGACGGTATATTCCCAGTTGTACTAGCTATAGTTCTAATAGTATTACTATAATCTTCTTCAATATCACCAACAAACTTCACTGCATCTTTTATAGTTGAAGATATCGATATACTAGCCTCAACGGTTTGATAGTAAATTGGATCAACTTTTTTATTAGCCTTAGGTTTATAATAGATATTTGTTGGAAATTCATCTTCGACCGCACTACCAGATGTCTTAACGCTACTTAATCCACTATATGTATTTGATATAGCAGATTTAGCAGTTGCTAAATAAGTAGTAAATGCAGTTATCATTTTATCACCTAAAGTTTTTGATGTATTATCTACTTGACTATCAAAGGCTTTTAGAGCTTCTAAATCATCAAAAAGATTAGATTGTTTAACAAAAGTATCAAAATCTGTAGGAACTGACCCTACCTGATAGTCTCCCATAACATCAGTATTTGAACGCCAGTTTTGTTCTATTGTTGAATCATTTTGTTGATGACTATTTGCCACAGCTAATACACTATCTCGCATACTAACAATACATTGTTCCATTTTATTAATATTATCTAATTCTACAACCATTACGTCACGAATAGGATTCGCTATACCATCTTCAAATTTAGAACGGATATTTTCACCTTTAAAAGTTTTTTCTATATCTCCTTTAAAGCTATTTATTGTCGCCTCACCTTGTTGTGCTAATGTTGTTTTCGTAGACATCACTACTAACTGACCTCCTGGAGGCTTACTGTTAGAACTCTTGTTACTATCAGTAGTAAGAGTCGCTAAGCTACCATTTAGTTCCGATGTTGAATTTTTTAATGTTTGTAATTTATTTGTTACTCCGTGATAATTCCAATGACTACCATCTTTATGGCACCATTCTCTAGCTCCACTAGTTCCTAACCAGTCAAATTGTCTAGAAAATTGGTATGTATCGTAGTCTACAATTTTTTGAAATACTGATTTTTTATTATCTATTTTTGTATAAAAATTATCTAGATCTTTTATACTTTGAATTAACTGTACTTGTTCTAGGTAACTAACTATCGATTGTTCTAATGTTTGAGTACGTTGGGCTTTTCTAGATTCAACATTACTATTAGTCGATTCAGAAACTGTTAGAAGATTACGGATTTGAGCTATATCTACTAATAAGTCATTTAGATTAGCTGCTAGTCCTGACATATTTTCATAATTTATAACAATCTCAGTTGCTCCATCAGCATGTGGAACTAAAGAACTAACTATCAGCCTATCTTTACCAAATTGGGCGTCTAACTTACCATCACGATCGACATCAACAAATAGTCCATTCTCACTATTTATTAGTTCAGCTTCACCTTCACTTTTAGTGACTTTAATTAGTTTCTCTGTATCAGGAGATTCCCATCCTTGTACTTGTTGAGAGTCTGCATCTATTAAATTACCATCTTTATCGAATCTATAACCACCCCACATATGAGTTATATTCATCTTAACACCAGTATTAGCTAAATTAAGTCCAGGTATTTTATCTATAAATTCTAAACCGGATCTGAAAATTGATAAACCAGGAAAAACTTCATCAAATCTTCTATTATCAGCTTCAGATATCGGCATATTGTAACCTTTAAATTTATATACCTTTCCTACAGTCCCTTGACCTTTATTATACCCTAACCCTATCATATCGTTAGAGTCTATGTAGTTATTAGTTTTACTATATAAAGCACTAACATTAGCTTTTTGTTCTGGTGTCAAAGTAGAATAAATATTAGGACCTTGATAAATATTTACCGAATTTATTCTATTATGGTCTTTAACATTAGCTATTGCATATTGAGCATCCATAGAACCAAGTGAATGTCCATATATATTAATCTTGGCATTTGGATATTTCTCCATCATTTCTTTCAAATACGCCGCAGATGCTTCTAGTTGACCAGGTGTTTTACCCGGTTCCCCAGTCACTTGTCCTTTTATAATATTAAAGAACTCTGGTGCGTCATTAAAAATCCAATCCTTAACAAATTCTCCAGGATTAGTTACAAGATTAGATGGACTTGCTGATCCTTGGTACATTATTGTTATTTCTTTTACTTGAGCGCGTTCTTCCGCGGAAGCTGTTGGCGGTACCGCCTCCCTTCCTGTAGAAGTTTTAGTATAAGTAAATATTTGTTCTCCATTGTTTGTACGATTGTTATTAGCATCTGATAATGTTCCTACATATTTCCCACTACCTGATGTTTCTAATGAATACCCAACTTTATGATTTTCATATTCCTGTTGAGCTATTTCTACATTTTCTTTATCTGTATATTGAGCCATTCTTTCCCCTCCAAACTATTCTGAATCAATTATCCTATTAATTTATTAAACTCCGGAGAGCGGCTAAGAGCACCAAACTCTAAGCCTTTCTCCTCAGAAAATAAATTAAGCACTGTTCCTAAGACTATATCTTCATCATCGTTAATAATAAATCTTAAGCTAATTCCACCCATAGGATTTACCTTTAAAGCATTCTCATCTATCTTATAGGTTTTAATCTTTCCATTAGGCGTTAGTGCCGCTTCATCTAGATTTTTAAATAATTGTTCAGAAAGATCTTTTACTTCCTTACTCTCAACAATTTGTTTTAATGTCAATTTAATATCTTCAGCTTGCATGTGTTTACCTCCCGTCTCCACGCTTGGCCTTATACTTTAAACTATCTATAGTTCATTATTTTTCTATAATTTGTACAGAATAGTAATTTTGTCTTTCTAGGATAAATCCTTCCGGAACTTTTGTATAAGGTTCATTAGATATAAATGTATATCGTGTATGGTCTTGATCAGAAATACGCATACCAATGTACACTTGCTCTACTACTTGTTTTGTCAGTTTTGTTATACTATCATAACTTGCAATTAATTCTTGGTGATATCCAATAAATACTGGTGTTATGCCGTATTTTCCACCTTCTTTAACGAATAACTTGAAGTCTTGTTCTAAAACTCCTGCACTTCTAAATACTGAAACAATATCTGGAATAACAATTATCCACTTAGAATAATTTCCTTTTGGATTTTCTATACGTTTTTTCAAATCATATATAATATTATTTACCGTTTCAGAAATATCCGTGCTGCTTACATAACGTCTTGCCCCAGTTAATTGAGAATGTAATACTTTCTCAGTTGGATCTAATAGTATAACTTTGTAATCATCCTGAATTCGATCAATATTATAATCGAATAAATCATAATACTTCTCTACAGACAACGGATTATCCGATGCTAATAAGATTGACTTATCTAGTGTAAACTGAGCCAATTCACCAGTTTCATTATATAATCCCAGAACGAAGTTATTATTTTTATTAATAAATGGTTCTCTTTCTTCCATTGTTTTAATAGTGATTTTTTCAGGTAACATTGGAATTGATTTTGGATAATCACCATTCCAATACTCTGCCATATCTTTAGCTTCTTGTTTAACTTGTTCTATATAATCTACATAGCTATCGTATTTATACGGTTGTGCAACTTGGAAATGAATAATCTCATCAAACTTAACAACCGCTCGTCCTTTAATTTCCTCTAAAGGAATATTAGAACGCCCAACGATTGCTGATAAATCACTATTATCAAATAAGAATAATGATATCTTAGTTTTGAAGTTAGCTTGTAATTGTAATCTCATCGCATTTACCCTAGATAAAGTAACTACAAGATACATTCCAAGAGAAACCCCATCCCTTGCTACCGTGCTTAACATATCGTTAAATGCATCTACATATTTAGTTTCTGCCATACCATCATAGCTATCTATAAATAGATATATAGATGGAATTTTTTCTTCAGCCACTTGGTTATATTGATTCAAGTTAACTACTCTAGCTTCTGATAATATTTTCTTACGTCGTTTAATCTCTTCATTTAATCTACGAACAGATTTCATTATTTTTTCGTTTTCATCCAAAATAAAATAATCTGCCACATGTGGAAAATCACTAAGCGATACTAGTCCACTAGTACCAAAGTCATATAAGTAACAGTGAACTTGCTCTGGAGTATTTTTCCTCATTAAATCGATAGCCATATTTTGTAAGAATGTTGATTTACCAAATCCTGGACTAGAAACTAGTAGTATATGACCGATATTTTTCATATCGAAGATTAATGGTGATTGTTCTTGTTTTTCCGGAATATCTTGGTATCCTATTAGAACATTCTCATTTTCTTTCTCATTATTCCAATATTCTCTAAAGTCAGTATTTTGTAAGTCACTAGCAAATATTTTTTCTTCTAATGGTGGTAACCATGGACTAGCTACTTTATCTAAGCCAGTTTTTTCAAATATTTGTTTAGCTTCTTCAACAACTATATCCAATTCAGTTGGTACAGCCTTAGCTTCTTTTGTATTTGATAATCCACTTAAGTCTTTATTAATTGGATTATACTGACCATTTTCCATTATTTCGTAGATTGTTAAATCTCTATTACTATCTTCTTCACCATCTTTGATATAGTCAGCTCCACTCCAAGCACTTTGGAATAATTCATATATTTCATTATTCCCAACTTGAAGATAAGCACGACCAGATTGTGTAATTTGCGCAGCATCCGGAGTTTTAATTATCTCACGAGAATCCGCTACATCTTGCACTTTCAAGGCTATTTTAAACTTAGAGTTTGACCAGATTTGGTCATTTACTACCCCACTTGGTTTTTGTGTGGCTAGTATTAAATGTATCCCTAAGGAACGACCAATACGTGCTGTTGAAACTAACTCTTGCATAAAGTCAGGTTGTTCTTGTTTCAACTCTGCGAACTCATCACTTATTATAAATAAGTGTGGAAGTGGTTCAGATACTTCACCTTGTTTAAATAGTTTCGTATATTGATTAATATGGTTAACATCATATTGTGCAAAAATTCTTTGACGTTTTTTAAGCTCTGCCTTAATTGATACTAAGGCACGATTTGCTTGGTTGGCATCTAAGTTGGTAATAGTACCAACTAAGTGAGGTAAGTCAGCGAATAAATTAGCCATTCCTCCACCTTTATAGTCAATTAGTAGAAATGCTACTTCATAAGGATGGTAATTTACCGCTAATGATAAAATATAAGATTGAACTAATTCTGACTTCCCTGACCCCGTAGTTCCCGCTATTAATCCGTGAGGTCCGTGGGCTTTTTCGTGAAGGTTTAGATATAATAAATCATCTCGACCTCTTACACCTAAAGGTACTGCCATAGTTTGATATGTCTCATTCATTCTCCAACGATCTAACATATTTAAATCTTCTACCTTAGAAGCACCATACATTTCTAAGAATGTAATAGAGTTCGGTATAGAGTTTCTTAATGTTTCCTCATGATTAATACCTGCTAAGTTTCTTGCGAAGCTTTCTTTTTCCGCTAAGCTTATAGGTGGTAGTGGTTCAAAGATTTTATCAACAAATTCCCCTTTTTGAAGTATTAATGTTGCTTTCTTCTCACTACGATAATCCACTACAGTTTTTACATGCTCTGGTAAACTCTCAATTACCTCATCTACAAAGACAAAACTAATACCTATACCAGTTAAATCTTCATAAATATGCTCCATAATATTATGTCCTAATAATAATGTTAAATCAGTAATAATTACTACATAATGTGGAACATAAACTTTTTCTTTGTTTCCTTCTGACTTTTGACTTGCATCTAGTTTTCTATCTTTAATTATTTGATATAGAGATGTAAGTAGTTGGTCACGAGTTCTTTGATCATATACAAATCCACGACTGTTAAAAGCCTTTATTTTATTGTGAGGTAGCCACTTACTCCACTCCCACAGTTGTTTTTCTTCTTCCCTAAAAATAGTTATAAATTGAACATCGTGATAACTTTGGAAAGCAGCTATTTGCATCATTAATTGTTGAACCTGTTCAATAACCACTCTTCTTGTTCCAATATATCCCATAGGTACATGTATATCATTTTTTACCGCAACATCTTTAATAACTTTATAATAATCTAATAAGTTATTTATATCTTGGTCTACTTCAACTTTAACTTTTGTCGTTTCGGACTTATTATATTCTACGTTGAAGCTAGGTTCTACTTCACCTTTTCCTAACTTATAAGTTAAGAAGTCAAAATAATAAGGTGTTTTTTCATAGATTCTTCTATCGACATTTTTTGCCATGCTTAATATATTAGTAACATCTGGATAATGATAAGCTAAAGATTGTTTTTGTTCTTCAGCATATTTCGCTAATTCAATATATTTTCCTTGAAGATATTCTTTATAATCTTGAACTTTTTTAATTTGGCGCTCTTTGTAATTTTTCTTATCTGATACATATCCGTGTAATGATGTGATAATAGTAACTACAGACATACCAAACATCATAATCATCATTGCTCCACTAGATGAGTATATGTATATTAACGCCGTAAATAAAATCATCGAAGCAGGCATTAATAATAGTCTTAGCAATGATTGACGAGTTGGATCCTCTTCAGTTGGTGGTGTTCCTATAATTATTCTATCTGTTGGTTCTCGAAGAATAATTCTTGGTGAACGATGGAATTCCTTCGCTCTGTCTTCTTGCTCATCTTTTTCAAAAACTACTAAATTAGTACTAACGTTAAAGTTACTTGCTAAGGCTAATGATTTATTTAAGATAACAATACTTAATCCTTCTTCAAATACTAAAACATCATATTCTTTTAACGAAGCTGAGTCATACTGTCTTTCACCATTCAAATAAAATAAACCATTTGTTATAATCTTAGTCCCTTCATCATAGCTAATTAGCATATCTAAATTACTATTTTCAATGCGAATATCTGCATCATTTTTTTGACCGATAAAAATATTATTTTTATCAACTAAATAGTATCTCTCTGGTTTTAATATAACTAGTTTAAATACTACTTGATTTACTTTTACATTATACGAACCAAAAGAATATTCTTTACCATCAATTATTACTACATCTTTTTTTACTTTTACATCAACTTTTTCAGGTAGTTCTTCTAAATAAATATCACATGTATCTGTTCCCCCAACAACATATTTTCTACCAGGGTATAATGTGAAATTATTATCTTTATACATAATATATACATTCATATAGTTTCACCACCTTACTTATTTTTTATCACTTTTTTTATCTGCATTTTCATCAGTAGGAACATATTTTTTCTTAAGCTCTTCTAATTTAGTTTTATAATTATTTAATTGCTCTGTTCTCTTCTCTGAAGAAAGGCTAGGATCACGTTGGACTTCATCTATTTTTTTAGTTAATCCATACATTAATAACTGTGGATCATCTAAGAAACTAGCTACATCAATAGCTTCATCTATTTTAGCTTGTCCAATTAGAACCCAGTAGCGTAAATAATCTGAATTAGATTGATTATTAATTTTTAATAATTGTTCTTTTTGTTTAGCACTTAGCGGCTCTGACTGAATAACTGAGTATGCCACTATATATTTATCATCTTGGCTTAATGACTTACTATCTACTTTTTCACTAGTTTTTATTACATTAGAGTAATCTTTATTAATAAATGAAAGTCTAATGTCTAATAGGTTATTTTTATTACCAACTGTCACAAAAGACATATAACCTACTGTTCCGCCTAATATTACCGCAAGAGCAGCAGTACTAATGAAACCAAATTTCAGGAAATTCATCCTTTTCTTTGTAATTCTAGAATAGTTCTCTAAGTTTTTAGCTTTTTCTTCTTTATACTCTTCTGAGAATTTTTCAACTATTTCATCTAAAGTATTTAGATTAGCGATATACTCACCTAATAAATTACCTTTATAAAATTCTAAACCACCATTTACTAATTTTTCGTAATCAGCCTTATCGTCTAATAACGCCACACTCATAGCTTTATATATTTGTAAAAACTTATCGTATGTCATTTTCTCATAAGGATAGACTTGATTCACTATACCTCTATGTACTAGTAATGGTAAGCCATCTCTTGTGAAAACTACAGAATTTGTATCAAAATTATATGTGTAATTTGTATTTTCTACACCTGTATATACTTCCGATAAATTAATAAGGTATCGTAGTTTTTCTTCTAAAATTAAAGTCTTAACATAATCAAAATCTGTATAACTTTCTTTTATTATACTTGTTATACTGACAGTACTTTCTTCTACTTTTACATCAGTATCCACAAAATAAGGAACTTTTGACTTCAATAAAATATATGCAATTTCCTTATTACCTTTTATTTCTTCTTTTTCAAGTTCAACAGTATACTCCATGGTCCCCTCCATTTTCCTATAATTTCTCTACTACTAATAAACTTCCATTTCTTACATACTGTGAACTATATAAAAAAATAAAGCCTGTTAGTACAACATTAAAATTCTCTACTCTTATACTTGGATTATTAATTTCAAGTGGTAGCCCGTAAGACTCCACAATAATTTTCAATAATTCTTTTACAGTCATATTATTAGGTACTCTTATATCAACTACCTTATCTATATATTTTCTAAAATCTAAACTTATATCAATATACTCTGTATTCATTATTGACCTCTCTTCCTAAATACTCCCCTATAAACAGATACCATCATTATTATAAACCCAGCAATAAGCAATAATATCATATTCCAATTTACCGCTTCTTCTTTATTTTTCAGTGCTATTTTTGATTTCTCCCTATCAAGTTTGCTTTCATTAAGTAAAAACAAATGTTTTGTGTAATTATCCGCTACAGATTCTTTTTTCATCTCAGTATCGAAGATAAGAGCCTTATCTTTATTATAAGATACAGACTCTTTCTCCTTTATTTGTGAAATATTTTTTGTTACCGTGTCATTAAATAATTTAGATAGCTCTGTTTCTTGTTCAAAATAATAATCTTCAGTTTTATTATTTTTTTTAGTTTCAGCATCAATTTTTAATGATCCATCTTCTGCTTTTGCAACTTGATTAAAAGATACAGCACTTGTTAACATAAAAATTATTACAAATACTTTTTTCATCTTTACCTCTATTATATTTTCAGTTTTCTATACTCTATTGCATTTAATATTACACTAATAACTGCAAATATAGTTGTTATAATCATTACAAGCAACCAACCACCTTGATAATTTAAGAACTGAGTTAAACTTTCATCAATATAATTTAATGGTGAGATATATGATAGAAGTTTATTTCCCATTGTTCTCTCATCTATTAGTTGAACTGTAGTAACAATATATAGTAATAAAATACTTATACTTACAAATAATCCTAATGATTTTCCTTTTGATAACAGCCAGTTATTTAATCCGATAAATAATACCGTTATTACTAGCAACAGAGCTACTAATACTAATGCTCTCTCTCCAGTTAAATCAAGTTTATAACCAACCATCATACCAATAATCATAGATAATACGAAACTTATACCTAAAATTATACTTACTGGTATCGTTGAGTTTTTCCACTGTACCCTAGAAACAATTTTATTATTTTGAATTTTTTCAAAGTCAATATTTTGCATCATATGAGCAATTAAGATACTTACTAAGTAAATGATTAACACTATTAATATTCCTGTACGCGTATCTAGTTTAGTTGAATTCTTAGCTGTTTTGCTTGAAGCAACTATTTTATCAACATTACCCGCATCTACAGGATTTGCTAGATAGTCATAAACCGCTTGGTTTTTACTATTTCCATCTTTAGTATTACTTAGTACTTTTGAGAAAGCTTTTAAGAAGTCTTGATTATCTTTATATTCTTTATCCATAGTACCTTTTAGCTCACTTACCTTATTAGTAAGGTTTGTACCATCTTGTTCTAGTTTTTTAGCAGCTGTACCTAATCTGTCGAAACTATTATTTATAGACTCTGAAGTAGTTTGGCTTGCTTTAGTCTTCGCTAATAGCTCTCTACTTGCTGACATTAGTTTTGAATAATCATTGTTTATCTCCATAGTTACAGTCATTAAGTCTGAATTGTTATCTTTAGTTTCAGTAGTTGGTAACTCTGGTTTATTCGATAAAGCAGTATTAATTTTTTCTGTTTCAGCTATTACAACATCAATATTATCAGACAAATCTTTTGTTGAAGTTCTAAGAGCATCAACAACTTTTTTTAGTTCTTTTAACTCCTTATTTAAATCTATTATTTTGTTTATATCATCTTCACTAACAACTATTTCTTTCTTCAATTCATCGATTATAGTACCAGAAACAGAAGATGTTAATATTTTATTAATATCTTTAAGCTCCGCTTTTTTCAATAAAGAGTCTTCTTTAGGATTTAAAGTTATAGTATTTTCTCTAGCTATATCTATTCCATAGATAGTTTTTACAACTGTAGCTAACTGTGTATAATTTTCTAAATCATTATATAAAGCAGTATTACTATTTTCTATATTTTTAGCGTCAAATGTTACAGGATAATAGCTATTCGTTTCACCTATGGTCCCCTCAACCTCTTTATTTTCTGAAGTAATAGAAGATTTTTTCTTCTTAACTTCCTTTCCATTTTTATCTTTTTCTTTGACAACTTCTTCTTTTGTTTTTGCTTCTTTTATAGTTTGAGTTGTTGTAGCTGTTCCTTTAACAGCTGCAGGAGTAAATAATTCTACACCTTTTGCATACTCAAGTTTATATGAAACTGTAACTTCAGAAACATTACCACTTATATTTAATACAATCTTATCACCGTCAGACTTCCTATTTTCACCTTTAACCGAAACATTAGTAAGTTTATATTGTGGATTGACCGAAAGTTCAATTTTTTTTATTTTTCCTTGTTTCGTAGAGAATGTCATAGTTTGAACTTTTTTTACATTTTCTTCAGCCGCTTTTTTTAGTATGTCAAGTTGATTTTGACTATATGTAGTGTTTTTTCTTTTTAAAGTTATTTTATTAGCGTTAGCATATTGATCAGCAAATGAATTTACTTTTTTCAGATAATCTTTATCATCATTTGAAATATTCAGCTTATCTATAGCATCATTACTATAATAAGGTAAATCTTTTACCGAATCAGTTACCTTATCCAACATACTTTTTTTAAGCTCATCAACTACCGCTACAATAGTCTGTTGATTCTTATCATCTTTATTAGTTTTTTTCAATAAATCTTCTACAGCTTTATCTATTTTTTGTTTATATTTCTCTACTACCTTATCTGCATTTACATTTATATCATTAAATTTCGTCAAAGTACTATTTAAGCTTTTCTCTAATGCATTAATTTTATCTTCTGTATCTTTTAACACAGCCTGATCAACTTGGCTCTTTTTAATAAAGTCTTGTGCTTTTTTTATTTTCTCTATCTGTTCAGTTGTTGTGCTATTTTTTAAAGCTTCCTCATATTTTTTAAGAGTTTCTTCTCTTGAGTTTACCGATGTTTTCCAAGCCTCTTGTGCTTTAGTTGCTTTATTTATCTGCTCATCATATGTCTTATCTACTTCCATTATAGATTTATACGCTTCATTTGTATTTTGAAGATCTTTATTAAAACTTCCATATGTCGTAACTAGATTATCACTCATTCCGCTTAAACCTTTAAACTGTGTAGAGTAGTCTGTTAGCGGAGTTATTAAATTAGATTGATACTTATTAAGAACAGTTTTTTCACGCCCCACAGATGTAGCAACTTGAGTTTGAGCTGTTTGAAGATTTCCTATAATACTTGAAAAATAAATACCTATAATGTTTTTATTGAATAAATTTTTAATCTCAGAAACAACTTGTTCTCCTTGTTTTGTAATAGCTTGCGAATCCGACTTAACCTTATATTGGAAAATTGCTTGTGTAGGAGAATCACTTTCTAACGAAAGAGTTTCTCTAGAAAAATTACTAGGAAGGACAATCATAACATTATAATTACCTTTTTCTAGCCCGTTCTCAGCTATAGCACGAGATACAGTTTCTAACTTATAGTTTGTTTCTCGACCTAATGAATTTACAAGTATATCACCTATTCTTAAATCATCACCATTATAACTAACCCCGGTATCTTCATTTACCAATGCTATTTTAACATCACTATTTGTTATTTTTTTCTCTTGATTTCCTACAGTTATAGTTTTAGGCTTTATTACACCATAAAACACTACAACCATTACTACCAATGCTATTATACTTGATAGTATTGCAAATGTACGTTTACTCATTCTTTCTCCTTTTTATTTTATTGATTTATAAAATAATATGTAACTAGCTAATCTTTCCCTTTTCTACTTTATTAACACACTTAATTAAAATATATTGATTATCTCTATTATGACTTTAAGAAAACAAGAGATTGAAGTCCTCCCCCAATCTCTTATTATTTTATTACTATTGTAGCCCAAAGTTACGTGATAAGTCTTGGTCGTGTTGTTGCATTGCTTGAGCAGTTTTATCTAATTGAACATTAATTTGTTGCATTAGTTCTGCGAAGTTTTGCACTTTAGGTTTTAATTCGTTGAATTGTGCATCAAAACCTTGGAACGCTTGACCTTCCCATTCACCTCTTAAAGTATCTTGTAGTCTTTGTAAATTACTTAAAATTGCATTGATATCATTTGAAGCTTTTCCATATTCACGTGCTCTACCTTGTAGAACCTCTGGTGATACTCTGATTTGCCCTGTCATAATATAACAACTCCTTTTTTGTTTGATTTTTTTTAGTATAACATATTACATAAAACATTACAACCTTTTTCAGTAAATTTTAATTATATATAAGGTTCATTTAAGGTTCATCATTGGGACTTCTTTTTATCTCTTTTTATTAGTTATTAGAGATTTTAAAAATCTCCAATAACTAATGAGTGTTGATATTTAGGTTTTTATATCTAATCAGACTGCTTGATTAGTCACCCAAAACATCTCTTTATACCTACCTGATAATAATCGAAATATTTTATTATTTTCATTAACATATTGTTAGAAACCTTAACCGTTTTAAGTATAAACCCTGATAAATAGGCAATTCTTAGGTGTTGCATTTCACCCATTATTCTCTAAATAAACGAATTATTATTTATAAATCTTAAAACCAATCTTCAATTTCAGAAAACCAAGTTTGATCTCCGAAACAATCAGAAATAAACATATTATAGTACTCTATACTTTTCATTACTTTTCTCATTTTATTTTGTAATGCAGTTATTGCTTGGCCACTCATACCTTCACTATCAATATGATTAATAACATAATTGAATTCTTGGTTAATTTTATCAAGCATAAGAGCAACCACTCTTTGACTATCTACAATTCCATTTAAATCATAAGCTTTGTAAATACCGTTTTCTACTATCTTTTTTATTTCTGGAGCTAATCTCTCCATATTTTTTTTAGTTGAATTTATATTTTCAATGACTTGCTCAATCCTGTTTATAGCAGGGACAAAATCTCTATTTACATAATCTACACTTTCTATTATGTCATTAGGATATAATTTATACATTTTACCCCAGTATCCTCTTTCTACTGGTTTCTCAGGTTTTACAATTAATACATTTTTCCCGAAATTTTCTCCAATTACATTTGCTGTTTTCTTTATATATACACCTATTCTATGCCAATTCTCTAAACCATTAGTCAAATTACTAAATGATTCATTATATACCTCTCCCATTTTTTTAGTATATTCATAACTTCTTCTTTCTACTTGTCTATCAAAGGCTTGTAGAACTCCTTTTACATCATCAAATATTCCATCCCTTTGTAAATATTCTTTATAATTATTAGCTAACTCTTTTTCTGAATAATCCCCAATATAGTCTCCATTTTCTAGTTTTCCTCCAAGCCACTGATCTATACCCTCAAAATTATTAGCTAAACCTAAGCATAACTCTGCTACATTTAATACTGTTTTTTTAAGCTCTTCAATATTAGCATTAGCAACATTCAATACTATTTCTAAAGCTTGACTTATACCATCTTCTTTTCCTGTTCTTAAACCTTCACCTTCAAAGAATTGTTCAGTTTCTTTCAACATTTTTTTCGTATTCTCTTCTACTAATCTCCATGCATCTATTACAACTGATCTTCCTGGAAAATATATAGATGAATATTCTAACCCCTCGCTTTTACATAATCCAACAATAGCACGAACTTCTGTTAAAAACTCATCCATTTGTTTAATATATTTACTCTCATCTAATTTTACTCCATCAACCCATAACTCTTCATCCGAAGAAATTATATTTGTTTTTAAAATATATGCAACACCTAACTTTTCAAATCTACTTCTTCCCGCGATTACTTTACCTATAGAATCACTTAGATTGTCTAGAATAAGAGGCATTCTGGTATTCTTTATTTCATTAAATACGCTGGTTGCCACCATCTCTTTTCTACTATCAAAGTTAAATCTTTTTATTTTATTTTTTTCAATACATATACTATTTATATCACCTATATATCTCAATAACTCCCATATTTTTCCTTTTATATTGTTAGCAAGGGTTCTTAATATTATAGGATTTAATTGAATTTTTCTATCATGAGCTCCCACTGCTTTACCACTACTATCTAATAAATTTCTTACATTTAGATTTATTTTTTTTAACTCAATGTCTACAACTCCATCATTATTAATATCAATATTGACGTTATTCCCAATCAATTGTTTAGTAAGTTTTTCTATCTCCTCCATAGCTACATCAGACTCTACGATATTAGCCATAGGGTGACCACCGACATTTTTTATAGTATATTCTATACCAAGGTTTTTCCCACCCATTGCACTTACAGGATCAGACTCAGAGCGAATTCTAATGGTTTTCCCAGTATATTTTTTTTCTAATTCTTCTATTCTTTTTTGTTCTTCAATTTTTTTATCTACTAATAACGGATCAGGTATAGCATATTTATCTGTCTCTTGTATTTCACCCATATATATAGGTGCTGAATTATAGACAACAGTTTTGGGAACATTATATTCTAAGGCAACTCGTTGGGCTATATTCCCCCCTAAGCTATGTCCAGTTAATATTATATTATCACCGTATCTAGCTCGCACTCGTTCATAAAATTCAAATGCTGGTTTATAATGATCAGTTCCAACAACAGCTACTTCATTAATATCTGTACTCGCATCTTTAAAAAGTTCACTCTTAAAGTTAGTCCCAGTATACGCTAATATTATTTCACCAGTATCTTTATTTCTAAATGCTGTACCGCTAGTACCAGTTTTAGGATCATACATATCTTCTAAATATTCCATATTAGAAGGAATATTATAATTCCTTAATCTCTGCGCTTCAGCTACTACTTTTTTATCACCATTTCCTGCTATCCTTGCCGATTCAAACCCATATGCTAAATGAGAAGCATGTGCAGTACTGCTTATTAATTCTGTGTTTTTGCTCATATATAGTCCTCCTAAATTCGTTTTTTACAAATAATTTAGTTATTTTTTAATCGTTCTATCTCAAAACATAATTAATATTAAAAACTCCAAACTTCACTTTTCATCAAATATAAATATTGGTATATATATACCTAATATTTACTTGATCTTATTACATCTAATTATAGTATACATCCTCTTAATTGTATAATATTTTATTCACTAAAATAATTCTAAATAATTATTTTTAATATAAGTAAATAAGTATTATTGTTTAATTTAGATTTTTTATATCCCTTTTAGCTTCTGTAAACAACTATCTACAAACACACTCATAACAAACCTTTCCTTGACACCTTTATATAGAAAGATATTTATGTAAAACTATTATTAAATAAACATTAAGTTTTTCATATTATATTTAAGATATTTTTTGCGAAAAATGTTATAATAACATTAACGACACTTTTAAATTTTGAGGTAAAATATGAAAAAATATATAATGGCAATAGATCAAGGAACTACTAGTTCGCGCGCTATAATCTTTAATAAAAAGGCTGAGATTATCGCTAGTAGTCAAAAAGAATTTCCGCAGATTTTCCCTAAATCTGGTTGGGTAGAACATGATGCAAATGCAATATGGAATTCTGTTCAATCAGTAATCGCTGAAGTATTTATCGAAAGTGGTATAAAACCTAATCAAATAGCTAGTATTGGTATTACAAACCAACGTGAAACTACGGTTATTTGGAATAAAAACACAGGTCTACCTATCTATAACGCTATAGTTTGGCAAAGTCGCCAGAGTGCAGATATCGCTAATAAACTAGTAGCTGATGGATACAAGGATATGATTCATAAAAAAACTGGTTTAGTAGTTGATGCATACTTCTCTGCGACAAAAGTTCGCTGGATATTAGATAATGTCCCAGGTGCACAGGAAAAAGCTGAAAAAGGAGAGCTTCTTTTCGGAACAATCGATACTTGGTTAGTTTGGAAATTAACTGGTGGTAAAGTACACGTAACAGACTACACTAATGCAGCTCGTACTATGTTATTTAATATTAAAGACTTAGTATGGGATAAAGAAATATTAGACATTTTGAACATTCCTGAAGTAATCTTACCAGAAGTAAAATCTAATTCAGAAATCTATGGTAAAACTATCGATTATCATTTTTATGGAGGAGAAGTTACAATTAGTGGTTTAGCTGGAGACCAACAAGCAGCCCTTTTTGGACAACTTGCTTTTGATAAAGGAATGATTAAAAACACATATGGAACTGGTTCATTTATTATAATGAATACTGGTGAAAATATGGAACTATCAAAAAATAACCTACTAACAACTATAGGTTATGGAATAAACGGAAAAGTATACTACGCACTAGAAGGATCTATCTTTATCGCAGGAAGTGCCATCCAATGGCTTAGAGACGGTTTACGACTAATTAAAAAATCATCTGAAACTGAGCAATTAGCGTTTAATTCTAAAAATAACAATGAAGTATACCTTGTTCCTGCTTTTACTGGACTAGGAGCACCTTATTGGAACCCTAACGCACGTGGAACAATCTTCGGATTAACACGAGGAACAACAAAAGAAGATTTGGTAAAAGCTACTTTACAATCGATAGCTTACCAAGTTAGAGATATTATCGATACTATGAAAATCGATGCCAATACTGAAATACCGTTATTAAAAGTTGATGGCGGTGCAGCTAACAATGACTATTTATTAGATTTCCAAGCTAATATACTAGGAGTTAAAATAGCACGTGCAGAAAATCTTGAAACTACTGCTTTAGGAGCAGCATTCTTAGCTGGTCTGTCTGTTGGATATTGGAAAAATCTAGATGAAGTGAAAAACCTTAACTCAGCAGGAAAATTATTCGTTCCTACGATGACAAAAGAAGAGCGCGAGAAACTTTATAAAGGTTGGAAACGTGCTGTTCGTGCAACAGAATTCTTTGCACAAGATGAATAATTACACTTAATTTGGATATAAAAAATGATATGTACCCCTTTTACTAGACAAAATGGTAAAAGGGGTACATATTCTAGTTCTATTTGTATGCTATCTATAGCACCTTTAACAAAGTATATCACTATAAATATTTAAGTCGGTATCCTTAAATACATTAAATACTACTTTTATATCTTTATCAGGATTTTCACTAAGCACTTTACGAACCTCAGCGACAGCAATCTGTGCAGCTAAATCATTAGGAAATCTAAACTCCCCAGTGCTTATACAACAAAAAGCAATGCTCTTTAAATTATTTTTTAAAGCTAATTCCAAGCAATTTCTGTAACATGAAGCTAATAATTCTTTGTCACTATCTTCAACTGAATTATAAATTATTGGACCAACAGTATGTATTACAGATTTAGCCGGAAGATTATACCCAGAAGTTATTTTAGCTTGTCCAGTTTTTTCAAACTCACCTTGCTTTTGCATGATTTCAAAACATTCTTGTCTTAACTGCAAACCCGCTTGAGTATGTATTGCATTATCGATACATCTGTGATGAGGTATAAAACATCCAAGAAGTGCTTTATTCGCAGCATTTACTATAGCATCAACTTTCAATGTAGTTATATCACCTTGCCACAGATAAATATTTTTTTCAACTTCATCTAATTCTTCTAACTCAACAATTTTTTTTTCGCTTAGTTTTTGTTTTAAATATTCATCTTGAACATCAAAAAATTGTTCTGGTAATTTTTCTACTTCCCAAATGTTCATTAACGTTCTTAATAAATCTTCTTTTTCTTGTTTACTTTCTGGTATTTTTACATTAGGATTTAATGTTCTTATTAAATAATCTAACTGTTTCAAGTTGCAAATACCTCCTTCATATCATTAGTTATTGTAATTACCCCTGCTGACTCAAAATCTTCTTGGTTTACCCTTATTAAACTTGCTTTAGGTAATCTACTGTTTAATCTTTCAAAAGGAAATCTAATAATTGTAGGCGTATTAAAACCTACCCCTAATTCCAATAATACTATATTCTTATCTTGATTATCGTTTATAAAACTATAATATTTATCACATTGCTCATCCCATTCTTCTGTTTCCACAAATCTGTGATCAACCCTTAAATGAGTAGTCATTTCACTACTACAAACAGGACATTTCGGAATAAGTTCAGTAGGAATTTTCAAATCCTTTTGTTGTTCAAGCATTTTAAGTACTTGGTCTTTATTATTATAAACTTTGTTGTGACAAGGTACAGAGCATTGAAATTCTCCATAATTTCCTTGGACTTCAAAGAATTTACTTTTATCAAAACCAACCTTCTCAAATTGACTATCGACATTAGTTGTTATGACAAAATAATTTTTATCTTTTACAATATTATATAAGTCCTTATATAGTTCCAAACCGTCATCTGAATATCTATTTAAAAATATATGTTTGCTCCAATAAGCCCACTTCTCTTCAGAGGTACTAAATGGATAAAAAGCTGCAGAATACATATCAGGCATTTTATATTTTGCTATAAAATCCTTAAAGTTTTTCTCAAAACGCTCACCACTATATGTTAATCCCGCTGCTGCAGATAAACCTGAACCAGCTCCTATTACTATTGCATCAGCTTCTTCTATTAATTTTTTTGCTTGTAATATTTTATCCATTTGTATCAACTCACTTTCTTTCTAATTTCAATTATATATTAACATCACACTTTACTCTTAACAAGTACGCACTTTAAGGTTGGTTAGTTACTTTAAGGTTACTAATAGTGTATGAATTTAAAAATTCTTCCAATAACTTTAATACACTTTCTATATTGCTAAATATTTTTTATTATAGTAGAATAGTTTAAACAAATAAAAGTAAGGAGATTGAATAATGACAGAAAACTTACTATTCACCCCTATTACATTACCAAATGGAACTACTATAAAAAATCGTTTCTTCAAATCAGCTATGAGCGAAGGGATGGGGACAAAAAATTTTCAACCTAAAAAAAATATTGCTACATTATATAAACGTTGGGCCGAAGGCGGAACTGGATTAATTATTACAGGAAATATTATGATTGATCCTAAAGGAACTGCAGAACCAGGAAATATAGTTTTTGATAAAAATTCTAATATGGAAATTCTTAAAGATTGGGCTAAACAAGGTCAACAACATGGAGCTAAGGTTATGGTGCAATTAAACCACCCTGGTAAACAAGCCCCAAAAACTATAGCTAAGGAAACAGTTGCACCTAGTGCTGTACCTCTAGGAAATGGCCTTAATAAATTGTTTAGTACACCACGTGCACTGACGACTAGTGAAGTTGAAGAGCTTGTTCAAAAATTTATAACTTCTGCGAAAGTCGCAAAAGAAGCAGGTTTCTCGGGTATTCAAATCCACGCCGCGCACGGTTATCTAATCAGTCAATTTTTATCACCTCATGATAATAGAAGAACTGACAAGTATGGTGGTTCACTAGAAAATAGAATGCGATTTTTAAAAGAAATTTACCTTGGAATGAGAGAAGAATTAGGAAAAGATTTTCCTATTGGAATAAAAATAAACTCTACTGATTTTAAAGAAGATGGACTTACAGAAGATGATTCTTTAGAAACTATTGTCGAACTTGCTAACCTAGGTCTAGACTTTGTTGAAATTTCAGGTGGAACATATGAAAGACCTGCAATGATGGGCGCTACTAGTACATCTAGCAATAAAGTATTTTTCGCAGAATATAGTAAAAAACTAAAACAAAAAGTTAATATTCCTGTTATCGTTACGGGAGGTATCCGTTCTATTAATGCGATGAACACATTATTAAATGATAATACTACTGACTTTATAGGTATCGCTCGTCCACTGACAATTGATCCAAATATACCTAATAAAATTAAACAAGGTACATATACTATTGTAGAAACTACACGCGTATCAACAGGGGTTAAAAAGTTAGATAAAATATTTGGTTCACTTCTTGGTATTGTATATTATCAAGTTCTTATGCAAAATATCGCAAAAGGAAAAGAACCAAAAGCTACAAAAAATGCTTGGCCATCATTGATACAAGCGGTATATAGTCAAGGTTTAGCAGTATTATTCCCACAACGAGCTAAATAGAAGAATATATTATTAAGTAAAAATTTTAAATATATCAACCTATTTTATCTTGACCTTAATTGTAGATATCATATAAAATCAATATATATATATGATTATTTTAGGAGAATAATATGCCAAATAAAAAACTACCTTCAAATCTCCCAGCTTGTCCTGTTGAAGTCACATTATTATTACTAAGTAACAAATGGACAATATTGATCTTAAGAGACCTATTAAGCGGTACAAAACGCTTTGGAGAGCTAAAAAAATCACTTAGCGGAGTCAGCCAAAAAGTATTAACTGCCAACCTTCGCTCACTAGAAGAGAAGGGAATTATAGAAAGAGAAGTTTATCCTGAAGTTCCACCTCGTGTAGAGTATACACTAACAGACTTAGGAAAAACTTTAGAACCTATTATTGACAGCATGCATGCTTGGGGAGAATTTTACAAATCAACATTTTAAAAAGAAGCATCTTTACTCATAATGAGTTGTACCGACCCCAAAAAGTTAGACCAAAAAATCTAACTTTTTGGAGGTCGGTATTTTTATGTCAAAATACACATTTGAATTAAAAAAGAAAGTAGTACTAGAGTACCTAAATGGAGGTATTGGATATATACCATTAGCGAAAAAGTATGGTATAAAATCTTATAGTAATATTGAAATTTGGGTTGCCAAATATAAGAAATATGGAGATAAAGCCTTACGTCGTTCAAGAAAAAATGAAGAATATTCTTTCGAAAAAAAGATATTTGTTGTAGAATTATACTTAACAAGTGAACTCTCATACAATGACATAGCTTTACAAGAAGGTATAAGTAATCCAGCACTTATTTGTAATTGGGTTCATCTCTTCAGAGTAGCTGGTCCTGATGCATTGAGAGAACGAAGGAAAGGTCGGAAAATTTCAATGGCTAAATCAACTAAAAAGTTAAGTAATAAAACAACAAGTCAAATCACAAATGATAATATATCTAAAGAATATGTAAAAGAATTAGAAAATCAATTACTACAACTAAGGATAGAAAATGCATTTTTAAAAGAAGCGAGGAGATTGCGTTTAGCGGAAGAAGCAGAAATGAAAAGAAGGCGCGAATTATAAGCAGTCTCCGAGGAGAATTCATACTTAAAGACCTTCTTTTATATGCGAAGATGCCGAAAGCAACATATATGTACTGGCAGAAGAGATTCGATAGGGTTAATCCAGATAAAGAAATTGAAGAGAAAATATTAGAAATAAGAAAGAATAACAAAGATTATGGTTATAGACGTATATATGGTGCGTTACGTAA
>USNF01000005.1 GCA_900555985.1 uncultured Gemella sp.
AAAATGAAGTAGTGATTGAAAAGAGTTTATCTGAAAAAGAAGGTTTTGCTATTGGTGATACAATTAAAACCGCAAACTCTGATACTGAATTAAAAATAGTAGGTTATACAGAAAAATCTAGATTTAATGTTGCTCCAGTTATATACATAAATATTAATGATTTTCAAACTTTAAAATATGGAGCTAATAAAGCTACTGATAATCCTATGATTAACGCATTTGTAGTAAAAGGTGAATTAAAAGATTATGATAGTTCAGTATTCCAAAAAGTAAGTGTAGATGACTTTATTAATGAGCTACCTGGATATAGTGCTCAAAACTTAACTTTTGGTTTAATGATAGGATTCTTAATAGTTATTTCAGCTATTATTATAGGAATTTTCATGTATGTACTTACTATTCAGAAAAAGCCTGTTTTTGGAATTATGAAAGCTCAAGGTATTTCAAATAAAACTATAGGTTCGGCTGTCTTATCTCAAACATTCATACTTTCGCTTATAGGAAGTATTTTGGGGCTGTTAGGTACATGGTTAACGTCACTTGTTTTACCACCAGCAGTACCATTTTTAGGTAATGGATTATATTACAGCATAATCTTCGTTAGCTTAATCATTTTTTCTTTAGTAGGAACTTTATTCTCAGTTTTGGCTATTAGAAAAATTGATCCATTAAAAGCAATAGGGTAGGTGTTATATGAATGTATTAGAATTTAAAAATGTTACTAAGTCATACAAAGATGGAAATAATGAAATAGAAGCATTAAAAGAAACAAATTTTAAAATAGAAGAAGGTCAATTTATTGCGATAATCGGTCCGTCAGGTTCAGGTAAATCAACTTTCTTAACTTTAGCTGGAGGATTACAAACTCCATCTAAAGGTCAAATAATTATTAATGGTAAAGATTATACAAACTTATCAGAAAAAGAAAGAGCTAAGTTACGCTTCAATGATATTGGTTTTGTTTTGCAAGCATCTAATTTAGTGCCATTTTTAACTGCCAAACAACAGTTAGAATTAGTTGATAGAATAAATAAGAATAATAAACAAACAATTCAAGATAAACATTCATTGTTTAAAGAACTGGGAATTGAACATTTAGAAAATAAATTACCAAAAGACTTATCAGGAGGAGAGAGACAACGTCTAGCTATAGCTAGAGCTCTTTACAATGATCCTGCAATTATCTTAGCTGATGAACCTACAGCAAGTCTTGACTCAGACAGAGCGTTTGAAGTAGTCGATTTACTGTCAAAAGAGTGTAGAGAAAAAAATAAATCTATTATTATGGTAACTCATGATAATAGAATGATTGAAAAATGTGATCATGTTTATCGAATGAAAGATGGTATTCTTACAAAAGAAAGATAAAATTAAAAATGTCTAAGTGAAATAGCTTAGGCATTTTTTTATTGCTTATAAGTATTAGTTAGAATATAATTAAATTAATAATAAAATACATTATGAGTATCAGGAGATGAATATTATGCTTTTACTGGGTGTAAAAAAAGAAAATGGATGGCTATTTGCAGAATATAGATTAACTTATAGAGTAGGTTGGGAGCATATTTGTAAAGGAGTTAAATTAGCTTACGATTATTATGATAATGTAGAAGTTCTTGTTGATGATAAAATAGTAAATATAAACTCAAAAGAACAAGTTATGGAATTAGAAGAAGCTGGAAACTGGAAATATGACTATACGTGGTATTTCTAAAATAATTGGAGTACCATTGATGATAACTTTCTATAATCAACTACAAGTAGTTAGATGTTCAGTAGGATGTGTGACTGAGGAATTTCAAGTAGCTGACTATGAAAAATTTAATAAGTCATTAGCACAATATATGGATAGTCTAGAGATAGCTATGTTCCGATAAGAAAGACTTTTATTTTTGAATTATATATATTGTTTAGATAAATAATTGTATAATGTATATAAATATGATAACATTGTTATATGCTAGAGTAGTATAAAGTACTCTCATTATCCCTAATTAAAGGACTATATTATATAATTTATATCTTAAATAATACTGAAAGGAAGAAAATGAAAAATTTAAAATTTGATGGAACGCAGTTAAAATATATAGCTATAATTGCTATGACGATAGATCATTTAGCATGGCTGTTATATCCAGGTTTAGTTAAAGAACCAATACCAGTGCTTATGCATATAGTTGGACGTTTAACGGCACCAATCATGTGGTATTTTATTGCAGAAGGATGTTATTATACAAAAGATATTAAAAAATATTTCTTAAGACTTATGAGTTTTGCTGTAGTCAGTCACTTTGCATTTTGTTTTGGTTTAGGAATACCGTTTAATATTATGACAGGAAGTATATTTAATAAAACGAGTGTCTTATTCCCATTAGCTATGGCAGTATTATTAATTGCAATCTTTAGAAGTGAAAAGATAAGCAACACACTAAAGATTTTAGCAATTGTTGTTTTCTGTTTATTAACATTTGTAGCGGATTGGTCTTCAATTGCTCTTATGATGCCATTCTTCTTATATAATCATAGAGGTAATAAAAAACAACAAATGCTTGACTATGCTATCTGGATAAGTGTTTATGCAGCTGTTTATATTATTTTTATAGATGTATTCTATGGAGTATTGCAGTTTGCAACTTTATTCTCATTACCACTATTAATGAGATATGATGGAACTAGAGGTAAACATATTGGTTCTAAATGGTTCTTTTACTACTATTATCCAATACATTTAGCAATTATAGGTATTTTTAGAATTATCTTATATGGAAATATTCCATTGGTATTTTAAAATTTATAATATTTAAGAAAGGAGTACTTTTAAAAGGTGCTTCTTTTTTAATAATAAAATATTATACATTATATTAAACCATAATTTTTAGATTATAAAGATATATGTTATAATTATATTAATAACATAATATAATAGTTAATTTTGGAGGTAACTGTATGAAGAAAAATTTTTTGAAGATATCAGCAGCAATCCTATTATCGATAAGTTTAGTTGGATGTGGAGCTAAACAATCAACAGAAAATAAACAGGCCGAACAAAAAACTGAGGTTGTAGAAGGACCAGGAAAAGATTTTGACTGGAACGCTAAAGTTGAACCAGTTGGGAAAAAGCGTACTTATACTGAGGAAAATTCTGGAAAGAGTTTTACTGCAGATCTTACTAAATTAGAAACAGCACAGAGTAAATTAGAAGAAAAGCGTAAGTCTATTACTGATAAAAAAGTTCAAGAAGCACTTAAAGTAGTTGATGCTTTTTATGTTAATCAACAAAATATAGATGTTGTTGTTAAAGCTGGAGGTTTTAATAATCAAAAAGAAATGTATAAAAAACTTTATGACGATTATAGTAAGAAATTAGGAGTACCTGATAATGAAACTAATTTCAAATTTCAGGATGTTAATTATAACATGAAGGAATATGGTGCTATGTATTTTAAAATTAATAGTAATGCTTATGGGAAAGCTGGAGCATATGATTTAGAAGACTATAAAGTTGAAGGTAATACTGTCTATTTATCTTTAAAAGTACCAACAGTTGATACATATCAATATGTTGTACAAACTTCTTATAAATCAAACAACAGCTCATTTTTTGCGTCACTAGTTGAGATAACTAGTACAAGTGATAATAAGTTTGAACGCATGTATGCAAAAACTATTTTCTATTTAGGAGCTGTCGATTTTAGAGGTGATGGCTATGTAGATTTACAAGGTATGGATTATCTTGCAAGAGCTAAACAATATCTTGCTATTCAAGTAGATGATTCTGGTAAAGTCACAATAGACAATGATAATTTATCGAACTTATTACGTATTAATATGGCTGCATCAAATGAAAAAAATAGTGCAAAATTTGGTGCTGTTGAAAAATAATAGAAAAACACTGTATTAAGATATTTCTTAATACAGTGTTTTTTAAGATAAAAGATGTAGTAAAACTTTGAAAAATATTATACAATATTAATTAGTTAAAAAAATTTTTAAGAAAGGTGAATATGGATATAAAAAAAGAAAAAGTTCTTTGTCAAAAGCAATGGGCAAAAAATAAATATTTAGTTTTAAGTCATTCAAGTAAAATATATTTAGAAATTAGAACATACTTAAAACAAGAAGAGGTATCTTTGGAAAAAGTAAATAAGCTTATAAAACAAGCAATTAATTTGCCAGAGGATAAAGGTCAAGTTACTAACGCCTTACATCATGTTTGGGGATACTTTAAAAAGTTTGCTACAAAAGAAGAAAAAGATAAATTTTTTGAAATGATTGAAGATTATCATATAAATAAAACTACAAAAGAAGACTTGATAGAAGAAGTAAGATACTTACTGGAAAAATATCCAAATAAGTATTTAGAGCAGTCTACTTTTATCAATGGAGGAAAAGATGAGACTTTGGCATGAAGAACTAATATCAAAACTACCCAGGCAACAGCTTTTAGGACAACACAGAGAATGTTGTGCCCTTCGAGGAAATGGCTGGGGAAAGAGGCATGCAACTGTTAATTATGTATTTGAGTATGAACCATATTTATTGTTTAAATACCATGAATTAATTATGCAAGAAATGGAAAATAGAGGATATAATGTCAGTAAAGAATGGTTTGATAAAAACTATCGAGGAAAAATTTGTAACCCCCATAAAAATTTAAAAGAAGTAAAGATAAAATCACCTATATATAAAGAACATAATAAGGATTATTATAAAGAGTGCATTGAAAATTTAGCTCAAAAAGATATTTTTCTTTAGTCTAATAATCATAATAGAAATATTTTTTTAAAAGAATTATTTCTATTTTTTTGTGAAGTTAAAAATATTGACAGAAACTAGAAATAAGAGTAGTATAAAGATAGTTTAAAAGTACTTGCTTGCGCAAGCAATAAAGGTGGTGCGATATGAATAAAGATGAATTAGTAAGTAAATGGCTATCTTTTCATAATGCAATGAAATATATTAGTAATGAGTTGGAGGAAGCTTTAAGTAAGGGAGAGCATCCTATTACTTTGAATGAATATTATAGTTTGCATTATTTAAATGAAACGGAAGGAAATATTCTTAGAATGACAGATTTAAGTGAGAAGATTTCACTTAGTTTAAGTGCTACATCTAGGATGTTAGCAAAATTTGAGAATACTTGTGGAGTTATTGAGAGATTTTCTTCAGCTGAAGATAAAAGAGGGGTTTGTATAAGATTAACTCCGTCCGGGAAGGAATACTTAGAACGTGCTACTAATACTGTGGCTGAAATATTAGAAAAAAACTGTGATAGAATTTAAAATCAAAGTTAATAGTTTTGATTTTTATTTTGAGAATTTGCTTATTTATACAAGCAAACAATTTATAAAAAATAATAAAGGTAGGTTGAATAATATGAAATTATCAGTATTAAATTTAGCGCCACTTAGAAGTGGAGAGAACTTTAAAGATGCAATTGATGCGATGGTAAGACTAGCCCAGAAAACTGAACAATTAGGATACGAAAGATATTGGGTTGCTGAACACCATAATACAAAAAGTGTAGCTAGTAGTGCGACACAATTATTAATACAACATACTTTAGCTAATACAAAAAATATAAGAGTTGGTTCAGGTGGTGTTATGCTTCCAAACCATAGTCCATATATAGTTGCTGAACAATATGGTACTTTAGAAACATTATATCCAGGTCGAGTAGATTTAGGATTAGGTCGTGCACCTGGTACAGATTATAATACTGCAAGAGCAATAAGAAGAAATACAAATAGAGAGCTAGATTTCAAAAAAGAAATAATTGAACTTTCTGGTTACTTTAAAGATACTAGACCTGTTCATGCATATCCAGCAGCAGGCTTAGATGTACCATTCTATATTCTTGGATCTAGTACAGATAGTGCATATTTAGCTGCAGAATTAGGATTGCCTTATTCGTTTGCATCACACTTTGCCCCAGCGTTGATGGAAAATGCTGTAGCTATTTATAGACATTATTTTAAACCTTCTGATGTCTTAAAAGAGCCTTACGTAATCTTAGGTGCTAATGCAGTAGTGGCTGATACAGATGAAGAGGCAAAAATGCTTTCAACTACACAAATTCAGTCATTTTTAAATATAATAACTAGCAATCCACAAGGAATGGTACCACCAGTTCAATCGGAAGAAGCTGTTTGGAAAAATTATATTGCGACTACAAAGGTTCCACATTTTGGACCGATAGCTTTTGAACATGATGAAATAGTAGATCATGAAAAATCTGTAGTTAAACAAATGACTAAAGTTTCGTTTATTGGTAGTAAAGAAACAGTAAAAAAACAAATTGCAGATTTAAAACGTAGAGTTGAGTTTGATGAACTTATGATTAATTCATATATTTATGATGAAGAAGCTCAACATTATTCATATGAATTATTAAAAGAAGCTGTAGATGAGTTAGAAAACGAATAGGGAGTGTACAATGTTTATTTATAAAACAAAGAAGTTTATTTTAAATAATGGTAGTGAATGTAAACTAGTATTGCCGGATTTAGAGTATGCTGAGGATATTTATAAAATAATAGAAATAGAAAGAAATAGACTATCGAAATATTTACCATGGGTAATGGATATGAAATCAGTTCAGGATGAGGAGCAATTCCTAGAGTATAGCATAGATAAAATTCACAAAGAAGAAATGATGATGTTTATTATACTAGTTGATGAGAAAGTAGCTGGAATGATTGATCTTCATAATATAACTAGAAGTGCAAAAAGGGCTGAAGTTGGTTATTGGCTAAGTGAAAAATTTGAAGGTTATGGTATAATTACACAAGCTGTTGAAAAAATAGAAGAGTATTCTTTTAAAGAATTAAAACTACATAAATTACAAATTAGGGTACATCCTAAAAATCAAAAAAGTGCAAATATTCCTCAGCGTCTAGGATACTTTAAAGAAGCTACACTTGTAGAACACGAAGTATTGAATGGAGAATATATAGATTTAGATATATTTGCTAAATTAAATAAATAAGTATAAAGAGTAAAGAATTGAAATTTAACAATTCTTTACTTTTTTACACATAATTGATAATAATTATTATTTACAATCAAACGTAAGAGTGATAAAATTAATGAAAGAGCTTTAAATTATTGTTAAAGTATTAATTTAACTGGGAGTTTATACAAAAAAAATAAGGAGGAAATTATGTTAAATGTATATAAAAAAATTTTATCTTATGTTCCTAAAGAACGATATTTGGCATATATAGGGATTTTATTATCTATGTTGTCCGTAGTATTCAAAGTATGGGGATACTATTATTTAAGTAAGTTTTTAATTGAAATAATAGTTTATAACAATACAGATAATGCTAAGTATTATGGATTTTGTATAGTTGGTCTTTTAATCATCGGTATTGCATTATATGGAATTGCAGGTATATTAACTCATGTATTAGGATTTAGATTGGAAACAAATCTTAGAAAATATGGAATTGAAGGATTATCAAAAGCGAGCTTTAGTTTTTTTGACACTCATCCTTCAGGAAAAACTAGAAAAATAATAGATGATAATGCAACGGATACACATATGATTGTAGCGCATTTAATACCAGATAATGCTGGAGCTATATTAATGCCAATTCTATTATTAGTCCTTGGATTTTTAGTGAGTATAAAAGTAGGGATTATTCTAATAATACTGAGTATTGTTGGAGGAATATCTCTATCTATGATGACTGGTGAAAAAGAATTTATGAAGATTTATCAAGAATCTTTAGAAACTTTAAGTAGTGAAACAGTAGAGTATGTTAGAGGAATTCAAGTTATTAAAATTTTTGGTATTAGTGTTGAATCATTTAAAGCCTTAAATACAGCCATAAAAAATTATTCTAAATATTCTTTAGAATATGCTATGTCATGTAAAAGAGGTTTTGTTGGATTTCAATGGTTCTTTTTTAGCTTTATAGCTATGGTAATCCCAATTCTTTTACTGTTTTACAATATTGAAGATCCAAAAATGTTAGCTGTTGAATTGATTATGGTACTGTTTTTAAGTGGTGCACTGTTTGTTTCATTAATGGCAATAATGTATGTATCGATGTATGCATTTATGGGACAATCTGTTGTTGAAAAGCTAGAGAGTCTTTTTGAAGAGATGAATAGTAATAAACTAACATTTGGTTCAAATGAGGAGTTTGAAAATTATAATATTACATTTGAAAATGTTAGCTTTGGTTATACTGATAAAAAAATTATAAATGATTTGAGTTTTAGCTTAGAAGAAAATAAAAGCTATGCTTTGGTTGGATCATCTGGTAGTGGTAAATCTACTATTGCAAAACTAATTTCTGGTTTTTATAAGGTAGATAGTGGAGTTATCAAAATTGGAGATAAAAGTATAAGTTCATATACTGAAGAGACTTTAATTAATAATATTGCTTTTGTTTTTCAAAATGTTAAATTATTTAAAACATCAATATATGAGAATGTTAAAATTGGTAAAGCTGATGCATCGTATGAAGAAGTTATGAATGCTATGAGTTTAGCGGGATGTGAAAGTATTCTTGATAAATTCAGAGAAAGAGAACAAACTCAAATTGGTACTAAAGGAGTATATCTATCAGGTGGTGAAAAACAACGAATTGCTATAGCACGTGCTATTTTAAAAGATGCAAAAATTATTATTATGGATGAAGCTAGTGCAGCAGTAGATCCAGAAAATGAATATGAATTACAGCTCGCATTTTCAAATCTAATAAAAAATAAAACAGTTATTATGATTGCTCATAGATTACCTAGTATTAGAAATGTTGATGAAATATTAGTAATGGATAATGGGAATATTATTGAACGTGGAACTGATAGAGAATTGATGGCTTTAGATGGTGAGTATAAAAAACTCCAAAGTTTATATAATAAAGCAAATGAGTGGAGGGTTAATTATGAAAAATAAAATTAAAAATTGGTTTGCTTTAACAAATCAAGGAGCGAGTGATTTAATAAGAGCTAGTATTTTATCATTTCTAGTATATTTTTCAAATATGTTTCCTGCCATGTTACTTATGATATTAGTTGATGAACTTTTGTTAGGGAATGTTAAAAGTAAATATCTATATATAGTAATATCAATAGTGGTACTGATTGTTATATATGTACTTTTGGCTAAAGAGTACGATGCATTATATAGTGCAACCTATAAAGAAAGTGCTAATTTAAGAATAGATATAGCTACAACGTTAAGCAAACTTCCACTTGCTTATTTTTCAAAACATAACTTATCAGATATAAGTCAAACTGTTATGAAAGATGTTGAAGCAATAGAGCATGCAATGAGTCACGCAATGGCAAAAATTATAGGATTTATTCTATTCTTCCCAATTATGTCTATACTTATGTTAGTTGGAAATATATATTTAGGTTTATCAATAATGATACCTGTAGTCCTAAGTTATTCTCTAATACTAGTTTCTAAAAGAATTCAATTAAAAAAACAATATGAGAATTTTGAACAACTTCGTTATAACTCTGAAAGTTTCCAAGAAGCGATTGAACTTCAACAAGATATTAAAAGTTTTGGTTTAGGTAATAAGATAAGAGAAAAATTAAATAAAGATATGGATAAAAGTGAAAAATTAAAACTTAAAGTGGAAATGGTACTATTTATACCTTTATTTTTATCATGGGTTGTTGTTCAAGGAACTTTAGTAGTCGTAATAATAGTTGGTACAGCACTTTATGCGAGTGGAAGTATAAATATATTATACTTAATTGGTTATATATTCGTTGCGATGAAAATGAAAGATATAGTTGATGGATTGGCTGCTAATACTACAGAGCTATTTTACCTAGATTCTCGTATTAAACGAATCAAAGAGATAAAAGAGACTCAAATTCAAAAAGGTAAAGAAATTAAATTGAATAATTTTGGTATTGAATTAAAAAATGTGAAATTTGGTTATGATAAAGAAACTCCCGTATTAAAAGATGTCAGTTTTACAGCTAAACAAAATGAAGTTACAGCACTAGTAGGTGTTTCAGGATGTGGTAAAACCAGTATTTTAAAATTAATATCTAGATTATATGATTATGATGATGGACAGATAATTATTGATGGACATGATATAAAAGAAATTTCTACAGATACGCTATATAAATATGTTTCAATCGTCTTCCAAGATGTCGTATTATTCAATACATCTATTTTGGAAAATATAAGAATAGGACGCAGTAGTGCTACTGATGAGGAAGTTATGGAAGCTGCGAAGATGGCTTGTTGCGATTTTATAGATGATTTGGAAAATGGCTACAATACAATAGTTGGTGAAAATGGTGCAACCTTATCTGGAGGAGAAAGACAAAGATTATCGATAGCTAGAGCATTTTTAAAAGATTCTCCAATTGTTATTTTAGATGAAATATCTGCAGCTTTAGATGTAGAGAATGAGAAAAAGATTCAAGATAGTTTAAATAATCTTATAAAAAATAAAACAGTAATTGTTATTTCTCATAGACTTAAATCAATAGAGAATGTGGATAAAATTATTGTCTTAGATAATGGAATAGTTGAGTGCCAAGGAACACATAATTACTTATTAGAACATTCTAGGGTGTATAGAAAACTAATTGAGAGATCAAAAGCAGTAGAGAACTTTACGTATTAAATTAAGTAAGATATAATTTATTGGAAAAGATTGAAATGGTATTTCTTTTAACAATGGTTATTAATTATATTTTATGATAAACTATATTTAGTAAACTTAGGAGGTTTAAAGAATGTTAAAAACTAATTTTTTAGATGTAGAATTATCTAATCCATTAATGAATGCGTCTGGTGTACACTGTATGACAATTGAGGAATTAGAAGAATTAGCTGGAAGCGATGCAGGTGCTTTTGTTACAAAAACTGCAACTCGTGATTTTAGAGAGGGAAATCCTGAACCTAGATATTATGATACTGCCTTAGGAAGTATTAATTCTATGGGATTACCTAATAATGGTTTAGATTACTATTTAGATTATGTAATTAACCGACAAAAAGAAGGAGCTAAATTGCAATTTTTATCAGTAACTGGTATGAGTTATGAAGAAAATATTTCGTTACTGAAAAAAATTCAAGAAAGTGAGTACGAGGGAGTTACAGAATTTAATTTATCATGTCCAAACGTACCGGGTAAACCGCAAATCGCTTATGATTTTGAACTAACAGAAAAATTATTAAGTGAGGTATTTACATTCTTTACAAAACCTATCGGTGTTAAATTACCTCCGTACTTTGATATTGCCCACTTTGATGAAATGGCAAAAATATTAAATAAGTTTCCTTTAACTTATGTTAATAGTGTAAATAGTGTAGGGAATGGGTTATATATTGATATAGACAAAGAACAAGTAGTGATAAAACCTAAAGGAGGTTTTGGAGGACTTGGAGGAGAATATATTAAACCTACAGCCTTAGCTAATGTCCGAGCATTTAGAGAACGCCTGAATCCTAGTATAAAAATTATAGGAACAGGAGGAGTAATAAATGGTAAAGATGTGTTTGAGCATATTTTATGCGGAGCAGATTTAGTTCAAGTAGGAACAACACTACATAAAGAAGGTGTAGCAGTATTTTCTAGATTAACAAAAGAGCTTCAAGAAGTAATGAAAGAAAAGGGATATAAAAGTTTAAATGACTTTAGAGGTAAATTAAAAGTTATAGAGTAAACCAAAAAGACTAGTGAAATTTTATCACTAGTCTTTTAATCTTAAAATATAATTATCCGTTTTCAATCGTATATAAATGAGAAATTTATAAAAAATATTTGGAAAATGATAAATAACCCTTGCAAAAACAAAAAAAAGTTGCTATTATAAATAGAAAATCACGCACATATAATAGCAAGAATATGGCTTGCGAGTTTCTACCATCTAACCGTAAATTATGATGACTATGGGCATTCTTTTTAATAATGTTATTATTTATATTTTAAAATATAGAATGACTGTATAAAGAAAGCTGCCTATAATATTTTTTATAGGTTGTTTTTTTATTTTTAGAGACTTTTCCATATTTATTGATAGTTGTGTAAAGAAAAAAAGGAGATATTATTTTGAAAACTTTTATTTTAAGCTTACAGCACGTACTGGCGATGTATGCAGGTGCAGTTATCGTACCTATACTTGTTGCTCAAGGGTTAGGGCTTACAGGAGAGCAAACTACGTATTTAGTATCAGTTGATATTTTTATGTGTGGTGTTGCAACATTTTTACAAGTATATAGAGGTAAATTTACAGGTATAGGATTACCGGTTGTACTAGGATGTACATTTACAGCAGTTGCCCCAATGATAACAATTGGTAAAACAGCTGGTCTAGCTACAATGTATGGATCTATTTTTATTTCTGGTGTAGTAGTTGTGTTAATAGCACCTGTATTTGCAAAAGTAGCTAAATTATTCCCTCCTGTAGTTACAGGAAGTGTTGTTACTATTATTGGGATAACATTAGTTCCAGTTGCAATGAAATATATTGCAGGTGGAGAGGGTGCTTCAGATTTTGGGAATCCTAAATATATACTACTAGCTTGTATTACATTAGCAATAATCTTAGTAATTTATAGATTTACAACTGGATTTATTCAATCTATTGCAATATTAATAGGTATAGTAGTTGGTACAATTATTGCTAGCTTTATGGGTATGGTAAGTTTTGATGAAGTAATAAAAGCTGGTTGGTTTCAACATCCAACACCATTTAAATTCTCAGGATTTGAGTTTCATGGAAGTTCGATCTTAACTTTCGTAATTGTGGGTATTGTTAGTATGATTGAATCAACAGGTGTATATTATGCCCTAGGAAATATCTGTGATAAACCAATTAAAGAAAATGATTTAAGAAGAGGATACTTAGCAGAAGGGTTAGCAGTAATGATTGGTTCAACAGTTAATGCTTTCCCGTATACTACATATTCACAAAACGTTGGTTTAGTTCAAATTTCTGGTGTAAAAAGTAAAAAAGTTATGTACGTAATGGTATTATTATTACTAGTATTTGGATCGATTCCTAAAGTTGGTGCATTAGCAACAATTGTTCCTCAACCAGTCTTAGGTGGAGCTATGATAAGTATGTTTGGTATGGTTCTTGCATACGGTGTTAAAATGTTAGGGAATACAGATTTTGCTAAACAAGAGAATCTAATGATTATTGCTTGTTCAGTAGGGTTAGGATTAGGTGTTACAACAGTACCTTCAGCATTCGCTCAACTACCATCATATATTCGTACATTTACTGATAGTGGTATTGTATTAGGAACTGTAGTAGCAATTATTATGAACCTAATTTTCAACAGAAAATCTAAACAAAATCAAAAATAATATTATTTAAAACCGCAGACTTAGTGTTTGTGGTTTCTTTATTTACACAGATTCTTTAAGTGATATTGTTATAGGTAAATATATAGTATTTTAGTGTACAAAATAAATAATATATAGTATAATTTATTTAAAGGTCAATTTTAGTCAATAAAGGAGGGTGACCTTATGAATAACAATATGACTGATATACTGGAGCAGTATATAAAGGAATTATTTGAAAAAGCGTCAGAAAATCAAATAGTAATAAAAAGAAGTAATGTTGCACAAAAATTTGATTGTGTTCCTTCTCAATTGAACTATGTTATAAAAACTCGTTTTACTCCAGAACACGGATTTATTATTGAAAGTAAGCGAGGAGGTGGAGGGTTTATTAGAATAACAAAAATAACTCTTCACAATGGTACTGACTATATAGATTATTTGATAGATAATATCGAAGGAGAAACAATAGAAGTTGAAGAAGCAGTAAGAATAGTAAAAATACTCTTAGATAAAGGATATATCGATAAATTTGATTATAATCATTTTGCTGATAGTGTTGATACTGTAGTTGCTACGTACAATCAATTTTTAGAACATGTTAATGATGATGTTGCCGAACAAATGCAAAATAGTACTAAGGCGCATCTTAAAGATATGACTATTAAGTTTTTAGAAAATATAAAATATAATAAGAGAGGATAAAGTTATGTACATAAGATTTAATGAAACGGCACTTATGGTTTTAACTACAGCAAAAGAAGAAGCTAATGACTTTGGTGTAAAAGCTGTTGGAACAGAACATTTATTATTAGCAATGCTAAGTATGAAAAATACTCTTTCTTGTAGAACATTAAATAAACACGGAATTTATTATGATGATTTTAGAAAGAGTGTTGCGGAATTTTATGAGGATGAACTTGAAGGTACGGAATTCCACAAAAATGTACTGATGAAAATAGATTATACTAATGGTGCAGTTAGAACAATAGAAAAAAGTCAACAATTTGCTGATGATACTTCTAGCTTTGTGGTAACTAGTGAACACTTACTTTTATCTTTATTAAATGAGCAAAATAGTACAGTACATAGATTATTAACAGAAAAGTTTAATATAAATACGAATGTAATAATTACTGAACTTTTTGAGTTATTAAAACAAAGTCAAGGGTTGTTCTCTAAACTATTTGATGGATTTAAAAAATTAGAGACTACCGATGATAGCTCAGAAAAAACAAAAACATTAAATTCATTAGCTAAAGATTTAACAAGAGACGCTTTAAATAATAAACTAGATCCAGTATTAGCACGTGATAAAGAAATTACACGTATGATTGAAATTTTAAATAGACGTACTAAAAATAACCCAGTTCTTATAGGGGAACCTGGTGTTGGTAAAACTGCTATCGTAGAAGGATTAGCAGAAAGAATAGTTTCTCAAAATGTTCCAAGTAACCTACTAGGTAAAAGAGTAATGGTACTTGATATGGGAACATTACTTGCGGGTACTAAATACCGTGGGGAATTTGAAGAAAGATTAAAAAATATTATCTCAGAAATTGAAGAAGCTGGAGATATTATTCTATTTATCGATGAAATCCATACTATTATAGGAGCAGGAGGAACTGAGGGAAGTGCAGATGCATCTAATATCTTAAAACCTGCATTATCTCGTGGTTTAATCCAATGTATCGGAGCAACAACTACAGAAGAATATAGAAAATATTTCGAAAAAGATGCTGCTTTAGAGCGTCGTTTCCAACCAATTAAAGTTGAAGAACCAGATACAGATAACTCTATAAAAATCTTAAAAGGATTACGTCATAAATATGAAGACCATCATAATGTAGAAATTTTAGATGAGGCTATTGATGCAGCTGTAAAATTAAGTACTACATATATTACTGATAGATGCTTACCAGACAAAGCTATAGACTTAATAGATGAGGCTTGTTCAAAAGTAAAACTTAGATTCTATAAATCTCCGGATAAATTAAAAGAGTATGAAGAAGAGCTAATTCGCTTAAACAAAGAAAAAGATAGAGCTGTAATGAATCAAGAATTTGAAGTTGCGGCACAAAAACGTGATGAAGTTAACCAAATTTTAAATAAAATTGAACAATTCAAAATTTCATGGCAAGATAGTTTAAGTAAAGATAAAATAAAAATTACTGCGGATAACGTTGCTGAAGTATTAGCTGCTTGGACAGGGGTTCCTGTAACTAAGTTAACTGAAACTGAAAGTGAAAAATTACTTAAACTAGAAGAAATCTTACATGAGCGTGTAATTGGTCAAGATGATGCTGTAGTAAGTCTTGCTAAAGCAGTAAGACGTGCTAGAAGTGGATTTAAAGCTCAAAATAGACCTATCGGAAGTTTCATTTTCCTTGGTCCTACTGGAGTTGGGAAAACAGAGCTTGCTAAAAGTCTATCAGAAGCATTATTCAGTTCAGAAGATAATATGATTAGAATAGATATGAGTGAATACATGGAGCCACATTCTATAAGCAGATTAGTAGGAGCGCCTCCAGGTTATGTAGGATATGAAGAAGCTGGTCAGCTTTCTGAACAAGTTCGTCAAAAACCATACTCAGTAGTGTTATTTGATGAAATAGAAAAGGCTCATCCATCTATATTTAATATTCTATTACAAGTATTAGATGATGGCCGTTTAACTGATGCTTCAGGTCGCACAGTAGACTTCAAAAATACTATCATTATTATGACTTCAAATGTTGGAGTTAGTGAATTGAAAGATCAAAAATTTGTTGGATTTGGTGGTAGTGAATCTATTAAAAATGACTACAAAAATGTTCAAAATACTATGATGGAAGCATTGAAAAAACAATATAGACCGGAATTCTTAAACAGAATTGATGATATTATTGTATTCAAAACTTTAGAAAAAGAAGAACTAGAGAAAATTGCACAATTATTAATAAATGGTTTATCTAAACGTTTAGAAGACAGAGCTATCAATATTAAATTAACTAAAAAGGCTATGGCTAAAATCGTTGAAGATGGAAGTATTAAAGAATATGGTGCTCGTCCATTAAAACGTAGTATTCAAAAAAATATAGAAGACTTGCTTAGTGAAGAATTATTAAGAAATCCAGAATTAACAGGTACTATAAATATTGATTATAAAAATGATAAGTTTGTAGTGAAAAAAACTAAGAGGTAATCATGGCGAAAGTTAATGTTAAGTATGAATGTAATGCATGTGGTTATCAAAGTTTAAAATACATGGGAAGATGTCCAAATTGTAAAAAATGGGCATCAATGGAAGAAGTTCTTGAAGCAAAAAAAGCTACAAAGTATAGTAGTTTTGAAGCAACAACAAATGATGCAGAACGTGTAGAGGCAGGTAAGTTAAAAGCTGTCTCTACACAAGATGTACCTAGAACACTAACTGATAGTAGTGAGCTAAATAGAGTTTTAGGTGGTGGAGTAGTAGGGGGATCATTAGTCCTTCTAGGAGGAGACCCTGGAATAGGGAAGTCCACTCTTCTATTACAAATCTCAGCATATTTAGCAAAAGAGCACGATGTTCTATATGTTACAGGGGAAGAGTCTGTAAGACAAGTTAAAATAAGAGCTGATAGATTAAAGAATAATACTGATGAGCTTTATGTTTATGCTCAAACTGATTTAAATTTAATATATCAAGTAGTTAAAAAAATAAAACCAAAGTTTTTAGTTATTGACTCTATACAGACTATCTATAATCCTAATTTAGAAAATTCGCCTGGTAGTATTACTCAAGTAAGAGAATGTACACAACAACTTATGAAAATAGCGAAAAGTTTAAATATTGCTATTTTTATAGTAGGGCATGTTACAAAAGAAGGTACAATAGCAGGACCTCGTATGTTAGAACATATGGTAGATACAGTGCTTTACTTTGAAGGTGAAAATCAACATAGTTATAGAATATTAAGAGCGGTTAAAAACCGTTTTGGTTCTACTAATGAAATAGGTATTTTTGAAATGAAAACTAGTGGATTAGAGGACCTAGCTAATCCATCACAAATGTTTTTAGAAGAACGAAGCAAAAATCTTGCAGGTGCTACCATTATAAGTACAATGGAAGGAAGTCGACCATTGTTAGTAGAGATTCAATCTCTTACTACACCGACTGCTTTTAATAATCCACGTAGAATATCTACAGGATTAGAGTATAATAAATTAATTTTACTTATGGCTGTTTTAGAAAAAAAAGCGGGATACTTATTACAACAACAAGACGTATATGTGAAAGTATCTGGTGGGGTAAAAATAGACGACCCTGCAGTTGATTTAGGTGTTGTTGTTGCAGTAGCCTCTAGTTTCAAAGATGTGGCGGTTGATATGAATGATTGCTTTATTGGTGAAGTAGGTCTAACAGGTGAAGTAAGAAGAGTTAGTCGTATAGAACAAAGAATAAATGAAGCCAAAAAACATGGTTTCAAAAGAGTTATTGTTCCTGTTGGTAATATGAAGAATTCAGAATTTCCAGCAGGTATAGAAATAATACCTGTAAAAGATATTAGAGAGTGTTTAGATATAGCATTTGGCAATGTATTTTAAATTAAATATAGAACTAGTGTAGGACGTTCTATACTAGTTCTATTCTATTTATTTAATAAAATGTAATATTTGTAATAAAAATATAATAATTATTTTTAAAAAACTTATATTAATTTTTAAGGGAATGTAGTAGAATAAGAGATAGAATATGTTTGATTTGTTGAAATTTAAATTATTATTTAATTTTTTTTATCAAATTAGAGATTATTTCACAAAAAAATATAAAAAGGAGTGATTATATGTTGAAAAAAGCATTAATGGTAATTTCATTATTCCTTGGTATAACAGCAGGATCATTGACAACTAGTGCACTAGTTAATAACAATGTTTTTCCTTCTATGAATCCAACGGTCTTAAGAATAACTGTTACAGTTGCAATGGCAATACTATTTGTATTAGTGTCTTTATTATTTTCTGATAGATTTGTAACAAAACTAAAACGTATAGAAGATCGTTTAACCAAGATGCCAATTCAAAAAATAGTTTTTACAACTATTGGACTAATATTAGGTCTTCTACTAGCATCTCTATTGTCATCAGGAGTTGATATAGTAGTTGGTGCAGGAATTATGGGGAGAATTATTTCTGCCATAATTTATTTTATTTTTGGTTATTTAGGACTGGTTCTAGGATATAGAAGAGAAGGTGAATTTCTTAATTCGTTAGCTACTGTTAAATTTGGAACTAAGAATAAGGAAAAGGAATCTAAATCTAAGAGTAAAAAAACAACTGAGGTAATTGCTAAAATTATTGACACAAGCGCACTTATAGATTCACGTATTCATGATGTTGCCCAAACAGGTTTTTTAGAAGGGAAAATTATTGTCCCAGAGTTTGTGTTAAAAGAATTGCAGCTTATCGCAGATTCAGAAGATCCTTTAAAACGTGCCAAAGGTAGATTAGGTCTTGACTGTGTTGAAGACTTACAAAAGATGAAAGAAATTAATCTTGAGATTGACAATAAATATAATTATAATGAACATAAAGGCGTTGATAATTTGCTTATTGATTATGCTTTACAATATAAATGTGCGATTATTACAACAGACTATAATCTAAATAAGCTAGCAACACTTCAATCAATTAAAGTTCTTAATGTTAATGATTTAAGTAATGCTGTTAAACCAATTTTAACAACTGGTGAGAGATTAAATGTTCAAGTATTAAGAGAAGGTAAAGAAAATAATCAGGGTGTTGCTTATACTGAAGATGGAACTATGATAGTTGTTGAAAATGGAAAACGCTACGTAGGGAAAAATATTGAAGTCGAAGTTCAAAGTGTTCTTCAAACTTCATCTGGTAGAATTATCTTTACAAAAATAGTTTAATAAGGTTTGCTTTTTCTAAAAAAATATGATATTATAAGGTGTATTGTATTAATGAATTAGTATTTTAGGAGGAGAGTATGCACACTTTTTTAATGGCAACAGCAATAATCAGCAGTATTTTGCTAATAATAGTAGTATTACTACAAGACAGTAAATCTGGTGGTCTATCTGGATTAACTGGTGGAGCAGAAGAATTGTTCGGTAAACAAAAAGTAAGAGGTGCTGAATTAGTTTTACAAAGAATTACAATAGTTTTAGGACTAATATTTTTTATATCACTAGTGTGTCTTACTTGGTTAAAATTATAGATTAGAGTAATAAACCTAAAATGTACTTTCATTTTAGGTTTATTTTTTTAGTAAAAAATATTGTATTAATAAATACTAAATTTATTTAATTTTTGAATTGAAATTACTAGAAAATTTTACTAATAATAAAGGAGGGTTAAATGTTAGAAAAAATTATAGATTTATTTAAACAGAATAAAGTATTAAGTATGGAAGATTTAAAAGAAAAACTAGAAGTAGAATCTGCTAAAGATTTTGTTGAACTAGTTAAATATGTAGGAAAATTAGAACAAAAATCAACTATAATACAGCTTCCAAATGAAAAATTTCTTTATGTTAAAGATGAATTAGAAATAGAAGGAATAATTAGAATCCATCAAAAAGGATTTGCATTTGTATATTCCGAAAATTTAGGAATTGAAATATATGTACCTAAGGGATTCACTCAAAGTGCTATGAGTGGAGACAAGGTACTAGTAAAAGTAGATAGTGTTTATAGTGATAATCGTAACATAGAAGGAATCGTTCAAAAAGTTATAGAAAGAAACACTAAGTATACGGTAGGAACACTAACTAACGCTAAGTATTTTTCTTTCGTCAAAAGTGATGATAAAAATATTAGTAAATATATTAAAATTACTAATGCTAAGAACTTTAATTTAGTTGATGGTAGTAAGGTATTAGTTGAAATAACTGATTATTCTAAAGTTAGTTTTGAAGATCATAAAGGTATTATTTTAAAATCTCTAGGACATAAAGATGATCCAGGAGTAGATATATTATCTGTTATTTATAAACATGGAATCCCTAGTGAATTTCCAGAAGATGTAGAAGAACAAACTAAAAATATAAGTGATAAAATAGAAAAAGAAGATAAATATCGTGATTGTACAAAAGAAATGATTGTAACAATTGATGGAGATGATGCTAAAGACTTGGATGATGCGATATCGGTTATTAAAACAAAAAAAGGATATCGATTAAAAGTGTTTATTGCTGATGTTAGCCGCTATGTCGTTGAAGATAGCCCATTAGATATAGAAGCTTCTAAACGAGGATGTAGTGTTTATTTAGCTGATAGAGTAGTCCCTATGTTACCTAGAAAGCTCTCAAACAATATTTGTTCATTAAACCCACATGTATTAAGATATACAATTTGTTGTGATATTGATTTTACGGATAAAGGAATACCTGAAAGTTATGATATTTATCCAGCAATAATAGAATCAAAAGGTAGACTAACATACAAAAAAGTTAATGAAGTTTACGAAGATAATAAAGAAACTATTGAAGAATATAAACCATATGTTCCAATGTTAAGAACAGCCTTGGAATTATCTAAAAAAATTAGATTAAACCGTGAAAAACGTGGAGCAATAGATTTTGACAAACCTGAGTCAAAAATTGTTGTAGATGAAAAAGGTGAAGTACTAGATGTTGTATTACGTGAACGTGGTGTAGCAGAAAGATTAATAGAAGACTTTATGCTTAGTGCAAATGAAGTAATTGGTGAACATTTCTATTGGATGCAAGTACCATTTGTCTACAGGATTCACGAAGAACCTAAAGTTCAAAAGTTAAAACAATTCTTTGATATTTCTGCAAGCTTTGGTTACAGAGTAAAAGGTAGTATAGAAGAAGTTGAACCATACATGTTATCAAATATGTTAAGGAAGTTTAAAGGTGAAGTAATAGAGCCTATGTTATCAACTATACTGCTTAGAACGATGAATCAGGCAAGATATTCAACAACAAATATTGGTCACTTTGCCTTAGCAACTAAGTATTATACACATTTTACATCACCGATAAGACGTTATCCTGATTTACTAGTTCATAGAATGATTAGGAAGTATTTGGTTGAAGGGGATGTTAAAGAATCTACATTAGAACATTATGCGACTAAACTTCCTGAGTTAGCTGAAAGTTCATCAGAATATGAAAAGCGTGCAGTTGATTGTGAACGCGAAGTAGATAAGATGAAAAAATGTGAGTATATGATGAAGTATCAAGAACAAACATTTAGAGGTGTTGTTTCTAGTGTAACAAACTTTGGCGTATTCATAACATTAGAAAATAATATAGAAGGTTTAGTGCACATAAAAGCTATGAATGATGACTATTATACATATGATGAGAAGAATATGTTATTAATAGGTAGACGAAAAAAAAAAATATATCGTCTTGGCGATGAAGCAATAGTTAAAGTTGCTAATGTAGACTTAGAAAATTATGAAATAGACTTTAAAATTTTAAAACATAAATCTTTAATAAAAAATAGAAAATAGAGGAAAATATATATGAATAAAGAGAGTAGAGTTATAGCACAAAATAAAAAAGCTAGTCATGATTATTTCATTGAAGATACTTATGAAGCTGGATTAGTGCTAACAGGTACTGAGATAAAATCGATTCGTCGAGGTAGAGTAAATCTTAAAGACTCATATTGTCAAACTAGACGAGGAGAAATGTTTGTTTACAATATGCATATTTCTCACTTTGAAGAAGGTAATAGATTTAATCACGAACCACTACGTGTTAGAAAGCTATTATTGAAGAAAAAACAAATTGCTATTTTAACTAATGCTCAAAACGAAGCTGGAATTAGTATTATACCCTTAAAACTATATATAAAAAATGGTTATGCAAAACTTTTAATAGGTGTTGCAAAAGGAAAGAAAAATTATGATAAACGCCACGTACTAAAACAAAAAGAAGCTAATAAGGAAATTAATAGAGCATTAAAAGATAAGCAGAGATATTAAATAACAATTTTTTATTGTATAGGCATAGAGGAAAGTATATTACCAATTATCCGTGGTAATGTACTTTTCTTTTTTTGGGATAATAGTAAAAAATAATTTTAGTCAAAAATAAGAAAAATGTCTATATTTAAAAATAGAAACTTATAACTGTTTCATAAATATACTGTAATAGATTTCAAAAAATAGTAGGTATTAAATATTGATTTAATAATATTTATGAAAATCGGATAAAAAACTTTATAAAAACGCTTTACTTTTTTATGAAAGCGTGCTACAATATTAAATGTCATTAAGAAAATCAATACTAAAATTATTGTAAATTACATTATTTCGTTTGAAATTTTCAAAAAAATAATACAGTTATTTTTCTGTATTATAACTGATAAGGGGATTTTCGAGAAATTTTTATACAGAATATTAGGTTATTTTATAATAATATTTGGTATGGAATATAAGTTTTTATTTCACGTATATATATTAATGATTTTCTTGCAAAAACAAAATATATTTTTAAAAGGAGTAGTGTATTTATGGAAAAATTCACTCAATTATTACAGCCAGTGGCTGATAATCTTTATATTTCTGCACTTGTTGCATTAATACCTATTATTTTTTATCTTGTTGCACTAGCAGGATTTAAAGTAAAAGGTTGGCTAACAGGGTTGCTTACACTTATAGTTGCTATTGTAGTAGCTGTTGTATTCTTCAAAATGCCATTCCAATTCGCAGCAATGTCAACTATTCACGGTATGGTTTATGGATTACTTCCAATTTCTTGGATTATTTTAACATCTGTATTTTTATACAAAATGACAGTCAAAAGTGGTCACTTTGCAATTATTCGTGATAGTATTACATCATTAACAGATGACAGACGTATCCAAGCGTTAATTATCGCTTTCTCATTCGGAGCATTCTTAGAAGGGGCTGCAGGATTTGGAGCACCAGTTGCTATTACAGCAGCACTTTTAGTAGGTTTAGGATTTAAACCTTTATACGCAGCAGGTATCTGTATGGTAGCTAACACTGCACCAGTTGCTTTCGGAGCAGTTGGTGCACCAGTAACAGCTTTAGACGGATTAGCTACATATGCTAACGGAACACCAATCGCAGCAACTGAAATCGCAGCAATGATCGGACGTCAATTACCATTAGTTTCTATCTTTATTCCATTCTACTTAGTATTAATTATGGCTGGATTCAAGAAAACTATGGAAGTTTGGCCAGCATTATTAGTATCTGGTGGTTCATTCGCGATTACTCAATTCTTAAGTTCTAACTATATGGGAGAACAATTACCTGACATTCTTTCTTCATTAGTATCATTAATTTCTATCGTTATTTTACTTCAATTCTGGAAACCTAAAACAACTTGGAGATTTGAAGGTGAAGATGAAGATCAAAAAGATAAACAAAATGTACCAGCTCATTCATTAAAAGATATCTTTGTTGCATGGTCTCCATTCCTAGTATTAACAATCATTATCTTTGTATGGACATTAAAACCAGTTAAAGCATACTTTAAAACAATTGCTCTTAACCCTAAAGTTCCACTTATCCACAACAACATAATCAACTCTATTTCTCATAAAGAAATTGCAGCTGTATTTAAATTAGACCTTATTGGTTCTATCGGAACTGGTATTCTTGTAGCAGCTTTACTATCTAAGTTCATTATCAAACTTAGCTGGAAAGATACATTCAAAACTTTTGTTGAAACATTCTCAGAAGTTAAACTAGCATTATTAACAATCTGTTTCGTAGTAGGATTTGCATACATCATGAATGCTTCAGGTATGTCAAATACTCTAGGATCTGCTTTAGCAGCAACAGGAAAAGCATTCTTAGTATTATCACCGGCTCTTGGTTGGATCGGAGTATTTATTACAGGATCAGATACGTCAGCTAACTTACTATTCGGTAAACTTCAACAAGTTACAGCTAACGGAGTTGGAATGGATCCATTAGTTGCAGTAGCAGCCAACGCATCTGGAGGGGTTGTAGGTAAGATGATTTCTCCACAATCTATCGCAGTTGCAGCAGCAGCGGTTGGATTAGTTGGTAAAGAATCTGACTTACTTAAATTTACAGTTAAACACAGTTTCTTCTTACTAATTATAGTGTGTATTATAGTTTATCTACAAGCAAGTGGAATACTAGGATGGATGATTCCTCATCACCCATAGAATAGAAGCTTTAAAATAAAGAAGATTGAGACTTTCTCAATCTTCTTTTTCTTTTTTTAACTTGTAATAAACTAGTACTAAAAAAATATGAGAATTTACTTGTATTTTTATTTACAAGATGTCAAAATAGTGGTATTATTGAACAGTTAGATTAATTATTTAGATGTATAATTATTATAATGAAAATACATTATATAATTTGTTTTATAAGTGAATTACACAAGGAGAAAAAAATGTCAGTACAATTAAGAGATGATATTAGAAATATAGCTATTATTGCTCACGTTGACCACGGTAAAACTACTTTGGTTGATGAATTATTAAAACAATCAGGAATTTTCCGTTCTAATGAACATGTTGAAGAAAGAGCGATGGATTCTAATGATTTAGAGAGAGAACGTGGTATTACTATTTTAGCAAAAAATACTGCAATTGATTATAAAGGAAAAAGAATAAATATACTTGATACACCGGGACACGCTGACTTTGGTGGAGAAGTTGAACGTATTATGAAAATGGTTGATGGAGTTCTTTTAGTAGTCGATGCTTATGAAGGAACAATGCCTCAAACTAGATTCGTACTTAAAAAAGCTTTAGAACAAAACTTAAAACCAATAGTTGTTGTTAACAAAATAGATAAAGATTCTGCTCGTCCAGAAGAAGTAGTAGATGAAGTAATCGACCTATTTATCGAATTAGGTGCTAATGATGATCAACTGGAATTCCCTGTAGTTTATGCATCAGCTATTAATGGAACAGCTTCATTAGAAAGTGATCCTAGCTTACAAGATGAAAACATGCAATGTCTATACGATACTATTATCGATTACGTGCCTGCACCTGTTGATAATAGAGAGGAACCATTACAATTCCAAGTAGCATTATTAGACTATAATGACTATGTTGGACGTATTGGTATTGGACGTGTATTCCGTGGAAGTATGAAAGTTGGGGAATCTGTTTCTCTAATGAAACTTGACGGAACTGTTAAAAACTTCCGTGTAACTAAAATCTTCGGTTACTTTGGATTAAAACGTGAAGAAATTAATGAAGCACATGCTGGTGATATCGTAGCGGTAAGTGGTATGGATGACATCAACGTAGGTGAAACAGTATGTCCTTCAGATCATCAGGAAGCTCTACCAGTATTACATATTGATGAGCCAACACTTCAAATGACATTCTTAGTAAACAATTCACCATTTGCAGGTAAAGAAGGTAAATTTGTAACTGCTCGTAAACTTGAAGATAGACTAATGCAGCAATTAGAAACTGACGTATCTTTACGTGTAGAACCAAATACTAGTGATTCATGGGTTGTTAGTGGACGTGGAGAACTTCACCTTTCAATCTTAATTGAGAATTTAAGACGTGAAGGATTTGAACTTCAAGTTTCTAAACCTGAAGTTATTATCCGTAATATTGATGGAGTTGACTGTGAGCCTGTTGAACGTGTTCAAGTAGACGTTCCAGACGAAAGTGTAGGAGCAGTAATCGAATCATTAGGTCAACGTAAAGGTGATATGATTGATATGCAAGCTGATGGTAATGGACAAACTCGTCTTATCTTTAATGTACCAGCTCGTGGATTAATCGGATATAGTACTGAATTTATGTCTATGACTAAAGGTTATGGAATTATTAACCACACATTTGATTCATATCAACCAATGCAAAAAGGTAAAGTTGGTGGAAGACGTAATGGTGTATTAGTTGCATTAGAAAATGGTCAATCAACTGCATACTCAATCTCAAGTTTAGAAGATCGTGGAACAGTATTTATTGAACCAGGAACTGATGTTTATGGTGGTATGATTGTTGGGGAAAATAACCGTGAAAATGACTTAACAGTAAATATTACAAAAGCTAAAGCACAAACAAACGTACGTTCTTCAACAAAAGATCAAACTGTAACACTTAAAAAAGCTCGTATTATGACGTTAGAGGAAAGCTTAGAGTACTTAAACGATGATGAGTACTTAGAAGTAACTCCAGAGTCTATTCGTCTACGTAAAAAAGAATTAGACAAAGCAGCACGTGAAAAAGCAGCACGTAAAGCTAAATATTCAGAAGAATAAAATTTGAAGCTCAGTTAAGAATATTAACTGAGCTTTTTTTGTATAAGAAATAAAAATAAAATATTTTTTTAAAAACTGAAGGTGAATTCTAATAATATAACAAATTTACTTTAAATATTTTAAATTAAACTCTATATTTTAAAATATAAAAAAATATATGTATTTTATAATTTGTAGACTTTATTTTACGGTGATGTTATAATTAATATATAAAATTATTTCAAAAAGGGAGGCTTTAAAATGGCTAAAACATATGATGTTGTTATTAAATCAACAGGAATGGGAAGTGGAGAACAAGTTCTAATTGATAACCTTATGAAAGGATTTATTCATACTCTTACTCAAAAAGAACACGTACCTCAACATATAATTTTCTATGGAGAAGGGGTAAAATTAACAACTAAAGGTTCAGAGTCGCTAGAAGATTTAGCAGAGTTAGAATCACGTGGTGTTAAAGTACTTTCTTGTGGTATTTGTGTAGATTATTATGATTTAACTGATTACCTAAAAGTAGGTGGAATTACAACAATGTCAGAAGTTGTTGATATACTATCAAATAGTGAGTTAGTAGTAGAACCATAATAATTTCTAGGGGTTAGTAAATAAGAATTATTAACCCCTTAATACTATATTAGGAGGTAGAGTTATGAAAGGAAAATTTAAACCTTTTTCTACCACATTAATTGGAAGTTTGCCAAGGTCTAAAGAATTATTATCGCTAAAGGAAAGCAGTGATAATTATGATAAATTTAAATCACTTTATAGTGAAAAATTGTTAGAAGAGACACAAAAAGTGGTAGAGTTACAAAAGGATTGCGGAATTGATGTATTAGTTAGTGGAGAATTAAATAGGGATAACTATATGAGCTATGTTGCAGAAATGGTTGATGGAATTAAGTTATTAAGTATGAATGACTTAAAAGAAATTACTACTAATCTTGAAAGCTTTAATAAAAGTTTAGAAGAAATGGATGCAGCAGATAATACTATGAATAGTCCAATTTGTTATTCTAAAATAGATACTACACGTAGACTAAATGAATTAGAAGTATATAATTTTCAAAAGTTTATTGATAGAGATTATAAGGTCACTTTACCAAGTCCATATTTGTTAACTAGATCAATGTGGCTAAGAGAAATTACAGGTAAAGTCTATGAAGGAAGAAAAGAGCTAGGACATGATGTAGTAGAGTTACTGAAAAATGAAATAAGACATCTTGTTGAGGAAGGTGTAAAAATAATTCAAATAGATGAACCTATATTGTCAGAAGTTGTTTTTACAAATGAAAAAGCTGATAATTCTTTCTACTGAGGTGCTTTATCAGAGAAAGTCAAGGTTGACAAAGAATTAAAATTTGCTAGAGAGTTGTTGGAGCCAGTGTTGGAAGAAATAAGAAAGCATGATGAGGTATTAAGTATCATGCATGTATGTAGAGGAAACTGGACTACTGATGAGAGTGTTTTATTACAAGGAGCATACGATAAATTAGGTAAGTTTTTTGATGCACTTGATTTAGATATGTTAGCTCTCGAATTTTCTACACCTAGGGCAGGAGAAGTGGAAAAACTGTTTTCTAATAATTTTTTAGATACAAGAGTTATGTTAGGGTTTGGTTGCGTTAATCCTAGAAGTGAAGTAATAGAAACTCCAGAAGAAATAGTTGCTAGAGTAGAAGAAGTACTTCAATTTTTACCACCAGAAAGAATTTGGTTAAATCCAGACTGTGGATTTGCAACATTTGCTAAGAGACCACTTAATCCTTATCCAATAATTCAAAAAAAATTAGAGAATATGGTTGCAGCATCAAAAATACTTAGAGAAAAGTATTGTAAATAAAAAAATAGTGGATTAATACTAAATAATATTAATCCACTATTTATTATTGTTTAGAAGATTTAATTTCTAAATTTCCATTTTTTAGAGAAATTTCATCGCCTTCTTTAATTTTATCATACTGTTCTTTTGTTACAGTCGCATATTTAGTTTCACCATTTTTAGTTTTTACTTCTATCATGTAAACTGGAACTTTACTAGCTTTAATATTCTCAGCTAGTTCTTTTTGTTCGTTAGTAGCATTAGCAAAGCTATGAGTAGATAAACTATTGAATAATAATCCCCATAGCATACCATTTACAATACTACTTCTAGTGAAGAATCCACTTGTACGGTAGTTATTGTTTAGATAATTCATATATTTTTTCTTATAATCTTCGTTGTTATAACTGTTGTAATTTGAATTATAACGTGATCCGCTGCTAAAGTGTCTTGTTCGAGTTGTACTAGAACTAGACGAACTAGAAGAGCTAGAATCTGACGATTTGCTACTTGAAGATTTCGGTTTTGAACTAGATTTACTGCTGCTAGGTTTCGAGCTTCTAGATGATGAATGAGATGAAGAACGTGATTTTGCTACTGCAAAGTCAAGATTTGCTGCACCAACAGTAGTAAATATTAATGAAGTTGATAAAAATATACCTATTATTTTTTTCAATGTTTTCTTTTTCATACAATATCCTCCTAGTACTTTATAAATTAATTTTTATTATTTTCATTAGTACTATTTTCACTGTTAGTGTTGTTATCACCATTTGTGTTCTTATTCTCGTTATTAGTATTTTTGTTATCCTTATTAGTACTATTATTGTTATTATTAGAGTTATTTTCAGTACTACGTTTAGCTACAACAGTACCTTCAATATCTTCTTGTGAATTATTTTCATTTTTCACTATATTCTCTATATTAGTTTTGTCCTCATCACCTTGATTGTTGTTAGTTTTATTTTGGTAGTAATTATATCCAAAATAAAGAACGTAGCTAATTGCAGTAAGTGATAAAAAGATTTTTAAGAATCTACCCATATTAGAAACCACCGCCTAAAACATATCCTTTAAGGTTTAATACATTTTTCAATCTATCATATTCAGAAGCAGGTATTTCAAGTTCATCACCATTTACCTGTAAGATCGTTGCATAGTCAGCATTAAGATCTTTCCAAACATCAATTACATTATTTAAATTTATTAAACCACGGTTACCATCAATTAAGACAATTTCAAACCAATTCATAAAAGTACCTCCTTATAGAAATATTTATATAATTATAACATATTTCAAAAAAAAAATCATTTTACAATAAAAGTAATTAATATGTGAATACATATAGTTTAAATTTTGATATAATATATAGGCGAACAATAAATTTATTGGAGGTGATAAGAGTGAAGTTTATTCATACAGCTGACTGGCATATTGGAAGAAAGTTACAAGGAGTTGATCTCCTTTTGGATCAAAAGTTTGTATTAGAAAATTTAATAGCTGAAATAAAAGAAGATAATATAGATTTCATTATTATTGCTGGGGATTTATATGATAGAAGTGTACCTAGTAAAGAGGCTACTATTTTATTACAAGAATTACTAGTAAAACTAAATATAGAAAATAAAATACCTATTTTTGCGATTAGTGGAAATCATGATAGTAGGGAAAGATTGGCAGTAGGTGAAGCATGGTTTAGTAAACATGATTTTTATCTACATACTGAATTAAAACAAGCATTTAATAAAATTGAATTTAAAGATGCTGACATATATTTATTACCATATTTTGAACCATATGAAGCAAGAGCTTATTTTGATGATGATAGTCTAACAACACATAATAGTGCTACTAAAAGAGTTATTGATGAAATATATAAAAATTTAGATGAAACAAGGGTAAATATTCTTGTGGCTCACACATTTGTTGCTGGAGGATTAGAGACTGATTCTGAAAGAGACATATCAGTAGGAACAGTAGAAAATGTGGCAGTAGAGATTTTTGAAAAATTTGATTATGTTGCACTTGGTCACTTACATAATCCAAATGCTTTAAATAATGAGAAAATTAAGTACAGTGGTAGCCCATTAGCATATTCATTTTCAGAAGCAAAGAATACTAAAGGTTATAGATTAGTTGATATTTCAAAAGATAATCTAAATGAAGAATTTATAGAGCTAAAACAAAAAAGAAAAATGCATAATGTAGTAGCTGATTATAATGACATTTTCTCAAAAGAATTTCAGGAAAAATTCAATTATAAAGAAGATTTCTTTAGCATGGAGTTAAGTGGACTAGAAGGCGTGACTGATCCAATGCCTAGAATAAAAGAATACTATCCTAATACTTTGCAGCTAAAATCGAAAACAAAAAAAGAAAATAATGATAAAAATTATGATAAAAAAGAAATTCTTACAAAATCTCCTTTAGAACTTATTGAAGGTTTTTATAGAGATGAAATTGGAGAAGAACTTTCAAAAAAACAACGAGATACTTTAGTTAGTATAGTTAAGGAGGTGGAAGCAGATGAAACCAATTAGGTTGGAATTAAAAGAGTTTGGCCCATATAAACATGAGATAGTTGAATGGGATAAAATTATTAATGAACCTATATTTTTAATAACAGGGAAAACAGGATCTGGGAAATCAACCTTATTTGATGCATTTGTTTATGCCTTATATAACAAAACTACTAGTGGAAAAGATATAGCTAGTTTAAGAACAAAAACAGCTGATGATAAAATAAGAACAACAGTTATATTTGATTTTGAATTGAAAAACAAACTATATAGGGTAGAAAGAACACTAGCTTACACTAAAAAAGGAAATAAAAATCAAACTTCAGGGAAAGTAGCCCTAATAGAAATAGTAGATAATAACGAGAATGTACTTGCAACAAAAGAACAAGATGTAAAAGAGAAGATAGAACAAATAATAGGGTTAGATGATAAACAGTTTTGCCAATTAATAATTTTACCACAAGGTAAGTTTAAGGATTTTCTATTATCTAAATCAAGTGAAAAAAAGGAAACACTTCGTTCATTATTTAATACATTCTTTTATCAAAAATTTATCGATAAACTTTCGTCTTATGCAAAAGAACAGGATAATGACTATAAGATTAAAGAACGTGAATTGATTACGAAGTTTGATCAATTTATATTCGATGAAAAATTGGATAAATTCGAATTTTTAAAAGAAGAAAATTTTGAAAATGTAAATATTCAAATTAATAACCAAGGAAATATAGTTTCTGAAAAAGAAAATGTTCTTACTAAATTAAATAAAGAACTAGAAAATTTAAGAGAAGAACATGCGAAAATAACTAAATTAAATGATAAGTTTGTTGAGTTTGATGAATTAAAGGAAAAATATGAAGAACTAACTAAAGAAGAAAATAATATAATAGAAATTCAAAATATTATTAAGAAACTAGAAGAGCTAGAAAAAAATATAGATAGAATTTCTGAATATAATAAACTTATAACGAAAGAAAATGAACTTGTTAAGAAGAAAGAAGATCTGGAAAAAGATTTTAAAGACTATAGTAGTAAACGAGATAGTAATGTTAAACTTGGAGAGCAACTAGAAATAGAAAAGAAAGAAATAGAAGTAATAAAAAACAAATTAGCTGAAGTTAAATATTTCTATGATAATATTTCTGCATTTGAACTTGCATTTAAAGAAAAAATAGAATACGAAAGTAAGCTTAAAGAGTTTGACAAAAACAAATCAGAATTAACCAAGTATAAAGAAAACATACTTAAATTGGAACAAAGTAACAAACAAGAACTTGAGAAGAGTGAAAGTTTAAAAACTAATATAAGTAAAATTGATTTATCTATTGTAAAAAAAGAAATAGAAGTTGAAAAATTAGAAAAATATAAAAATGAGAAATCATCGCATGAAAAAAATAAAGTAGAGTTAGAAGCTAAAATAGATAAGCTAAACATACTACGACAAAAACAAAGTGATCTAAAAAATAAAATTGAAGAGTTAGAGAAAAATAAAGAAAAAGAAATCTTAAATACTTTTTTAGAAAAATTGCATGATGGTGATAATTGTCCATTATGTCAGCAAAAAATTATTCATGTTCCTGAAGTAGTAGATGTAAAACATGAAGAAGATACTTTAATTAATAAAGAGTATGAGGATACTAATAAAGAAATTATTAGATTAGAAACTATTATTTCAAATGAACAAGATGATTATAAAAAATTACAACTTCAATTGAATGACCAAGAAAAAGTAATCAATTTTGATTCGGAATCAGAATTAGAAAGAATTAAAGAAGAAAAAGATAAAAATGAAAAAACTTTAAAAGCTTATCAAAAAATTATTGAAGAAAACCAAATTCAACTTGATACACTTAATGATAAAGTAATAGAACTTGAAAAACTTTTAGAAAGTGAAAGTGACTTAAAAGAAAAACTTGCATTAGCGAATTCCAAAATAGAGGAATACAACAGAAAAGTCCAACAAGATATAATAGACTTTAAAGAATATTATAAGGGGCAAGAAAAACAAGTAACGGAATTTAATAATAATTTCGAGAAGTATACTGAAGAAAAATCACGTCTTCAACTAAAAGAAAAAGAACTAGAAATTGATATTAAAAATAATAAAGAACACATAATTTCTATAAATTCTGATTTAGAAGAGTTACTAGGTAAATTTAATAATTCTAAACTTAAAGAATATTATAATGATTTTAAAGAAGCACAAGAAGCTGTAGAAGATCTAAAAGATTTAAAAGATTATAAGGAAAAAGTTGATGCATATAATCTAGCTAAGAAATCTTTAACTAATAATATTAAAAAATTAGAAAAAGAATTATCAAAAGAAGTTAAGCCGAATTTAGAAGAAATTAATGAAAAAGTACAATTACAAGAAGAAAAAGTAAGCGACTTTGGTAAACAATTAGCAGTTCTAAAAAATAAATATAATACAAATAAAGAACTTTATTCTAAGTTATACAATGAGTTCAAAGTTTGGGAAAGTAATATTAAGGAAGTAAGAGAAATTATTACATTAAGTAATGTACTATCTGGAAAAACTGAAAGTAAGAAATCGTTAGAGACTTATGTTCAAGGGTATTACTTAGATTTAATACTAGAAGCGGGATCTAAGAGATTATTACAGATGTCAAATGATCGATATAGATTTGAGCGTAGAATAGAAAAAGCTAAAGGCGGTGGATTACAAGGCTTAGATATAGAAATATACGATGTATATTTAAATAGTAATAGAATTGTTAATTCATTATCCGGAGGAGAATTATTTTTAGCTTCACTATCACTTGCTTTAGGATTAGCAGAAGTTATCCAAAATGAAAGTGGCGGAATATCTCTAGAAACTATATTTATTGATGAAGGTTTTGGTTCATTAGATAGTGAAACATTAGATACAGCAATAACTACATTGATTGATTTACAATCATATGGTAGAAATATAGGAATTATATCACACGTAAGTGAGTTGAAGGATAGAATAAGATCTAAAGTTGAAGTTTATTCAGAAAATAACTATGCAAAAGTTAGAATAACTGGTGTATAATAAGGTAGAATAGAAGTTTTTGAAGTTTGTGATGTTTTAATTATCACAAACTTCAAAACTAAATAGATGTGTTATAAGAAGGAGGAAATAATGAAGTTAGAATTAATAATATCTCCTAGCGGTTTTGGGAAAACTCACTTTATTGTTAATGATATAGAAAAAAATAGATTCAATAGCAAAATTATTGTTTTAACCCCAGAACAAAACAGTTTTAATTTTGAAAAAATACTTTGTGAAAAATTTGGTGGTACATTTGATATAGATGTTATGAACTTTTCAAGTTTATCTAGAAAAGTTAGTGGTATGTTAGGTGTTGATTACTTTAAAAGTATAGGTGAAGATATTAAACCTTTTTATTTTTATAAAGCTGCTAAAAATTTAGAAAATAGAAATAATTTTCTAGTCAAAAGAATTTTACAAGATAGTTCTTTTATAGAAGTAGTATCAGATATATTACGAGAGTTAAAGGAATATCAAGTTAGTGTAAATGTTCTAGAAGAGTTTTTAGAAAAGAATACTTCTCTAGATAATGCAAGAAGAGAAAAATTAACTGCAATACTAGAGATATATACAGAGTATACAAGACTATCAAAAGAAGATAGTATATTTGATAAGCAAGATTATATAAATGAATTGCTACTTTATAGTGAATATCTGGATTTAAGTGAGTATATATTTTATATAGATGCATATTATAATTTCTCAGCACAAGAATACAGCTATATTGAAAAACTAATTTTAAAATCAAAAAAAGTAGTTCTAAGTGTTGTTAGTGATGCCAATAGATATTTTAATTTTGATTTATCGCAAATTGCAGCTGGCTATGATTTAGATAAATTAGAATATAATAGATTTTATTTAGCTGACTTATATAAATACGAAAAGTATAAATTAGATGTGTTTAGAAAATCTCATGAAATGGTAGCTAGTATTAATGAAGTTCTAAGAAGAAATAGTGAAATTGACTTCTCTGTAATAGCTATAATAAACGATGGTGAAACTCATACTATTAATTTAGAAATCTTAGAAAACAAAGTAGTTAATTATAATATATTAGGTGAACATAGTAATAGATTCAAAGGAAAATCAATATTAACTTTGGCTGATAAGTATTATAAAGCTTTTAAATCAGCAAATGAGGTTGACGATAGTGTTGAAATTATTCGTGCTAAAAACAAAGAATTAGAAGTTAAGACAATTTCTCGAGAAATCTTAAGATTAAAAAAATATCAAGAAGCGAATAATGAAGACATAGCAATTTTATATAGAGATAGTATTTATGAAAACTACGAATACATATTTAGAGATTATGGATTACAAATACATCTTGATAGAGATATTGATGTAAGTAATCATAGATTAATTAAATTTTTAGACCAAGCTTTAAATATTAAAAAATTTAATTTTAGAGATGGTATTTTAAATATCATAAAAACTAATTTAACAAATTTTGAGTATTTATATAAAATTAGTGTTCTATCATTCGTATTATTTGGTGATAATAAAATTTCTGAAAAAGAGTTCTATAAAAATTTTAAAGCTCTAGAAAAGGAAGAATTAATTAGTAAATTAGTACATGAAAAAAATTTAATTAATCACCATTTCAAAGAATATACTTTTAATGAAATTTTAAATAGTGTAAAAACAATTACTATAGCAGATTTAGAAAGTATCTTGGAAGAAAGATTAGTAGTTAATAAAGAAGATTTAAATAAAGAGTACTTTACACAAGAGGGGTCTTTATATTCAACAAAACAGCTGGAAATTTTAAGAGATTTATTAATTAATCTCTATGAAAAAATTGAGGAAATTTCTAAAAGTAAAAATCTTCAAGTAAAAAGATATATAAAGAGAATTGAAGATCTTTTTGATTACTGTAATATCAGAATGTATTTAGATAAAGAAGATGGGGAATACGATGATATTGAAGAACTAAAAATTGATAGTATTGATCGACAGGTGTATAAGAAAACTCTAGAATTATTGAATAATATACTAGAAAAATTTGGTTCGGAAAATATTTCATACAATAAGTTTGTGGAACTATTAATAATAGGATTGAGATTAATTAAATATCGTTCAATTCCTGAAATAAGCGACTCTATAATAATGTCTACTATGGATTTAGCTAAAGTAGAAAATAAGAAATATGTTTTTATAATTGGATTTAATAAAGATGTTTTACCAGCTACAAAGCAAGATGGATTGTTAGATGATAATGATAAAGAACAGTTTATAGATAACAGCATATTCTTATCGCCAACAACTGGTAGTGCCCTTATAGATGAAGAGTTTGTTGCTTATATTGCCTTAACTAGGGCTACGATAAAAACATATATTTCATATAGCTTACTAGATAAAAGTTTTAAGGAGAGTTTCCCTTCACCATATTTAGCAGTTGTAAAAAATCTTCTTCATGGAATAGGAGAAAAGAATACAGATAAAATTTTAGAGTTTAATTTATCATATTATGATTATTATTTAGATAATATAGGTGAAATACTGACAATTAAAGAATTTAACTATTTATTTTCAAAATTATATCGACGATTTATGGATATTAAAGATAGTGGAACAGAAGAAGTAGAAAAACTATCAAAAGTATTAGCTAAGTTTTTAGAAAATTATGTTGCTATAAGGAAAGTTAATTCTAATTTGGATTATATAGTTCATGGTGAATTAACTGATAAAATTTATTTAGATAAAGATGATATAGTCATAAATTATCTAGAGAAAGTAATTAAGGATTATAAATTTGAATTATCAGAAAAAAATATTAAGGAGTTCTTAACTCTTAAAAATAATAGTTTTTCTAGGTTTAGTATTTCTAAAGTTTCAGATTATGAAAAAAATCCATATTTATTTTTCGTAAAAAGAATACTAGGTGTTAAGGAAGAGACAAAAGTGGAAATAGACAGCTTATTAATGGGTAGATTTTTCCACGCAGTTATGTCAGATGCTAGAGTAGTAAATTTCATTACAAAAAGTGGAAGTAAGATTGATATAGATATTATTAATGATGAAGATATTGTATCAAGATTTAATATAAGACAAGTTGTAAATGAAGTAATATACAATAATACTAGCAATGACATAATAGATGTTTTAAATATAATTAGTATGCTTAATACCCATGACTATATATTACAAAATATGGTCAATCGATTAATTATAGCTATTGCTGTTGAAATAAAGTATTATGCAATAACTAAATTTACTCCGACATTTTTAGAAAAAGGATTTTCACTAGAAATTTGTGGTGATGTTATTAGATGTCGTGAGTTAGAAAGTAACAATATAGTAGAGAAAAGTTTAAATAGGAAATATAATATTCCAACTATAAACTTTGTTGGTTTTATTGATAGAGTAGATGTATTAGAAAAAAATATATCTGTTATTGATTACAAAAGCAGTAAGACTGATTTTTCATTAGAAAGTTTAGAATTAGGATTTATTTCTCAAATCTTAACTTACTCTCTGGCATGTGAAATGTTATTTAATAAAAAAAGTGAGGATATTTTAGGAATATTTTATAGAGAAATTGCCAAATTAGGGAAGGTTTTAAAAGAATACCGCCTTCGTGGATTAGGAAATAGTGATTTAATATTACAAAGTGAGTTTTCTGAGATAACTAGTGAAGTTATGTTTCTAAGGACTACTAAAAAGGGAACAGCTATTCATGGTTCAGATATAACTAAAGCCTATACTAGTAAGGAATTAGATACTTTAGTAGATAAAAACTTACATAATGTATTATCTCTACTTGAAGAAATATATAGCTTTGATTTTTCATTAAAAAAATATGAAATTGAAAATAACGAATATTATGCCGAAAAGCAAACACTTTTCAACTATGCATCAGGTTCAGATACAAGACTTGTACCTAAAGCAAAAGTTGAATATAAAGGTAAAGATTTGAGAAAAAAAATATTAGAGGAATAGCATTAAGCGAAAGCTACTAAAGATATCTTTTAGTGGCTTTTGTTATTTATAAAGGGTGAAAAGTAAAGAAATTACTTAACTGAAAATTTTCAGAAAATTAATTTAAAATAACATACTATTACTTGCTTTTTAAAAAATATTATTGTAGAATTGATATTAATAAATTATAAAAATGAAAAAGGACATTATTAATGAAAAAACATTCGTATTTTTATTTAGAAATGAAGGAACATCATTTGAAAGTTCCTTATACTGGGAAAAATAGAAGAATAAGAGTTTTATTACCAAAAGGATATGCTGAAGATTTAGATAGAAGCTATCCGGTTGTTTATATGAACGATGGACAAAATGTTTTTTATAGTGGTGAATCTTTTAGTGGACATTCATGGAAGGTCATACCAGCAATTAAGAGAAATCCTGATATGCCGCGTATGATTATTGTCGGAATAGACAATGATAATGAGGGACGAATGAATGAATATGCACCGTGGAAGTTTTCAAATGCACCATTGCTGTCATTTGGTTTAACATTAGGTGGTTTGGGTAGTGAATATGCAGATTTCTTTATTAAGGTGGTTAAACCTTTTATTGATAAAACATATCGTACTAAGCCTGAAAGAGAGTATACTGCTATGATAGGAAGTTCATTAGGTGCTAATATTGCACAGTATATTGGACTAGAGCATAAAGATAAAGTCGGAGCATTAGGGATTTTTTCATCAGCTAACTGGCTTAATAAAGTAGAATTTGATAGATATATCGCAAAACATAAGTTAGAAAATCAAAAAGTTTATATAGAAGTTGGTACTAATGAAGGTGATGATACTGATAGAGAATTAACGTATGGAAACATAAAACAGTCATATATTAGTACAACATTAGATTATTATCGCCAACTTATAGAAGCGGGATTATCTACAAAAGATATTAAATTAAATGTAGTTGCTGATGGTGAACACAGTGAAGAATGTTGGTCGAAGTATTTACCAGAATGTCTAAGATTTATTAGTGAAGAATGGTAAAAATATAATTAAGAACAGGAGAATAGAATTTGAATATAGAACATTTAAGCCACTATAGTGGTAATTTAGGAAGAGAAATGGCATTAAATAGATATGGGCATGCTGGCTTACCAATCGTAGTATTCCCTTCATCAGGAGGAACTCATAATGAGTACTATGATTTTGGTATGATAGATGCATGTGCAGAATTTATTAATCAAGGTAAAGTTCAGTTTTTCACATTATCTAGTGTAGATAGTGAATCATGGCTATGTGATTGGAAAGCTGGTCACGATAGAGCCTTAGCTCACACACAATATGAAAAATATGTTATAGAAGAAGCTATCCCATTTATTAAACATAAAACAGGATGGTTTGGTCCAATGATGGCTACAGGATGTAGTATGGGTGGTTACCATTCATTTAATATTTTCTTACAACATCCAGATGTATTTGGAAAAGTAATAGCACTTAGTGGTGTTTATGATGCAAGATTCTTTGTTGGTGAATATGGAAATGATGAATTAATTTTCCGTAACTCACCAAGTGATAATATTTGGATGCAAAATGATGGATGGTTTATTGATCACTATCGCGCTGCAGACATTATTGTATGTACTGGATTAGGACCTTGGGAGCAAGATGGATTACCATCATTCTACAGTCTGAAAAAAGCATTTGAAGAAAAAAATATTCCTGCATGGTTTGATGTATGGGGTGAAGATGTTGCCCACGATTGGCCATGGTGGAGAATCCAAATGCCATACTTTTTAGAAAAATTAAATCTATAATCTAAAATCTACAATACTAAGAAAGAAAAGAGGACATAGTTATGAACTATATAGTTATATCACCATATTACCCACATAATTTCCAAAAATTTTCAATCGAGTTGAAAAATCAAGGTTTCAATGTACTTGGTATAGGGGAGGAACCATATGATCAACTTGATGATAGATTAAAAGATGCTTTAACAGAGTATTTTAGAGTTAATAGTTTAGACGACGTTGAAGAAGTAAAAAGAGCAGTAGCATTTTTATTCCATAAACATGGACCGATTGATAGAATCGAATCACAAAATGAGCACTGGATGGAATTAGATGCTGCTTTACGTACACAATTTAACGTTTACGGACTAAAAGAACGTGATTTGAAGAAAACTAAACATAAATCTGAGATGAAAAAATACTTTGAAAAAGCAGGTGTACCTGTAGTACCTGGTTTCTTAGTGAAAAAAGAAAAAGATATAGATAAAGGTGTTAAAAAATTAAAATTACCTTTAATTGCTAAACCTGATAATGGCGTAGGAGCGGCAGCTACATATAAACTACAAGATAAAAAAGATGTAGAAAACTTTAAAAAAGAATGGGATGGAAAAACACCTTATTTCTTAGAGCCATTTGTTAGTGCTTCTGATATAGTAACATTTGATGGTATTGTTGATGCGAAAGGAAATATTGTTTTTTCAACTAGTATTGTTTACTACTATACTCCACTAGAATTACTAAATAATAATACAATTGATTGGGTTTACTATATTGATAAAGAACTTGATCCTAAATTAGTAGAGTATGGTGAAAAAGCAGTAAAAGCATTTGGTATGAAAGAAAGATTCTTCCACATTGAATTTTTCAAAACTGAAGATGATTATATAGCGATTGAATATAATAACCGTCCAGCGGGTGCTTTTGCTATTGACGTATATAACTACGCTCATTCTTTTGACTTCTTTAAACTATATGCTGAAGTTGTAAAAGGAACTAATGGAGAATTAAACCTTGATTCTAAATATGGATTAGCTTCTACAAGACGTGATTACAAAGATTATCTATATTCAGAAGATGATATTAGAAATAAATATCAAGATAAGTTAAAAGCTGTTCTTAGAATGCCAGAAGCTTTTGCTGAATTACAAGGTAATACAATGTATGTTTTAGTTGCAGATACTCTAGAAGAAATGAACGAAATGAAAGAATACGTTGAAAAATTAAAATAATACAATATAGATATGATACACTTTTATTCTGTTTTTGCAGAATAAAAGTGTATTTTCTATTTGAATAAAAAGAAAAAAAGTGGTAGAATTAAAAATATAAAACGATTTCAAGGAGAACATTATGAATATATCTAGGGAACATCTAGAACTTTTGTCAGAAAGTTTTAGAAATATAGATGAAACAACAAAAGAAATTATAAATTTAGAAGCAATTCTATCATTACCCAAGGGAACAGAACATTTTTTAAGCGATATTCATGGCGAGTATGAAGCTTTTGACCATATATTGAGAAATGGTTCTGGGGTAATTAAAGAAAAGTTGAAGGAGGTATTTGGGAATAGACTTCCTAAAAAAGAGCTTAACTTGCTGGCTACTATAATATATTATCCAGAAGAAAAATTAAATCTTTTAAAAAAAGAATTTTCAACTGTAGAATATAAAGAATACCAAAAGATTTTATTATTAAGACTTTTAGAGGTAACACAAGTAGCAGCAAGAAAATATACACGTTCTAAAGTAAGAAAACTATTACCAAAAGACTTTGATTATATTATTGAAGAATTATTATATAAAATGCAAACTAGGGATAAAGAAGATTATTATGAAAAAATCCTAGAAAATATTATTGAATTAGGTGCGGGGGATAAGTTTATTATAGAGTTATCTTTAAGTATTCATAAACTTATTATTGACCATCTACATATTGTGGGAGATGTGTATGATAGGGGACCTTTACCTGATAAAATAATGGATAGATTGCTTAATTATCATTCATTAGATATTCAATGGGGAAATCATGATATGTTGTGGATAGGAGCATATCTAGGTGATAGAATATCTATGGCAAATGTTATTCGTATTTGTGCAAGATATGATAATTTAGATATTGTTGAAGATAGGTATGGTATCTCTTTAAGAGGATTATTAAATTTAAGTGAAAAATATTATAAAGAAGATCCTTGTAAGGAGTTTTTACCAAAACTTTCTAAAGACGATGAATTAAAATATAGTGAACATGAGATTTTACAAATTGCTAGAATGCACAAAGCTATGGCTATAATTCAGTTTAAATTAGAAAAACAAGTAATTGATAAAAATCCAGAGTTTAATTTGCAAACTAGAGCTTTATTAGATAAAATCGATTTTGATAAAAAAACAGTTGTTATACGTGGTAAAGTACATCCAATGAAGTCATGTGATTTTCCAACAATTGATAGAAAAAATCCATTTAAGTTAACAAAAGATGAAGAAAAAGTAGTAAATAAATTAAGGGAATCATTTGTTACAAGTGAAAAATTAAAAAAACATATTGAACTATTCATTAATAAAGGTGCTATGTATAGTTGCTATAACGGTAATCTTCTAATTCATGGTTGTATGCCGGTAGATAGTGAAGGTAATTTCCAAAAATTTACGTATGAAAATAAACAATACGAAGGTAAAGCTCTATTAGACTTTTTTGATAGAAAAGTACGTAGTATTTTCTATAGTGAAGAAAGAGAAGATAATGGATTATTCTTCTACCTTTGGCAAGGTGAGTATTCACCGTTATTTGGGAAACGTGATATGACTACTTTTGAAAGATACTTTATTGAAGATAAGGCAACACATGAAGAGGTGAAAAATGCATATTACAAATTACGTGAAAATGAAGAATTCTGTGTAAAATTACTTAAAGAGTTTGGTTTAAGAGAAGATGGTCATATTATTAATGGACACACTCCAGTAAAAGAAACAAAAGGTGAAGACCCAATAAAAGCTAATGGTCGCACGATTGTTATAGATGGAGGAATGTCAAGAGCATATCATAAAACAACTGGTCATGGAGGATATACATTAACATATAACTCTTATGGATTACAAATAATGAGCCATGATATTTTCCAAAGTAAGAAAAAAGCACTTAAAGATGAGACAGATATTGTATCAACACGTAGAGTTGTAGATAAATTAACTAGGAAAAAAGTAGCTGATACAGATAATGGGGCAAAAATTAAAAAACAAATAGATTTACTTAAATTATTGTTAGATGAGTACAGAAAAGGTACGATTGTAGAACGATATTAGTATTCCATGAAAAGGGTTAAGAGTTTATTCTTAGCCCTTTTTCATACTTGATAGTGCAAAAAAAATTGGTGTATTTAGAATGAACTAGTTTTAACCTAGTATTTAGAATATAATAAAAATTTAAATTAATTATAATTAAAATTATTGACATTCCCAAAAAACTATATTATACTTATACAAGTTAATTGAATAAATACCTCACGAAAAATAGGTGAGGTAGAGGTTGCGATTTTTAAGAGTAGGGTAATGGAGAGTATAGGGCTTAATGATGTTATCTGAAAGGAAATGTCGCCGAAACGGTATTAATCCTATGTTAATATTGTTGGGACTATATTGAATAAGTATAGGACTGTCATAGTCGCAAGGCTATGTTGCGCTACTAATATCTTGTTTTGGATGAGTATGTCATAGTATGACTCACTGTACAAAATATGGTAGATGTTATGCTTTTTTATTTTTTAAGGAGGTTTTTATTATGACAAATAATAGCAATAACAATGCAAATGAAGTAAAAAGAAATTTAAGATCGCGTCATATTAGTATGATAGCGATTGGTGGATGTATCGGTAGTGGGTTATTCATGACAAGTGGTCAAGCAATTCATAGTGCAGGACCTGGAGGAGCAATTGTTGCTTATCTATGTATAGGACTTATGGTATATTTCTTAATGACATCTCTTGGTGAGATGGCAACATATCTTCCAACGTCTGGTTCATTTAGTACTTATGCATCAAGATATGTAGATCCATCACTTGGATTTGCTTTAGGATGGAACTATTGGTTTAACTGGGTAATTACAGTAGCTGCGGACGTAGAATTATCTGCACTAGCTATTAGTTATTGGGAACCAATGCGTGTTTTACCGCACTGGGCTTGGAGCTTATTATTCTTAGTTATTATTATTGGATTAAACTCGCTTAGTGTTAAAGTTTACGGTGAGAGTGAATATTGGTTTGCTCTTATTAAAGTAGTAGTTGTTATAATTTTCCTAGTTGTTGGATGCTTAACTATCTTTGGTATCCTAGGTGGAGAATATATTGGATTTAAAAACTTAACAGTTGGAGATGCACCATTCATCGGTGAAGATACTTCATTATCAAGTCAAATACTTGCGACTTTAGGAGTATTCTTAATCGCTGGATATTCATTCCAAGGTACTGAATTAATTGGTATAACTGCTGGAGAAAGTGAAGAACCAGAAAAAAGTATTCCAAAAGCTGTTAAACAAGTTTTCTGGAGAATTTTAATTTTCTACGTACTAGCTATCTTAGTAATTGGGTTATTAATTCCTTACACTTCTCCAGATTTACTAGGAGCTGAAAGTGCTGAAGAAATTGCTAAATCACCATTTACAATAGTATTCAAAAATGCTGGATTTGCTTTAGCAGCTAGTGTTATGAATGCAGTAATCTTAACTTCAATATTATCAGCTGGTAACTCTGGTTTATATGCTTCAACAAGAATGCTATATGCTATGAGTAAAGAAAAATTAGCTTATCCAATTTTTGGACGTGTAACAAAATATGGAACACCTGTTGTTTCATTAATAGCGACTTCAGTAGTAGTATTTTTAATCTTCTTAATTCAACTAACAAGTGCTAACGCATATACTTATATAGTTGCAGCAAGTGGATTGACTGGATTTATCGCATGGTTAGGTATTGCATTAAGTCACTACAGATTTAGAAGAGCTTATGTAGCACAAGGTAAAGATTTAGACGATCTTAAATATCGTGCTAAATGGTTCCCACTTGGTCCAATTATCGCTTTAGTATTATGTATTATCGTAATTATTGGTCAAGATACAGAACTTATAACTAAAGGTATAGTAAATTGGAGTGGAGTATTAACTACTTACATGGGAGTACCAATATTCTTATTCTTCTACCTATATCACAAAATTAGATATAAAACAAAATTAATCCCATTAGATAAAGTTGATTTATCTCAAGATGTGGATGAAAAATAATATAGAAAATCCTAGTTCATTATTGAGCTAGGATTTTTTTATGAATTGATATTTCGTATTAATTATTTATATAAAATACAAGAAATTTTCTGTATTTTGTGGTATTATAAAGGGTAGAGTAAAATTTATAAAAAGGAGGAATTTCTGTGAATCTTGAATATCCATATAATTATCAAAATGTAGAAGATATGGCTAGTAAATATTTACCAGAAGAACAGATTAAGATTATAAAAGAATCTTATGAGTTGGCAAAAGATGCACATGAGGGACAATTTAGAAAATCTGGGGAACCATACATATTACATCCAATTCAAGTTGCAGGAATTTTAACTGAGCTTAAATTAGATTATGCCACTATTTGTGCAGGTTTTCTACACGATGTAGTAGAAGATACAAAATATACACTAGAAGATATAAGAGAAAGATTTGGCGATGATATTGCTGTGATTGTAGATGGTGTTACAAAGTTAGATAAAGTAAAATTCCGTTCAAAAAAACAATCGCAAGCAGAAAATCATAGAAAATTATTTGTTTCAATTGCGAAAGACCTACGTGTTATATTCGTAAAATTAGCCGATAGACTTCATAATATGAGAACTATGAAGTATATGAGAGAAGAAAAACAAAGAGAAATAGCTAGTGAAACTTTAGAAATATATGCACCGCTAGCACACAGACTTGGGATTAGTTCTGTAAAATGGGAGTTAGAAGATACTTCACTTAGATATTTACATCCAGCACAATATTTTTCTATTGTTGGTATGATGAAACAAAAACGAAGTGCTCGTGAAGAAAGTATAAAAGAAGCTTGTGAAAGTATTACATCATTATTAGGTGAAAATAATATTAAAGCACAGGTTAATGGTAGACCAAAACATATTTATAGTATTTATAAAAAAATGGTTAAGCAAAATAAAACTTTCGACCAAATATATGATTTACTAGCTGTACGTGTATTAGTAGATACTGTTGCTGATTGTTACGCAACATTAGGGCTTGTAAATAATTTATGGGTTCCTATTCCAGGGCGAATAAAAGACTATATTGCTATGCCAAAACCTAATATGTATCAATCATTACATACAACAGTTATTGCACCAGATGGGCAAACTTTAGAAGTTCAAATAAGAACATACGAGATGCATGAAATTGCAGAAAAAGGTATCGCAGCACACTGGGCATATAAAGAAGGTAAAAAAGTAAATAAAGATAATAATTTTTATGAAAAACTTAATTGGTTCCAAAAAATAGCAGAAAATGATGAAACTGAAGCAACCGCAGAAAGTTTCATGGAATCTTTAAAAGTAGACTTATTAAGTGATAAAATCTATGTATTCACACCAAACAGTGATATTATAGAATTACCTAAAGGTTCATGCATAGTCGATTTTGCTTATGCTATTCACTCAGAAGTTGGTAATAAAATGATAGGAGCTACTGTAAATGATAAGATAGAAGCTTTTGATTATAAGTTATCAACTGGAGAAATATGTGATATAAGAACTAGTAAAAATTCTACAGGACCAAAACGTTCATGGTTAGATATAGCACGCTCATCACAAACTAAATCGAAAATAAAAGCATTCTTCAAAAAAGCAGCTAGAGAAGAGAACTTAATTAAAGGTGAAATTCTCTTAAAAGATGAGATTAAAGCTAATAATTTTGATATTGATGAAGTTTTAACTGAAGAAAATATAGAAATAGCATTAAATAGATATAAATTTGCCACTCTAGAGGAGCTGTATGTTTCAATTGGTTATGGTGGAATTTCAGCAAATAAAGTATTTGCTCGTCTTACAGAGAAAATAAGAAAAGAAAAACAAACACAAGAAAAACTTGAAAAACTAGTTAATGCTGAAGAAGAGAAAAAAATAGTTACAGAAACTGGTGTCTATGTTAAAGGTGTTGATAATATTCTTGTAAGATTATCAAAATGTTGTCAACCAATTCCTGGTGATGATATAGTAGGATTTATTACAAAAGGTAGAGGAGTTACTGTACACAGAAGTAATTGTCCTAACTTAAGCGAGGAAGATAAAGCAAGACTATTAGATGTTGAATGGGTACAAAGCTTGAATGCTAGAAGATATAGCGTTACATTGCAATTACATGCATTTGACAGAGAATTACTTCTTCAAAATATACTGTTAACACTTAGTGAAAGTAGAGTAGAAATTAAAAAATTACATTCAGAAGCTAAGTCAGATAAAACTAGTGTGACTACGATAGGTATATATGTTAAAAATGTCAGTGAATGTGACTTTATGATTAAAAAATTACGTCAAATCCCTGATGTATATAGTGTAGAAAGAATAGTGAAATAGGTGAAGTATGAAAGTAGTATTACAAAAAGTAAAAAAAGCAAGTGTTAGTGTAGATAACAAAATAGTTGGCGAAATAGATAAAGGGTATTGCCTTCTTGTTGGAGTTCATAAAGATTCTACAAGCGAAGATGCTAAATACTTGGCAAAGAAAATTGCGGAAGCAAGACTGTTTGAAGATGAAAATGATAAATTAAACCTAGGATTAAAAGATGTAGGTGGTAGTATATTATCAGTTTCTCAATTTACATTATATGCTGATACTAAAAAAGGTAAAAGACCTAGTTTTACTAGTGCAGCTCGACCAGAAGATGCAAATAGGTTATACGAAGAATTTAATGAACACCTTAGAGAAGAAGGTATTAAAGTAGAAACTGGAATATTCCAAACTATGATGGAAGTAAATATAGTTAACGATGGACCAGTTACAATAATTTATGAAAAAATATCAGTGAGAAAATAGAAATGAATATGAGAATAAAGAGAAAAAGAAGTGATAATACGATTTTATGGCTTATCTCAACTATGTTAGTATTATTCGTTTTAGCAGGTGGTATGTATTATATTAATTCGAAGATAAATCCATCTGCAAATGCTGACGACCAAATGACAATCTCTAAAGAAGTAGAGGTTAGGACAGGACCAGACGATTCATACCCAGTTTTGAAAAAAGTTCCTGCAGGGGATGTAATAGAAGTATTGAGTAAAACTGATTCATGGTATGAAATTGAAACGAGTGATAACTATGTTGGTTGGGTTCCAGGATGGAGTATTTTAGGTAGTGGACAAAAAAATCCTGAAGATCAAAATAAAGAAAAATTATCATCATATGCAGTAGTTTTAAATCCTGTAATGAAGCAAAATGAAACAGCAGATTATAAAGGTGTCTATCCTAAAACTTACAATCTTAGAATTGCCAAAGAGTTGAAACAAAAACTAGAAGCGGATGGGATAAAGGTATTTTTAACACGAGATAATGATGAAAATATCCCTTCACAAGATTCTATAAAAAAACTTGTTGCTGATAATAAAGCAGAGATGTTAGTTGATCTTGATGTTGTTAATACAGATACTAAAGGTACCTTTGGTGCTAAAGTATACTATAGTACTACAGAGTCAGCGATTATAGCTAAAAGTATCGAAAAACATCTTTCTAATAATTACATATCAAAAGTATCTGCTTCAGAAAAACAAGGAAACTTTAATCAACTAAGCGATAAACTACCTCAAGTAAGAGTAGTATCAGGTAATATACATGATAAAGTAGATGTTGATATATTAAATGATAGTGTGGCTCAAAAACAATATATTTCTGCATTAAAAGAAGGAATAGAAGGTTACCTATATTATCAAATTAATATTGATAACTATAATGCAAAACGCAAAGAACAGTTATTAAACTTACCTCAAAAAGGATTAACAATTCCTATGTATTATATGAAGCAAGATGCATATAAAAATATAAGTTATGGTACAGATGGTAAGAAAACAATAGAAGAAAATGGTGATGCAATAGTATCATTAGCTATGATTTCTAACTATCTTGGACTAGAAGGGGCAAGTGTTGAGGACATTGCATCTTGGGCAGGAAGTAAGTATTATATTAAAAACCAAGGTACTCAACCAACAATTGTTTCTGCTTTTGCTAAAAAATATAATGTAAAAGCTGATGAGATAGATACAGATAATACTGTTCAAAATATTGAAAAAGCCTTAAAAGAAAATAAACCAGTACTAATAAGACTAAAATCTGGATTGTTTGGAGATAAAGTAACTTATAAAGTAATACGTGGTTACGAAGATGAGAAATTCTATATTAATGATCCAAATGACGATGATGTTAAGTTAACTAGTTACAATGGTTTCACAGAAAATGATGTTAAAAATAATATTGCACAAGCTTGGGCAATAAGTAAATAATATGAAGAACTTTAAAGTAGTATTGTACTGCTTTAAAGTTCTTTTTTTAATTAGCAATAAAAATAGTAAACAACCTTCCTTAATAATTGAAATTATAATTAAAAAATCGGTACAATTATTAAGAATATAATATAATTTAATTTTGATAAATATTACAATCTATAGTATAATATACAAAAGCAATATATAAAAGGAACTAATTTTTATTAGTTAAAGTTGAAGAAGATTAGAAAATTGAGAATCAAAAACTAGAGAAATAGTAGGTGATAGTATGAGTATAGATATGATATTAGGTTCGGCACGAAGCCAAACCGATAGTATAAAGAGTCTTACGATAAAGCAAATAGCAAGTTATGAAGAAATAGAACGTGCCTTAGCTAATTTTGTTACAGAAACAAATAATTTAAAAGGAGTAACATACGATAGTGCAAAAGCATATTGTAGTAGTGTATTAACTCCAGTAATTAGAGGGAGTATATTGCTAGATCAAGCGATAGCAAGAGCAAACGAACAATATATTAATACATATACAGGCGAAGTGCATAACGATTCACTAAAACAAAGTGATTTAGAAAGGGCAATAGAAGATACAAAAAGCCAAATTGCCTTCAATGAAAGGTTATTAAATGAACATTTTGAACAAGATGCAGTTGACTTACGTGAAGTAAGCAACCTACAAGAAAAAATATCAAGTTATAGAAAAATTCAGCATGACCTTGAAGAAAAACTAAGAAAGCTATTAGCATTTAATGCCAAGTCACCGAGCATCTTCCAAGAAATAGAAAGTTTGAAGAATGCAGTTGATCAAGGGATGGCGTTGGCTAATAAGAGCTGGAATCCAGCCTCAAAATCCTTCACACTACCAAGTAGAGAAGATATGCGATGGGTGAATGTGATTAATGACGCCTATCTTAGTCGGGATGGATTAACTATAGATGAAATTAGTAAAGACCACATTGTAAAAGATTTTATGGTGAATTACGGATTTGATAGGGAAACAGCAGAATTACTCTATAAGTTACAAGAGAATATACTGAAAGTGGCTTTAAGAGAAAATTGGAGTAATAGTAAAATAATACATGAATATAATAGAATAATAGCCTCCCTAGCTCCTGATAATTATGTAGCTTTTAGATTTAAAGTAGTAGCAAGAACAATTGATAGAGAAGAGCGTAATAAAATTTTGAGCAGGTATAATATTTCTGAAGATGAAGCTGAAATGCTAAAAAGAAAGATCAGTAATCAACATGAAAATGCAACCTACAAAGATTTAGCACATGAAGCAGTACAATTATCAACTTTTACAAATAAAAGAATAATTTATTCTTCAGGGGGAGTAATCTCTATAGATGGGTGGCGTGTTATTTCTAAAATAGTAAATGCAGATTTAGATGCCATAAGATTAATAACTCCAAATACAGTTCAACGATTTCTATCATCAAATCAAGGAAAGATAAAAATGAATACGAGAGAAGAAGTTATGTTTAAATTAAAAAACTGGAGTTTAGAGAGTAAAGAAATTTCTTATAAAGGAGATATTGACTCTGGTCGCTATGATGATGGGGATTTTAATTCTGATTTAGATCCGATAAATACTTATAATCTTATGATGAAGGCAAATAAAAAGGATATTTTTAAAGTACAGACTCAATATAATTTTAGAGTAAAAAATAATACAATAAATAGAGTTAGCGAGTTTTATAAAGTACATGGATACGGTAATTATGAACAAGGTAAAAAAGCTGTCCAAAGAATAGTAGATTCCGATACAATAGCTAAAAGATATATATCCTCAGAGTATAGTATAGAACAAAAAGAGAAGCATAAAAAAGACTTTTTTGATTACTTAGAGAGAGGTAGGTTTAAGAATGTTGAGTAGAATTTTCAAAGTAATATTATTGCTGTTTTTAGTAGCTCCAGTAATAGTGATTCTGTATGATACATTAGCAGCTCCTAAAATCTTAACAAGAGAAAATAACAAAGGTAATGAGTTTGAACAACTCGACAGATTAATGAATACAACAAGATATGCAGAACAAGTAAGAAAAGCAGGATACGAAGTAGATGACTATGATCTAAAAATGATGGATAGAATACCAAAGTTAGAAACTAAAGGTGAAGCAAAAATTATCATTTCGTCTCCTAGTGAAAAGGAAATAGATGTCTACATGGATAAGCGTACTAAACTTATAATTTTAGATGAAAATATGAATATAATTAGAAGTAATATTGATCAAGGTAAAGAAAAACCTAGTAGAAAGTTAACCGAAGAAGAAAAACCTAAGTATGAAAAGGAAATAAAACAAGAAATAAATAAACTATTGGATGATGTTTATAAAGCAGGAAAAGAATAATTATAAGAAAAAGAAGTAGCCATATATTAGCTGCTTCTTTTTCCTTATCAAGTAATAAGGTGGCTACTATTTGGAACTTTTTGTCGGAACTAATGCTAAGAATAGGTATAGCTTGAGATATTAGTTTTGTATAAAAATGTGATATAATAAATAGAAAAATAGATATTCTATTTGCTTTAGTAAGATAAATATCATAGTGATGTTTATAATGGAAGGTAACAATATATGAAAAAGCTAAACACATATTGGGTAACTTTAATAGTAATAGTGAGTATAGTAGCTGGTTATTATACTTATCATAAAGTAATAATAAAAAATATTTTTGAGGAGATGTATGATTCTTATTATAGTTTCTCAGTATTAGGTTCAATAGATGATATGCCACAAATAGAGCCTATTCCTAGGGATGAAAAAGGAGCAGCTGTTGTATTTCTAAATTATAAAGAAAATAAAAATGAAAATAGAATAGAAATTTCATTAGGCAATTATAAAGATATCAAGACGCTATCGATATTATATTCTACTTTAGTTTCGGAGGAAGTGTACTTAGATATAATATATGTTTATGATGTGAATACACATATATTAAAGAATTATGTAAGTTTTTATGGGGATAATGTCCCAGAAACTAAAGATAAAATAAGCCAAACAAGAGAACTATTGCAAAAATATAATATTTCTAAAGAGCAGCTACAAAAAATATCAGATGATGGATTAGATAAAGTATTGACAGATTGGAAGAACTATAGTGGTAGCTCATATTCAAAAGATAATATGGGAAAACTGACAATAGAGAAAGATGAATTTTTAAGTTAATAAATAGCAAGAATAAAAGATAAGGGTGGTAATTTATTTACTACCTCTATTTTTTAAAAAGAAAAGAAAGAATATAGATAATATTTATTAAAAAAATATAAAAATATTATTGACAATTACTATTATTTGGAATATAATAGTTCACATAGTTAACTAAAAAGTTAATGTTGTGAACTATTTTTTGTTGGAGGTGAGAAAATGAATGCTGAAGGTATAACGTATTTAGATGCGATTGATAAGTTAGAGGAACTTAGATTAATAATGAAAAGGATACATAAAAAAAGTGATGTTCCGTTTAGAAAAACTGGATTTCAAGCTATGATGCTGATTTTAGAAAAAAATAAAGTTACTATGCAAGAACTTGGTGAAGAACTGTGTGTAACTAAACCTAGAGTAACTGCTTTAGTTACAGAGTTAGTAAATAATGATTTTATTGAACAAACTGTAGATAAGAAAGATAAACGTAAAAAATTTCTAACATTGTCACCTAAAGGAATTGATTATATAGAAGAACATCGTAAAAACCATGAAGAATGGATTGAAAAATTATGGAACAAGCTAGATAATAAAGAAAAAGAAGCATTTAACATAACTCTAACTAAAATGAATCAAATATTGAAAGAAGAAGTAGAGGAAAAGGAGGAAGAATAGAGTGAAATTACTAAAGTATTTAAAAAACTTTAAAATAGCGATACTTTGCCTAGTAGTAATTTTAGGAGTGCGTGTTGTTGCAGAATTAGCGCTACCAACATACACTAGTAATATAGTAGATACAGGTATTCAACAAAGTGGTATTGAAGATGCGGTGCCTAATAAAATAAGTGAGAAATCACTAAATACTTTGGAACTGTTTATGTCAGAAGATGAAATAAAACAAGTTACAGAAAATTATACAAAAGATGGGGATACTTATATCTTAAAAAATGTTTCTGATGAAACTCGTATTAAATTAAATGACATCTTTAAAGAAACAATGACTGTTGTTCTTGGAGCAAAATCTAATAATACTGATTTAGATCAAGTTGCCCAAGGTGTACAGGCTGGTGTTGTTTCAAAAGATACATTAACAGAGCAAAGAAAAAAAGCTGTTAGTGATTTAGGAAATTCAGCTGATATGATGACCAAACAGGGTGGAATAAGGTTTGTAAAAGAAGAATATAAACAAATTGGAATTAATACTAATGAGATTCGAAGTAATTATCTAAAAGAAGTAGGAATCATGATGATAATTGTTACATTAATTTCTGGTATTGCCAGTGTTATTTCAAACTTTATAGCAAGTCGCGTATCAGCAAAAGTTGCATACAATTTACGTGAAAAACTTTATAATAAAGTACTATCTTTTTCTAAAGAAGATATTGATAAGTTTTCAACAGCTTCATTAATAACTCGTAGTACAAATGATATTCAACAGATACAAAATGCCTTAAATATGTTTTTATTTATCGCATTCTTTGCGCCAATGATGGCGATGTGGGGTATTTATAAAGTTACTCAAACAGATACAGGTATGACGTGGATAATAGCGGTAGGTGTTGGTGTTTTAGCACTTGTTCTTGCGATAATTACATTCCTAGTAATGCCTAAGTTTAAAATAATGCAAAAATTAATTGATAAAGTTAACTTAGTGACACGTGAATTACTTACAGGTATTTCAGTTATTCGAGTATTTGGTCGTGAAAAACATGAAGAAAAAAGATTTGATAAAGAAAATGTAATATTAAGAGATAACCAACTGTTTGTTAATAGAACAATGTCTGCCCTAATGCCAATGATTATGCTTATAATGAATGGTATTGCATTACTAATTATTTGGGTTGGTGGAAAAAATATCGATGCTGGTAGTATTCAAGTAGGAGATATGATGGCATTTATTACTTATACTATGCAAATAGTTATGTCATTCTTATTTTTTACATTCTTAATGATGCAACTTCCACGTGCAGAGGTTGCTGCAGGGCGTATTAACGAAGTATTAGAAGCACCTGTTACTGTTGTAGATGGAAAAGATTTACAAGATGACAAAATTAAAGATGTTAAAGGAACATTAAAATTTGAAAATGTTAGCTTTACATTTGATGGAGCTGATAGTCCAGTATTAAGTAATATTAGTTTTGAAGCTGAAGCTGGAAAAACTACTGCAATTATCGGAAGTACAGGTAGTGGTAAATCAACACTGCTTCATTTAATTCCAAGATACTTTGATGCAACTGAGGGGCAAATAACAATAGATGGAACTAATATTAAAGATATTAGTTTGAGTAAATTAAGAGATATGCTAGGTTTTGTACCGCAAAAAGGTGTATTATTTAGTGGAACTATCGCATCAAATATCAAATTTGGTGATGAAAATATAAGTGATGAAGATATGTATAAAGCTGTAGAAATAGCTCAAGCTTTAGAGTTTATAGAAGGAAAAGAAGATAAGTTTGATAGTGAGATATCACAAGGTGGATCTAATGTATCTGGTGGACAAAAACAACGTCTATCAATAGCAAGAGCTTTAGCTAAAAATCCTAAGATTCTTCTTTTTGATGATAGTTTCTCAGCACTTGACTATAAAACAGATTTCAAATTAAGAAAAACATTAAGAGAAAAAATGCAAGATACTACAACTATTATTGTAGCTCAACGTATTGCAACTATTCTTAATGCAGATAAGATTATAGTAATGAATGAAGGAGAAGTAGTAGGGATTGGTAAGCACCAAGAATTATTAAAAACTTGTCCAACATATTTAGAAATTGCAGAAAGCCAATTAAGTGAAGAAGAATTAGCAAAAGGAGGTAAACATAATGAGTAAACAAAAAGCGATAAAAAAATCAGATAATTTTGGAAAAACTCTTAAAAGAATAATTAAACTATTATTTAAAAAATATACAGTTTCATCAACTCTTGTTGTTGTGTTTGCCTTAGTTAGTACAGTATTCGGTATTGTTGGACCTAAAATAATGGGACGTGCTACTACTGAACTTTTTGAAGGTTTAGTAGCTAAAATCAATAATACTGGAAGTATTAACTTTGAAAAAATTGCTGGGATATTATTAACAGTATTAGGTCTATATTTATTATCAGCCTTGTTTATGTTTATTGAAGGTTGGTTAATGAGTAATATTTCTCAAAATTTAACATATGATATAAGAAAAGATATTAGTAAGAAGATAAATACTTTACCGATGGGATATTTTGAACAACGTACAGTTGGTGAAACTTTATCAAGAGTAACTAATGATGTAGATACTCTTGGTCAGTCGCTAAACCAAAGTTTCACTCAAATAATATCTAATACTACAATGGTGTTAGGTGTGTTAGTAATGATGTTTACTATTAGTCCATTAATGACATTAATAGCTATTGTACTTTTACCAATATCAGGTATATTATTAGGAATATTAACAAAAGCTAGTCAAAAATATTTTACTGGTCAACAAAAATCATTATCTGATGTTAATGGTCAAGTTGAAGAAAGTTATGCTGGTCAAAATATTATTGCTGCTTTCAACCATAAAGATAAAAGTATTAAAGAATTTAACGCTAAAAATGGTGAATTATATGCTTCATCTTGGAAAGCAAACTTTTTCTCTGGATTAATGTTCCCTGTAATAAACTTTGTGGGGAACTTAGGTTATGTTGGTATAGTATTTTCAGGTGGATTATTAGTTGCTAAAGGAACTATTGGAGTAGGGGATATCCAAGCATTTATCCAATACATCCGTAACTTTACTCAACCTATTGGTCAAATAGCTCAATCTATGACTGAAATTCAAAAAATGGCAGCTGCAGGAGAAAGAGTATTTGAATTCTTAGACGCAAAAGATGAAGAAGTAGTAGAAACTACTGAAGTTATTGAAAATAAAGAAGGTAATGTAATATTTGATCATGTAAGATTTGGATATGTAGAAGATCAAATTATTATTAAAAACTTTACTAGTGATGTTAAAAAAGGTGAGATGGTTGCTATTGTTGGACCAACTGGTGCTGGTAAAACTACAATGGTAAAACTACTTATGAGATTCTACGATCTTAATGGTGGTAGTATTTCAATAGATGGTAAAGATATTTCTAAATTAAGTAAAGAAGAATTACGTTCATACTTCACAATGGTTCTTCAAGACACTTGGTTATTCAAAGGAACTATAATGGAAAACCTTAGATATGGTAGATTAGATGCAACAGACGAAGAGGTAATTGAAGCTGCTAAAGCTGCACATATTCACCACTTTATTAAAACATTACCTGGTGGTTATGATATGGAACTTAATGAAGATGCTTCAAATATTTCTCAAGGTCAAAAACAATTATTAACAATTGCTCGTGCTATTTTAGCAGATAAACCAATTTTAATCTTAGATGAAGCAACTTCAAGTGTTGATACACGTACAGAGGTACTTATTCAAAAAGCTATGAATAAGTTAATGGAAGGTCGTACAACATTCGTAATAGCGCACCGTTTATCAACAATTAGAAATGCAGATAAAATTCTTGTTCTAAAAGATGGAGATATTATTGAACAAGGTAACCATGATGAATTACTAGAACAAAAAGGTTTCTATTCAGAACTTTATCAAAGCCAATTTGCAGAATAATTAAAGAGAACTATGGATATAAATTTATCCATAGTTTTTTTTTATTTTAATGGGATAAGTGAGTTGATAAGCGAAGTCTTCGAAAAAATTAACCTAGTATTTAGAAAAACGTCGGAAGAAATACAAAACTTTTTATTAAATAGTAACAATTTAGTGGTATAATAAGAGAATAATTTTATTATAGATTGTTGGAGGTATTTATGGCTTTTTTAAATTATAATAAAGATGAAAAGTTAGAATTTAATTATAAGAGAGCATGTGGGCTATGGCTAATTGTAGTAGCATTGGTTATCTCAGTAGCTACCTTAATAGGAGGAAAACAAATAATAAATATGCAAGTGTTTAGTATTGGATATGTTATTAGTTTTTTCTCAATCAATATGAATAAAAAAGTATTGAATAGATTATCGAGTGGCTCTTCAAATGAATTTCAAAATAAAGTGGCCTCATATGCTATTATCTTATTATTTATTTTAATGTTTTTACTAGGTGGACCTTTTTTTGCAACTGAAAATTGGAGATTAATTTGGTTGGGTGCATTAATGGCAACCGCACTACATTTTTTTCCCTATTATTTTGTACATGGAAAATCAATGATATTTTTAGGTCTTATTTGTGTCATTAATATCTCTGTAGGATATATTTTTACGGATATTCCATTAGAGGTGATCGCATATATTGACTCAGCAATTAAGTTTGTATTTGGAATATATTTACTATTTTTTTCAAAGCCATCAAAACAGAGGTAAGGCATAGTTCGTAGTGTACTGTTGCAAAATCATTTGAGATATATGAAGAATTAGCAAAATAATAGGGGTGCTATTTTGGGAAAATATCAGAAAATATGGATGTAGATAATGATGGGAGGTGCTTTACATTGATAAGGTTAGAGCTACTTTCTGAAGAAAATAGTATAGATGTCTATTCTTTTGAAAAAGAAAATCGGGAGTATTTTGAACGAAATTTACCTCCTAGACCAGGTAACTATTTTGATCCAGAAGGTTTTAAAGAAATTACAAGGGAATTGTTAACGGAACAAACGAATCGGGATGTCTACATGCATCTTATTAGAGATTCGCAAGGTGCTTTGGTAGGAAGGATCAATTTAGGTGTCTTAGAGAATGATCAAAAAACAGCGGAACTTGGATATAGGATTGGAGAAAATGTTACTAATTTAGGCTATGCAAGCGAAGCGGTTAAACTCGTTTTAGAAAAGGCCTTTACTACTTATGGTTTACATAAGATTATCGCAGGGACGGCAAGGGACAATCAGGCCTCTCAGAGAGTGCTTTTAAAAAATGGTTTCACCTTTAGTAGGATCATAGAAAATGACTTACAAATGAATAATGAGTGGGTTCATACAGAAATATTTGAGATAACGAATCTATAACATCAACATTTTCAGTTTAGTGACAGGGTCAATGGACTCATTAATCTTTGCGGACATTCAAGAATTTTCATCAACTGTTTGATTAGCGAATCAGCTGTAATTACATATGCTTTTGTGATTTCTTTATCACTATGAGCTAAGGTTTTAGAAATAGGCTGTAGTGAAACTCCAGCTTGTTTGGCTAACATGGCTCCTGTTTATAAAAGGATTTTAGAAAAAGTCTCAATTTGACATTCATGAGATGCTTTTGTTCTATTCTGAAAATTCAATGCCTTAGCAATATAGAAAAACACCCTCATCCCTAGTTCTGCTAAAAGCATAGGATAAGAGTGTTTTTTCTATAAGAACGATAGACGATGATTATTCTTCGTCTTTTTTGATAATGTTTTTAACGCCTGCGATAGCACCTTCAACAGCGCCTTTTGCGTCTTCAGCGACTTCTTTCACTTTAGAAGCAACTTTTTCAGCAGCTCCTTCGCTTTCAAGTCCTTTGTCACCTACCAATTTACCAACGCCTTCTTTAACAGCTCCTGCTGCTTGGTTGAATTTTTCTTCTGTAGACATAAGTATGTCCTCCTTTTATTTTTTCTAAATTAGTAATTAGTGAACACGTGGTTCTGCTTTGGCTGCAGCGTCTTTAACATTGTCAACGCCTTGGCCAACTTTTTCTTGAACGAATTCAGCGCCTTCGCCAAGTTTTTCTTGTGCTGCTGCAACACCTGAACCGATTCCAGCTTTCACTCTAGAAAATTGTTCTGACGCGAACTCGCCTGTTGATTCTGCCACGTCAGTTACACGATCTTGAAGGCTAACTGAGTCAGCTTCATGTTGTTCTTTAGTTTTGATGTCAACAACATTAACGTTAACTTCAACTACTTCTAGATCAGTCATTTTCGCAACTTCTGATACGATAACGTCTTTGATTTCCTTGTATAGAGTTGGAACGTTTTTTCTGTACTCTACGATAACGTTCAAGTCAACTGCTACTTGTTCTTTACCAACTTCAACGTTAACACCGTGTGTTACATCGTTAGTGTTAACAAGTTTTTCTGTAAGATTTGAGAAGAATCCACCGTCAACATGTAATAGTCCTGGGACTCTATCTAGTGAAAGACCGATGATTTTTTGAATAACTTTATCTTCGTAAGTTAATTCTCCTCGAACATCTTTAGAAACAACAACATCTTTTTTTTCAGTTACATTTTTTTCTACGTTTGACATATGAAACTCCTTTATTTATTTAAATAATTCTTCTGTACATAGTATCCCAACCAAATTCCTAAGGCTCCACAGATTAAAACGAACAATGTTTTAAAGAAACCGAAGGATAGGATGAAGCAGGCTAGAATAATACCTACTACACCACATAGAATTGGGTATTGATATTTTTTAAACCATTCCATTTTTTACTTCCTTACTTTACACGACTAACAATTTTCTTAGCTGCTTTTTGAGGGTCATATTCTTTCACTGAAACTTCCAGTTTAACCTCTCGATCAATACCAAAGAATTCTTTCAATCCTTGAGTGATTTCGTTTTGAACTACTTCAAATTTGTTAGCAATGTTATCTGAAAGAACAGCTGTACCTTCTACATAAACGAAACATTTCTTTTTCCGAGTATGTACCTGAATTTTGGGATTTTTGACCATCTTGTGTTCATCCAATAAACATCGAACAAACCCTTCAATAGCTGAATTTTTTAGTTTTAAATTATCATCTTTAGTTCCAAGTTTTATTTCCAGATATTGTTTAGGATAAAACAGGATTACTAACATCCATAATAAAACTAAGATAGACAGGCTTAGAAGCCCCCAAAATACATATCTAGCGAGATAATATTCAAATGATGTCTGTCGCCAGCTCGGCAATTGAATCCCTAAATCACTAACCTGGTGGTAATCTATCAAAATAGGAAGGAAAATTGTCAAGATTAAAATACAGAAAATAAACAATAATATTTTCTTTGATTTTGACATATAAAATCCTTTCAATTAGTGCAACAAACCATAGCTTTACCCGTCATTATAAATTAAAAGCTATAGTCTGCTTTCGAGTAAAAAATTAACCTTTTTTACCCAAAAAGAACGATACCACAGAAACTACAATCACTGCACCAACAATAGATGGGATGATAGCCATACCAGCTAGTGAAGGTCCCCAAGTGCCAAGGAGTGATTGACCTACTGATGAACCGATTAAACCGGCAAATATATTAGCAATTACTCCCATTGAGCCACCTTTTTTAGTGATTGCCCCTGCTGCAAGGCCGATAAAGCCTCCTACAATAATGGACCACAACAT
>USNF01000006.1 GCA_900555985.1 uncultured Gemella sp.
CACGCGGAGTATATATTCATATTCCATTTTGTAAGTATATTTGTTCATATTGTGACTTTAATAAATTTTTTATACAAAGACAGCCAGTTGATAAATATATAGATTGTTTAATTAAAGAAATAGAGACAATAGAACAAGTATCGAATATAGAAACTATTTATATTGGTGGTGGAACACCTAGTGCTCTAAATGATGAACAATTACATCGTCTTTTGACAGCACTTAGAAAAAAAATTCCAGGACAACTTCGCGAATTTACATTTGAAGCCAACCCTGAGGATCTTGTTGATTCTAGGGTTGCTTTAGTGAAAGAGTATGGAGTTGATAGAATTAGTATGGGAGTACAAACTTTTAACAATGAATTATTAAAAATTTTAGGACGAGGACATGTTGCAAATGATGTTGATATGGCAATCAGTAATTGCAAAAAACATGGAATTGAAAATATTAATGTAGACCTTATGTTCTCACTTCCGAAACAAACTATGGAAGATTTATACGATAGTATGAAAAGAGTAGTATCTTATGATATTAGTCATGTATCATGTTATTCACTAATACTAGAACAAAAAACTAAGTTATATAACCAAGTTCGAGATAAAAAGGTAGTATTACCATCAAATGAAACAGAAGAACAAATGTATAATGAAGTTATTAGTTTCTTAACTGAAAATGGTTATGAACAATATGAAATAAGTAATTTTGCACGTCCTGGACACGAAAGTATCCATAATAGTAGCTATTGGAAAAATATAGAATATTATGGACTTGGAGCTGGTGCTCATGGCTATGTAGATGGTATACGCTATGCGAACCAAGGAGCATTAAAATTTTACATAGATAGCATGGAGGAAAAAGGTCATGCTAGACGTGAAGAAAATAAAGTAACGTTGAATGAACAAATAGAAGAAGAAATGTTTTTAGGACTACGTTTATTAGAAGGAGTAGACTTAATAGCTTTCGAAGAAAAATATGGTAAAAAAGTTCAAGAAATATTTAAAGATGTCGTTGAAAGAAATGTCAACGATGGTTATCTAGAAATTGTAGATAATAAATTACGTTTAACTCGTAAAGGATTATTTTACGGTAATGATGTCTTTTCAGAATTTTTACTGAATTAAAAATTAGGGCGCTCGGAGTAACTAATGCTCCGGGCTTTCCTAGCAAGTATATAGAAAGGAGAATAGGTTATGGAGAAAAGATATATTGAAGATTTACTTAATAAATTAAATAAAGATTATAATTTCAACCTAAAATATAGTAATAATTTTAAAATGGCATTTTCTCATTCATCATACACTAATGAAAAGCGAATTGCTAAACATTTAAATTATGAACGTTTAGAGTTTTTAGGTGATGCTGTTGTTGAATTAACAACAAGTGAATTTTTATTTAAAAAATTTCCAAACTTAGCAGAAGGTGAATTAACGAAATTAAGAGCATCGATTGTGTGTGAAAAAACGTTAGTAAAATATGCACTACAATTAAATCTTGATAAGTGTATTTTCTTAGGTAAAGGTGAGGAGAAAATGGGAGGTAGAAGTCGAGCAGCACTTCTTGCAGATATTTTTGAATCATTCACAGGAGCAATGTATTTAGAAGCAGGACTAGAGACTGTAAAAACATTTTTGAGTAATACTTTATTTACCGAAGTTGATAGTTTTGAATACTTAAGTTTTATAGATTATAAAACTATATTACAAGAGTATGTTTCGAAAATTAAATTAGGTACCATAGAATATACAGTTCTTGATTCTAGTGGACCGTCACACCTTAAAACTTTTACTAGTGCTGTAATTATTGATGGAAAACAATATGGTAGTGGAACTGCGAAAACAAAAAAAGAATCAGAACAACTTTCAGCAAAAGCAGCTTTAGAAAAATTAGAATATAAAGAAATATAGAAAAGGAATTTGTTATAGAATTTAGAAAGGAGAGCATGATGAAATTATCAAAAGTAGAAATAACAGGCTTTAAGTCTTTTCAGAAAAAAACAACTTTTGAATTTAAAAATAATTTAATCGGTGTTGTAGGGCCAAATGGTTCAGGAAAAAGTAATATAATTGATGCTATTCGCTGGGTTCTAGGTGAACAATCAGCCAAAAACCTTCGTGGTAGTAGCATGAAAGATGTTATCTTTTCGGGTACTGAAGATGTAAAGAGAAAAAACTTTGCGGAAGTAGCCGTTACTTTTAGTGATGCCGAAAAATCGTGTGAAATAAAAAGACGCCTTTATAGAAATGGGGATAGTGAATATTTCTTAGATGATAAGCGTGCAAAATTAAAAGATATAACTAATGTTTATCTTGATTTAGGAATTAACAAGGAAAGTTATAGTATTATTACTCAAGGTAAAGTAGAAGACATTATATCTTCAAAGCCTGTTGATCGTCGTGCTATTATTGAAGAAGCATCTGGTGTTTTAAAATATAAAAACAAAAAGAAAGAAACAAATGCTAAGTTAGAGAAAACCAATGATAATTTAATGCGACTTAATGATATTTTCTCTGAAATTAGTTCGCGTTATGAAATATTAGAAGAACAAAAAAATAAAACTCAAAAATATTTAGATTATTCTAAAGAATTAGAAGGAAAAGATATATTAATAAATATTTATAATATATCTGAATATCAAAAGAAGCTTGCTGTATTATTAGATGAGAAGAAAGTAATACAAGCTGAGAAAGAATCTTTAGAAGCTAAACAAGAAGAATTAATTAAAGATCTTGAAAATGTTAAAAATAGTTTAGTATCATTAGATAAAACATATATTAAATATCATGATGAAGAGTTAGAACTTGTTCAGAAAAAAGAGAGTCTACAATCTGAACTTAACGTTATAGAAGAGAGAAAAAATAATAGAAATCTTCGTAGTGAAAAACTTGATGAGGACATATCATATCAACTAGAAAGATTAGAGAATCTTCAAGATAGATTAAAACAACGAGAACAAATAAAAGACGAAAATAAAAAGAAAATTAAAGAGCTAAATAAAGAAATAATAGATTTAGAAAATGGTGGAGAGTATAATCTTGAAACTATAGAAAATATTATTGAAGAGCTAAAAGATACATATTATAACTTGATTAATGAAGAAACAAGACTGGAAAATAGTATTGAATATGCTCGTAAAAATCTAGAAAGTGCTGACGAAAACTACAAGGAATTATATCAAACTATAGAAAGACAAAAAGAAGAATATAGTAGTAAGGTAAGTGAGTTAGAAACAGCAACTAATAAACAGAGTTCTTTAAAAGAAGAATTATCAAAAGTTGAATCAGACTTAGCGAAACTTACAGAAAAAAATATACTAATTTCTTCATCTCAAAAAAATATAGATGAACAGTTAAATAAAGGATATAATTTTAAAAATAATCTTGAAAATCGTAAGAAGTTTTTAGAAGATCAAATTAATAATTTAAGCTTTTATAATATCGGAGTAAAGGAAGTATTATCAAATAAAGACAGTATTGGTGGAGTACATAATAGTGTTGCTAATATTATTAGTTTTGATAATGAGTATGCTACAGCACTAGATATAGCTCTAGGCCAAGCACAACAAAATATAGTAGTAGAAAATGAAACTATAGCTAAAAAGTGCATAGAACATTTGAAAAAGTCTAACAAAGGTCGAGTTACATTTTTACCTCTTAATAATATTAAAGCTAAAGCTATTTCATCAGATGTATACAGCACATTAATGAAAGAAGAAGGCTTTATTAATATAGCGGAAAACTTGGTTAGTGTTGAACCTAATTATAAAAACATAGTATCACACCTATTAGGACTAGTGATAATTGTCGATAATATGGATAATGCTAACCGCATAGCTAGAAAGATTAACTTTAGAAATAGAATAATAACACTAGATGGTCAAGTAATTAATAGCGGTGGTTCTATTACTGGTGGGGCTATCAATAAAAACAATAACTCATCAATCAAACATAAAGCGGAATTAGATGAATTAAGTAATAATTTGAAAAAAATTGATGATAAAATAGCTAAGCTAAGTGATGAAAAAAATCAAGTTACTTCTCAGCAAAAAGAGTTAATTGAGATTATCACAAAAAATAAAGAAATAAAAGAAGAACTAATTTTTAAAGTTAAAGAATTAGAGTTAGAAATAAATCATAAGAATTCAGAAATAAGAACTCTAACTACTAATATAAAACTAAATGAAAATAAATTATCAGACTACAAGAAAGATGATAATAGCTTCGAAAGTATCGAAAAATTAACTAAAGATCTAGAGAAAATTCGAGCAGAATTAGTTGTTTTAGATAAGAGAATTAAAGAAGAAAATAATAAAAAACAAAATGCACAAAGTGCAGAAGAACTATATTTAGAAAAAATAGCTGAACTAAAAATAGAGAAGTCTAAGCTAGATGAAAATAATAAACATCTTCAAGAAACTATAGAGAATTTAACTATAGATATAAAAGATACCCAAGAGCAGTTAAATAGACTAGAAGCATCTAAAAATGCCGATTCACTAAGTGAAGAAGATGAAAAAGCAATACTAGAAAACAATTCTAAGTTAATAAGTGAATATAGCGAAAGATTAACAACTTTAAAAACATTGTTATCTGACTTAGATATGGAAAAAACAGGATTGTTTAAACGTGAAAAAGAGATAACTTCTTCTCAACAACGTAATAATGAATCTTTACGTGAGAAAATCGCAGAATTTGAAAAACTGACAGTTGCTCAAACAAAAATAGAAGTGAAAACAGATGAGTATTTAGAAAATCTAATCGAAAACTATAGTGTGACATATGAAAGTGTAGCGCATAGGTTAACTGAAGAAAATATATCTGAAATCCCTTCTTACAAATCAAGAGTAATAAGTTTACGTCGTGAAATAGCAGATCTTGGAAATGTAAACTTGTATGCTATTGAAGAGTTTGAAGAAACTAAGGAACGTTATGATTTCTACAATGAACAAATTACTGACTTGGTAGAGGCTAAAGAAAAGTTAGAAGAAACAATAGCCGAAATCGATAAAGAAGTTAAAGAACGTTTCTTAGAAACATTTGTTCAAGTAGCTGAGAACTTTAATACTATATTTAAAGAATTATTCAAAGGTGGTTATGCTGATATGACATTAGAAACACCGAATGATATTTTAAATACAGGTATTGTTATTGAAGCTTCTCCACCAGGGAAAAAACTTCAAAACTTATCACTTCTTTCAGGAGGGGAAAAATCATTAACTGCGATAAGCTTACTATTCGCAATATTAAAAGTAAAAAATCCTCCTTTCGTAGTACTTGATGAGGTGGAAGCGGCACTTGATGAGGAGAATGTAAATAGATTTGCTAAATTCCTTAAAGTATATTCTGTAGATAATCAGTTCTTAGTAATAACTCACCGTCGAGGAACTATGGAAGCTATGGATACATTATACGGTGTAACAATGCAAGAAAAAGGTATTAGTTTTATTTTAGAATTAGAGTTGAAAGATGTAATAGAAAACTTTGAGGAAAATATAAAGTAAATGGATAAGAGAATTAAGGAAATATATATAAATCATGAAAATATACCTTATATTTCTCCAGATAGGAATATAGGCGAATGGTTGTTAAATCCTAAACCTGTACCTAAAAGAAATATGATTAATTTAGGTGATAAATTACTTGCTGGAGATATTATTCTATTATGGCGTGTTGGTTTTGGTACATTTACTACAGAATCGTGGTTTCCTAAGTATTTTGAGTATACGTATGGAATCAATGCTCCAGAGAATCTAAGTAAACTTGTAAAAAAAGGTTTTGTTGAAGTAGAAAGTGCTTTTGCATCATTAAAGCATATTAATTCAACAATGAAGAAAAATATACTTAAACAAAAGGGTATAAAAGGTTTATCCAAATTAAAGGCAGCTGAGTTAGATGAAGCACTAAAGGAAAACTTTAGTGAGGAAGAATTAGCTAATACCTTCAGTATTAGAGGATATGCATTAACAAAAAAAGGGAAACAAGCTTTATTAAATAATCAAGAGGTTGTTGATAGACATCCTAAAAAGAATATATAAAATATAATACGGAGGACCTAGTAAATTACTAGGTCCTTATTTTGTGGAATCATTGACCTTATAATAAATAAATTATATAATAATAATATACAAATTGAGTCACCACTCAAAATAAGGAGTGATAAAAATGTCTAGAAAAGAAATAATATATAATAAATTTGGAAAAGTAGACGATATTTTAGAATTTGTTACAACTGATTCTAATAAACTAAATAACGATGAAGTTCGCATTAAAGTATATTCGGTCGGATTAAATCCAGTTGATTATAAAATTTTTGAAGGTGTTAAACAACTAAGAATACTATCTTTTTTTATGAAATTAAAAAGGCCAAGTGAATGGTTTAAATCTAAGAAAGCACTCTTTCCTAGAGGAGTAGGTAGAGATTTCTCAGGGGTTATTTTAGAAATTGGAAGTAATGTTTCAAATTTTTCAGTAGGAGATAAGGTTTTTGGAACTATAATTAATCCTCCAGGTTTAGGAACAAAAAAAGGTGCCTTAACAACTGAACTTTGTGTTAAAGAAAGTGAAATATATATAAAGCCAGATAATATTAGTTTTAATATGGCATCAACAATGGGAGTTGCTTCACTAACTGTTGGTGGAGCATTTAGAAAAATTAATCTTCAGAGTGATGATATTGTCGTAATATCAGCTGCCTCAGGAGGAATAGGATCAATTGCTGTTCAATATGCAGTAGCAAAAGGAGCAAAGGTACTAGGGATAGCAAGTGAAAATAGTTCGGAGTATATTAAATCATTAGGAGGAATTCCGATTTCATACAATAGAGATATAGAGAGTCAAATTTTTGAATGTTTAAATGAAAAAGAAAAAGTTACTAAATTTTTAGATTGTTATGGGGGAGAATATGTAAAACTTGGCTTTAATTTAGGTTTAAAAGGAAGTGATATTGGTACTTTAGTACCATCACCATATGTCATGATAAGGGGTGCAAATTTTACAGGTCCTAGACATTCTCGATATTCTGATTTTATTGAATTAGCAAAATTAGTATCTAATAATCAGGTAAAAATAAATGTGGATAATGTTTATAATTTTTCATTAGCTGATGTGAAAAAAGCATATAATAAATTAGAACAGGGTCATACAAAAGGAAAACTTGTTGTAGAAATAAATAAGGAATAAAAATAAATTAATATGAAAAATTTAATAACGGAATTTAATAATAAAATAAAAGTAACCAATCTTAGTAAGAAACAGCAAATGGTATTAATAGCAAGTTTAGAACTATTTTCAGAATTAGGATTTGAGAATACAAAAACTAATGATATTGCAAAAAGAGCTAATGTGTCAGAAGGAACAGTATATAGTTTTTTTAAAACCAAAGAGGGCATATTAAACGCTATTGTATCAAAATTTATGGATGAAATAATACCAAACATTATTTTTGAATTTTCTGATAAGAATTTTATAAATAATTATAGTAGTTTCTCAGAATTTATTTATACAATTGTAAAGGATAGATTAATATTTATTCAAGAAAATTTATTACAATTAAAAATAATTTTTCAGAGAATACTAATTGATAAAAATCTTGTAAAAAAAATTGAGAAAATAATTGTTGATGGTATACTTCAATCAATTAGTTCGATATTAAACTATTATAAGAAGAATAATATAATTATAGATTTACCAAATGAAAGAATTGTTAGATATCTTTTTTCTTTAACATTATCTTATATGATACCTCAAATGATAATGGAAGAGAATAGAGAATTAGATATAAATGAAGTTACAGATGAAATAGTTGAATTTCTAACAAGAGCATTGTTAATACAATAAATCAATCAAGAAAAAATGTTTACTTTGAAAATTTTGGGGAAAATTAATGAATAAAAAAACATCCTTTCTTAATAGAATAAGAGTATATCAAATTCTATAATAAAGAAAGGATGATTTTTACTGTATTTTTTCAAATATAGATTAAAAATATAATATAAAGATTATTTCAAATTTATTTTAAAGAAAATCACCTTTTTAAAGGTGGTTATTATTTTTTGTTAAAAAGCCATACCAAACATATGCTACGATAATTACGGCTAATAACTCACTAAGATAAATAAGTATAGTTAGAAATGACAGGGTTCCTAATTGATAGTACAATCCAGTCTTTTGGAAAGCTATTGCGCAAATAACTAATGGGAAAGTAAATGCAGAAAAGCTAGGATAAAATTTTCTATTTAATAAAAATGGTAGTTGAAGAAGTACAAAAATAAAAAACAATATAGTAAGTGGAATAAGAACACTTAAAATAAATGTACTTTTATTTGTGATACCAATCATATAACTAGCTAATAATAGTCCACCAGGGGCTGAAAAAACTGTAATAGTAGGAAAATCACCGTCATTATAATGTTTATAAATATATACTCTATATAATACAAATGGTATTAGTATAAGGTAATTTATAAAAGAGAAGTAAAAGAAAATTTTCCCTAAAAATTCAACATTATAATTAATTGCAGTGACTGTTACTACTGCTGGTCCAACAAAAGTTATAAACCAAGTTGGATAAATATTTTTAATATGTCTTTCTTTAATGATAAAGTTGTAAATAGCATAACAAACAACACAAATATCAAGAAAAATTCCAATAATCCACGTAGGTAAACTATATAATCCTATATATTTTTTAAAAAATGAACTTAAAAGCATAATACTCATTGGGTACGTTGCTAAAACTGTGGCTATAACAGGCTTTTTCATTTCTTCAGTTAGACTCTTAAAATTATCAATAAATTTAATCGTTAAAAGTACAATTATAATTAAAGATAAAATACTAAAAATAAGTTGAAGAGTAGGACTATAAGCTTGTAATAGATTGCCAAGAGCAACTGAACCAAGAGCAAGCCCAGAAATTGGTATAGGTAAATTTCTAATTATATTCATAAATGACTCCTAAATTTTAATTTCACTTATAATTGTATACGATTTCACATAATAATTCAATAAATTTCCTGTTCTTACTTTAAAAAATAAAATTTAATTTGATACACAAAAAATGAATTCATAAATACAGTGTTATCAAGTTAATGTCTAGAAAATAATGATGGATTAATAAAAACTCCTTGTATAAAGCTATACAAGGAGTTTTTTAAAGTTATTATTTAGCTAATCCTTCAGCAATTTTATCTAAATTCCATTTCATCATATTGTAATAGCTATCGCCATTTTGACCTGGTTCTGAAATAGAGTCAGTAAAGATTTTAGCGAAGATAGGGATACCAGTATCTTTTGATACAGTTTGCATTGGACGTTCATCAACACTACTTTCTACAAATAGAGAAGGTGTTTTTGTTTTACGAAGTTTTTCAACTAATGTTTTGATTTGATCAGGTGTTCCTTCTTCTTCAGTATTGATTTCCCAAATATAAGCTGATGGTACATTGTAAGCTTTAGAGAAGTACTTGAAGCAACCTTCACTTGTTACAATCATTTTTTTCTCTGTAGGTATATTGTTAAATTTTTCTTTAGCTTCTTTATCTAGTTGAGATAATTTTTCTAAATATGATTTAAGATTTGCCTCATAAAATTCTTTATTTTTTGGATCTTTTTCACTAAGTTGTTTAGCTATATTTTTAGCATAAATCATACCATTTTCAAGATTTAACCACGCATGAGGATCTTCTTTACCTTTTTCATTTTGTCCCTCAAGATAAATTACATCTACGCCATCACTAACTGCATAGTAGTCTTTATTTTCTTGTTTTTTAGCGTTTTGAACTAACTTAGTAAACCATGCATTACCTCCAGTTTCAAGGTTAATACCATTGTAGAAGATAAGATCAGCTTGTGAAGTTTTCTTAACATCATCTGGTAGTGGTTCATATTCATGTGGATCTTGACCAACTGGAACAATACTATGTAATTCTATTTTATCTCCTGCAATATTTTTTGTAATATCTGCAATAATAGAGTTAGTAGTAACAACTTTAAGTTTGTTATTTTCGCTTGAATTTGAGTTTTGTTTAGCATTAGAACAAGCGAATAATCCTATAGCTAACATAAATATTAAAGAAATAAAACCTAATTTTTTCATATTGAAGGTCTCCTTTATTTATTTTTATTAATTTTTTTCATATAAAATACTAAATAAATATAGTTAGATAATAGTAATTATTATCAATTAATATACTAATATAAAATCTTTAAGAAAAAATTTTCGGGAGTAAATATGAGTAACTTCTTAAAGAGATTATATAATATTTATATTTATTTAGTATTTTATGTTTATGAAACATAAGTTATTTTTGTTTATGCTTAATAAAGCGTTGTTTAGGTGCAATGAAAAAGCTAATTGCAAATACAGCAGCTAAAGTTAAGACAATACTAGATCCCGCGGCTATATTAAATGAATAACCGATAAATAATCCTAATACAGAACATACAGCTCCGATTGTAGAAGATAAGAAAATCATAGTTTTTAGACTATTTGCATAAAGATATGCAGTAGCAGCAGGAGTAATAAGCATAGCAACTATAAGTATAGTTCCGACACTTTGCATAGCTGTAACTGAGACTAGAGTTAATAATATCATTAGTAAATAGTGATAGAAGTTAACTTTCATGCCCATTGCTTTTGCTAAAAGTTCATCAAATGACGTTAGTAATAGTTCTTTAAAGAATAATCTTATAACTAAAAGAACGAATATTCCAACACCTATAGTAATGTACATGTCAATATCTTGAACAGCAAGTATATTACCAAAAAGAATGTGGAATAGGTCTGTAGAACTTTTCGCAACACCAATAAGAATAACTCCAAGTGCTAAGAATGAACTAAATGTAATACCTATAGCAGTATCACTTTTTATGATGGAATTACCTTTAATAAATGTAATAATAACCGATGCAAGAATACCAAATGCAATAGCTCCGATAAAGAAATCGATACCTAGAATAAATGAAATTGCTACTCCTGGAAGGACAGCATGAGAAATAGCATCTCCCATTAGACTCATTCCTCTAAGAACGATAAAACAACCTACAGCACCTGCAACAATACCAATAACTATTGCTGTGATAAGTGCATTTTGTAAAAAGTGAAAACTATAAAGTCCATCAATAAATTCCTTAATCACTAGAACCACCTCCCATAAAGAATAAATCTGTACCATAGGTATGAGTTAGATTTTCTCTAGTAAATGTTTCTTTTGTATTGCCATAAGAAATAAGCTTTTTGTTTAGTAATAAAACTTCATCGAAGTATGCATGGACTTTTCTTAAGTCATGATGAACTATCAATATTGTATGGCCATTGTCTCTTAATTTTCTAAGTGTATTCATAATTATTTCTTCGCTGACAGAATCGATGCCGACAAATGGTTCATCTAAGAAAATGTATTTTGCTTCTTGTACAAGGCATCTAGCAATCAAAACTCTTTGGAACTGGCCACCAGAAAGCTCACTTATTTGACGATTGGAAAATTCTTCTAATCCAACTAATTTTAGAGCATCATCAACTTTTTGCCAATCAGATTTATTTAAATTTTTAAATAAACCAATTTTAGGATAAATCCCCAAAGAAACACATTCTCTAACTTTAATAGGGAAGTTATAGTCTATATTTATTTTTTGTTCTACATAAGCAACGCTACCTAATTGATCTTTAGAAAGTTTATCATCAATTTTTATTATTCCTTTAGAAGGTATTATATTTAAAACTGCTTTAATTAGAGTGGATTTTCCTGCTCCGTTTGGTCCTACTATCCCAATAATCTTTGAATTTGATAAAGTAACATTAATACTATCAAGAGCAGGTGTGTCTTTATATGTAACTATTAAATTTTTTATCTCTATCATATTATACACCCTTTCATTCTCTCACTACACAAAAGTTTACCTTAGGAAACAAGAAAAGTCAAGTGAAAAGTTGGAAAAGGTGAAGAAAATGAGTAAAAGCGAAATTATGTAAATATAAATTAATATCATATAAGAAAGTTAGAAAGTGGCGAAAAAATTAATTATTCTGTAAATTTTATAGATTTAGATATAAAAAAACCTACCTTACAAAAAATATTGTAAGGTAGAAATAAGGGAGTAAATATGAAAAGTCTTTATTATAAGCTAGGGAGACTTATAATAAAAGAACATATGAAGTAATATATAATTACTTCACTTATGATTATATCAGAAGTATATACAAAAAACAAGAGGAAAATAAAAAAAACTAAAAAAAAATTAATTTTTTTTTTGAAAAATATTAATATGAATATCGATTACATAAAAAAACAAATATTTTGTCAATAAATTCATTTGTATTTATAGTATAAATGTAAAATAGGCCTTATTTCAGTAAGTTTTATAAGAGGAAATATTACGATAAATATACAAACAAATTTCATATTATAAATTTTTTATAAAAATAACTAGTAGTAATTAGAAAAATATTAAGAAAATATTAAGGTTAATAATATATAAAATAATGTATATAATATATAAAGATTTTGGTTGAAATAATATAGTAATAAATATAGTAAAAAAAGCACTTATTAGAGTGTTATATTATACGCGTTACAAAGGATAAAATATAGAAAAAATAAAAAAACTAAAGTTATATAAAATCACAATGTTTTCAGTATTGATGATTATAATAGTCTTTAGTCTTTTTATTTATTTTAATATTTTTTACTATCGTAAGGTATAATTATTTTACTTCATACTTTTCACGAACAATTTTTGCCACTTGTTCACAGTATTTATCTGTTAATTCATCGCTACTTGCTTCTACCATAACTCGAATTAAGTTTTCTGTTCCTGAAGCACGAAGTAATATACGCCCGTTACCTTCAAGTTCTTTTTCAACTTTTTCACATTCTGAAAGTATTTCTTTATCTTCCATAGCTATTTTTTTATCAGTAACTTTAATATTAACTAGTTTTTGAGGATATATACTAACTTCATCTGCTAATTCTTTAAGAGATTTACCAGTTGATTTGATGATACTAGCTAATTTCACTGCTGTTAAAATTCCATCACCAGTAGTTGCATAGTTCATAAGTATTATATGACCTGATTGTTCACCACCAAGTGAGTAGTTGTTTTTTCTCATTTCTTCAACTACATATCTATCTCCAACAGAAGTTTTAACTGATTGCATACCATGTTCTTCTACTGCTTTATAGAAACCTATATTACTCATTACAGTAGAGACAACCATATTATCTTTTAATTCACCTTGTTCTTTTAGGTGTTTAGCAAGAATAAACATGATTTTATCTCCATCAACAACATTACCTTCTGAATCTACTGCAAGAACTCTATCGCCATCACCGTCAAATGCAAATCCTAAATCTACATTATGTACTTTTACGAATTCAGCGATAGTATTAATTTTTGTTGATCCCACATTATCATTAATATTAGTTCCACTTGGAGCACATCCAATAGTTTCTATATCTGCTTCTAAATCTCCGAATAAGAATGGAGCAACTCCAGTTGTAGCACCATGTGCACAGTCAAGTGCAATTTTAATACCTGATAAATCATCAGAAATAGATTGTTTTATATGTTGAATATATTTTTGAGAAAGCTCGCTACCACTATATAAGTTTCCAATATGTTCATAGCTTGCTGCTTTAATTTGGTCAACATTATCAATTAAATGTTCAATTTCTAATTCTTGTTCATCTGTTAATTTGAAACCATCTGGGCCAAATATTTTAATTCCGTTATCTTGATATGGGTTATGTGAAGCAGAAATCATGATTCCACTATCAGTTTCTATTGTCTTAGTTAGATATGCAATTGCTGGAGTAGGAATAACGCCTACAGTCATAACATCGACACCAACGCTAGTTAAACCAGCAGTAAGTGAATATTCAATCATATCACATGAAATTCTAGTGTCTCTTCCTATTATTACTTTAGGACGATCTTTTTTATCAGTAAGTAATTTACCTAATGCTTTACCTACTTTAAAACTTAAATCAGCGGTAAGTGTTTCGCCAGCGACACCACGTATACCATCTGTTCCAAAATATTTTCTCATGAAAATAACTCCTTAAATTAATTTAAATTATTTTATAATCTAATATGAATATTACTATATAAAGTGAAATAAGTCAAGGTTTAGAGAGGTTTTGTATCTAATTTGTTAAGAAGTTGAGTAAGAATTGTAAATAATTATTAAAGTAAACAAAAATAATGTGTTATAAGCTATGTTGAAAATATAACTTATAACACATTATTATATATTAATTTAATTTTTCGATGTCATCTAATACCTTTTTAGCTTCATCTTTATTATTTTTTGAATAAACTTTTTTGTTATAAATAATTGCACTTATTGAGATCATGTGAGCTGAAACTGGTGCAACTAAAAATAAGAATGCAATAGCTAGAAGAAGTTTAAATTCAAAAACATGTAAGTATCTATAGAAATAGATAAAACCAGTTATTAGAATTAATTCTACTGCAAATGAACCTGTAACCCCTGCTGCATGAATTCTAGTTAATTCATCAGGTAGTCTTACAAATCCAATAACAGTTGCTGCCATAGCAACAATAGAGATAAGAATAAGAAGTATTATTATTACATCTAAAATATTATTTAGAATCATCGCTAAATACCTCCTTCTTAGCTAAGAATCTTGCAGTAACGACTGTACCAACTAGACATATAATTGCGATTATTAGAATAAGTGAAATATATGAAAAAGTTTTATAGTACATACTTACTAATACTATTAAGCAGATAAGAGGCATAGCAAGTAAGTCGCTTGCGATTAATTTATCAAAAATACTAGGTTTTTTTACGATATATACCAGCAAGAAGAATATCATAATAATACTAGCGAAAATTCCTAAAACTATTGTGAAGTTCATAACTTTATCCATCTAAATCAACCTCCAATATCGCTTTTTCAAAACTATTTTTAATACCTTCAATTTCACCTTCGATATCATCAGTATCAAGGCAATGAATAAATAGGGTTGTATTATCATAACCAACATTAACAGTAAGTGTTCCTGGAGTCAATGTAATCATATTAGCTAATAATGTAATTTGCCAGTTTTTCTTAACTTGTAAAGGATATTCGAAAATCACTGGATTAACATCAAGATCTTTTCTAAACATCATTTTCAATACATTAATATCTGCTTTTAATAATTCGATTAGAAACATAACTACAAGTTTTATCCATTTATAGATATAAACGTAGTAAAGTTGGTCACCTAAAAAGCTTTTAGCAAAAGTTTTTCTTAGGATGAATAGGATAATCATTCCCCAGAAAAATCCTACAGCAAAGTATTCAGAATTAAAAGTTCCAGAATAGAACATCCATATAACTCCGACAAAAATATTAATTAAAAATTGTAATGCCATATGTTATGCCCCCTTTCCAAGAACTATTTCAATATATTTTTTCGGATCTAATATCATTTGGACACCGTTATTGAATAATCCGTCCAATTGATTAGAAAATATACCGATTAAAAATGCAACTGCAACTAAAGAAACAAGAGGTATTAAGATCCCTTTTGGAAGAGGTCTTAGTGGCAATGTTTTATTAATATTATCATAGAAAACATTAAGGAATATTCTTATTAGAGAGTAGAATACAATTAATCCAGAAGCTGCAACAAGTGTAGCTATATAGATGTGATTATCTAATACAAGTCCTCTAATAATAAGTGCTTTACCATAAAAACCACTGAAAGGAGGGACACCTGCAAGTGATAATACAATTATGAAGTAAGTCCAAGCTAATAGTGGGTACTTATTAATTAATCCACATTTTTGAAGGAACTTAACTCCGCTAGCGTAAATAACTAATCCAACTACAATAAATAAAGCAGCTTTTAGAAGAATGTCATTCACAGCATAGAATAGTGCACCTTTCACACCATATGTATTAAGTGTTGCAGTTCCACATACCATAACTCCTAGTGAAATAACGATATTAAAAATTACAATTTGTTTTAAATTACTTTGATATATTGCTCCAATACATCCAGCAATAATAGAAATTGCACCTAGAATTAGTAGGTATGATTTAATAAAATTAGATTCATAGTAGAATAAACCATATGTTCTAATAATAGAGTATAAACCTACTTTTGTTAATAAAGCACCAAAGATGATTGATACTGATATAGGAGGTGCAGCATATGATCTGTTCATCCAAGTGAATAGTGGGAATAGAGCCCCTTTCATACAGAAGACGAATATCATAACTGCTCCAACTAAGTAAACCCCACGTCTATCTGACATATTAGAGATAGTTTGTGATATATATGCCATATTTAAACTACCAACAATTGTATATAAATATCCAACACTTATAACAAATAAACTACCTGCAAAAACATTCATCAATACATAACTAATAGATGATTTTAATTGTTCTTTGTTTATACCTACTAAAAGAAGTAAGTAAGATGACATTAATAAAATTTCATAGAATACAAATAGGTTAAAAATGTCACCTGTTGTAAATGCTCCATTTATCCCGACCATGATTAATAAGAAACCAGGATAGAAAAAGCTTAATTCACGAATTTTATCAATTGTTTTAAATGAATAGAATAGGGTAGCTAAAAATACTATACCAGATATTGTTACGAGTATACTATTTAAGCCATCTAGTGTAAGAGTAATACCAAATGGTGAAGCCCAATTCCCCATTTCTAAAATTAGTATTTTATATTTTGCTACTTTAAATAGATTGTAGATTGAGAATCCTAAAGTAAGAGTAGTAGCAAGGAAAGTTAATAATCTTTGCATACCAATTCTTCGTCTAAACAATATTGTTATTGCAGCAAATAAAAGAGGTATAAAGATTGGAATAACAGGTAAATTACTATGCATTTATCTTTTCCTCCTTCATATGATCTACATCTTCAAGTTCAATTATATTGTCACTATGTTTAAGTTTATAGTTAGCAATATAGATTGAAATCAATAGACAGGTTACTGCGAATCCAATAACGATTGCAGTAAGTATCAATGCGGCAGGTATAGGATCAATATAATTTTTTCCAAGTTCTGAGATTATAGGGATGTCCCCATCATATAATCCTCCTGCAATAAGTATAATTAAGTTTGTGGCGTGACCAAATAGTCCAACACCAATAATTATACGCATCATACTTTTAGAAAGCATAAGGTAAACCCCAAATCCAACGAGTATACCTGATAATATAATCATAAAAAATTCCATTATTTACCATCCTTTCCAAAAGCTAAAATTACAGTCATTAAAACGCCGACAACAATTAGATAAACACCAAGGTCGAAAATGGCTGCTGTATGTAGTTCCATTTCTCCCATTATAGGGACATGGATATGCGTAAAATGGTGTTTAAAGAAATTTTTACCAGCGACAACACCACTAAAGGCTGTACCAATAGAAAATAATAATCCAATAGCAGTTAAGTATACATAGTTTATTGGAATTAATTTCATAACTCTATCGATTCCATATGTAAACATAGCTAAAGCTAAAGCCATTGTACACAATAATCCCCCAACGAAACCACCACCAGGAAGGAAGTGACCTCCGAAGTATAAGCTAAGAGAAAGTAAGAATATGCAACCAGAAATAATTGCAGACAGTGATTTCAAAATAACATCATTAGTCTTCATCTTTTGAACCTCCTCTTTTTAAAATTCTAAACATAGCATAAATTATTAATGCTACCATTGTCATAACAGTTATTTCGAATAGGGTATCAAATCCCCTGAAATCAACGATAATAACATTTACTATGTTACCACCACCAGAAGCAACTACATTATCAAAGTAGAACTGACTGATTTCTGATGGATTTTTATATGCATATGTTACTAAACCGATTAATGTAAAACTTATACCGGTAATAGTAGCAATAACTGCATTTGTAAGTTTAAATGGTTGTTTTTCAATATGTTTTGTTCTATTTGTTAAAAGAATGAAAGCAACTAAGAAAATAATAGTTGAGATTGATTCTATAACAAATTGAGTCATAGCAAGGTCTGGTGCTCTAAATGTAACGTATAGAGCAGTCATCATAAATCCTATTCCAGAAGATAAAATAATAAGTACAAGTCTATTGTAAGTATATGCAAGGGCAATACAGCAAATTACTATACAAATACCAAGTAATATGTTCATATAATGTACAGTAGAAAACTTATTAATAACGACTGGTCGACCAATAGCAAAGTATCCACCAATAATTGTTAGTGATAAAGTACAGAAAATATAGCTCATATTTCTTCTAAGTTCATTTGTAACAAATGTATTATGTAATATTCCACTAACTTTATGTAGTTGATCTCCTAAGGTATTGTATAATCCATGGATTGAAACAATACTTGGATTGTATTTGTAGATAACATTTCTGCTTGCATAAAGTTTATAGATAACAGCTGAAATGATTATTACAATAATTGATGTAATTAATTCACTTGAAATAAAGCTGTGTTCTACATGTGTTATAGCTTCATTTCTAGTTACATTACTTGCTAAAGCTGCTTGTTGCGCAGGAATTACAATATAATCTTTAATAAAAGTATTAATTATAACAAAGAATACTAAGATAGTAGGTGAAATAAAAATGCCAATCTCAGGGAGACGTAATTTTCTATTTCCAAGAATGTTCTTATCAAATTTTCCTAAGAAAGGTTTAAATGAAAGAATTAAAGAATAAACTGCAGTTCCAATTGCTCCTATAACAACTAATAGAGCTATTAAAATATAGAATAAGCTTGAGCCTGTTAAACTATATACAGATGTTAAGAAATATTCTTTCGAATAGAATCCACTAAGAGGTGGAATTCCTGCCATTGAGAATCCTGTGATAATGCTAAGGATATAACTTATAGGCATAATATTTTTAATACCACGAAGTTTATCTATATCTCTAGTATGGAATGTGTGATCAATAATACCAGTTATCATAAATAAACTTGCTTTAAATGCAGCATGGTTAATTATGTGGAAACAAACTGCATAAAATGCGAATGTGTAAATATAATGATTGTTATTATTTAATCCTAAATTAGCAATACCAATCATAAGAGTCATCATACCAAGTTGACTTATAGTAGAATATGCTAATATTCCTTTTAAGTCTTTTAACAATACTGCTGAAATAGAACCGATAAGCATAGTTATTGTTCCAAAAATAATAAGCGTATTACCGAAAATTGGTGTGAATGAAAATACAATACCAATTCTAAGTAGTAGATATATACCAGCTTTAACCATAGTTGCTGAGTGTAGATAACTACTTATAGGTGTAGGAGCAGCCATTGCATCAGGTAACCAAATATGGAATGGGAACTGAGCAGATTTAGTGAATGCTCCAAAAAGTATAAGAACCATAGCAATTAAATATTTTGAATTATATCCACTATTACGGCTAAAGTTAATTATTTCACTAATGTTAAAACTTCCAGTAATATTATTAAGGACGAAAATACCACCAAGCATAAGTACACCACCAAATACAGTAATAATTAGTGATTTTAGTGCACCTTTTCTTGAAGCATCATTCTCGTGCCAATAACTAATAAGTAAGAATGAAGAAACAGAAGTTAACTCCCAAAACATATACATACTCAATAGATTATCGGAAAGAACCACACCTAACATGGCAGACATAAAAATAAGTAAGAATATGTAAAACTTATGTAGTTTTTCATCATTAATACTCATATAATAACATGAATATAAAATAACTAATGTTCCTATTCCAGTAATTAGAAGAGCAAACAGAAGCGATAAGCCATCTAGTTTTAGGTTTATATCAAGTCCGACATTAGATGCAAATGCGAGAGTTTTATAAATTATTCCACCAGAATATATTTTTTTTACATTAGATAAAAAATATAGAAATAAAATTAATGGAACAATTATAACAAATTTACCAGTATGTATTTTTTTGAAACTTTTTCTCAAGAAAGGTACAAAAAACATGGCAATTACTGGTAAAAATACAGCTAATTGTAACATAAAAAAACCTCTTTCTTAAATTTTATTATAACTTCCATTATATAATAAAATGGCTTGAAATACCATTATAATATTAAAATAGTGTAAAAAAAAGTCGATGAAATAGAGAGTTTTCAAGTATATTAAAAGTAAAATATAAATGTATTTGAATTATAAATATTGTAATAAAAAATACAGTAAGAAACTATATATAAATGAATTAACCAATAGTAAACAGACAATATAAAAAGCGAATTCAATAATATCTGTATATAATTAAAATATAGATAATTATTTTCTTAGATATCCCTTGTTTAAGAATGGAAAAAAAGGTATAATAGTGTTATCAAAAAAATAATTACAGGGGGACTAACTGATGTCACAAAAACAAACACCACATATTAAGCCGAATGGAGTAGAAATAGCTGAAACAATCTTACTTCCAGGAGATCCACTAAGAGCTAAATTTATTGCTGAAACATTTTTAGAGGATGCGGTTTGTTTTAATGAAGTGCGTGGTATGCTAGGATATACTGGAACATACAAAGGTAAAAAGATTTCTGTAATGGGAACTGGTATGGGACCAGCTAGTATCGGTATTTATTCTTATGAATTAATTCACACTTTTGGAGTTAAAAATTTAATTAGAATCGGAACTTGTGGAGCATTACAACCTCAAGTTAAATTATATGATGTAATTTTGGGATTAGGTTCTTCAACTAACTCAAATTACATGCACCAATATAACATTCCAGGGAACTTCAGTTTAACAGCTTCATTTGATTTACTTTTAAAAGCTTACAACAAAGCTAAAGAAATGGGGCAACCAGTACATGTTGGGAACATTTTATGTAGTGAAGTTTTCTATAATGCAGATGAAAAAGCTATGGAAAACTGGATTAAAATGGGTGTATTAGCTGTTGAAATGGAAAGTACAGCACTTTATGCTAATGCAGCAGCAGCTGGAGTAAATGCTTTAACAATTTTAACAGTAAGTGATTCACTAGTTACTGGTGAAGAAACTACTCCAGAAGAAAGACAAACAGCATTTACAAAAATGATGGAAATAGCTTTAGACTTAGCATAAAATAAAAAATAAAATATAAAGAGGTGTAAGATATGAGCAATTATAAAGAATTGTATGATAAATGGCTTAATAGCCCTGCATTAACAGAAGAGGAAAAACTACAACTAAAAAGTGTAGAAAATGATGAAGTAGAAAAAGAAGATAGATTTTATAAAGAATTAGAATTTGGAACTGCTGGTTTACGTGGGAAAGTAGGGATGGGTTCTAACAGAATGAACCGTTTCATTATTGCGCGTGCAACTAAAGCATTAGCTCAAACAATAATTGACAATGGATTACAAGAAAAAGGTATTGCTATTGCACATGATCCACGTCTATTCTCTAAAGAATTTGCAAAATTAGCTGCCTTAGTAATGGCAAGTAATGGAGTAAAAGCTTACTTATTTGAAGATTTAAGACCAACTCCAGAATTATCATTTGCAGTTCGTTACTTAGGAACAGCTAGTGGTATTAATATTACAGCAAGTCACAATCCAAAAGAATATAATGGATATAAAGTATACTGGCAAGAAGGATCACAAATTAAATCTGATATAAGTGATAAAGTTCTTGAATATATTAATTCAATGGATATCTTCGATGACTATGTAACATTAAAAGAAGAAGAAGCATTAGAAAAAGGTTTATTAGAATACATCGGTGAAGAAGTAGACGAGAAATTCTATGCAGAATCATTAAACTGTGCAATCAACGATGAAAATATCGACAAAGATATTTCAGTAGTTTATACACCTCTTAACGGAGCTGGATACAAAGCTGTAACAACAGTATTAGCACGTCGTGGATTTAAAAATGTTCATGTTGTAGAAGAACAAAAAGATCCAGATGGAACATTCCCAACAATTGAATATCCAAACCCAGAAGATACAGCAGCTTTTGAATATGGAGAAAGATTAGCTAAAAAAGTAAATGCAGATGTAATTATTGCAACTGACCCAGACTGCGACCGTTTAGCTGTAGAAGTTATTCATAATGGAGAAGTTGTGTCTCTAAATGGTAACCAAGCAGGTGCAGTATTAGTTCAATATGTTATTGAAAATCTTGCTAAACAAAATAAATTACCTGAAAACCCAGTTTTAGTTAAATCTATCGTTACTTCTAAAATGGTAGAACCACTATGTAAAGAATATGGAGTAGAAGTAATTGATGTTCTTACTGGATTCAAAAATATTTGTGCTTTACCTAATGAATGGGATAACACTGGTGAGAAAAACTATGTTATGGGATATGAAGAAAGTATTGGATATAATGTAGGAACATTCTTACGTGATAAAGATGGTGTAACTATCGCTATGTTATTAGTAGAAGCAGCAGCATTCTACAAAAAACAAGGTAAAACATTAGTAGATGTATTAGATGCTTTCTATGAAAAATATGGATACTACTTAGATAAAACTATTTCAATCGTACTAGAAGGAGCTGCAGGAGCTCAAAGAATTAAACGTATGATGGAGAAATATCGTGAAATATTTGCTCGTGAAATAGCAGGTAGTGAAGTAGTTGCTATCACTGATTATCTAGTACAAAAAGAAAAAAATGTCGCTACTGGTGAAGAAAAATCAATTGATATTGAAAAAACAGATGCGGTTAAATTCAGCTATTCTGATGAATCATGGTATACATTACGTCCAAGTGGAACAGAACCAAAAGTAAAACTTTATATCTATGTTAAAGATGCAGATAAGAAAGTTGCAGAAGAAAAATTAGTTAAATTTGAAGAAAAAGTACTTGAATTACTTTACTCAATAGACTAATAAATATAAAAAAGGAGTGAGTTATCGACTCACTCCTTTTTTGTAACAAAATTATTTATTATAGTATTTTAAATACTCTTTACAAAATTTTCTAGCTGTTAACTTACCACTTTGTCTATCGGCATAGCTACTACTTACAAATTTTGAGATTTCATCAGTATATTCTACTTTTGGTAGAGGTTTTTCTAATACAGTCTCTCTATTGATGGCAAAAGTTGAGAAACAAATACCTACTAATCTAGTTTGTCTAGTTTCATGATTAAATGCACTTAATTCAGCGAAAATTTCAACGCTTCGTGTACCAACTCTTGAAATGTAACTATCAATTATAAGAGCTTCGTGACGATGAACTACATCTAAAAATTGATAAGTATCAATACTTGCAGTAAAGAATGGTAGGTGAGTGTATCTACGGATAACTAGTCCTTGTACATCATCAAGCCAATATAATGTTTGGCCACCAAATAGTGTATCGTGTCTGTTCATATGGTTAGGGTAAATAGTGTGATAGTTTTCTACCCTAGTATCTTTATAATTCATAACTTCTTGCATGAAATATTTTCTCCTTAATGGTTTTGTTTACTAATATCTAAAAATTTAGAGTACATAGCCCATTGTAACATAAATTAATAGAAAATAATATATTTAAACTAAATATTATTAAAATAGGCTTCAATAAAAAATAAAGGATTTAACTTTTTTCTATCTTAAAGTTAAATCCTTTATAAAAATTACATTATTAAATGTAATAATAATTTCTATATATTAGTCATTATCTGAGTTTGCAGCTTTTTGAGCATTCTTAGCTGTTTCTTCAGCATTTTTTTGAGCATTTTTAGCCATTTCTTCTCCTGTTTTGGCAGCTTCTTCACCAGCTTTTTGAACATTTTTAGTAGCTTCTTCTGCTACTTTTTTACCACTTTCAGTAGCTTCTTTAGCTTGTTTACTAGCTTCATCAACTTGTTTTTTAGCCTCTTCAACTTGTTTATTAGTATCGTCTACAGCTTTTTCTTCTTTAGTTTTAGAGCTACAAGCTGCTAAACTAATTGTTGTTAAAAGTGCAACGAATGTTAGTAAAAATTTCTTCATATCAATGAAAACCTCCTAAAGAAAATTTGATTGTACACATCGGTACGTATTAATAGTATAACAAAAAATTAATTAGAAATATATAATATACCCAAATATATTAAATATTTAATATGTTTGTAATGCTGCTGTAAAAAACTAATTTATTATAAAAATTTCTATACCCCCTTACATTTGTTATAAAAGTGTATTATAATTAATATAAAGTAATTAAATGAGGTGAATAATAATGAAATATGAAACTATGCTAGAGCGTTTTTTAGGATATGTTAATTTTAAATCTAGATCAGATGCTAGTAGTACAACAATTCCTTCGACTCCAGAACAAAAAGATTTTCTTCGTATGTTAAAAGGACAATTAGAAGAATTAAATCTTAAAGATATTGTTCTTAACGAAGAAAATTGGTTCTTAACTGCAACTTTGCCTGCAAATACAGATAAACCATATGATAAAATAGGTTTTATTTCTCATGTTGATACAGCAGATTTTAATGTAGAAGGTATTAGCCCACGAGTAGTAGAAAACTATGATGGAAAAGATATTGTTTTAAATAAAGAACAAAATATAGTAATGACTACAGATGAGTTTCCAAATTTACATAATTATAAAGGATTAACACTTATTACAACTGATGGAACAACATTATTAGGTGCTGATGATAAAGCTGGTATTACAGAAATAGTTGAAGCTGTAAAATACTTAAGTGAGCATCCTGAAATAGAACATGGTGAAATTAGAATAGCGTTTGGTCCGGATGAAGAAATTGGACGTGGAGCAGATCACTTTGACGCAAAAGGATTTGCAACTGACTATGCGTATACTATGGACGGTGGAGTACTAGGAGAACTTCAGTATGAAAGCTTTAATGCTGCACAAATTACATATAAAATTACAGGTGTTAGTGTCCACCCAGGGACTGCAAAAGGTAAAATGAAAAATGCTAATATGATTGCAGCAGAGTTAGCATCTCTATTCCCAGAAAAAGAAGTTCCTGAACATACAGAAGGATATGAAGGATTCTATTTACTACACAATATGCAAGCTAGAATTGAAGAAGCAGAAATGGTTTATATTATACGTGACCACGATAGAGAAAAATTCCTTGCTCGTAAAAAATTTGCTGAAGAAGTAGCTGCAAAAATAAATGAAAAATATGGAAATGTAGTAGAGTATGAATTGTTTGACCAATACTACAATATGGGAGATGTTATTAAAGAAGATAAACGCTGCGTTGATGTTGCTGAGCAAGCTATTAAAAATGCAGGAGTAACTCCTATTATTATCCCTATTCGTGGAGGTACAGACGGTTCTAAAATTTCTTATATGGGAATTCCAACTCCAAATATCTTTGTAGGTGGGGAGAACTTCCATGGACAATATGAATTTAGTTGTTTAGAACATATGGAAAAAGCAGCAGATACAATTGTGGAAATAGCAAAACTAGCAAAAAAGTAGAAAAAATCACACCTTGGTGTGAAAGATAAAAAATCTTAGACTAGACTAGATTATTTTCTGAAAATATATTTTAAATTTTCAGATATATACCTAGTCTAGTTTTATTTTTCACTTTAAATTTCTTAAAAATATTAAAAAATATAAAGAAAAACGGTGCAACAAAGCGAAATATATGGTAAAATAGTTACTGTATAAATAATGAATAAATATAGAGAGGGGTATGTGAAATGACTAAGAAAACATTTTACGTAACAACACCGATTTATTATCCAAGTGGTAATCTACATATCGGTCATGCCTACACAACAGTAGCATGTGATGCACTAACAAGATATAAAAAATTAAGTGGATATGATACATTCTTCCTAACAGGAACTGATGAACATGGACAAAAAATTCAACAAAAAGCACAAGAAAAAGGTATTAGTGAACAAGCTTATGTTGATGAAATGATAAAAGATATTAAAAAACTATGGAAAGCTATGGATATAGATTATAGCAAGTTTATTAGAACAACTGATGATTATCATGAAAGAGCAGTTGCTGAGATTTTTGAACGACTTGTAGAAAAAGGAGATATTTACCTAGGTGAATATAAAGGTTGGTATTCTATAAGTGATGAAGAATACTTTACTGAAACTCAGTTACAAGAAGTTTTCCGTGATGAAGAAGGTAATATGATTGGTGGTATTGCTCCAAGTGGAAACGAAGTTAAACTTGTAAGTGAAGAATGTTACTTCTTCAAAATGAGTAAATATGCTGATCGTCTAGTTAAATACTATGATGAACACCCTGATTTCATCCTTCCTGAAAGTAGAAAGAATGAAATGTTAAATAACTTTATTAAACCTGGATTAGAAGATCTAGCAGTTACACGTACAACATTTGATTGGGGTGTAAAAGTAAAATCTAATCCTAAACACGTTGTTTACGTATGGATTGATGCATTAGTTAACTATATCACAGCCCTAGGATATGCAACTGGAGAAAGTGAAGAGTTATTCAAAAAATACTGGCCTGCTGATGTTCAAGTGGTAGGTAAAGAAATCGTTCGTTTCCACGTTATCTACTGGCCAATTTTATTAATGGCTTTAGATTTACCACTTCCTAAAAAAGTGTTTGCTCATGGTTGGTTATTAATGAAAGATGGTAAAATGAGTAAATCAAAAGGAAATGTAGTAGATCCATATATGTTAATTGAACGTTATGGTTTAGATGCTGCTCGTTATTACTTACTTCGTGAAGTTCCATTTGGACAAGATGGAATATTCACTCCAGAAAGTTTTATCGACAGAATTAATTCAGATCTTTCAAATGATTTAGGAAACTTACTAAATAGAACAATCTCAATGGTTAATAAATATTGTGATGGAGTAATACCTAAATTCGTTGAACCAACAACTGAATTTGACAAAGAATTAATAGAGCTATCTAAAGAAGTTATATCAGAGTATGAAGAATACATGGAAAATATGCAGTTCTCTAAAGCATTAGAATCTGTTTGGAAATTTATCTCTAGAACTAACAAATATATAGACCAAACAACACCATGGATTCTAGCAAAAGATGAAGCTAATAAACCGGAGTTAGATAAAGTAATGAACTATTTAGCAGAAAGTCTGCGTATAGCTACAATTCTAATTTCACCAGCATTAACAAATGCACCAAAAGAAATAGCTAAACAATTAGGTATTAGTGAAGATCTATTAACATTTGAAACAGTAAAAACATTCGGTGTATTTGATGGAACTGTAAAAGTTGTAGAAAAACCTACACCAATATTCCCAAGATTCGATAAAGATGTTGAAGTAGAGTATATTAAAGAGCAAATGTCTCCAAAAGCTTTAGCAAATCTTGAGACTGAATCAAAAGAAGATAAAGATGATTCATATGTAGAATTAGCTGAAGAAATTTCAATTGATAAATTCTTCGAAACATCACTAAGAGTAGCTGAAGTATTAGAATGTGAAAAAGTTAAGAAAAGCTCAAAACTTCTAAAATTCAAATTAGATTTAGGTAATCACCAAAGACAAATAGTGTCTGGTATTGCTAAATATTATGATCCAGCTGAGTTAATAGGGAAAAAAGTGGCAGTAGTGGCTAACTTAAAACCTGTTAAACTTTGTGGAGAACTAAGTGAGGGTATGATTTTATCAGCAGAAAAAGATGGTATTTTACGTGTTATAGAAGTTAATGCAGACATACCAAATGGTGCTGAGATTAGATAATAATTAATAAGAAATTCCTAGAGTGATTCTCTAGGAATTTTTTTGATAAATTTGAAAAAATCGATAAAAATTTTATTGATAGAGAGTAACAATATAGAATATTAAAAAAAGACCTTTCTGTTAAGAAAGGTCTTTCTATCTAATTATTTTTTTTCTGAGTAGTGTTTTGAGTAGTACTATTTTTTTGATTGTTTGAGCTATTATTGTTCTCTTTATTTATATCTTTAGAGTTCGCAGATTCACGGTTTACCTCTGTTATTCGTACAGGATTAACTGGTACATATGAGCCATCAGAAATAAAGTAGATTAATCTGTTGTTTTTAGAGATACCATAACCGTTAATATTTAATACAGCACCATTACTCATAGTAACACGTACTTTACTTAATTCTTCATCTGAGTAAATATTTTGTGAAGCAAGAAGTTTAATTGCTACAGGTCTAGAAATTGGATTAGAAAGTTGATCTTCTTTCTTATCAACATTAACAAACTTCTCATTTGCAGTTATATACTTACCAGAATGTTCTCCCGATGAGATACGGTACATCATATAGCCTGCAGGAGAAACTAATTTGTCAACTTTCAGTTTAGTACCTGCTTCTATAACATCTCCAGTATCAGACCAGTTAGCAGATTTAAATGAATGTATTTTTTTATTAACTGTGACTTCACGATTAACATCAAATGAATATGAAACAAAAGTACCAGCAAGTTTAGCTGTAATTTCTTCATCTTGTGCTTCTGAGTCAATACGAGCAGCATTAGCTTTTTCTTGCGCTTCAAGTATTTTTGCTTTTTCTTCAGCTTCTTTTTGTTTTTTCATTTCCTCTGTTGAATCTACTTCAGTAGTTTGAAGTTCATCAAAACTTACATAATGTTCTTGAGCAGATGAAACGAATTTTAATGTAATTAAGAAGAAAATAGAAAGAAGGGTAGCTAGTATTAGAGAAGTTGCAATTTTTACTTTTATATTACTTCCTGTTTTCTTAATATTATCATAGTTTTCAACATCTTTTCTAAAGATGTGTTTCCAAATAGTTGCTTTAATACCAGTAAAAGCAGCAACAAAAACATTTTGAAGTTTATTATTAGAATCTTTAACTTTAAATATAGTTTCCTCTTCATTTACAACTTCTTTTTTGATACTATTAATTTCTTTTCTAAAACCAGCTAATTTTTGCTCTAATCCAAGTTGTTTTTGGATTTTTTCAATTTGTTTTTTCTCTAAATTAATATCTTTATTAAGTTGTTGTTTTTCTACAATAAGAGAATCTAATTTTTCTTTTACAGGTTTTATATTTTCTTCATCTTCTTTTCTTCGTTTTAAACGATTAAGTAAGATTTTTTGATCTTCTATTTTGTCTTCTGTAATTAGTAATGAATTTTGAAGGTGTAAAAGATTATTTTCGTGTTCTCTTTTTTGATTTTCCTTTTCAAGTAATTCTATTTTCTTTTTCTCATCAGCTAACTTTTGTGCTTTTTCTTTTTCTTCGAACTCTCTTCTTCTTTTTTCAGCTTGTTCACGTTCAAGACGTTCTTGTTCTAATTTTTTTTCATGAGCAATACGTTCGCGTTCAAGACGTTCTTGTTCGCGTTTTTCCGCTTTTTCTTTTTCAATACGTTGACGTTCTAATTCTTTTTCACGAGCAATACGTTCGCGTTCAAGGCGTTCTTGTTCACGTTTTTCCGCTTTTTCTTTTTCAATACGTTGACGTTCAAGTTCTTTTTCACGAGCAATACGTTCACGTTCAAGACGTTCTTGTTCACGTTTTTCAGCCTTTTCTTTCTCGATACGTTGTCGCTCTAGCTCTTTTTCACGTTCGATACGTTCACGTTCAAGACGCTCTTCTTCTGCTCTTTCTGCAGCACGACGTTTTTGTTCTTCAGCAATTTTTTGTTGCATAAGCTCAAATTGTTTTCTTTCTTCTTCTAATTGAAGGGCACGTTGTTTAGCTTCTTTTTCTTTTTGAATAAGTTCTTCACTTTCTATTTGAACGTCATCTGCATTGTATTCTACTATTTTTTCTAAATTATTGTCATTAGTAATTTGTTTTTTATTGTCAATATTTTCATCTTCTATTGACTTTTTACTTTTATTAACTTCTTCTTTTTCAACAGATTTTTCTATTTCATTATTTATTTTATCTTCTTTTGTGTGATTAGCATCATCATCTTCAAATTCTTCAAAAGCCAATTTTTCGACTTTAGTTTTTAAATTACTTACTTGAGTTTTTAAGCGCCCCAAAAAAGAAGATTTATTCTCTTTTTCTAAGTCAGAATTAGATGATTGCTCTTCATTGAACTTTTCTTTTTCTTCGGTTTTCATGTTAAAAATCCTTTCACTCACTAGTAGGATATATTATAACATAAAATGATGTTAATCATATATTAAAAGGAATTAAAAACATAATAAAAATAAAGAAAATACTTTGATACTCTAATTGAAATATGTTATCATTAAATATATGTATTTTTATGGAAGGATAATGATTATTTAAATCATAAGGTAAAAAATAATGAAAAAAACAATTAGCTTTAAAGGTACTAATATTACAGTAGAAGATAAAGTAAATGTGGGGGATGTTTTTCCTAATTTCAAAGCCACAAATAAAGATTTATCAGATTTTAAACTAGAAGACTATAGAGGGAAAGTTTTAGTAATCAATGCATTCCCATCAGTTGATACTGGTGTTTGTGCAATTCAAACTACTAGATTTAACCAAGAAATTAAAAATTATGATAATGCAGTAGTTATAACTGTTTCTAAAGATTTACCTTTTGCTCTTGGGCGCTTTTGTGCAGATAAAGGTGTAGATAATGCAGTTACTGTTTCAGATTATAAATATCGTGATTTTGAAAATCAAGCAGGTCTATTAATTGAAGAATTAGGATTATTAGCACGTGCAGTATTTGTAGTTGATGCAGAAGGTGTAGTTCGTTACAAAGAATTATGCGAAGAAGTAGGAAATGAACCTGATTTTGAGAAAGCATTAGAAGAAGTAAAAAATCTTAGTGCGAGGTAGTAAATGACAGAATTAAAATATATTAATAAAGAGGAAAATAAAAATTTACAAATTAATGATCTTATAACTTTAGGATTATATACTATTTTATTAATTATTATAATGGGTGCTGGAGTAGGTATAGGTACTCTATTAACTTCTGTAATTTTTGGAGGTAAAGTATATTTTGCTACTTATACATCTGTAGTAGTTGCTCTAGTGTGTGGTGGAGTATATAGTTTAATCTTTAATAAAATTAATAAAAACATGGCGATATTTATTATGACTGCCATAATTGCCTTATTTATGGCACTTTCTGGACATGCGATTATTGGTTCTATAGCTTTATTTATAGCCGCTATATTTGCAGAGTTTTTCTTTAGAAAAAATAATGAGTATTTATCATATCTGTTTTTTAATTTAGGGAATATTGGAATAATTTTACCAATGTTCTTTATGAAAGATAACTATATTAAACATCTACAAGGAAGAAACTTTCCTCAAGAAAAAATAGATTTGGTTATGCAAAGTTCAGATATGAAAACTTTTGTATTTATCGTAGTATTTACTATTATCTTTTCACTAGTAGGTACGTATTTTGGAAGAAAGATTTATTTCAAAAACTTTAAAAAAGCAGGTTTATAATATGTTGAAGTTAGATATAAGAGTGAAAATTTTAGTTCTTATTCTTGCTAATATACTAATGTTTAAAATGATGACTTTAAATTTACATCTAGTTATTGCTGTATTATTTACACTATATCTAGGTGTAAATTCTAGTTTTAGAAGAATGATGAACTTATTTTTAATATATATGTTTTTTACAGTTTATGAGATGTATTTTTCTCATACAGTAACGCTAAAAGTTGTTGATAGCTTTTTACTACTAACATCGTTAATGTATAAAACACTATATTTTCCTTTATGTGCAGGAATAGCATTAGTTAGTAGTTCTAAAGTATCAGAATTAATATGCTTTTTAAGACAAATAAGGTTACCTAAAAAAGTAATTATAGTCTTAGCTGTCTTATTTAGATTTTTCCCTGTTCTTCTGACAGATTACAAACTTATAAGAAACTCATTAAAAATCAAAGGTATAGGAGTTAATAGAGGTTATTATCTATTACATCCAATTAAATTTTTTGAATATGTATTTGTACCTTATGTAATAATTAGTACAAATATAGCAAATGAGTTATCGGTATCGTGCTTATGTAGAGGATTAGATAATGAAAATGAACCTACATCATTTGTAGAACTAAAACTTAAAACACAAGATTATATTTTCTCTATGTTGGTAATTTTAGGTTTTGTTTATATTATATTTATGAGGTGATAAATTGATAGAATTTAAAAATTTTAATTATAAATATATAGGATCTGAAAAATTGAATATTGAAAATTTATCACTAAATATAAAAAAAGGTGAATGTATACTTTTTACAGGAAGAAGTGGATGTGGTAAAACAACGATTCTTCGAGTGTTAAATGGACTAGCTCCAGAGTTTTTTAACGGAGGATTTAGTGGAGAATTAAAAGTAGCACATCTTAAAATTGGTGACAGGTTAAAAGAATTCTCTAAGGTTGTAGGTAGTGTTTTCCAAAATCCAAAAAATCAATTTTTCAACTTAGATTCTACAAGTGAATTAGCTTTTAGTATGGAAAATTATGGTTATTCCAAGGATGAAATAGCTGAAAGAATGGATAAGATTGTTAAAGATTTTTCAGCAGAGCATCTACTAGATAGGAACATACTAGAGTTAAGTGGTGGAGAAAAGCAACGCTTGGCATTTATGGCAAGTATGATGCTGGATGCAGATGTCTATGTACTAGATGAAATAACGAGTAATTTAGATTTAAAAGCTATTGAGTTAATCGCATCTATAATGCAAACACTAAAAGACCAAGGTAAAACAATTATAGTAGCAGAACATAGAATTTATTATTTAAGAGATCTTATTGATAGAATGTATATTATAAAAGAAGGTCAGATAATTCAGGAAGTAACAAAAGATCAATTACAACATTTTGATGGTAGCCATTGTAAAACTCGTCAAATAGACTTAACGAAAGTTCAACTTAGAGAAAAACTAAAAAGAGAACATAAAAAAGATTATCTCCAAATTAATAATTTAGAGTATAAAGTTAATAAAAACATATTGAAAATAAAAAACGAAAGTTTTGATTCATCTAAGATTTATACCATAATCGGAGATAATGGATGCGGGAAAACTACATTTGCTAATGCATTAAGTGGTCTAATTAAATCAAAAAATTCAGTATTATTAAATAATATTCCATTAAAAAATAAAGATTTAATAAAAAATACATTCCAAGTAATGCAAGATGTAAATTACCAGCTTTTTACAAATCAAGTAGAAAGAGAAATTAAACTAGGTAGCAACAATCTTGAAAGATTTGATGAAGTAATAGATAAGCTAAGTATTAGACCATTTTTAAAGAGACATCCTAATACTCTATCTGGTGGGGAAAAACAAAGGGTAGCAATAGCTTCAGCATTATTATCTAATAAAAAAATTCTAATCTTTGATGAACCTACTAGTGGTTTAGATTATGTTAACATGATTGAACTAAGTAGTTTAATAGAAGAGATAGCTAAGGAAGATGTAGTTATATTTATTATTACTCATGACTATGAATTTCTATGTACGATTTCGGATGAAGTATTATACTTTAACGAAAATGGTATTAAAGAGAGAATAGAAGTTAGTGAAGAAAATAAAGAAAAAATCTTAAATATCATGAGCTAATATTGTTAATATATTAGCTCTTTTTAGTTTATAAAATGCAAAGTAGAACTTATCAAAAAACTTGTCTAAATAGGGTTATCGTGATAAAATATATAGGTTATATAATTAAGATGGGAGGGGTAAAATTGTCTTACGCTTCGGATATGAAAAAGGAATTAACCTTAATAGAGATTACGCAAGATAGAGAATTTCTCTCGGAATTATCTGCGTTAATAAAGATGAATGGTGTTTTAACGATAGCAAATGGTAGGTTAAGTCTTAGTTTTCAAACAGAAAATGCTTCAATAGCTAGAAGAATGTATTCTCTTATAAAATATTTTTATAAAGTACATATCAACATTTCTGTTAGAAAAAAATTGAAATTAAAAAAGAATAATGTGTATATTTGTCGTTTAGATCAAGATGTTAAAGCAATATTAACTGATTTATATATATTAAACGATGACTACACTATGAGATTAGATATTGCAGAAGAATTAATTTATACAGAAGAGAAGAAAAAAGCTTATCTTAGAGGAGCTTTTTTAGCTGGAGGTTCAATTAATAATCCACGAACTTCAAGTTATCATATGGAGATTTTTTCTTATTATGAAGAACATAATAAAGAATTAATGGAACTTTTAAATTCATTTAATTTAAATGCAAGAAGTTTAGAAAGAAAAAAAGGTTTTATAGTATATATTAAAGAATCAGAAAAAATTGCAGAGTTTATTAATTTAGTTGGAGCATATCAAGCATTGTTCCAATTTGAAGATGAACGAATTGTTCGTGATATAAATAACTCTGTAAATAGAATGCAAAACTGTGATATGGCAAATATGAATAAAACAGTTAATGCATCTGCAAAGCAGGTTGAGGATATAAATATAATTGAAGAACGTTTAGGATTAGATAACCTTGACGATAAACTTAGGGTTGTAGCGGAAGCAAGATTGAAATACCCAGAATATCCTCTAAAAGAAATTGCAGAAGTGATAGAAGATGGAAAGTTATCTAAATCAGGCTTAAATCATAGATTTAGAAAAATAGCTAAAATAGCTAAAGAATTAAAAGAAGGAACTTATCAACCAAAATAAAAGGAGAAGAACAATGAGTAAATGGGATGAACAAATATTAGTAGTAAATAGAAAAGATCTTTTTAACAATGAAGAAAATCACTTTTATGGTTTTTTACCTAAAGAAGATGAAAAAGTAAAAAAAATAGTTGATACATTCACTTCATACGAAGTAAAACGTCGTGGTGATATGGAGGAAGATAAAAACTATAAACAACTTATAGGTTATGCTGTTATAAAAGATCACGAAACAAAAGAAATATTAGTTTATAAACGTCTAGTTGGTGGTGGAGAAGCAAGACTTCATGGAAAAGCATCTGTTGGAATAGGTGGTCATATGAATGAAGTAGAGGGAAAAACTATTTTTGAAATGTTAAAAATAAACGCAGCACGTGAACTTTTTGAAGAAGTAGGAGTTTCTGAAGAATATGCATTAGAAAATCTTCATTTTATAGGGCTTATAAATGATGATGAAGTTGAAGTAGGACAAGTTCACATTGGTGTTGTTTATGAATGTGAAGTTGATAAATCTAAAGTAGAGGTTAAAGAAGATGATACTTTAGAAATCAAATGGGCAACAGGTGATGAAGCACGAAAAGAAGAAAATTACGAAACTTGGTCAGAATTTTTAAAACCAATTATGTAATTTAGTATATTAGACTGGATTTTATAAATTAGTATATAAAGTTCAGTCTATTTAATTTAGCAAGTGTTAAAAAATCTAACATAATATTGTAATAAAATTCATTACAATGTAATATAGATTTATATATATACATATATGTTGTAGAAAACTCGGTTCGAGTATAAGTTCGATTCTAGTTTTTTTTATTTTTTTGTATGTAAAAAATAATATATAGAAAGGATGATTATATGTTCAATATCAAGATGGATATGATTCAAACAGTAGGATTAGCTGTTATTATTTTGATACTAGGGCGATTTTTAAGAACGAGGGTTAAAATTTTTGAAACATATTGTATCCCATCACCAGTTATTGGGGGATTTTTATTCGCAATAATAAATTTAATTTTAAGACAAACTAATTTAGTAATTTTTGAATTTGATAATACTTTGCAAAGTTTCTTTATGACTGTATTCTTTACAAGTATTGGATTTAATGCAAGTTGGAGACTTTTAAAAGTAGGTGGGAAAAAAGTAGTATTATTCTTATTATGTGCAATAGGGTTAGTAGTATTACAAAATGTTGTGGCAGTCGGAGTAGGAATGGCTACTGGAGTAGATCCATTAGTTGCGTTATTAACTGGTTCAACAGCAATGACTGGAGGACACGGTACAGCAGCAGCTATGGCACCTATAGTTGAAGATTTAGGTCATGCAGGTGCAAAAAGTGTGGCTATTGCAGCAGCTACTTTTGGGCTTATAGCAGGGTCTAGTTTAGGTGGACCGTTAGCTAATAGATTAATAAATAAGAAAAATTTAAAAGTTAAGCCTCAAAAAATTGAAGAAAAACAAAAAAATGATGAATTTTTATTTGATAATGATGTAAAAAAATTAGATGGTGAAAATTTTGCAAAAGCATTTTTCTTAATTTTACTTTCAATGTTTATAGGTAGCTATGTATCAGCTTATTTAAATCACTTTTTAAATTTCCCAAGTTATATTGGACCTATGTTGGTTGCAGCTGTCTTAAGAAATATATCAGATTCTACAACAAAATTTGACCTTCACTATGAAGAGGTTCATATACTAGAAGATGTTTCATTAAACTTATTCTTAGGAATGGCAATGATAAGTTTAAAACTATGGGAATTAGGTAGTGTTGCAGGTCAATTAGCTTTATTATTAATAGCTCAAGTAGTGCTTGCTTATCTATTTATTTACTTTGTAACATTTAAAGTTATGGGAAATAATTATGATGCAGCAGTATTATCATCAGGACATGCAGGATTCTCGTTAGGAGCAACACCTAATGGAATTGCTAATATGCAAAGTGTCTGTGATAAATATAAGTATTCACATATAGCATTCTTTGTTATGCCAATAGTTGGAGCTCTATTTATAGATTTCTTTAACGTTGCTATAATAAGTGGATTCTTCTCGTTTTTAGTAAGATAATAAATAAAAACATGTCAAAAAGGTTTAAAACCGATTTTTGACATGTTTTTTATATTTAAAGAAAGTTATTAGCTATTATAATATTAGACTAGTCTCTTTCAATTTTTTCAAGTCCACGCATATATGGGCGTAATACTTCTGGAACTGTGATAGAACCATCTTCGTTTTGATAGTTTTCTATAATTGCAGCTAAACAACGTCCAACAGCAAGTCCTGATCCGTTTAAAGTATGGATAAATTCAACTTTACCAGTGTCTTCACGTTTAAATCTCATATTAGCACGACGAGCTTGGAAGTCAGTACAGTTTGAACATGAACTGATTTCTTTATATGCATTGTAACTTGGTAACCAAACTTCAATGTCATAAGTTTTTGCACTAGAGAATCCAGTGTCACCAGAGCAAAGAGTAATAACACGATAAGGTAGGTTTAATTTTTTCAGAATACTTTCTGCATGACCAGTCATAATTTCTAATTGTTCATAAGAATTTTCTGGTTTAGAGAAACGAACCATCTCTACTTTATTGAATTGGTGAAGACGAATTAGTCCACGAGTATCACGTCCTGCACTTCCCGCTTCTGATCTAAAGCAAATACTAAATGCAGTTACACCTTTTGGTAACATATCTTCACTTAAAATTTCATCATTGTAGTAGTTTGTTAATGGTACTTCTGCAGTAGGGATAAGAGTTAATCCTTCTGATTCGACAGTATAAACATCCTCAACGAATTTAGGGAATTGACCAGTACCAAATAAAGCAGTTCTATTAACTAATTGAGGCACCATATATTCTTCATATCCGTGTTCAGTAACATGAATATCAAGCATAAAGTTAATTAGTGCACGTTCAAGTAAAGCTCCAGCTTTTTTGTAGAATACAAATCTACTTCCAGAAATTTTTGCAGCACGTTCAAAGTCAGCGATATCTAATTCTTCTACTAAATCCCAGTGAGCTTTAGGTTCAAAATCAAATTCACGAACTTGTCCAATACGGCGAACTTCAATATTTTCATCTTCAGTTTCTCCATAAGGAGTTTCGTCAGAAATTAGGTTAGGGATACGAATAATTTTTTCGTTAATTTCTTCAGAAATTTGTTTAACTTCGATGTCACGTGCAGTAATATCATCAGAAACTTTTTTCATTTCATTAATTACATCTGTAGCATCTTCACGTTTACGTTTTAATACAGCTATTTCTTCACTACGTTTATTACGAAGTGCTTTTAAGTCCTCAACTTCAACTAGTAAGGCACGACGTTTTTTGTCAAGGTCTAAAAGAACATCAACAACCTCAGTGTCTAAGTTTCTAGCTGATAATTTTGCTTTTACCATTTCAGGATTTGCTCTAAATAATTTAATATCTAACATATTTATATTCTCCTTTTGTATATTATTTTTAAAATCGAATTTACATATAAAATAAAAAATCCCTTACGTCAAAGACGTAAGGGACGATTCATATACTAACCGCGGTTCCACCCAAATTTAATCTAATAAGATTCTCAAAAGTTTAATTTGATATTGCTATAGTAGAATTTTAAAATAAACAATGAGTGTTTTCAGCTTAGTCACTCTCTCTGAAAAAGTTTTTAGATTAAAACATGTCTATAATCAAATTATATATATCTATTTAAAATTATTTTACTCTATTTCTACTAAATATGTCAAGTATTTACCAAGAATTTAGTAGATTTTTCTAAGTAAAATCTAAGTATAAGTAAAGAATTTGGTTTAACTTAATCTTATTAAATTTAAAATTAATTGTGGGCAGTACTTGTATTAGTATCTGAATTTGGAGAAGAACCAATATTTGGTTTAACATCTGTAGATGGATTTGTTGTTTTTTCTACAGAGCTATTAACTGTATTGTTGTTTTCTACAACATTATTTTCTACTGCTTTGTTATTTGTAGGTTTATTATCAGTAACTTTATTCTCTACAGGTTTTTCTTGTGTATCTTTATTCTCAACACGTAAATTAGGAAGTGGTTTAGATAAATCAATAGCGCTAGCAAGAATAACATGAGTTTTTCCATTAAGTGTAAATACTAATGCTTTTCCATTAGGAGTATCAATTACTGAGATTGAAGATGGGCTGATACCTAATGCTTGAGCTAGGTAGTTAACTTTTGCTTGGATATTAGCGTCATCATTATTAGCATTATTATTTTTATCTATTGAATTATTCTTATTGTCTTCGACTTTTTTATTTTCAACAGGAGTTTTTTCATCTTTAATTATATATTTAGCTTTTGAAAACTCTAACTCAGGTAAAAAGTCGCTAAGCTCATCTACAAATTGTTTTGCTGATTTAAATATAGTTTCACCAGATTCATCAATTTCTTGGAGTTTTTTATAGTTAGCTCCGTGCTCAATTTTTGTAGTTGTTGGATTTTCTAATGAGTAGTGAAGTAAATTTTTAGCATTTATTAAACGTTCAACTAATGTATGCATTGGGATAACTGAAATTTTAGCTTCACTTTCATATGTATCTTTTATTAAAGAAGCCATCTCTTCTCGTAAATTATTGTTTACTTTATCACTTTCTAAATTCTCAATGAAATATTTAATGTAACTTAAACCGGTAGCTCCAGTTTGATTATCAAATTTTTTGATTTCACTCAATAGGTGAGATACTTGCTCAAATGCATTACTATCTTTTTCAGAGACAGCTTTGTTTAGTCTATCAGTTAAACTAGCTTTTGTAATACTATAATATTCAACATTACTTTCTTTTACTTTATCAAGTAATTCATTATAAGTTTTAGTTAATTGATCAGTAATAGTATCTGTAGCTGGAGTAGTATTATTTTCATCTTTAACACCGATGTATTTATTATCAAAATTATTAAGCATTTTTAAATATCCAGCTGTTGAATTACTAGGTAGTTCGTTAATTTCATTTATTAATTGATTTAATGCTCTATTTATTCTATGAGCTTTTTTAGTATCAGTGCTATATATTATACTTGAGTTATTTTTTAATTTTTCAATTTCTCTTAAAACTTTACTCTTATCTAATTCACCTGGAACATAAGTTCCTGTAATATTTGGAAGTTTATTTTTATAGTATAAGTCAGCACCTTTAGATATTATTTTAACGTAGTGATCGTGATCGCCATGAGGAATAACAAATTTATCACCCTCAACAGTGATTTTATCTACAGGAATACCTGTACGTTTTGATAATGAAAGTAATTCATTTTCGAAATCTAACTCATCATCTCCAGTAATTTTAGGAATTTCTAATTTACTTCTTGGTATAATATAAGGGTGAATGTGAGTTGGATCATAAGCATGTGCTGGTTCATTAAATACGAAGAAATCTTTCGTTACTTTTATTGCTTCTTTAGGAACGCCATATACATCTGCAATATAATCTATTTGTTTTTTAATTTCATCTGTTAATTCAACTTCTGTTTCATCTACATGAATAGCGTTAAGTAATACCGTATGACTATGATCACCATGTGGATATGATAATGCCTGACCGTTTTCCGTTTCTACTAATTTAATCAAACTAGGATCAATATTTAATATTTTTGCCAAGTGGTTAATTTTTTTTGTTACCTCAGCTGAATAAGTTGGCTTGTCCTCAACTTTATTATTGTCAGTGTTATTGATATCTTTTAGTAGTGTAGTATTACCTTCGTAAGATAATGCATCTCCATTAGATGTAGCTACGTATTTAAATTTAGTTTTATCAATTTTATTTTTTTCAGAAAGATAATTAATTTTCTCATTAACTTCTTTTTCTAGTGAATTATATTCTTCTTTTGCTTTTTCTAAATATTTCTCAGGAATTAATTTTTCCCATTTAGAATTAACTAGTTGTTTATAGAAAATAAAGTGTTCATGACCATCATGTGAAGCAAGTAGCCCTGTTGAAGTAGGGGTAGTTTTAGTATCATCTGATAGGATAAATCCATCACTAGTTTTAAACTGAATTCCAGCAAATGATAAAACACTAGGTTTTATTGTGTTGTTATTTCCATCATTGTTATTATCTACTGTAGGAACTGCTGGTTTTGGTGTGCTTGGAAGTGGATTAGTAGTCGAACCATTATTAGGTTTAGGAATATAATGATAATGGTCATTATGTCTTACTGTATACCCATATTTATCCTCGCTTACAATATCTTTTGGATCAAACTTATAATTATCATTGTTATTTGGACTAGTTTGAGTTGATGTGTGTGAAGTACCATGATTATTTAGTAAATATTCCCATTTTGTACCACGTAGTTGTGAATATGGGATAATGTGTTGATGACTCCCATGTTGAACGATAAAACCAAAACTATTGCTACCTATAATATCTTGAGCCCCTCTAAATATATATCCATCACTAGTTGGAGAAGAAATTCCAGCTGTTGAATGAGATAATGAATAATTTACTCCAGATTGTTTCGCCTGTGATAGTTGCGAAGAAGATAGAGAACTTTTTTTGATGTAATGGTAGTGATCGCCATGACGAACAACATATCCATCAGCAGTTTCACTAACGATATCACTAGGGTTAAAAGTATAGTTATCTTCATGTGAGCTACTTGAATTTGAATTTGAAGATGAAGAATGTGCATGATGATGTGCATGAGCAGTTATTTCTTTTGCAGTTTTTTCATCAACTATATTTGATTGTGTTACTCCTTTTTTAGGATAATAATAAAATTTTCCATCTATTTTTATTATGTACCCTTGAGCTACTTCATATTGTATATCTTCATCTTTTAAAGTATAATTATCATTTTTATAAACTAATGAATCTATGAATTTTGCATTATATGGTACTAAACCTTTTTCAAAATGACTATGGTCTCCGTGAAGAGTAGCGTAGCCGTCTTCGGTGATTGCAGTAACCACTATAGTACTTTCTTTTTCAGCATAAGCTATTTTTTTTACTTCTTTTACATTTTGTACTAAGCTGTTTGATGAATTGTTATCTTTTTTAGAATATTCATAACCACCATAACATACAGCTGAAAGAACTAGTAGTGTGGATGGTATAACAAGTAAATTTTTTTTCTTTTTATCCATAATATATACTCCTATATTTTCTATTTCAAAATCATTTCGATTTATTATAACATGTATTTTATGTTGTGTAAACAGTATTCTTTACGATTTAATAGAAAATATAATATTTTTATTTAATTCTAATGTGTATTATTACACTTGAATATACAAGTTCACTTATATTAAATGATAAAATTATACTTTTTTAAATAATATATGTTATAATAATTAGTATATTAATTATTCGTGAAAGGAGTATTTTATGACACAATTTAATTTTAAACAATTAGTTGATGCAGAATACTTATTATCTAATAGAGAAAACGACAATCCTAATAGAGAAAACGATAATCTTGTAGTAATTGATGCTCGTGGGGGTATGTTAGAAGAAGGAGCTTTAATGTATGATAAAGCTACGGTTGTTGATTGGACTGATATAAGTTTACTAGGGGAATTTGGAGGAGAAGAATTAGGGAAATTACTTTCTAAAGAAAACTATCAACAAATTTTTTCTAAGTTAGGGGTTAAAGAAGATTCAGAAGTATTAGTCTATGGATTTACTATGCCAGATCAAGGATTTGGGGATGAAGGACGTATTCTTTATACATTTAATTACGCAGGCTTTGATAATGTTAAAATTATTGATGGTGGTTTTAAACAAGTTGAATCATTAGGATTTAATAAAAAATATAATCCATCAGAAGATAGAATTGATGTTAGTGATGTAGTTAGAGTTGAAGGAGAAAATAACAGTAATGCTATTTTCACTGATGAATTATTAACATTAGTAGGTAATGAGAATGTACAAATTATTGATACGAGACTAGAAGTCGAATATAACGGCCGTGTTATTTACGGAGAAAACAAAGCTGGACATATTCCTACTGCAATATCTATTCCATTTAACTCATTAGTTGATAAAGATGGTTTTATTAAATCTAGAGAAGAGTTGGAAAAATACTTTGAAGATAAAGGTTTAGATAAAAATAAATTACAAATTACATATTGTACAACTGGAGTTCGTGCATCATATGTAGCTGTTATATTAACAGAATTAGGATACAAAGTAAGAAATTATGAACCATCATTTGCAAGATATGCTAATGTAGGTGAAGTAGAATAAAAGGAGATATATAGAAAATGGAAGGAATGACAGGATATTTATTTTGGGGATTCCTAGTAGTTTATGGAATAATTATGTTCCTATTATCCCCTAAAAAAGTTACAGAAGCAGGGTTCTTCAGAGGAGATAGTAACAAAGGTGAAAAGCCAACAGAAATGATGCTTATGTTAAGTATTTTTATAAGCTGGATTTTTGCTAAATCAGTTACTAATGCTGCTAACTTAGGAGCTCAATACGGATTTGTTGGTGGCTTAGCGTATGCTACATATTGGTTATGTATTCCTATCTGTGGATTAGCAATTTATAGATTAAGAAGAAAATATCAAGCTAAAGGATTAGTAAGTTTCTTAACTTCTAATTATGGTAAAGCAGCTTCAGTTGCTTTTTCAGCAGCAATTTTAATCCGTTTATTTAATGAAGTATGGAGTAATACATCAGTTGTAGGAGGTTACTACGGAAAATCTGGAAGTAAAGCATTTATTGTTGCAGCTATTGTATTCACATTAATCACATTAGGATATACAGTATTAGGTGGATTGCGTAGTTCTATTGTTACTGACGTAATTCAAGCAATTATTTTCATCTTCTTCGTAGGTTGGGTAGTAGCTCTAATATTACCACAACATAGCATTACTGATTTTGTAACATCAGGAAGTTGGGCAATGGATGCAGGGGTAGATATGTTATTAGTAACAATACTACAATTATTTAGTTATCCATTCCATGATCCAGTATTGACAGATAGAGGATTTATAGCTAGTGAAAAAACAATGTTAAAAGCATTCTTTGTTTCAGGTATCTTAGGATTTATATCTATTTTAGTATTTAGTTTTATCGGTATTCATGCTAAACTAATTGGAATGCCAGTAAGCAGTAATGTTCCAGCGGCATTAGGTAAAACGTTAGGAGTGGCAGGATACTTTGCTATGATAGTAGTAATGATATCAGCAGCAGGTTCTACATTAGATTCAACATTTGCAAGTTTGGGTAAATTAACAGGGAAAGACCTTCCAGAAATGTCAGGCCGTCCTCTGAATAATCCAAAGCTAGTAGCGATTTTATTTATGGTTGCATTTGCATTTATTGGTAATTTACCAATGATTATGGGAACTGATATACTGAAAGCTACAACTATTAGTGGTACAATGGTAATAGGATTAGCTCCAATATTCCTATTACATGGCTTAGTAACACCAACAAAAATAGGATTCCACTTAAGTTTCTGGATAGGGATTATTTTAGGAGTATTCCTAACTGTAAACTGGATTCCGTCAAGTTGGGCAATTGGAACAGGAAAGAGTGCATTATTACTTGGAGTTAACTTATATGGATTAATCTTATGTACGTTAGGTTATGTAATTCCAGGATTGTTCGCAAAAAAGAAATAAATGTATTATAATAAAGAGTAAAGTTATTTAACTTTACTCTTTATTTATTTGGATAGGTGACGAAATGGGAAAAGGTAGAAATTGTTCATTAGCATATATATTAAATAAAAATTGGACTAAAAATATAGTTGATGCAAAATCCGATGTACTTTATATTGTAGGTGGACTATATGGAAATTCATTTGCTTTAAATAAAATAAATGAATTAGCAAAAAGTGAAAATGCACAGATCATCTTTAATGGAGATATGCACTGGTTTGATGTGAAAGAAGAAGACTTTTTATCTATTGAAAAAAATTCTGAAGGAAACTCTATAAAACTATTAGGTAATGTTGAATATGAATTAATTAGTAAAGACGATTTACTAGGATGTGGATGTAATTATCCTGAAGATGTAGATAGTGGTGTTGTAGATAGATCAAATATTATTCACAAGATGATGAAAGAAAATGTGAAGAATATCGATATTTTAGAAGATATAAAATCAAGAAAAAAAACACTAGTTGTAAGATATTTTGACAAAAATATAGCTATAACTCATGGTGATGAAAAAAGTATGTCAGGATGGGAATGTTCACACGATAATTTACAAAATAAAGCACGACAAAAAGATTTGGATTCATGGTTTGAGAAAAACAATATAGATATAATGGCAACAACACATACATGTTTACCAGCTGTTTATAATAATGGTGAAAATATAGTAGTTAATAATGGTGCTTCAGGTATGGCGAATATAATTAATACTACTTATGGTTTAGTAACTCGTATATCTAAAACACCAAGTTCTTTAGCAATAATTTCAGAAAAAATAGAGAATGTATATGTTGAATTAATAAAAATAGAATTTGATATTGATAAATTTTTAGAATGGTTTGAGAGTATTTGGAATTACGACTCACCTGCAAGTATTTCTTATAAAAACAGAATAATAAATGGTACTAATCTAGAAATAAAGAGTATTAAGGTTAAGTTATAATGGAGGAAACATGCTAAGAAAAGCAACTAAAGATGATAAAAAAGTATTAGAAGGCTTAGGAGAATTTGTAGAATCCTTAGAATTGGATATACTAAATGAAGTATCGAAAGAAATATTCTATGATATGTTAACGTATATATTTGAGTCGGAAGAAGATAGATTTAGTCATAAATACTGTACAGTTTACGAAGAAAATGGAAAGATTCTAGGTTTTTCATTTAGCTATCATTATGATAATTTAGATGAAATGAAAGATTTCTGGTTTAATAATGTTAGAAGCAAATTTGGGCTAAGTGACAATAGTATTATATTTGATTATGATGAGATGTTAGAGGGAGAGTATTATTTAGATACGCTATATGTATTTTCTGAAAGTAGAGAAAAAGGTGTAGGTAATAAATTATTGGAAGACTTTACTAAGAACAGTTATCCATTATTAAGTTTAAATGTAGCTCAATCAAATTATAGAGCGCGAAAACTGTATGAAAGTTTTAATTTTAAAAAAGAATGTGAAGTTTTTATAGGTCATGAAAACTATGATCATATGGTAATAAGAAAATAAATTAAATCTAAATAAGAATGAGGTGAATAAGCGCTTCATTCTTTTTCAGTCAAGAAACATTATATTTTCAGAAAATTTATTGGTATTTTCAATAAAATTACATATGAAATTATGTGAACGTGTGATATAATTGTATGTAAAGATTAATTTTTTGTAAAAAAAGGAGAAATTACATGGCAGAATTACTAAGAAAAGACCAAAAAGTTGAAAATACATGGGATATAGAATCTATTTTCCCAACAGAAGAAGATTTTTGGAAACAATTTAAAGAAGTAGAGGAATTTCTTCCAGAAATTAAAAATTACAAAGGAAAGGTAACTAATGGAGCAAAAGAACTTCTAGAAGTTTTTAAAGTTAGTGAAAAATGGGGAATTAAATTAGAAGAATTATATATTTATGCCTTCTTTAGAAATGACCAAGATAGTACCGACAGTAAAAACAAAGAAATTTATGCTAAAACTGGAAGCCTAGCTTCTAAATTTGGAGCCGAATGGTCATTTTTAGTACCGGAACTTTTATCAGTCGATGAAGAAGTATTAAATGGATATATAGAAGAACTTGATGAATTAAAAGTTTATAAATTTGATATTGAAAAAATTAATAAAAAACGCCCGCATACATTAGATCCAGAGCAGGAGAAATTAATTGCTATGGCTAGTGAAGCATTAAGCGCAAGTGATGAAACATTCGCAGCATTAAATAACACAGATGTTGATTTTGATGATGTTGAAGATAAAGATGGTAATAAACATGTTTTAACTCATGGAACATATGGAACATTTATGGAGAGTCCAGATAGAGAATTAAGAAAAAATACTTTCTTCTCGCTTTATAAATACTTTGAAAAACATATTAATACTTTAGCTTCTACATTAGGTGGAAATTTAAAAACTAAAAAATACTATGCAGATACTCATAACTATTCTTCTACTAGAAATCATGCATTATCAAGTAACTTAATTCCTGAAGAAGTTTATGATAATTTAGTTGATACTGTAAATAGTAAAATTCCAGCATTACACAAATACTATGAATTACATAAAAAAGTAAAAGGATTCGATGATTTCAGATTATATGATAGATCAGTATCTATGATTGATGGAGAACCTATTAAATTTACTTTTGAAGAAGCAAGAGATATCGTATTAGAAGCGGTTAAACCAATGGGTGAAGACTATGTAAATAATATGAGAAAAGCATTTACTGAACGTTGGATTGATATTTATCCAAATAAAGGTAAACGTTCTGGTGCATATTCATGGGGTGGATATACTACAAAACCATTTATCTTATTAAACTTTGATGGAACACTTAATGACGTGTATACATTAATCCATGAATTAGGTCACTCAATGCATTCATTCTACACTAGAAAAAATCAACCATATGTATATGGAAATTATTCAATCTTTGTGGCTGAAGTAGCATCAACTTGTAATGAAGCATTATTAACAGAATATCTATACAGCAAATTTGAAAAAGAAGGAAATAAAGAAGGAATGTTAAGAGTTCTTAATGAAGCACTTCACGGATTTGTTGGTACAGTATACCGTCAAACACAATTTGCTGAATTTGAACATATTATTAACCAACACTTACAAAATGGTGGGGCAATCACTTCTGATTTCTTAAATACTGAGTACTTCAATTTAGTTAAAAAATATTACGGTGATGTATTTACTTATGATGAAGAAATTAAATACGAATGGTCAAGAGTACCTCACTTCTACTATAACTACTATGTATATCAATATGCAACTGGATATTCAGCAGCTCAAGCACTATCTAGATTAATATTAGAAGATAGTAAAAATGCACAAGTTTATATTGACGAATTTTTATCAAAAGGAAATTCAGACTATCCAATTAATGTATTAAAAAATGCTGGTGTAGATATGTCTAAACCAGAAGCTATTGAATTAGCATTAAAAGGATTCGAAGAAAAAATCGAAAAATTCGAGAAATTGTACTTTGCGTAAGCCGTTAAGTTGTTAAGCATCGAAGATGCACAAAGAACTTTACGGATTACGTATGCAACAAGAACTTGAATTTAGAGGACTAAAAGGACGAATAAATTCTTAGTTCTCACTGCTTTTAGATTTAAGAAATCTAATGATTAACGCAACTGAGGCGTAAGAGAAGAGTTAAGTCGTTTAAGCATCGAAGATGAGCAAAATAAATTAAAAGATAACCAAAAAGAAGACTAGAGATTTTTCTCTAATCTTCTTTTTTTAATGTAACTAAAATTAATTCTCTTAAATTATTTATTCTAAGTGGGAAAGAACTATTTCCTAGTCCTTGAGAGATTATTAAGGTAGTATTATCTTTCTTATGGATGCCTTTATAAAATTCAGGGAAGAAACCTTGAGTTGGAGAAAAGATACCACCAATAAATGGGATTTGCCATTGACCACCGTGCGCATGTCCAGAAAATACTAAATCATATTTTTCTTCAACATAAAGATTAAATTTTTCAGGGCGATGTGATAATAAAATATTAAACTTATTATTTGAGAACAATTCATTCAGCATATTTTTAAAGTTTTCTCTATGATATAAATTATCTTTAAACTTAAAATAATTATAATCTTCAACTCCAACTAGATTAATTTCAGAATCTCCAATACTTAATGTAATGCTATTATTACTTAGATATGTAATATTTAGTTTTTCTAGCATTAACTTTAATTCTTCTCTCTCTTTATCTAAACGTAGTTCGTGATTTCCTGTAGCAAAGTAACAAGTAGCAATAGAACTAAGTTGACATAGAGCGTTATAGGCAACATCCATGTCGTTTTTATAACTGTCAAGTATATCGCCTGTTATAACAATTATATCTGGGTTAAATTTTTTTAATTTATTTAAAAATGATAAATCACTATAGCCGACTTTATCGCAGTGAATATCACTAACATGGGCAATTTTATAATTATTAAAGTCTATAGGTAAATTTTTAAATGGTAAAGTGTGTTTTGTAACTTTAATTTTTTTATTTTGTCTCAGTAAAGCTCCTGCCATAGCTATTGGAGCTAGTGCCAAATATTTATATTTCATGTTTTCACCTTTAGTAAAATTTTATTAAATCTTCATTAATTATATAGGGGTTATTTTAGTAAGTCAATAAATTTCAATAAACTTAGTTTTTAAATAAAAAATGTTTAATTTTATTAGAATAAGCGTAAAGGTGAATTAAAGTAGTAAAGTATATACGTTAGTACCTAATATATGTTAAAATAGTAAGTGATAATTTTTAATTAAGAGGATAAATTTATGATTAAAATTGAAAAAATTGATAGCTTTGCTAAAAATAGAGAATATCCACCAACACCACCTCAATGGCAGGCTATTTCAATAACAGGTGCTGACATCTTAGTAGCTGCAGCAGCTGGAAGCGGTAAGACAGAAGTCTTGTCTGAAAGAATAGCAAGAAAAGTAGCCTGTGATAGATGGGATATAGATAAAATGTTAGTACTAACATTTACAACAGCTGCTGCAAAAAATATGTTAGTACGTATAGAAAATAAAATTACTGAAAGATTATTAGCCACTGAATTAGAAGAAGATAGACTATTTTTAAGAAAACAGAGAATGCTAATGAATAATGCTTTGGTAACTACTATTGATAGTTTCTGTTTAAGTGTCCTAAAGAAATTTTATTATTTAGTTGAGGAAAAGATTGATGGGGAATATAAATACTTATCTCCCAACTTCAGTGTCCTACCAAATAGTAAAAATCTTTTAGTAGATGCAATTAATGAAGTACTTGAGCAATATGCAAAAGAAGATAAAAATATTACTGACTCGCTATTTACAATACTAGGGGATAAAAATAATATTGTATCATCTATAATTGATGTATATTATAAACTTCTAACTATACCTAATTTTGAAGAATATTTAGAAACAGATTTCCTAGGAAATCTAGATAGTACATTACAGCAATTTAATTTAGTAGATTATGAACTAATAGAGCAATATGAGAAATTAGAATCATTAACTACTAAAGAAGAAATTACTTTTGCTGTAAACTATGCTAAAAATGTTAGAAGTTTTATAGATGGTTATAAAGAATATAATATTGATAAACTTATTTCTAACAGTATACTTTCAGATACAAAGAAAGAAAAAATAAGTAAAGAAATTTTTAAGGATGAGAAACAAAGTCTTTTAGGTAGTAAACTTGAAAAAATTGAAGAAATTGATGAATTAATTAGAATTTTTGAAAGAGAGTTAGAGGCAGATGGGGATGTTTTTAATGCAGAAGATCTAAATAATGCTTTTATCACACTTAACAACTATCTATCTATTTTTCAAATAGCAAAACATACGTATGATTTCTCTAATAATTTTAGAACTGTTTTAATAAGCGTGCATGAACAATTTATTAAGAAAAAAAGAGCTAACAACTTTTTAGACTTCTCAGACTTAAACCACCTTGCAATTAAAGCCTTAGTCCATAAGAAAGAAGGAAAATTAGAACCTACTGAAGCGGCAAATTACTATAGAGATTATTTCCTTGAAATATACGTTGATGAATATCAAGATAATAATAATTTACAAGAGTATATTCTTAATATAATAAAAGGTGATAATGTAAACTTCTTTAGAGTTGGAGACGTAAAGCAAGCTATTTATGGTTTTAGAGGATCTAATCCAGATCTTTTTGAAGAAAAATATAATAGTTATAAAAAACTATTTATTGATAACTATGATATAAATAAAGACTATAGTTTAGAATATGAAGGTGTTGGTATCTGTATTCTACTAAAAGAAAACTTTAGAAGTCATGAAAATATTTTAAAGAGTAGTAACTATGTCTTTAATAGATTAATGGCAGATAAAAACGCTGGTATAAGTTATGATGAAGAGAGTGCTCTATATTATCCTACAGTTAAGAAAAAAAATAATAATGTAATACCTACAAGACTAATTAATGGGAAGGTTAGTTATTTTACTGGGGTGGAGCAAGATGATAAAAAACTTTATAGAGTACAATCTATAGAAAATATAGCTAGTGAAATTCTAAAAGGTATTGAAGAAGGAAATAAATATAGTGATTATGCAGTTTTAGTAAGAAACAGCACTAAGATGATAGAGTATAAAAATATTTTCTCAAAATATAATATACCACTATTCTTTAAAGAAAAAGTAGGATTTACTACATCGATATGTTTTAATTTACTTTTCAACTTATTTAACTTTTTAGATAATACTAATAGAGAAGCTAGTTTGATAGCATTATTACACAGTGAAATTTTTGATTATAGTAATGATGAATTGTTAGAACTATCTCTTAAAGATGGAAAAAATTTATTTGAAAAAATAAAAAATAGTGCTACCGAAAAAGACAAAAAAACATTAAACATCTTTAATAAATGGTTGAATTTTAGTCTAAATAATTCATTGATAGATTTATTAGAAAAAACCTCTAAAGACATTGATTTTATTAATTATCTAGTTACAATAAGTGTAAGTGATGAAGAAGTAGATTATTATGAGAACTTTAGAGATTTAGTTATAGATTATCAAAATCTAGATAATAAACTAAGTGGTTTTGTTAATCATTTGAAAAATATTAAAGATGAAGAAGTATTTGAAACTAAGAAAAAAGTACCTAATAATAGTGTAACTCTATCTACCATCCATATTTCCAAAGGATTAGAGTATAAATACGTCTTTGTTTCTGATTTGGATACTTCATTTAGTAAAAGGGGATATAGTGGCGAAGTACTGTTTACTGAGGAATTTGGATTAAGTATCGATATAGATAATTTATGTAAAAAGTATAATATTTCAACTATTGAAAATAGTTATTTTAATAATTTATATAAATTAAATAGTAATTTAATTCGTATTAAAGAAAGAGAAGAAGAAGTCCGCAATCTATATGTTGCCCTAACTCGTGCGGAAAAAGCTCTTTATTTAGTCAGTCCTGAAGGTATCGAATTAAACAAAGAAGAAGCTATGGGGAATAATGTTTCAAAAGCATTGTTTGAAGAAGGTGATTTTGAAAAAATTCTTAATGTAGTATTAAATGATTATAGTGAAGATAATTACCAATATACAAGCGAGCATGGAGCAAGTTTCGAACAATATATTCCAGAAGTTAGTGGAGAAATCGTAGAATCAGGTGATGAAAATAACTATGAAGATTATTTAAAAGAGTTTTATAGTGAATTTAGTAATAAAGCTTTAAAAGGGGAACAAATTATTGAAGGAGCTAAATCCAAAAATAAATTCTTCCCTGCTAAAACATCATATAGTGCTTTGAAAAAAATAAATAAACAAGATGAATTTATAAAAAATAAAGAGGATAAAAAAGGATATTTGGAATTATCTAATCTAGCTAAATCAACATCTACTAGTAAGGCAATCTTACGAGGTAATGTTGTTCATAAGTTGTTTGAAAGAATAATAAACGACATTAGAAAAAATAAAGAAATAAATGATATAGATAACTACTTGGAGAGTTTAGTAAAAAAAGATAGTATTTTAATTAATATAAAAGAACAAAGAATACTAACTGAAGAAGAATATAACTTAATAAATAATTCAGATGATAAATTAAAAATTTATAACTTTATAAATAATGAATTAATAGAGACAGTAAGAACAGCAAAGAATTGTGAAACAGAGGTTGCTTTTACTATTTCTAAACAAGCACAACAGCTATATAAAGAAAGTATTAGCGAAAAAGAAGTAATTTTGCAAGGGGTAGTAGATCTATTAGTTATTCTTAATGAAAAGGAATATATGATAATCGACTATAAGACAGATAATGTATCAGTAGGTGCTGGTGATAGTATTTTGGTTGAAAGACATAAAGAACAGCTACGAATATATAAAGAAGCGGTAGAACAATATTATTGTGTAGAGAATGTTCAAACTTATATATATTCGTATACACTATCTAAGTTAATTAAAGTAGAGTGTTAATGGTAGTTGTTAAAGGTGATTAACGTTGTTAGCAACTGCTAAATGTGATATAATATATAAAAATGTAAGAAGTTTGCTCGGAGGTGAAAGAGTGAAATATATAGTGTGTAATAGTGAAACAGCTGTACTAAATAGAATGTATGATGAATTTGAGAAAAATTTAGAGGATGGTGCAGTGATATCTTTACCAGAACATATAATAAATACTCAGTTTACAAATAGAATGATAGATGATTGTAAGATGGGGAAATATCGTTATAAACATGTAATAGTATTAGGTCAAAGAGAATTTGCTGATATCGATATTGAAGAGAACTTTGGTTTATACCGATTTGCTCGTCGTGAACTACTAAAAAAATTAGATATAGATTTAAAAAATGTTTATTATCCGGAATGCAAAGATAGTGATAAATGGGTAGACGAACTTCAAGAGTATAAAGAAGTACTAGAAGATAATCCTATTGATGTTGCAATAGTAGTTTTAGGATCAGATGGTGGAATACTAGACTATCGTTATGTAGATGAAGATAATAAAAATGTCCACCTTGTAGAATTTTCGGATGATGAAAAGAACCAACTTCAAAGTTCAGGTATGGAAATAAATAGTAATAAACTAGTAAGTATAGGGTATGAAAATCTAATGTCTGCAAGAAACCTATTTGTTGTAGCTGTGGGTTCAGATAAGAGAAAGTATATTGCAGAACTTTTTGAAAATGATAATGAAGAAAATAAAACTATTTTATCAGTCTTAAATCAACATAAAAATTTAATTATTTTTACTGATAAAGAAGCAAGTTATAAATCAGAAGAGGAAGTAAATAGATTAATTAAACAAAGACAAAAACAACTTGAAGCAAAACTTCGTTTAGAAAAGGAAAGAGAAGAAGCATTAAATAACACAAATAATCAGATAGAGGAGTAGATTGTTATGAATGATTATCAGAGGATTATAGATTATAATTTCAGTGATATAGTTCTTGATGACAAACTTGTAGTAAAATTCAAGGTGAAGAAAACTTTTAATGAATCACAATTTATAAGTCTATTTTCTTCTAAAAGGGGAGAAAGATTTATAATAAGGGCACCCGATACAAAGCATGCTATTATTGGTATTGGGTACGAATCAACTTGGTTGCTTGATTCAAATGATTTTCTAACTAGTTTTGATAATAGTAGTGTTCTTTCTGGTTTTGAGGAATTAAAAACGCAAGTTACATTTCTTGATATAGATGAGCATGATGAAGAATATTTTGGTATCTATGGTGGTGTATCAGATGGTAAAAATAAGAGTAGTCAAGAATGGGTAGATTTTAGTGATACAACTTTTGTGATACCTGGGATACTAGCTGTATTTAAGGAAGAAGAAGTCTACTTTACTTTATTCTTCAATATGAAAGAAGAAAAAGATTTTACTTCTTTATGGCATGAGAGAATTCAATTCTTAGAAGAACTTGAAAATTATAAAGAAAAACTAAACGAACCACATATTTCTGTTGTAAGAGATATTTATCCAGAGCTTTGGCAAGAAGATATTAGATCAGCGTTGTTACAAATAGAAAAAGATGAATTGAAGAGAATAGTATTATCAAGAAAGAACTTGGTATTATTAGAAAATAATATATCCCTAGCCGCTTTAACTAGATATTTATTTATAAAAAATAGGTATTTTATTGCGTTTGAATCTAAGAAGAGTTTGTTCTTAAGTACTAATCCACTAATCTCATTAGATTATCAAGAAGAAAATTTAAATGCGTATTTATATTTAAAACAGGAGAATTTATTTGATGATGATTTCTCGATTATGTGCGATGACGAAGAAATAATTAATGAGTATAAAGATAACTTTGAAAAACACTATGATACTAGTTTCAAAGTTAGTGAAGACACTGTTTTAATGGGTAAAAAATTAGATCTTTACTCGGTATTACAATCAAAAATAGAAAATAAAGAACAAGCGATAAAAGCTTTAAGCCTATTATATCCAATTCCATTAATTAAAGGCTTTCCGGAAGAAGCTGCTCATGATTTCTTTGAAGGAAAAAATGATATAGGTTATGGGTATTGGTACTCACCTTTTGGTTATATAAATAATGATTTAAATGCAAAATTTTATACATGTGGTAATATGATGATTTCACAAAATAATATGATTACATTATTTACGAGTATTCTTTTATCTAAAGATCAGACATACAATAAAGTAGTAGAAAAATCAGATGAAATAGTAAAATCTAGATTAAGATTATTCGATCATTTAGAGGAAGAATAGTATGAAGTTATCTACAGCGCAAAGGGGAGCCTTACTCACTATTTTAGGTGCAACATGTTGGGGAATATCAGGTGTATTAGGTGAATATCTACTAAATGTTTCAAAAATTAATTCAATGTGGGTAATATCTACAAGGATGTTTTATGCAGGATTAATTTTAATAATATTGCTATTTTTTAAAGATAAAACAGATTTATTTAGAGTTTTTAAAAATAAAAAAGATATAATAAGACTTATTAATTTTTCGTTTTTCGGTTTATTAATATGTCAGGGAACGTATTTTTTGGCAATAAAATATACTAATGCTGGTATGGCAACGGTAATTCAATTTACTGGTCCAGTAATGATAATGGTATTTTATTGTATAGTTAATAGAAGAGCACCAATACCTAGAGAAGTAATTGCTATTACTGCAGCACTATTTGGTGTTGTACTAATGGCAACGCACTTAGATTTTAGTAAATTAAATATTTCTTCAGTAGGATTATTTTGGGGAATCCTTTCTGCGATAGGTTTAGCAAGTTATAATATATCTTCTCTTCACCTAACCGCAAAATATGGAGTTATGCCAACTATTGCCTGGGGGCTATTAATTTCGGGTATTGTAATATATTTTGGAACAGGTAGCTATTATGTCCCACAAGGATTTAGTTATATTGACTTTTTATGTATTAGTGGAATAGTACTAATAGGAACTATCGCTTCATTTAGCTTATACCTTGAAGGAGTAAGATTAATTGGGGCAGTTAAAGGAAGTATTATCGGTTGTCTTGAGCCTATTGCTGCAATAGTGTTTTCATTCTTACTATTAGGATCAACATTTGGTATATTTGATATATTAGGTGCTGCATTTATATTACTAGCAGTTATAGTTTTAAGTAAAAGATAAATAATTATAAGATAGGGGTGAATTTAGATAATTTACCCCTAGTATAATGTAAGAAAGAGGAAATTTAATGAGTAATCAAAATTTTGAAGAGATGTATAAAAGTAAAACTACTAAGGAACTGACTATCCTTGCAAAAGAATTAGGGGTACCTCGTTATTATACTTTAAACAAAAAAGAATTAGTTTTAGCTATTTTAGAGAAACAATCAAAAAGTGAAGATCACTATTACGCAACTGGTATACTAGACGATATTCACCCAGAGAATGGATTTGGCTTTTTAAGAACGGTTGACTATAAAAAAGGTGAGACTGATATTTATATTTCGGCTTCTCAAATTCGTCGTTTTGAACTAAAAAAAGGTGACGAAGTAAGTGGAAAAGTTAGAAAACCTAGAGAAGGGGAACGTTATGCAGGGATACTTCAGGTTGATTTAGTTAATGGAGTAGATGCAGAAGTAGCAAAAGGAAGATCACATTTTCAGGCATTAACTCCAATATATCCAGATAAAAAAATAGTATTAGAAACTATAAAAGAAAATTTATCAGGAAGATTTGTTGATTTAGTAGCACCAATAGGATTTGGGCAGCGTGGATTAATTGTGGCACCTCCTAAAGTTGGTAAGACTACGCTATTAAAAGATATAGCAAATTCAATTAGAAAAAACTATCCAGATAAAAAATTAATTATCTTATTGATTGATGAGAGACCAGAAGAAGTTACAGATATGGAAAGATCTGTAAAAGGTGCAGATGTAGTAAGTTCTACTTTTGATGAAACTTCTGAGAACCATATTAAAGTAGCAGAGTTAGTTATTGAACATGCAAAACGTCGTGTAGAATTAGGACAAGATGTTATAATTCTAATGGATAGTATAACTCGTCTTGCACGTGCCTATAATATTGTAGAACCTAGTAGTGGAAAGGTGCTAAGTGGTGGAGTAGATCCTTCAAGTCTTCATAAACCAAAGGCATTTTTTGGTGCAGCACGTAACGTTGAAGGTGGAGGAAGTCTAACTATTATTGCAACAGCACTAATAAACACCGGGTCAAGAATGGATGATTTAATTTTTGAAGAATTCAAAGGAACTGGGAATATGGAAATAGTTCTTTCACCAGAATTAGCTTCTAGAAGAGTATTTCCAGCTATTGATTTCCTTAAAAGTTCTACGAGAAAAGAGGATTTACTATTATCACCAGATGAAGTTAAAATACTATGGCAGACTAGACGTAAATTGGAAGATGTTAGCGAGCCAACAATAGGAGTTTTAAATCATCTTAGAAAACATAATAGTAATAAAGAGTATATTGCAGAAATGAAAAAATTTATTAAAGAATAATAAAATTATGATATTATATTAGAATTATTAGACAAGGTATATAAGCTATGTTATAATCTAAATTACATTTAATATCAGGAGGGGAATTTTGGAGACTGTAAAATTTTTAATTGATTTTGTATTGCACATAGATAAACATCTAGGCGAACTGATGATTCAACATGGTCCGTGGTGGATGTATGGAATAATATTTTTAATAATCTTTATAGAAACAGGTTTGGTATTTATGCCATTCCTACCAGGTGATTCACTATTATTTGCTAGTGGAGCATTATGGGCAGCGACAGGAAATAATATCTTTGCACTATTATTATTATGTGTAGCTGCAGCTGTTATTGGTGATAACTGTAACTACTTTATCGGTAGAAACTTTTCAGAATATCTAAAGAGTAAGTCGTGGTTTAAAAAACTTGTATCTGATGAGAATATTCAAGATGCAGAGAACTTTGTTGCTAAACATGGTGGAAAATCTATTTTCTTAGCTAGATTCTTCCCAATTATCCGTACTATTGTTCCATTTATAGTTGGAGCAGGAAAAATGGAATACAGAAAATTTAGAACAATTGACTTCTTCGGAGGACTTTGTTGGTGTACACTTTTTGTTTCTGTTGGATACTTCTTTGGGAACATAGAGTTTGTTAAAAACAACTTCTCAGTAGTAGTAATAGCTATTATCTTAATCAGTTTAATTCCTATATTAGTTGGAGTTATTAAATCAAGAAAAAAAGCAAAATAATAAAAAAGTAAAACGAGGTTCATGATGAATCTCGTTTTTATATTGGAGATTTGATAATTACTAAATATCAATATATAATTAAAGTAGTTTTAAAGGTAAAGGAGTGAAATTAATGAACTTAGGTATAGTTGGCGCAGGAATGATTGTCAAAGATTTCTTATCTTTTACACATGAGCTCCCAGAAATAAAATTAGAAGCAATAGTTGCGAGAAATATAGAGAATTTAAAGAATTTACAAAATATATATAATATAAAGCAAATATATACAGACCTAGATGAATGTTTAAGTAATCCTAGTATAGATACGATTTACGTAGCTGTTCCTAATAACTTACATTATTCAGTTGCTAAAAAAGCACTAGAAGCTGGGAAAAACGTAATTTGTGAAAAACCATTTACGTTGATTTATAATGAAACTGTTGAATTATTTCAATTAGCAGAAAGTAAAAATCTTATTCTAATAGAGGCTATAACTAACCAATATCTTCCTAATTACTTAGAAATAAAAGAAAATCTTTCTCAAATAGGAAATATTAGATTAGTTGAATGTAATTTTTCACAATTATCTTCACGATATGAAGCTTTTAAAAAAGGTATTATTGCACCAGTCTTTGATAAAAATCAAGGTGGAGGAGTATTAGGAGATCTTAATATTTACAATATTCACTTTGTAGTAGGATTATTTGGAGCTCCAAAAAATAGTGAGTATTATCCAAATATAGTTAGAGAAGTAGATACTTCAGGAATTTTAATATTAGAATATGATGATTTTAAAGTAGTATGTATAGCCGCTAAAGATACCTATAATAATAGTTACGCTAATATTCAAGGTGACAAAGGTCTTATAAAAGTAATAGGTACTCTAAATGAAGTACCAAACTATATTATTAAAAATAATGAAGTAGAAATGAAAGTTAATAAAAATATACATAAACATAGAATGTATTCGGAGTTTAAAAAATTTATCGATGTAATTGATAATAAAGATTTTGATTTCATGCAAAAACAAAAGGAACATAGTTTAGCGGTTATGGAAATTTTTGATAAATCTAGAAAACAAATTAACTAAGGAGAAATAGATATGACTTATTTTAATAAACCATTTAACACAGAGGAACAACCTATTGAAAAAGATAGATATAGATTATTATGGTCAGCACTTTGTCCATATGCTCATCGTGCAGTAATAGCTAGAAAATTATTAGGTCTAGATAAAGTAATTAGTCTAGGAACACTAGACTATCGTCGTGGTGAAGACGGTTGGCAATTCTCACTTGATCCAGATGGTGTTGATCCAATACTAAAAAAATCAACAATAAAATCAGTTTACAATTATAGCGAACCTAATTATGAAGGACCATATTCTGTACCTGCATTAGTAGATTTAAAAACAGAAAAAATAGTAAGAAAAGAATCAGCAGAAATACTTCATGAATTTGCTACTGTATTTAAGCCGCTTCATAAAGATGGTGCAATAGATTTATATCCAGAATCTTTAGCAAAACAAATAGATGAATGGAATGAAAAATTAGCTATTGCAGTTAATGATGGAGTCTATGGAATGGGATTTGCAAAAACTCAAGATGAGTATGATTTAGCATTTAATAGATTCTTTGATTCATTAGATGAAGTAGAAGAACTCTTATCGAGCCAACGATATATTAATGGGAATTCTATTACCGAAACTGATATTAGATTTTATACGACTATGATACGTTTTGATGTTGTATACTATGGAATGTATGGAGCTAATAAAAAAAGAATAGAAGACTATCCAAACATATTTAATTACCTAAAAGATTTATATCAAACTCCTGGTTTTGGTGATACAACTGACTTTGAAGCAATAAAAGTTGGTTACTATGTATCTGGTGGTAGAGAAATAGTGCCTGGAGGTCCAAGTGTTGATAAATGGCAAGAGCCACACGATAGATTAAGATTCTAATAAAATGAAAATAGTAAATATAGAAAAATATAACTTGACTGAAAATCAATTAACTAAATGTGGCTTTTTAAGAGATAATAAAGGATTAAGTTTCAAAAAAAGTATATTAAATAATGAGTTTAGAGTTGAAATTAGAGTTGTAGTAGAAACTTTTGAGATTGAGGTTTACGATAATAATTTTAATGAAATATATCCATTGTTTAGTGTAGATAGTGCAGTAGGCGAGGTAGTTACAAATGTTCGTAATGAAGTGGAATTAATAATAAAAGAGATTTTAGAACTATCTGATAATACAGAGGCTATTTATAATGAAATTATAAAGTATATTAAGAAAAAGTATAGCAGCACTATGGTTAAACCTTTTAAAAGTAATCCAAATATAAAAGCCTTTGTGACAGATAAAAATAAATGGTATGCTTTAATACTCGACGTAGAGTATAATAAATTAAATAAAGATAGTTCAATAGAATCTAAAGTTAAAATTATTAATCTAAAACATAATACTGACCATATTCCAAAGATTATTAATGAAAGAAATATATTTCCTTCATACCATATGAGTAAGAAGCATTGGATTAGTGTTGTAATTGATAATAATACGGACTTAAATTATTTAATACAGTTAATTGATATAAGTTTCAAACTTGTAAATAAATAAAAGGAATGGATAATATGTACCGACCCCAAAAAGTTAGACCAAAAAATCTAACTTTTTGGAGGTCGGTATT